>CANQFZ010000015.1 GCA_947600065.1 uncultured Clostridia bacterium | reverse complement strand
GTTATTGAGGGAAAACTTTTTTGAAAAAAAGTTTTCCCTCAAGCTCCCTTTCAAAAAACTTTCGTGTCGCCGCCCGTAGGTGGTTTTAAACGATAACGCACTTCGCCGCTCATAACAGCTTCCATCCTCTTGCCGCTAGCCTCTATTCCTCGAACCCGTTCGGGTGGGTCTTATGCCAATTCCATGCGTCAGCGATTATTTCTTCAAGGCTTGCGTGCTTAGGATCCCAACCGAGGACTTTTCTCGCCTTTTCGCTCGATGCCACGAGCCTTGCGGGATCGCCCGCGCGCTTATCCGCTTCTACTGCGGGAATAGAATGTCCCGTGACCTTACGCGCAGTTTCTATTACCTCGCGCACGGAATATCCAACGCCGTTTCCGAGATTGAATATATCGCTCTTGTTTCCGTTTCTCAGATATTGAACCGCAAGTATATGCGCCTGCGCTAGATCCGTAACATGAATATAATCGCGTATGCACGTTCCGTCGGGCGTATCATAATCCGTTCCGAATATCGAAATGCTGTCGCGCTTTCCGTTAGGCACCTGAAGTATAAGCGGTATAAGGTGGCTTTCGGGGTTATGTGCCTCTCCTATATGTCCCGATTTATCCGCGCCGCAGGCATTGAAATAGCGAAGTGAAACGTATCTCATACCGTGAGCGTTTGCCGTCCAGTAAAACATTTTCTCCATCGCGAGCTTGGTTTCGCCATATGGATTTGTCGGCAGCGTCCTGTCCGTTTCAAGAATGGGAATATTCTCAGGCTCGCCATAGGTAGCCGCAGTAGATGAAAATACTATCTTGTCTATCCTATGCTCGACCATTGAAGAAAGCAGAACTTTCGTTCCGCAAAGATTGTTGTCATAATATTTGAGAGGGTTTGTAACGCTCTCACCGACAAGAGAATATGCCGCGAAATGAATGACTGCGTCTATCTGCTCGTTTTCAAAAATGCTGTCAAGAAACGATTTGTCATGCAAGTCGCCTTTATAGAACTTCGCGCCCTCGGGGACAGCCTGTATATGCCCCGTAGACAGATTATCCGCGACAACCACTCTCTCCCCCGCTCTCACAAGCTCAAGCGCCGTATGAGAACCGATATAGCCCGCTCCGCCCAGAACAAGTATGCTCATAATTTTCCTCTTTTCGTTTTTTAATTTATTGTGACAAATAAACGGGAATTTTAAATTTATATCAAACAAAATGTCCCTTATTGAATTATAAGGCATTTAGGGCGTTTTGTCAAGTAATTTTTGCCGTTTATTTTCTTTATGCACTTTGTGCGCATTATTTAAAAATTCGGGCGTTTGTTGTTGACAAAAAATGAATTATATGTTATAATGTATTTTGTAGATGTGTGTAAATGTAATGTTTATTTACATCAGTTTGTATATATACCGATTTGGAGTTCTTTTTAAACGATATTTCTATAAATAACGTTTATTCGCCCTATCCTGCTAGAAGTAAGAGGTTAGAATTTGTTTTCAACCAAGAATAACTTCTTCTTTCAAACTCTATCTTCCATCATCTTATTTCTAAAACGGTATTTCTTTAAATAACGTTATCTCGCCCTATCCCCCTGCCCCCTTTCCCGAGGGGAAAGGGGGAGAGTGCGGGGGCTCCCGTCCCCGCAACCCCCGCTTCTAGAGGTTAGAGATAAGATGTAAGAGTTTAAGGCGAAAGGCTGTTTGCCGCTCAAAACGATGACGAAGCAGACGGGGTATTATATACGGTCTGATGTAATGTTTATTTACATACTTTTCTGCAAAACGTATTCTTAGTTTCTTTAATCACTCACTACTGAATTTTTTAGAAAAGGAGAATATGCGGATTTACGCAGGAATGTCTTATGGGAAAAATTCTTATTGTTGACGACTCTCAGATGAACCGTGAGATACTTGCCGATATGCTGGAGGAATATGAGATCCTCGAGGCTGAAAACGGCAAGGAAGCTATTGCTATGTTAAATGAGCGGGCAAACGATATCTCGCTCATACTGCTTGATATGATAATGCCCGAAATGGACGGTCTCGAAGTTCTCGAGATAATGAGCAAGAACAGCTGGATAGACGATATACCCGTTATCATGATAAGCTCGGAGGATTCTCCCGTGCTTACTCATACGGCCTATGAGCTGGGTGTTACGGAATTTATCCGCAGACCGTTCGACTCGCTGGTCGTTCAAAAACGCTGCCACAACATCATTGCTCTGTATTCAAAGCAGAAAAAGCTTGTGGATCTGTTTGCAGACCAATTTTATGAAAGAGAAAAAAATTCGAGAATGATGATAGACATTCTCGCTCACATAGTCGAGTTCAGAAACAACGAGTGCGGTCTGCACGTAAAGAACGTTCAGAATTACACCGAGATACTTCTGAAAGCGCTTTCAAGAATGACCGACAAATATCAGCTCTCCGAAGCGGATATTTCGCTTATTTGCAACGCCGCAGCGCTGCACGATATAGGGAAAATTTCCATTCCCGACGAGATACTGAATAAGCCGGGACGTCTTACAAACGAAGAATATCAGATAATGAAGACCCATTCTGCGGCGGGCGCGAGAATGCTTTCGGATCTTCCCTTTCACGAGGAAGAACCTATCGTAAAGTATTCATACGCCATTGCGCGGTGGCATCACGAGCGCTGGGACGGGCGCGGTTATCCCGACGGGCTTAAAGGCGACGAGATACCGATAGCGGCGCAGGTCGTATCTCTTGCGGACGTTTATGACGCACTCACCGCCGACAGAGTATACAAAAAGGCATATACTCACGAAAAGTCAATGGAAATGATATTGAACGGGGAATGCGGAACGTTCAATCCCATGCTGCTGCAATGCCTCGAAGAAACGCAGGAAGAAATGCGCGCCGTAAAGGAAAAAGGCAGCGGGCTGAATACAAATGACGAGCACGAAATTAAAGCGTTCGCGCGGGAGCTTCTTAAGAATGACGCACTGTACAGTTCGGACAGATTGCTCAGAAAGCTCGAATACGAAAGACTGAAGAACCGCTTCTTTGAAAAGGTTACGGGAAGCTGCAGCTTTGAATACAGCGTTTCCACGAGAATGTTGTCGTTCTCCGAAAACTCCGCCGCAGTTCTGGGATTGCCCGAAACGATAATGGATCCTCATTCGGACTGGAGACTGGCGAAATTCTTCGGAAAAGACAAGCTCGGCGCTATTATATCGCGTATAAGAGGAGCGAACGTTGACGAGCCCGTGGTGATGTTCTATTTCCACCAGTTTATTACCACGGAAGACGGGAAAGAAATAAACAGCTTTTTGCTGAGCGACAGTCACGAAGCCGAGGTGCCTGAGAACGCGAAATGCTTTACTTATAAGCTTATTTGCCTTACGACATGGACTGCGGAAGAACCGCCATCATATACGGGAGTTATAGGAAAGCTTGTGCCATACGGCTATACGTACGGAATGTTGAAGGGAGTTGACGATATTGACTTTAAAGGAATTTTATGAGAGCATTGGCTCTGACTTTAATGCGGCGCTCATGAGAATGGGAAACTCGGAAAAAATGCTCGACAAGTTTGTAAAAAAATTCCCGAACGACAAGACCGCCGAAGAACTTTTTAGATCGCTCGGTGAAAAGGACTATCAGCTCGCTTTCAGAATGGCGCACACATTAAAAGGAGTTTGCGCTAATTTAGGACTTGACAATCTCCAAAAAGCTTCTTCGGACCTTACGGAAGCGCTAAGGAACGAAGTAGCCGAAAACACCCCCGAGCTTGCGGAAATTGTAAAAACGGAATATGAAAAGGTCATTTCCGCACTCGGAAATCTGGACTGACTATTCTTGTCTAAATGCGATATCCGAATACTTTTTGTATTCGGATATTTTCAGTATAAAGGAAAGGCGGTGCGGTTTTGAATAACCGAAACAACGCAAAAAAGCCTTTGAAAACTTCGCGTTTTCTTATGATAAGTCTGCTTGTGCTTTTGGTAACGACAATAGGAACTTTAGCTTTTCTCGGAATATTTATGTCCTTTGAGAGCCGTAAAGCTGTAAGCGAAATAGGCGAGATATATATGGAGGGCATGAGCCACGAAATCTCCGAACAATTCGACAATACCATTTCGTTGCGTATGGATACGCTTGAAGAGCTTGTAGAGCTTTATCCCGACGGTTCTGCGCCTTATGAAGATCTTTCAAGCGGTATGGGTTATCAGGGGCAGATACGCTCCTATCGCTCTCTGGGCTTTATGATGAGCGACGGTTCGACGGAAATGATATACGGCGATACGGTCGAGCTTTCTGCGGCAACGAAGTTTTTTGCCTCTCTGACAGAGGGAAAAAAGAAGATCGCCGTGGGAACAGACTCTGCGGGCGAAAGAGTGGTTATGTTCGGACTTCCTGCGGTTTATCATCTGAATAATGATCGCACAAGCATTGCAGTTGTGGCGACTATTCCGATGTCCTATATTTCCGCGACGCTCTCGCTCGATGAAAAAAATCAGCTTATACAGACGCGCCTTATTCGCTCTAACGGCAATTATATCGTAAATAATACCGATAATCAGGATATAAACAACTATTTTGATTATATGCGCTCGTTAGTCGGCAAAAACGGCAATCTCGAAGAGCTTATTTCGGGAATGACCGAAGCAATGGAAAACCGCGGGGTCTATAACAACGCTTCTCTTGTTGACGGACAGATGAGGTATATATATGCCTGCCCGCTCAGCGACAGCGAATGGTATCTCGTTTCAGTCATGCCGTATGGAAATATTGACAGCATAATTGAATCTTTGGGGCAAGTAAGGCTTGTGCTTATGATAATATGCATGGCGATTAACCTCGCGGTGCTTATAATTATTTTCACGCTGTATTATCATTCAAGCAGAAGGCAGATGAGGCTTCTCGAAGCGGCGCGACTTGAAGCGGAAAATGCTAACCGCGCAAAAAGCGAATTTCTCTCGAATATGTCTCACGACATAAGAACGCCTATGAACGCTATTGTCGGTATGACCGCCATAGCTATGGCGAACATAGACAACCGCGCGCAGGTCGAAAACTGTCTGGAAAAAATAAGCGTTTCAAACAGACACCTTTTGGGGCTTATAAACGACGTTCTCGATATGTCCAAGATCGAAAGCGGAAAGATGACCTTATCTATATCGGACGTTTCTCTAAGAGAGGTAATGGACGGCGTAGTCGGCATAGTTCAGCCGCAGATAAAGGCTAAGCGCCAGCATTTCAACGTGAGCATTGACAATATCGAGCACGAAAATGTTCTCTGCGACTCCGTCAGACTTAATCAGGTTATACTAAATCTCGTTTCAAACGCCGTTAAATTCACCCAGGACGAGGGAAAAATTGAAGTAACGCTGTATGAAGAACCATCCCCTGTCGGCGAAAATTTCACGAGAGTTAAACTTGAAGTCCGCGACAACGGCATAGGAATGACGGAAGAATTTCAAAAGACCGTTTTCGACGCTTTCGCGAGAGAGGACACAAAGCGCGTTCACAAAACCGAGGGAACGGGTCTCGGAATGGCTATCACAAAGTACATAGTCGACACGATGAAGGGCGATATCCGCGTTGAAAGCAAACAGGGCGAAGGCACTTGCTTTTATGTGACGCTCGACCTTGAAATTGCAGATGTCCGCGAAGAAAATATGATACTTCCGAACTGGCATATGCTTGTTGTTGACGACGACGAGCTTATCTGCAAGACGGCTTCGGAATCGCTGAAGAAAATAGGGATAAACGCCGAATGGACGCTTGACGGAGAGAGCGCGGTAAAGATAATCGAGCAAAAGCACTATACAAACCCGTTCCATATAATTCTTCTTGACTGGAAGCTGCCCGGGATCGACGGCATTGAGACTGCAAAGCAGATAAGGATACACCTCGGACATGATGTTCCCATTCTGCTGATATCCGCATACGACTGGTCGGAGATAGAGGACAAGGCAAAGGAAGCGGGCATATCGGGCTTTATCGCAAAACCGCTGTTTAAGTCCACGCTGTACTACGGGCTGAAAAAGTTTGCGGCAGGAAACGAAGTGCCGTCTACGGAAGATACAATAGAGGTAGAACGTCCCGACAACATAGAGCGCTTTGACAATGTGCGCATACTGCTCGCAGAGGACAACGACCTTAACCGAGAGATAGCAAACGAGCTGTTGTCGGAGCTGGGGCTTCTGATAGATAATGCGGAGAACGGCAAGATCTGCGTGGATATGTTTGAAAAGAGCGAGGTCGGATATTACAAGGCGATACTTATGGACATCAGAATGCCCGAAATGTCGGGATATGAGGCGGCGGAAGCCATACGAAAGGAAAACCGCCCCGACTGCGATCTGCCGATTATAGCGATGACGGCAGACGCATTCTCGGACGATGTTAAAAAATGTCTGGACGCAGGAATGAATGCACATACGGCAAAGCCTATAGATGTAAAAGAAGTAGCAAGACTGCTGAAAAAGTTTATGAAGTGAAAATTAAAATAAAAAAAGCTATTGACAAATCATACAAAGTGTAATATAATGTAGATGTGAGAAATCACAAATAAATTTTAATCTGTTTCGGGGCGAGGTGCAATTCCTCACCGGCGGTATAGTCCGCGAACAGCCGTTAAACAAAACGGCTGCCGAATCGGTGAAATTCCGATACCGACGGTATAGTCCGGATGAAAGAACAGAACACAAATAGTCACATATTTGCGCCCCGATTTTTGGATTGTTGTCCGAAAATCGGGATTTTTGTTCAGAAAAAGTCATACCCTGAGGAAAGGACTTTTTATGGAAAACACAGCAAAACAAGGAAAGCGGATCGATGTCAGGAAACTGGTATTCACCGCGCTAATGGCGGCACTTTCGATAGTGCTTGCGGAAACGTTAACGTTCAAGATACCGATAATGCCGAGCTTTATAACGTTCGACTTTTCGGACGCTCCCGCAGTCCTGGCGACGCTAACAATGGGACCTGTTTCGGGATTTTTCGTGTGCCTGATAAAAAACGTAATAGGCTGTTTTACAACAAAAACGGCGTGCATCGGCGAGCTTTCAAACTTTATCCTCGGCATAGCGCTTGTTGTTCCCGCAGGACTAATTTCGCACAGGCAAAAACAATTCAGCCGTGCGGTTATCGGCTGTATAGTCGGCGTGATTACAATGACTTTGCTTGGAGGATTTGTGTCGAATTATTTCCTCATTTATCCGCTTTATTCAAACATAGGTATGCCGATAGAGGCTATTGTCTCAGAGTATCAGAAGATAAATCCGAATGTGGATACGCTCGCTGAATGTCTGCTTATATTCAATGTTCCGTTTACGTTTGTAAAAGGTCTAATCGCGGCAATATTATCGGTTCTGCTCTACAAGAAATTAAGACCGATATTCAATTCTATGTATAGGGAAAAATAATCCACACACTGTATAAAAAAAGGCAAACTTCAGACTGTAGAGAAAGCCCCAGATGCAAGGAAGCGGTGCTGCGGCTAGGCTTTGTGCCTGCCGCAGTGCCGCTGACACAGCAGATGGGGCTTTATATACAGTCTGAAAACCCGCGTTCTGAAAAGGAACGCGGGTTTATGTTTAATAATCCTTATTGTGTTTAAGATAATCCTTTAAAAACTTAAACGTTTCGTCCTCTCCCTTTTCGACAAGCATTTTCAAAAGCATTTCGAGAAAAGCCGACGTTTCGGGATGGATAATGCGTTTGTTCTTTGCTTGTGCGAAATAATCGAGCGGGTCGCTGTCTTTATAGTCTTTTCCTCGGTAGATCTTGCTTGCGGCTACTCTGTCGCAGAACATCTCCGCAACGTATTTAAGCGGCATTTTTACAGGCGACATCAACTTTGTTTTCGGATCGTAGTCCGTCCAATATTCAAAATGGTGGCGGTTTCTGCCTTTGTGATGAAGCCATGCTTTTGAATAGCCGTAAGCCTCACGCTCGCCCTCGTTCGGGCTGCGTTTTCCCGTGGAGAATTTTGCGCCCGGAATAAATTCGGTCGGGGAATATTTTGACAGATCGTGCAATAATCCCTGTCCTAAAATCCCCGCCTTGGCACAATGAGCTATGACCTTATGACGGTGTTTTGTTATTGTTTTAAAATGAATGAGTGCGCCGCGAAACGACATAATTTTCTCCCCGTCTTAATATCTGTTATTCTATATTCTGTATCTGCTCTCTTATTTTCTCTATCTCGCTTTTCTGGTCTACGACGATTTTCGTTACTTCTATATCCTGGACCTTTGAGCCTATGGTGTTTGTTTCGCGGTTCATTTCCTGAACAAGGAAATCGAGCTTTCTTCCGACAGGCTCGCCGCTTTCGAGCATTTCACGGAACTGCGCGATATGCGACCTTAGCCTAACCGTTTCTTCGCTTACGGCGGTTTTATCGGCAAATATTCCCGCCTCAAGAAGTATCCTGCTCTCGTCTATTTCCTTTCCCTGCAAGACCTCGGTCATTCTGTCATAAAGACGCTTTCTGTAATCTTCGACAATTTTCGGCGAACGCTCGTCTATTATATCCACCCACTTTTCAATTGTCGAAAGTCTTTGAAGCAAATCCGCTTTCATTCGATTGCCCTCGTTTTCGCGCATTTTGACAAAATTAGTAAGGGCAGTTTCGGTCACTGTTTTTAAATCCTCCCATAGCTGTTCTTCGTCGGTTTCAGCCTTTACAACCGTAAATGCGTCGGGAATACGCATAACATTCGACAATGTAAGGTCGTCCAAAAGACCAAGCTCGTCTTTTATCCCGCGCAGGGCTTCTATATACTGGCGCACAATGTCCTTGTTTACGGCTATCTGCTCGGACACTTCTCCTACGCTTTGTATCTGAACGGAAAGCTCCGTCTTTCCGCGCGTTATCCTGCCGTTTAAAAGCGTTTTAAGGCGCTCCTCGCAGTAGTTCATACTTCTCGGGAGCTTGCAGGTAAGCTCATAATAACGGTGGTTTACCGCTTTTATTTCCACGGTAATATCTCTGCCGTTAAGCACGGCGTTTCCCCTGCCAAATCCTGTCATGCTCTTTATCATTTTAATTCTCCTTTTCATTCAGACGTTTTAGCGTTTTCAAAAGCCGCGGGCGGTTGTAGCGGTGAGTTATCACAAACGCCATATCATAGACTGCGGCAAATACCGAGATTATCAGAAATATATACCATTCCCCGAATGGAATTATAAGAAACAATGTCAGAAATCCTGCCGCCGCGCAAAGCCAATGCACAATTTCCGACTGACAGCCCGCCATAATTATTTCCTCTGCCGTGTGAGTTTTTAGCGAAAAAAGTTCTTCGTCTGCTGTCGGGAAATTATCCTTCCATTTCTTTACGCGCAGTTTCTTGTATAAATTCTTTTCAAAGCTTTTTTCCGAGAACCATTCTTTATTGTGATCAAAGCGGTTTTTCATATTGTAGTCGATAAGCCCGCCAATAACGAGCCTTTCACAGAATTGATAACATACCGTAAGTGAAATTATCCCGAGAATGTAGAAGACACGCTTTTCGCTCGAAATAAATATTCCCCAGAAAACCATCATAAGCACAAGGGTTATTGCCGAGACCACCATCATTTTTCTAACCATTTTCTCTGTCCCTCAGAACGCGCTCGGCGGCTTTCATTATCGCTATTTTTCCGCTCGCAAAGGTAAGTCCGCCTTGAACCCACACCGCATAAGGTTCTCTCAATGGTGCGTCGGCGGAAATTTCTATCGAAGCGCCCATTGTAAACGCGCCTGCCGCCATAATGACTTTGCTGTCATAGCCTGGCATATCCCACGGTTCGGGTGTAACGCCGCTGTCTATAGGAGATCCGCTTTGTATACCCTCGCAGAACGCGCACAATTCTTTTGCACCGTTCAGTTTTATTGCCGCGATTATGTCCGTCCGTTTTTCGTCATATTTCGGGAATGCTTCATACCCCAGCTCGTCGAACAGCGAGGTCGCAAAAACGGACGTTTTAAGCGCTCCGCAGACCGCTTCGGGTGCGCGGAAAAGCCCCATATACATTCCTCTTAGCTGATTTAAAGTACAGCCGACCTCTTTGCCTGCTCCCGGCGTTGTAAGCCTGTAGGCGCATTTTTCGATAAGGTCTGCCCTTCCCGCGATATAACCTCCTGTTTCGGCAATACCGCCGCCCAAGTTCTTTATAAGGCTTCCGATAATAAGGTCAGCGCCTACCGCTGTCGGCTCTTTATCCTCGACAAGCTCACCGTAACAATTGTCAACTATTACTATGCAGTCGGGATTATTATTCTTGACAGCGGAAATTATCTTTCCTATTGTTTCAATGTCGTATGACGGACGAAGCGAATATCCCCTCGAACGCTGGATAAAAGCCGCTTTACAGCCTTTTGCTCGCTCGGATATTTTTTCAAGATCGGGCAATCCCTGCTCTGTAAGCTCTACTACCTCCGCCGTTATTCCGTAATCTTTGATAGAGCCGATGTTCTCTCCGAAAACTGCGTCGCAAACGGTATCATAGGGCTTTGAGGTCGTAAACAATATCCTGTCGCCCGCTCTAAGAACACCAAACAGCGCGGTTACTATTGCGTGAGTGCCGTTTACGAAATTGTGGCGTACAAGCGCGTCTTCTGCGCCCAAAACTTGAGCGAATACCGCGTCGAGCTTATCTCTGCCGCTGTCGTCATAGCCATAGCCTGTTGTGCCTTTTAGGTGCATTTCGCTTATCCTGTTGTCGATAAACGCCTTTAAAACCCTTTCACCGTTTTGCTCGCAAAGTCTGTCGAGCTTTTCAAACTGCTCCTTACATTTTTCGAGAGCCGAAAGCTCCGCTTCTATAAGTTCGGGACTAAATTCAAATATCATTTTATTCTCCTCTGTCTGCTAAAAATACTCCGCCTTTTAAATTATAACGTTTTTCTCCCTAAAAGTCAATAGTGAATTTGTCCGCAATCATAATCCTGTCACAAAGGACATAAAATTTAGTGCTATACAGTTTGAAAGGGGTTGAATTTCGTTGAAAATGATAAACGAAGGAAATGACGAAAGGTGTGTCGTACTCGGAACATATATTGTCGAAAAAAACGCAACCGTCAGAAGTACCGCAAAACAATTCGGGATCAGCAAAAGCACGGTTCATCAGGACATTACCTCCAAACTCCCAAAAGTAAACAAAGCGCTTTATGAAAAAGTAAAAGCTGTCCTCAACAAAAACAAACAGGAACGCCATATACGCGGAGGAGAAGCGACAAAAAGAAAGTATAAGGAGCTAAAATCAAGAACGGCATAATACATAAAAGAACGGCTCGCCCTTTTAGAGGTTAGAGATAAGATGTAAGAGGTAAGAATTTCGGGGAACTCTTGTTGTCTGCCCGAAATTCTTAAAAAAATTAACGGCTCTCCTTTTTTTCGGAGAGCCGAATATCTTTTTTTTGATTAAATCAGTTTCCTGCAAGCTGTGCAACTTCTGCCGCGAAATCGTCAGCCTTTTTCTCAATGCCCTCGCCGCGCTCAAAACGGATAAACTCCTCGACCTTTATTGAGCAGCCCTGAGCCTTTGCAACGCTGTCTATATACTTTCCGACATTCATCGAATCGTCCTTGAAATACTTCTGGTCAAGCAGGCAAACGTCCTCGTAGAACTTTCTGATACGTCCTTCTACTATCTTTTCGGCTACGTTTGCAGGCTTTCCTTCCTGCTCAACAAGCTTTGTCTGTACTTCCTTTTCGTTTGCAAGAACATCAGCGGGAACGGTATCTCTGCTGATATACTGAGCGTTAAGAGCAGTTACCTGGAGAGCGGCGTTCTTTGCGCACTCCTTTACTTCCGCGCTGTCGGGCTTATCGGTAGATATTCTGAGAAGCGTTCCTATTCTGCCGCCGTCATGCATATATCCCGTAAGCTCGCCCTGCATTTTAGCAAAGCGGCGAATCTTTATATTCTCGCCGATGGTCGCAATCTTATTTGTAAGATAAGCCTCAACTGTTTCTTCTGCACCTGCTACCTTGCAGCTCATAAGAGCCTCGGGAGTTTCAGCGTCGCTTTCGAGTATGGTGTTCGCGATGTCCTCAACGAGCTCTAAGAACTTTTCCGACTTAGCGCAGAAGTCTGTTTCACAGTTTATCTCGGCGATAATGCCCTTGTCGCCCTTTACAAGCGTCTTTACAACGCCCTCTGCGGCAATTCTTCCCGCCTTTTTAGCTGCCTTTGCAAGACCCTTTTCACGAAGGATCTTTACAGCCTCGTCGCGGTCGCCGTTTGCGTCCTCAAGCGCTCTCTTGCAGTCCATCATACCGCAGCCTGTCATATCGCGCAGCTCTTTTACGTCCTTTGGTGTAATATTAGCCATATTATTCATTCTCCTCTGTATTTATCCGCACCGCTCAAATTATTCAGCCTCTGCTTCGGGCTGTTCGTCTTTTTCTTCTGCGGGCTCTTCTGTTGTTCCCTGGTTGCCTGCGATTATCGCGTCAGCCATTGCGCCTGCAATGAGCTTTACAGCGCGGATAGCGTCGTCGTTTCCGGGGATAACATAGTCTATCTCATCGGGATCGCAGTTTGTGTCTACAATAGCCACAACGGGAATACCGAGCTTTCTTGCCTCGCTTACGGCAATTTTCTCCTTGCGCGGATCTACAACGAACAGAGCCGCGGGGAGCTTCTTCATATTCTTTATACCGCCGAGGAACTTTTCGAGCTTTTCAATTTCAAGATTGAGCTTTATAACTTCCTTTTTGGGAAGAAGATCGAACGTTCCGTCTGTTTCCATTGTATGAAGCTGTTCAAGACGAGCAATTCTTCTCTGAATAGTCTTGAAATTCGTCATCATACCGCCGAGCCAACGAGCGTTTACATAGTGAGCGCCTGCGCGGGTAGCTTCTTCCTTTATGGAATCCGCAGCCTGCTTCTTTGTTCCTACAAAGAGTATCTCGCCGCCGTTTGCCGCTGTTTCGTGGATGAAGTTATAAGCCTCGTCGAGCTTCTTTACTGTTTTCTGAAGGTCTATAATGTAAATACCGTTTCTCTCGGTAAAGATATACGGAGCCATTTTCGGGTTCCATCTCTTTGTGAGGTGTCCGAAGTGTACTCCTGCCTCCAGAAGCTGTTTCATTGATACTACTGCCATTTGTTTTTCCTCCTGTTTAGGTTAATTTCCTCCACGCAAAACAAGCCCTTCCAACGGCTTTATGCTGCAGGACCCGTGTAAAACTAACACTCCGCGCTCTTTTCACACAATGCCGCACCCAAAAAGCCTTTTGCGTGTGTGTATTTCTCGGTATATTATAACAACCGAAATTACCATAATATTGTACCATAAATTTGTTTATTTATCAAGTATTTTTTATTTGTTCATTTAAACAAACTTCCAAAACCTTTTCCGCGGCGTTTTATGCAATTTGACGGAACATCGCATGAAACAAGTATCGTATCATCACCTATAACGTCAATATCACACCACTTTATATACAGGTCGTCCTCTCTTCCGAGAAGTCCGAACAGCTTCGCCCTGCCGAAAACTATCATTCTGCATATCTTTGCCGTGCAGCTGTCGAACTCTATATCGTCGGGATATCCGAGCCTTGCGCCCGTCTTTACATTGATGATCTCTTTACACTTCAAGTCATTAAAACTGTATACCACGAAAATCACCCCTTGTGCAAAGTGTATGCACAAGGGTGGGGTTTTATTTCTGACAAACGTGATTATGGGAGTAGATGTACTTTGTCTATGATTTGCAGTATACAGTGTACAGTTTAAAGTAAACAGCAAAGGTATCCGCTTCGCGGATAAAATTTAAATTGTTATCGGGATTAAACGTTTTTCTTGTGTCTTTCTCGTGCCTCGGCTCTTTTTCTCAGCTTTTCGGAAAAAATGTTTGCTTCACTCTCGGTAGAAGCATAGACCGAACGCACGACCGTAAAATTTCCCTCCGAGATAAACGCAGCTTTGAGCTTTACCAAATAAACTTCATTGCAAGTACAGCGGGTGATAGTCCTGCAATTTTTTCCGTTTGTGAAAAGCCACTCTCCAAACGGCAGCTTTTGCTTGCAAGCGGGGCATTTTATATCGGTCACCCGTTTATCAAGTAGCATTTTTTTGCAATCCTTCACTTTCGGTACGGTATCCCTGAATATAGGCTCGGATATTTTCGAGGCAAGCTCTGAATATTCTGCAATGCCCAATGTCATATCAAGCTTTTTGCATACCTCGTATGTAAGATATGCGTCGTTTGCCGCGTCATGTACCTGAACATCTATAGGAATACCGAGCTTTTCTGCGGCGGCAGACAGGCTGCACTGAAGCTGAGGCGCTTTTGTCTGACGGTTGTAAATAAGCTGAAGGTTTATATAATTCCTGCCGAAAGTATCGTCAAGCCCATGAAGCTTTAAATTGTCGGACAATATCCCTATATCGTCAAAACCCCAGGTTATAAAACGGAAATCGTTCCCACACCACTCGTAAAAACGTCTGAACGCCTGTGGAAAAGTCTCTCCGCAAGTCAGATCAAGGCTTGAGATACCCGTTATTTCCTCAACATAAGGATTCATTTTCTTGTAATATTTCGGGCGGACGTTTATTTTGAACCTGTCTACAAGCTCAAAATCTTCATCTGTCTTTATTGCGCCGATCTGAATTATCTCTCCGTTGAGAACTATCGGCGAACGAACGGTCTTAGCCCTGCTCAAAGCCTGGTTCCATTCCATATCAAGAATAATGTAATTCATATTTCCACACCCCGATAAATGCGCCGTTTTTGTCAGATAGCAAGCGCTCCGCCCACATTTTCGCGCCGCCATGAAACATAATCCTCATAGCTTCCCGCAAAATCACGGCAGCCGTTTTCGGTAAGTTCAATTATCCTGTTCGGAGCAGTTTCGAGTATTTCGAGGTCGTGAGTAGCGAAAAGCAGATTTCCCTTGAACTCCGAAAGGCCGTTGTTTACCGCGGTTATGCTTTCAAGGTCAAGGTGGTTTGTGGGTCTGTCAAGAATGAGAAAATTGCTTTTAAAAAGCATCATTCTCGAAAACATACATCTAACCTTTTCCCCTCCCGAAAGGACTTTCACGGGCTTGAATACGTCATCTCCCGAAAACAGCATTCTCCCTAAAAATCCTCTTAGATAACTTTCGGTCTCGTCCTTTGAATACTGACGCATCCAGTCAAGTATGGACAGATCACAGCCGTTAAAGAACGAACTGTTGTCATTAGGGAAATATGAAACGCTTATGGTGCTTCCCCATTTGAACGTTCCCTCATCAGCGGGTATTTCTTCGGTCAGTATCTTAAACAGCGTCGTTATGCCTATCTCGTTTGCCCCGACAAAAGCTATTTTATCGCCTTTTGCAACGGTGAAGCTTAAATTGTTCAATACCTTTACGCCGTCAACGGTTTTTGACAAGCCCCTGACTTCGAGGATATCTTTTCCCGACTCGCGCTCCATGTCGAACGCGATATAAGGGTATTTTCTCGAACTTGCGGGAAGTTCTTCGACTGTCAGCTTATCGAGCAGCTTTCTGCGGGAGGTCGCCTGTTTTGATTTTGATTTGTTCGCGGAAAAGCGTGCGATAAAGTTCTGAAGCTCCTTTATCTTCTCCTCGGTCTTTTGGTTTTGCTGTTTTATCATACGCCTTATGAGCTGCGAGCTTTCATACCAGAACTCATAATTTCCGACGTACATTTTAATTTTTCCATAATCTATATCGACTATATGCGTGCAGACGTTATTCAGAAAATGCCTGTCATGGGAAACGACAATGACTGTTCCGAAATAATCCGCAAGGAAATCTTCGAGCCACGACACCGCGTCTACATCGAGGTGGTTTGTCGGCTCGTCCATAAGGATAATATCGGGATTTCCGAAAAGGCACTGTGCGAGCAATACCTTTACTTTTTCATTTCCCGAAAGCGAAGACATCTGCGAATACATTATGTCCTCAGAAAGCCCGAGCCCTTGAACGAGTTTTGACGCGTCGCTTTCAGCCTCATAGCCGTTCATCTCGGCAAATTCGCCCTCTAAAACAGACGCTCTTTCCCCGTCCTCATCGGTAAAATCCTCTTTAGCATAAAGCGCGTCTTTTTCCTTCATAATATCGTAAAGGCGCTTGTTTCCCATAATTACGGTATCCATTACGGTATACTCGTCAAACGCATAGTGATCCTGCTTTAAAACGCTCATTCTAAGCTCTGCGGGGTGTGAGACCGTTCCTTTTGTCGGTTCAAGCTCGCCGCAAAGCACGCGCAGAAATGTCGATTTTCCCGCGCCGTTTGCACCTATAACTCCATAACAATTTCCCGCGGTAAATTTAAGCTCGGCGTCTTTAAACAAAAGCTGTCCGCCGAACGACACGGAAACGTCCGATACTGTTATCAACAGTTATCTCCTTTCAGATCTTTTTTCTCTATCAGCGGTCAAAGAACTGTACAAACAGCCCTGCCCACTCTCTGAGCCAATAATTCAGAAGATTCGGCAAAAAAGTATGCGCCGAATGTGCTCCCGTAGTAAGCTCGTTTCTTTTTGCAAAATTATACGCTCTGTATTGGTGGAACTCGTTTGTAACTATAATGATATCGTCCGATATTCCGTGTTCCTTTAATATCTCAGCCGCAAAGGCTATATTCTCCTCGGTCGAGGTCGATTTGTCCTCAAGTATCATGCGTTCTTCGGGTATTCCCTTTTCCGACAGATAACGGCACATTGCTTCGGCTTCGGTTATCTTCTCGCTTCCGCCCATTCCTCCGCAGAGAACTATAAGCGCGTCGGGGTTTTCTTCTATTACCTCAACTGCCGCTTCAAGACGTGCATTCAGCATTAAGCTCGGAGTTTCTCCCTTTACTAGACAGCCTAAAACTACAACAGCTTTCGGCTCGTCTACGGGGACTTCCGCGCGTATCAGCATATTTGCCGAAAACCATATGCACATTCCCGCGAAAAACGTAACTACCGCGCTAAGAGCAAGCATTACCACGCGCAGCGGTATCTTTTTCCAACAGAATTTAATTGCCCTTAAAATCGGCTTTATAAAAACGCAAACAGCTATTATTGCACCGAAGCCGAAGAAGCCGATAAACGTTCCCTCTGTAATTTTATTGCAAAGCGACCAGACGAGCATTATTCCCGAAATTATTATGATAATTGTTCTTATAATTGTTGATGATTTTGTGTGCATTTAAAAATCCTTTTTATTATAATGTTACGTCGAAAGTTTTCATAGATAAAAGTCAGATATTTGCGAAAGCCGCTTTCAGGTCGTCTATGATATCATCTGCATTTTCAAGACCTACGGACAGTCTTATAAGTCCGCCGTCTATTCCCGCCGCAACGAGCTGCTCGTCGGAAAGCTGGCGGTGCGTAGCGCTTGCGGGGTGTAAAACGCAAGTCCTTATATCAGCGACATGAACTTCATTTGACGCAAGTTTTAAGCTGTCCATAAACTTTACGGCCGTGCTTCTGCCGCCCTTTATTGAGAACGAAATAACGCCGCTGGTTCCGTTTGGAAGATACTTTTTCGCAAGCTCGTGACCTTTGCTTCCCTCGAGCGCGGGATATGTCACAAACTCCGCTTTTCCCGTGGACTGTATATACTGCGCAACTTTCAGCGCGTTTTCACAATACTGCTTCATTCTTACCGCAAGCGTTTCAAGTCCCAGATTAAGCAGGAAGGAAGAATTTGCCGCAGGATAACAGCCGAAATCGCGCATAAGCTGCATTCTCGCTTTTGTAATATACGGCGCGGCGGGATATTTTTCCGTATAAACAAGCCCGTGATAGCTCTCGTCGGGCTCGGTCATACAGGGGAATTTTCCGTTTGTCCAGTCAAATTTTCCGCTGTCAACTATAACTCCGCCGACCTGAAGAGCGTGTCCGTCCATATATTTTGACGTAGAATGAACGACAATATCCGCTCCCCATTCGATAGGGCGGCACAAAACGGGAGTTGCAAAGGTGTTGTCGATTATAAGCGGAACGCCGTGTGCGTGAGCGACCTTTGCCCACATCTCAATATCAAGCACTGTCAACGCGGGATTTGCAAGAGTTTCTCCGAACACAGCCTTTGTGTTGTCCTTAAATGCCGCGCTCAGCTCTTCTTCCGTGCAGTCGTGCTCTACGAAAATGCACTCTATTCCCATTTTCTTCAGCGTATAGCCGAACAGATTTATCGTTCCGCCGTAAATCGACGCGGAAGCTATAAAGCTGTCGCCTGCCTCGCAGATATTGAGAATAGAAAGCAGGCTCGCCGCCTGACCGCTCGACGTACACATAGCCGCCGCGCCGCCTTCAAGAGCCGCTATCTTCTTTTCTACAACGTCCGTTGTCGGGTTTGCGAAACGAGAATAGATAAGCCCCTTTGTCGGATCGTCAAATACAGCCGCTACGTCGTCAGTCGAATCGTAAACATATGTCGTGCTTTGTACTATAGGCATAACGCGCGGTTCGCCGTTTTTGGGAGTGTAACCCTCGTGTAAGCATTGCGTTTCTATTTTCATAATATACACCTCTCGTTTTTAATTATTGACATACTCTCTCAAAGCATTTAAAAGCCTGTCTGTTTCATCGTCTGTTCCTATTGTGATACGCAAACGGTTATCTATTCGCGGTTTATTGAAATAGCGGACGTAGATGTCCTTTGATTTAAGGAACTCGAAAATGTCCTTTGCAAAAAGCGTCTTATGCTCTGCAAAAATAAAGTTCGTAGAACTATCGGGGATATCAAAGCCCATTTTCCGCATTTCTTCCGTAAGCCTTTCGCGGGTAGCCATTACCTTTTTCAGCGTTTCTCTGAAATACTTTTCATCGCCTATCGAGGCAATTCCCGCCGCTTGTGCAACGCTGTCCACAGGATAGCTGTTCATGCTGTCCTTTGCGGCATAAAGCGCAGAAACAGCGTCGGCGCTGCCCATTGCATAGCCTAATCTCATTCCTGCCATTGAGCGGCTTTTTGAAAACGTTCTGGTTATAACAAGGTTGTCGTATTCTTTAAGGAGCGGAATAGCCGTTGTCCCGCCGAAATCAACATAAGCCTCGTCTATTATCACCACAACGTCTTTATTGTCTTCGAGAATCTCTCTTACAAATTCAATGCCTTCTCCGATTGAAGTAGGCGCGTTCGGATTTGCTATGACAACTCCGCCGTTTTCCCTTCTGTAATCCGCGGGGTCTATCCTGAAATTTTCATCTACGCGTATTTGCTCATAGGGTATCCTCAGTATCTCACACCAAACGGTGTTGAATGAATAGGTTATATCGGGGAAAAGTATGGGTCTTCCCGAATTGAAAAATGCCCGAAAGCACAGCGACAACACATCGTCTGTGCCGTTTCCCGCAAAAACATTTTCGGGCTTTAAGCCGTGATAATCGGCAATTGCTTTTACAAGTCCCACAGCATTTGCAGAAGGGTATTTTCTGAGCGTTTCACCATCAAAATCATTTATCGCTTTTATTGCCATAGGCGAGGGCGGATATGGATTTTCATTTGCATTTAGCTTTATGAAATCCGTTTTATTCGGCTGTTCGCCCGCGACATATGCGTCGATCTTTAAAAGATTGTCCTTGTAGCTCATCTTATCTCTTAGCCTCTTAGCCTCTTGTTCTCTTATCTGCTTGTCCTATCTAAAGTATATTAACAAGTAAAATAAATTGTTCCCGCAAAAAACGACGCATTTTCGGAACTGCCGCCCCCTGCTTTCGATATCCCACACAAACGGTTGGAGATATACTTATGCACTGACGAAAGCGGAATTGTGCCGAAAAATTACACGTCTGATTTTTACGAGAACAGATACTGTTATACTTCTTCTGCGTCTTCGTTTACATCGAACACGAGCTTTTTGCCGCAGTTCGGGCAGTCAAGCTCGCCCTTTGACGCCTGCTCATAATCGAAGCTTATTTTATTGTGACAATTCGGACACTCAGTTTCATACATCTCGTCGATATCGTCATCAATATCTTCTTCGTAATAATCGTCGTCCGATTCGCCGTAAACCTCGTCCTCAAGGTCGCAGACGCTTTCTTCAAGGTCGGTCATTACAGACGCAACATCATCAAGTTCTTCGTCTACTTCTTCAAGATTTTCCGCGATATCCGCAAGGACATCAAGGATTGCCGAAATTATCTTATCTTCCTTTCCGAGACCCTCGCAAAGACCCTTTATATAAGATACCTTTTCGCCTATTGTCATAACAACACCTCCGTTTATTCGGTTTTTGAGCTGAAAGTTTTCCAAGCTCCGATAAAATCAAACTGCAGTCCGATTACTTTACGCGCTCCATATATTCGCCCGTTCTTGTGTCGATACGGATCTTCTCGCCCTCGTTTATAAACAAAGGAACACGTATCTCAGCGCCCGTTTCAAGAGTAGCAGGCTTTGTAGCGTTAGTGGCGGTGTTTCCCGCAAATCCCGGCTCGGTCGTCGTTACTTCAAGCTCAACAAAGTTCGGAGGCTCAACGCCGAAAACCTTGCCCTTATAGGAAAGAACCTTGCAAACCATATTCTCCTTTACGAACTTGAAATTATCTCCGACATCGGAAGCGTTTATCGGAACGTCCTCATATGTTTCGGAATCCATAAAGTGATAAAGCTCGCCGTCGGAATAGGTGTATTCCATATCCTTTCTCTCTACAAACGCCGTAGGGAATTTTGCGGACGGGTTATAAGTCTTTTCAACCACCGAGCCTGTAATAACGTTCTTCACCTTTGTGCGAACGAACGCCGCGCCTTTTCCGGGCTTTACATGCTGGAACTCGATGATCTGCATTACGTTTCCGTCTTCTTCAAAAGTCATACCGTTTCTGAAATCTCCCGCTGTTACCATAGCGAACCTCCAAAATTTTATTCAACATAACTAAGCTCTTACGAGCAAACTCTACATTTTATTATATCACAAAAGCAATATTTTGTCAATAAGTTTTTAGCGCTCTCTTTAAGCCTGCAAATTTATATATCCTTCCAGAACTTGTCGATCGCTTCGGGAAGTACGTTTATATCATTGCAAAGGACCGAAAGATTTTCCTCATCAATAATTTCGGGAACAATAAAATACTCGCCTTTTTTGTTTATTCCGAAAAATTCACCGCCGCCGTTGTCGCCGATAATGATATGGTCGGGAAGAAATTCGGGTATCTCATAATCGTCGTTCATTTGTTGTAATTCTTCGAGCTGATACAGCACGAGCCACGTACCGCCCGCAGTCTCTCCCTCGCCGCCGTTATGCTCTTTCATAAACGCGAGATAATTTTTGGGAAGTTTAACTCCGTTTATTTTTTTGATTTTTTTGCCTTTATAGGGCGGTTCAAATTCAAAACTTTCCCACATATCATTCTCCCAAATCAAAACAAAAAAATTAAATATGCACTAAATTCTTTGTTGCCTTTGTGAGATTTATATGACCGTCATCGGTTATTATAACGCTGTCCGCGATCTTTACTCCATATCTGTTCGGAGCAGTCACCTCACACCCGCAAACAAGCGTCATATCTGTTTTGAGCATTGACGGAGAACCAAGTTCGAGATACGGCGGCTCGTAAAACTCCAGTCCCGTTCCGTGTCCGAAATCGGCTTTTGCATACTTGTCGATCTCCCAGCCGCTTAGAGTAGCCTGACATACGCTTTCAGCCAGCTTTGCGCCTATTCCGTTTCGGAGAACTTTAAGCCCGTCTTCTACTGCACAATAAACCGCGTTATAGATATTCTCGCGTTTTGGGGTTATCTCTCCGACAATTACCGTTCTTGCCATTGAAGAACAATAACCTCCGACCTTTGCGCCAAAATCCATAAGCAGAAAATCGCCGTCCGAAATTTTCCTGTCGGTAGGCTTTATAAAATGCTTCGCGGAATTTTCTCCCGAAGCAACTCTCATTCTCGGCAATATCTCATCTGCCCCAAATTCGGCAAGATAACACCTGAGCATAGTAGCTATCTGCCGCTCGCTCATTCCTTTGCGAATATTCATCAGCAGCTTGTCATACGCCTTATCGCAGACTGTCTGGGCTCTTCTGACAGCTTTTATTTCACTCTCGGATTTTATCGTTCTTAGAATGGCAAGTTCCTGTGAAAGCAGATCATCTGTAACTATCTCAACGCCGCAAAGCTCCTCGGAATAATAATTAAATTCTCTTACAGTCATCTTGTCGCTCTCGACATATATCTTTTCTATGCCAAGAGTTTTCAGAAGCTCCAAAACGTTTTTCATATCGCTGTAAACGCTTACTGTATAACCTTCTGCTTTATCTTTCAGAAAATCGTACTCCGCCTGCGAAACAAAAATGAAGCTTTCTTTTTTCGCGGCAATAATAAAACCGTGTCTGAATTTAAATCCGCACAAATGACGGATAGACAGATCAGACGTTATGAGTGCGGCGGAATTTTCTCCGAGCTGCTCCGACAGCTTTTTGACTAGGCTCATTTCTTCTCCTTTGAGAAACGGTAGTCGAGTGCGTCAAGAGCAAGATGATAGCTGTACTTTCCGAAGCCTGCTATAGTTCCGGCGCAGACGGGCGCAATAACGCTCGTTTTTCTGAACTCGTCGCGTGAATTTACGTTGCTGAGATGTACCTCTACTACAGGTATCTTTATCGCCGAAATTGCGTCGCGTATCGCATAGCTGTAATGCGTATATGCTCCCGCGTTCAGTATAACTCCCGCGCAGTCGAGCCTCGAAGCATGGAGAGCGTCTATAAGCGCGCCCTCACTGTTTGACTGAAAAAATTTAAGTTTATAGCCCATTTTCTCGGCTTTTACAGTTAATTCTTCGTTTATGGAATTCAGCGTTTCATTTCCGTAAACATTCGGCTCGCGCTCTCCGAGCAGGTTAAGATTAGGTCCGTTTATAACAAGTATCTTCATAAATTCCCCCAACTAAAATAGCGATTCAAAATACCGCTTCATCTCTGCGGCGTCTTCCGCCTGTGTACCGTCGCTCTCGCAGATTATCGACGGAGAAATCCCACGCTTTTGTATCTCCTCCATAAGCGGCTCATACTTTGGTCCGTATGTTTCATCGGAAAATGTAAGATGCGTTTTTTCCCCGCCGCTTGTGTACATAATCTTGCTGAAATGGATATGCATGGAAGAAGCGCGCTCGCGTCCAAGCTTGTCCTCTATAAGGTCGAGCATTTGTGCATAATCCTTGCGCGTTTTTATACCGCCGAGCGTTCTGGCGTTAAGATGTCCGAAATCGACTGTCGGCAAAAATCTCTCGTCTACCGAGCATAACTCCAAAACTTCCTCGAGAGTTCCGAGCTGGTTTATCTTTCCCATAGTTTCGGGGCAGATAATAATGTCGGATAATTTTTCATCATCGAGAGCCTGCTGTGCTTTCAAAAGCGTGTCTTTTGCAAGCTCTATAGCCTGTTCTCTTGTGATTTTTGAACACGACCCGCTGTGGACTACTATCTTTTTTGCTCCGACAGATCTTGCCGCTATTGCCGTCTGCAATATATATTCCACGCTTTTAAGCCGCGTTTCCTCAACAACTCCCGAAAGAGAAATGAAATACGGAGCGTGAACGGTAAGATATATACCGTTTTCTTCGGCTATTTTCAATAATTTCTCCGCCGAGCTTTCCGATATCCTGACGCCTCTGCCGAACTCCAACTCATAGCCGTTTAGTCCCATAGACTTCAAATAATCGGGGAGATCTTCGGGAAACTTTCTTTTACCGAAGCTTATTGAATTTCCTCCCGGTCCGAATGTTATCATTATTTCAACTCCAGATCAGAATAATCTCTGTGGAACACAAGGCTTTCTATCTTTCGCTTCAGCCTGAATGTCCACTTGTTTTCAAGGTGGAACGGCTCGACCAAGACCGTGCGTATTCTCGCAAAATTCCCCGCCAGAACGTCCGTAAAGATCTGGTCGCCAATGACGAGCGCTTCGCTTTTCTTAACGTCCATTGCCTTTATCGCGCGGTTCACTCCGAACGTAAGCGGCTTTGCGCCGTTTGACGTAAATTCCAGTCTGAGCATATCTGCGAGCGGTTTTACACGCTTTGTCGTATTATTCGACACCACGCGCATTTTCACTCCCAGCCCGCGCATTTTATCCAGCCACTCCATAACTCCGTCCTCGGCTTTCGGATCGCCATGCATCGAAAGAGTGTTGTCCATATCGAGGACGAGCGCTTTGACGCCGTTCTTTTTCAGGAACTCCTCATCTATCGAAAACACGTTTTTCAGCCAGAACGTAGGTTTAAACAACATTGTCTTCTCCGTTAAAATCTACAACAGTTATGTAATATCTCATTTCGGAAAAATAATTACCGCGCAAAGCGCATAACTACGAAAAACTCCGAAAGTTTCCGCGCGGCACAGCGTTTTTATTTCCCCTATAAATCCAATTAAAGCGGACATAATTGCCCGCTTTAACCGTCTTCTAAGTTTTTCGCTCAGTTCATATATCAGAACTTACGCTTACGAGCAGCTTCGGACTTCTTTTTACGTTTTACCGAAGGCTTTTCGTAATGCTCTCTTTTACGAACCTCAGCAAGAACGCCGTCCCTCGCGCATGAACGCTTGAAACGCTTCAGAGCTGTTTCCAGCGATTCATTTTTGCCAAGACGAATTTCTGCCATCTATATTTCCCTCCCCTTGCCGTTCGGCACAGGCTTATACTCTTACTCAAACAGTATATAAAATATTATACACTATTCATTAAAGTTTGTCAATAGAATTTTCACAAAATTTTCAACTTTTTTCTTTTTTGGCAATTATCCCCAAATTCAACCGCGAAAATTAGTTGTAAGTATTTTGCACCTTATTCCCACTTCGAAATATCTACAGGCTCGCCGTCCGCCCAGAGATTTTCAAGTTTGTAGAAATCGCGCTGTTCTTCGGTGAATATATGAACGACAACGTCGATATAATCCAGCACTATCCAGCCCGCCGTTGATACTCCCTCGATATTTTTGGGTTTAACTCCCTTTTCGCCGAGCTTAAATTCCACAAAGTCTGCGAGAGCCTTTGCCTGTGTTGTGCTTGAAGCGCCCGCGATGACGAAATAATTCGCTATGCTTGTTATATCCTTTACTTTGAGCGCGGTTATTTTTTCTGCCTTCTTTTCCGAAAGCGCTCTTACCGCTATTTCAAGTTCTTCTGTATCGATCATAAAGTTTCCCTTTCCTTATTGAATTTAAGATAATAGTTATAAGCCTCGAATGTTGAAACGGGTATCTGTCCGCATTTTCCGCAGACGCTTCTTATCTGATAGTTTAGCGCCACGGACATTGCGAGGTCTATGTCCTTATAGCAATACTCCCGCATTTTTTCAACGCCCTTATAGTCGCGCTCCGCCGAGATCATATCTCCGAGATAGACGATTTTTTCTATAAGCGTCATTCTGGCGCAGCCTACTGTGTGATAGCGAATTGCTTCTATTATCTCATCATCGTCGATATTAAGCTTTTCGCGGACATAATATGCCCCCGCTACTCCATGCCAAAGCTGTTTTGCCGCTAGTTCGGCAGGGTCGGGACAAAGTCCGCTGTCCACTGTATACTGCTTTTGCTTTTCTGGAAGCTCCTCTTTCATTATATCATGCAGGAGCCCCGCCAGATAACTGCGTTTTTCGTCCGCTCCCCAATGCTTTGCGAGATGATAACATTCCTCCGCGACGTTTATGCTGTGGGTAAAGCGCTTTTTCGAGAGCTTTTCTTTTATCAGCTTTTCATAATCGTCAAATTCCTCGTATCTGCTCATTTTCTTCTGTCCTCGGTTTTATCTTTTATTTGAATTATTTGAAAAGTCCGTTTTCGGCGATATATTTTTCGACGCTTTCGGGAACAAGTCCCGAAACGCTCTCATTGTTTTTAAGCTTTTCGCGTATCTCCGTAGAACTTATATCGACAACTTCTGTCGGCATAACTTTTATTCTTCCAACCTCGTTTGCAAATTCGAGCATATCCGCGAAATTGTCGCCGCCCCTCGCCGCGGCGCATACTGTCGATTCTTTAAGTATCGACTCATATTTATACCATTTCGTAAACGAAAACAGCATATCCCCGCCGATTATAAGGTAAAAACGCTCGTCGGGATAGAGCTTTTTAAGCTCCCGCAGGGTGTTTATAGTATAGCTCACGCCGCCCATTTTCTGCTCGATATCACTTATTTCAATTTTACAGCTTCCATGGGTATAGCCCTCGCCTATTCCCGTAAAAGCGAGCCTGCACATCTCTGCGCGCTGTTCAAAAGGCAGGAGCTTTGTATTTTTATGCGGGCTTTCATAGGTCGGGATTATCAGAAGTCTGCGGAGTTTAAGCTGTGATATTGCCTCTTTCGCGAGGTGTACATGACCGTTATGGACGGGGTCAAACGCTCCGCCGAAAATTCCTGTTTTCTCAATCAAACTCTATCACCCGCTTTTTCGGATCTTTGCTTCTCCTAAACAATACAAACTTTCTTCCTATTACGGCAACGACTTCCGCCTCGAGCTTAGGAGCAATGATGTCGGCGGCTTCGCGTGCGTTATAATCGCAGGCTTCTTGTACGCCTATCTTTATAAGCTCGCGCGCGTTTATTGCATTTTCGAGCTGGTTTATTATCTCGTCCGTTATGCCGAGCTTTCCGATAAAGAATATCGGCGAAAGCTCCATTGCCTGTGAGCGCAGATTTGCGCGCTGTTTACTACTAAGCATTATAAAAATTTCTCCTTTAAAATGACCGAAAGCTGTTCAAACGCTTTGGCGCGGTGGCTTATTTTGTTCTTTTCATCGGAACTTATCGTCGCCATGCTTTCGTCATCATCAAGCATAAATATAGGATCATAGCCGAAGCCGTTTTCACCTACGGGCTCATCACCTATGTATCCGCACACTTCTCCGCGCACGGAATACTCATCTTCATCATCGAAAATAAAATATATAGAGCAGACAAATCTTGCGTCGCGAAGTTCTTTTGCTACTCCGTGCATTTCCTCGAGCACCTTTTCACAGCGTTCTTTGTCGGTAGCATTTTCGCCGGCATATCTCGCGGAATATACTCCGGGAGCGCCGTTTAGAAAATCTATCTCCAGACCGCTGTCGTCGGCTATCGTCGGAAGACCGGTCGCCTCAAAGACCGCTCTCGCCTTTATATGCGCGTTCTCCTCAAAGGTTTCTCCGTCTTCGACTATCTCTTTTGAAAATCCCGCTTCTTTCATTGACACTACGTCAAAGCCGAACGGGGACAAAAGCTCGCGGAACTCGCGGATCTTTCCCGCGTTATTTGAAGCTATTACCAGTTTACTTCGGGGGTTGTCGCCGTTATTGTTCATAAAATTCCTTTCTTCAAAAACAACTATACTGCCTTAATACTAATGATTATACCACAAAATCCGCTGTCTGTCAATCACCGAGTTTACATTCACTCAAACAGCGCGTCTACATATGCCTCGGGAATGAACGGCTGCAGGTCGTCTATTTTTTCGCCCACTCCTATGAGCTTTACGGGAAGATTAAGCTCGTTTTTAATGGGGATGATTATACCGCCCTTTGCCGTTCCGTCAAGCTTTGTAAGAACTATGCCCGTTATATCTGCGCTCTCGCTGAAAAGGCGCGCCTGATTTACAGCGTTCTGTCCCGTTGTCGCGTCAAGCACTAGGAGAGTTTCAACGCATGCCTCGGGCAATTCACGATTTATTATCCTGGCTATCTTTTTTAGCTCTTCCATAAGGTTTTTCTTGTTATGAAGTCTGCCCGCGGTATCGCACAGTATAATGTCCGCGCCTCTTGCTTTTGCAGCAGATATAGCGTCAAAAACAACGGCGGCGGGATCGCTCCCCTCGGAATGTTTTACAATATCAACTCCCGCGCGGTCGGTCCAGACGTTTAGCTGGTCTATTGCCGCGGCTCTGAAAGTATCCGCCGCCGCAACGATGACTTTTTTGCCGTTAGACCTAAATCTTGCCGCCATTTTTCCGATAGTCGTCGTTTTTCCCGCGCCGTTTACGCCAATGACCATTATCACAGACGGTCTTGAATTTAGGTGCAGGTCGTTTCCGCCCGTAAGTATCTCGGAAATTATATTCTTTAAAATTTGTTTTACCTCTGCGGGGTCGGTCGTTCCCGTTTTCTTTACTCTGTCGCGAAGCTCCTCGCAGATCTCCGCGCTCGTCTGTGCACCGATGTCCGAAAGAATAAGCGTTTCTTCAAGCTCGTCGAAGAAGTCCTCGTCTATCTTAGTAAACGAATTTACTATCTGCTCTATCCTGCTGACAAATCCGTCCTTTGTTTTGCGAAGTCCCTCGCGTATCTTGTTTTTGGACTCCTCGAGCTCTTTTTCATATTCCTGCTGGAATTGTATATCAGACTCGTGGTCTGTAAATATCGGCGTATCGCCGCTCAGCTTTTCAAGAAACGCAAGTCTTTCGCGGCTTTCCTGTTCAGCCTGTTCGTTTTTCTTTTTCCACCTGTCAAATAAGCCCATAAATTCTCCTTAATGAAAGCCTTTTAGTTTATTATATCGTTGAGTTCTTCGGAAATTCCCTCGTTAAGCTCCTGGCGCAGAAGTCTTGAAACACCCTTTTCCTGCATAAATACTCCGTACAACACTGAACAGCCCTCTATAGTTCCGCGTCTGTGAGTTATGACCATAAGCTGGGTTGTGCGACTGAAGCTGTTAAGATAACGTATATACTTCTCGATATTTACATCATCAAGCGCGGCGTCTACCTCGTCGAGCATACAAAACGGCGTAGGATTGTGCTTTAATATAGCGAAATAGATAGTTATAGCTACCATTGTCCTTTCACCGCCCGATAGCGAAATAAGATTTTTTATGACCTTTCCCGGAGGAGCCGCTTTTATTTCTATTCCCGAATTAAGAACGTCATCGGGCGTTGTAAGTTCAAGCTCCGCATGAGAGCCCGGTCCGAATATCTCGGTGAATATTTCCTTGAAATATTTATTTATTTCCTCAAAACTTTCAAGAAAACGCTTTTTGATGTCGACTGTAAGCTGTTCGATAAGTTTTTCGAGATCTCGCTTTGAGTTTTCTATATCCCTAAGCTGTGCCGCCTGAAACTCATAGCGCTCTGAAACCTCTCGGTATTCTTCGATAGACGCCATATTTACGCTTCCGAGGTCGGTTATTTTCTTCGTAAGCTCTTTAAGATCCGCTTCCGCTTTTTTGAGGTCATCGGGTATCTTCGCTTCCTGCTCCGCCTGCGACACCGTAAGCTCATAGCTGTCGAACAGAAGCGCTACTATCCTGTCGTACTCTTTCTGAACGGAATCCATACGCTCTTCAAGGCGCGCGGCTGTTCCCGTAAACTTTTCTTTTTCGCGGTTAAGCTCGGTTATGCTTTTATGAAGCTCGCTTATCTGCTGTTCAAGGTTTTCGATCTTTTTTGAATAATTTTCTATCTCGGCATTCTTATCCGATATTTCGCCGCTGTGTGAAGATATATCGCACTTCAGGCGTTCGATATTCTCGCGTATCTCACGGTCGGAATCATCGAGAGAAGCCATTGCATTTTTAAAACCGCCGCTGTTTTCGAGCAGCATTCTTCGGTTTTCCTCGATATTTTTTATCTGAACGTTCAAGGTGTCTATATCCTTTATTTCAGACATTTTTTCCATATTGAACGCGCTTATGCTGTCATAAAGCGATTTTATCCTGTTTTCCGTTTCTCCGCGCTGTTCGGAGCGGAGCGAGCGTTCTTCTTCAAGCTTTTCTATCTTTTCGGACACAAGAACTATCTGCTTTTGCGCTTCTTTTATTGTTTCACTTAGGCGCAAGGTCTGCTCGTCAAAACGCTTTAACGCAAGGTCGGACGTTTCCTTCTGCCTTTCAAGCTGTTCAATAAGTCCCGAAAGTCGGGATATCTCCGCTTTTACGCTGATATCTTCGTGTTCAAGATCGCGCAGTTTGTCGTTCATTCCCTCAAGCTCAATGGAAAATTTCGCATATTCCGCGCGGCATTTTTCAAATTCTCCGCGCTTTGCTTCTTCGGTCTTTCTGAGAGTTTTTATTTCGGAATAAAGCGCGTCTGTTTCCTGTTTTCTGGAGATAATGCCGCCCTTATTTATCCTTGAACCGCCCGTAAAAGAACCGCCCGCGTTTACGACCTGTCCGTCGAGTGTAACTATTCTGAATTTATAGCCGTATTTCTTTCCTATGACCGTCGCGGTCGAAATATCGTCCACAACAGCCGTCGTTCCGAGAAGATTTGAGATTATCTCACCGTATACTCCGTCAAACGACACAAGCTCGCTCGCTACACCTTCAAAACCGATCTCATTGCGAAGTCCCTGTTCATTCAGACTTCTGCCTTTCATCGAAGTGAGCGGATAGAAAGTCGCTCTGCCTGCGTTTGTTTCTTTAAGGAATTGAATACAGCGGTTCGCCGTCTGCTCGTTGTCTACGATTATGTTCTGCATTACGGGCTGCAATACCGTTTCAATTGCCGTTACATATTTCTGCGGAACGGTCAGGACGTCGGCTACAATGCCGTGTATGCCCGAAAGTCTGCCTTGTTCGCCCGCGCTTATTACTTCCTTTACCGAGCGGAAATAGCCTTCTTTGCTCTTTTCTATGTCCGAGAGGACTTTATAGCGCTGCTGTTTTTCTCCGAGAGCCGAGGACGCGTTTTCAAGCTCTGTTCTCGCGCTGTCAAGGCGCTTTTTTCTACCCTCAAAGAGCTTTTCCATTCCGCCGAGCCTGTTTTCCGCTTCGGATTTTTCCTCGATAATTTCGCCCGACCTTTTCTTTGCTTCGGAAAGCTCACCCGAATATTCCGCTATCTTGTTTTCATAATCGGACACTTCACCCAAAAACGCCGCGCGCTGTTTTTCATTTTCATCGCGCGAATGTTCGGACTGTGTAACGGTTAGAGAAAACTCGGTCTTTTCACGATATGCCGCGGCAAGCTCGCTTTCAAGAGCGGAAAACTCCTCTCCCGAAGAAGCGTTCTCCTTTGAAATTTCGTCAAGTCTTTGCTGATAATCGGTTATCCTTTGCTCAAGAAGCGCAATATTCTCGTTCTTTTTTTCTATCTCTACATTCAGCCCGTCTATCTGCTCGTCAAACTCCGAACCGCTCAGACGCGCCTTTTCGAGCTGTTCTTTAAGTTCAGCCCTGCGCTTTTCATTATGTTCGAGATCGTTTTCAGCAACTTTTATCGCAGCGTTCATTTCTGCGAGCATATCGCCCGCGCTCTTTATTTCATTTCTAATTCTGCCAAGAGCGGCGTTTGCCGAAAGTTTTTCGTCAGAGAGATTTTCTATATCCTTTTCCGACTTTTCAATATCATGGTCGTAATGCTCGCACTCGCTTTTGTTTAAAAGTATCTCATCGGACAGCTTTCTGAGCTCCGTGCGTTTTTCCTTTAATCTTGCGGCGGATACCGAGATTTCAAGTTCTTTTTTCTTTCCCATAAGCTCGGACGCAAGAGCCGCTTTTTCTGACTGCTTTTTGAGTATGGGAAGTCTTTCTTCGTCGGCGCGTATAAGGTCATGCTGGCGGGTTATGTTTTCGGAAGCCTGTTCGAGCTGTTTTTCTGCGTCGGCTTTTTTATGCAGGAAAAGAGAAACTCCCGCCGCTTCTTCAAAAATAACGCGGCGCTGTGTATCGCGGGAATTTACTATCTCGTCTACCCTTCCCTGTCCGATAATTGAATATCCGTCGCGCCCAAGACCCGTTCCCATAAGCAGCTCCTGAACGTCCTTCAGGCGCGTTTTCCTGCCGTTTATGGAATACTCGCTCTCGCCCGTTCTGTAGAGCTTTCGCGAAATTTCCACCTCGTCCGCGTCTACGCTTAGCGCTCGGTCGCTGTTGTCAATAACGAGCGAAACGCTCGCAAAACCCATCGGTTTGCGCTCGACGGTTCCATAGAAGATAACGTCTTCCATTTTTTCGCCGCGCAGAGTTTTTGCGCCCTGCTCTCCCATTACCCAGCGGAGCGCGTCGGAAATATTGCTTTTGCCGTTTCCGTTGCTTCCGACTACGGCTGTCGTTCTGGTATCGAACGAAAGCACGGTCTTGTCCGCAAAGGACTTAAAGCCTTGTATTTTAAGTGTTTTAAAAAACATCAGATCTCCCCGATCTCGAGATATGCTCCCGATCTCTCCTTTATCCTTATATCATAGCCTTTTTCATACAGTCTGCGGAGATTATCCCGTTTCTGACCCACGACTTTACTGATATTCTTTTTATCCGTATAGACCGCATATTTTCCCTTTCCGAGCGGTTCGAGAAGCTCTATGAGCCTGTTATATATCATTCTGCTCTCGACTATCTCCCTAAAGCTCGGGTGGTATACTCCTCCGAGCATTTTTTCTTCTACCTCGCGGCTCGCATGAAGTCCCATTCTTATTACCGAAATATCGTTTTCTTCAAACATTTCCAGCATTTTTGCGCACAGCTCTACCGTTTCCTCAAACGAAAAGCTCTCATATTCTCCGCTTTTATACAGCTCTCCGAGCCTTGTGTTTCCAAGAATGACCGTAGGATATATACGAACGGTCTTAGGTCTTATCTTTATAAACTCACGGCAAGTTTCGAGCGAACGTTCGGGCGTGTCCTTATATAATCCCGTCATCATCTGAAGTCCGAGTTCGATACCCGCGCTTTTGATAAGCTCCGAGGCTTTTCTCACATCATCTGCCGAATGTCCGCGCTCGTTCGCTATAAGCACCTCGTCGCTCATTGACTGCGCCCCAAGCTCGACGGCAGTCACTCCGAAACGTTTAAGTATCCCCGTTATTTCATCGTCTATACAATCGGGTCTTGTGGAACAGCGTATGCCCGTATAAGCGGGAAATTGTTTTACGGCGCGGCTCGCCGTTTCTAAAAGCTCCGTCATATAGTCGCGCGGGATAGCAGTAAAGCTCCCCCCGAAAAACGCTATTTCAGCCTCTATATTTCTCTCATAAAGGCTTTCAGCCTGTTTTTCAAGAAGGTCGGCTACTTCCTTTGCCGAAGACGCTTTTTGTGCGCCCGAAATGCTTTTCTGGTCGCAGAAGCTGCAAAGATGAGGACATCCGACATGTGGAATAAAAATGCTTATGTTAGTCTTTTTCATTTTCGGGCTGTTTTATCCTATATCATATCCCATAAGCAATATAGCTTCTTTTGCGGCTTCTTGTTCGGCTTCTTTTTTTGAATATCCGCTGCCGCTGCCTATGGTCTGACCGTTGAGCTGAACATTTGCAAAAAACAGCTTTTGGTTATTCTTTGCGGGAGTTTCGTCAACTTCGTATGATATTTTCTCCTCGGGATTTTTCTGGATTATCTCCTGGAGTATAGTCTTATAATCGCCGAGCTTTACTTGTCCCGACTTTAACGCCTCAATAGACGGAACGAACCGCATAACTACGCTCATTGCCGCTTTAAGCCCGCCGTCAAGATATACCGCCGCAAGCATTGCCTCAAAAGCGTCCGCCAATATAGAGCGTCTGTCCCTGCCGCCTGTCATTTCCTCGCCTTTTCCCAGAAGTATGTATTTTCCGAGATCTATCTTTTTTGAAAATCCGTAAAGCGAGTTTTCACAGACGATAGAGGCTCTGAGCTTTGTAAGTCCGCCCTCGGGAACGCCCGTCATATTCTTGTATAAATACTGCGACACGGACACCTGTAAAATGCTGTCGCCGAGAAATTCAAGCCGCTCGTTGCTGCCATGGTTTTTGCCTCCCGAATAGCTCGAATGTGTCATAGCCCTTTTCAAAAGTCTGCGGTTTTTGAACTTGTATCCTATCGCTTCTTCAAGCTTGTCAAAAGATATGCCTTCAGGCATTTTCCGAAGCCTCCTCGATATGAAGTTCGGCTATTGCTTTCGTCATTTCTTCAATTGCGTTATGCTCGACAAAAAGTTTAGCCTGGCGGAACGCCCCGAAAAACGCAGCTGCGTCCGAAGCTCCGTGAGCTTTAAACACGGGTTTTGCCGTTCCCAAAAGCGGAGAACCGCCGATTGTTTTATAGTCCATTTGCGCTATGAAATCATTAAGTCTGTCTTTTACACAAAGCGCGCCTATCTTTGTCCTTAAATTCGCGTAAAAAATGTTTTTAAGCGCCGTTTTCATAAGCGCGCCCATTCCCTCGCAGGCTTTGAGGAAAACGTTTCCCGTAAATCCGTCTGTCACAAGGACGTCTACCGCGCCGAGCGGAACTTCTCTTGCTTCGACAAATCCGACGAAATTTATCGGAGCTTTATCGAGAAGCTTTTTTGTTTCCTGTTCAAGCTCTCTGCCCTTTTCGTCCTCCGTGCCTATGTTCAGAAGTCCTACTCTGGGATCGTCAATACCCATTGTCGCTTTCATAAAGCAACTTCCCATAATGGCGAACTGAAGCAGCATTTCGGGGCGGCAATCGAGGTTTGCACCGCCGTCAAGCACGCAGTATCTCACTCCTCCGAGGCACGGCATAAGCGGCACAAGAGCCGTTCTTTTAACGCCCTTTATGCGCTTTTCTATCATCGTTCCGCCGATAACGATAGAAGCGGTGCTTCCCGCAGAGATAGCCGCGTCGGCTTTTCCCTCGGCAAGAATATTGAACGCAACGCCCATTGACGTTTTCGACTTTTCTTTAAGTATTGACTTCGGGTTATCTTCGGTCGTTATAACTCCCTCTGCGGGGGCAAACGTTATCCCCTCTCGCGAGACGCCGAGCGCTTTTATCCTCTCTTCGAGAACGTTTACGTCGCCCGTTATTATAACCTCTATCCCGAGCTCCTTTACAGCAAGAGCGGAGCCCTTGATGACCTCGTCGGGCGCGTTATCGCCGCCGAAGCCGTCTATTACTATCTTCATAAGTTTTCTCCTTATTTCCGAATAAGTTTGTCCAGATCAGAGAGCGCCCTTTGCGCGAGCGCATGATACTTTTCCTGCTTTCCGATTTTTCCCTTGAATGTTTGTTCAAGCGGCGGGAGTATTCCCATATTCGCACCCATGGGGTCAAACTCGCAATACTGCCCGTCCGTCTGGTCGCAGACATAATCTATCAGTGCGCCTGTCATTGTCGTCGGCGGGAAATTCAGCGGCTCTTTACCCGAAAGAATGTCCGCCAAAGCTCGTCCCGCGCAAATTCCCGACATTGCACTTTCAACATACCCTTCTACTCCCGTCATCTGTCCCGCGAAAAAAATGTTTTCCGAGCCTTTGAGCATAAAATTCTTATCAAGCAAAGTTCTCGAACAAATGTAGGTATTTCTGTGCATAACGCCGTATCGCACGAACTCGGCGTTTTCAAGCCCCGGTATCATTGAAAATATGCGCTTTTGCTCGCCGAATTTAAGATGCGTCTGAAATCCGACAAGATTGTACATAGTAGCTTCCTTATTTTCCGCGCGAAGCTGCACCGCCGCATAAGGGCGTTTTCCCGTGCGCGGGTCGGTAAGACCGACAGGCTTCATACAACCGTAGCGAACGCTGTCATAACCGCGTTTTGCAAGAACTTCTACGGGCATACAGCCCTCGTAGACGTTCGGATTTTTATCGAACTCGTGAAGCTCGGCAGGCTCGGCGTTTATAAGCGCATTATAAAACGCGTCGTATTCTTCTTTATTCATCGGGCAATTGAGATAATCCGCGCCGCCATGGTCGTAGCGCGACTGGATAAATGCAATTGACCTGTCAATGCTCTCGGCGGTAACTATCGGCGCGGACGCGTCGTAAAAGCTCATAAACTCGCCGTTTTCGCCGAACCGCTCGCGTATCTTCTCCGCAAACGCGTCGGAAGTGAGCGGTCCCGTGCAGATTATCGCGTTCTTTTCGGGGAACTCAGTAACTTCGCCGTTTATGACGGTGATGTTCGGGTGCGAGCAAATAAGCCGCGTTATCTCGTCAGAAAAATCCTTTCGGTTTACGGCGAGCGCGCCGCCCGCGGGAACTGCCGTCTTTTCCGCAACAGGAACAACCAAAGAACCAAGCCTTCGCATTTCCTCTTTAAGCAGTCCGCAGGCAGTGTCGATGCTGCTTGACTTCAGCGAATTTGAGCATACGAGCTCGGCAAAACCGCTGTATTTATGCGCGGGAGAATATTTTTCGGGCTTCATTTCGCAAAGCTCTACCTTAAAGCCGCGCTCTGCCAACTGCCACGCGGCTTCTACTCCCGCAAGTCCCGCGCCTATGACCTTAACTTTCATCTTTATCCTTTGTTTTATCCAAAGGACGCTCGTATCCGCAGCCGTCCTTCGCGCAATAGATCTTTCCGAGCTTTCCCGTTTTCTTAAACAGAGTTGTGCCGCATTTCGGGCATTTTTCTTCTATCGGGAGATCCCATGTCATATAGTTGCAGTCCTTATAATTCTCGCAGCCGTAAAAAGGTTTTCCCTTCTTTGATTTTTTGAGAAGCATTTTTCTGCCGCACCTGGGGCAAACGCCCTTTGTTTCATTTACAATGTTCTTTGTAAACTTGCACTCGGGAAATCCTGTACAGCCGAGAAACTTTCCATACGGACCTATCTTTATGACCATAGGCTTTCCGCATTTTTCACAGACGATGTCAGTAGGCTCATCGGGAATTTTGACGTGTTTTCCGTCCATTTCCTTTTCGGCTTTTTCAAGCGACTGCTCAAAACCGCTGTAGAACTTTCTGAGAGTATCTACCCAGTCCTTGTCGCCGTTTTCTATATCGTCGAGACTGCTCTCCATTTTTGCCGTAAACTTCACATCGACTATATTGTTGAATTTATCTTTAAGCAGCGCGGTTATTACCTCTCCGAGAGAAGTGGGCTTCAGCTGATTTCCCTGCTCGCGCTCAACATAATGCCTGTCAAGAATAGTAGAAATAGTCGGCGCATAGGTCGAGGGTCTGCCAATGCCGTTTTCTTCAAGCGCTTTTATAAGCGAAGCCTCGTTATAGCGTGCGGGTGGCTGGGTAAAATGCTGGTTTCCGAGAACTTCCTTTGCGGTGAGTTTTTCGCCGTTTTCTATTTTCGGGAGCGCACCGCCCTGCTCGTCGCTGTCGTTCGTTTCCTCATACAGCTTTGTAAATCCCTCGAACTTTACGGAATAACCGCTCGCCTTAAACAAACAATCCTTCGCCGAGATATTTACGGAAACCGTATCAAGAACGGCGTTTGCCATTTGGCTCGCCATAAATCTCTCCCAGATGAGTTTATAAAGCTTGTACTGATCGTTTGAAAGCGAGCTTTTTACCTTTTCGGGAGTAAGCTCGACATTTGAAGGACGAATGGCTTCATGTGCGTCCTGCGCATTGCTTTTGGACTTATATACGCGCGGCTTTTCGGGAAGATACTCAGCGCCGTATTCCTTTTTGATAAGCTCTGCCGCGGCAGTCTTCGCCTCGTCGGAAATACGCAGAGAGTCGGTTCTCATATAAGTTATAAGTCCTACCGCGCCCATTCCCTGTATATCTACGCCCTCGTACAACTCCTGTGCGGCTTTCATGGTTCTGCGCGCCTGGAAAGACAATCTGCGAGAAGCCTCCTGCTGTAATGTTGAAGTCGTAAACGGCGGCGCGGGCTGTTTCCTGCGCTGTGACTTCTTTACGCTTGAAACAATAAACTCCGCGTCCTTTAGTCTGTCAAGAACAGCGTCAGCCGAAGCCTTATCGGGAAGCTCCGCCTTTTTCCCGCCTATCTCCGCGAGCTTTGCCGAAAAAAGCTTTTTCGATGATTTCGTATGGAACTTCGCGTCTATTGTCCAGTATTCGGTAGATTGAAAAGCGCGTATTTCCTCTTCGCGGTCTACGATTATTCTTACCGCGACAGACTGTACTCTTCCTGCGGACAAGCCGCGTCTTACCTTTTTCCACAAAAACGGCGACAGCTTATATCCGACAATTCTGTCGAGTATTCTGCGCGTCTGCTGGGCGTTTACAATGTCCTCGTTTATTGTGCGCGGGTGGCTCATTCCGTATTGAACGCCCGTTTTTGTTATCTCGTTAAAGGTAACTCTGACTGCCTTTTTCTCGTCTATATTAAGCAAGTGCGACAAATGCCACGCTATAGCCTCTCCCTCGCGGTCGGGGTCGGTCGCGAGGTATATCGTGCCACACTCTTTTGCACGTTTTTTCAGTTCTTTTATAATATCCGCCTTGTCGCGCATATTTACATACTGCGGCGCAAAATCATGCTCTATGTCAACGCCGAGCTTTGACTTCGGCAGATCTATTATATGCCCCGTAGACGCTATAACGTCATATCCCGCGCCGAGATATTTTTTTACGGTCTTCGCCTTTGACGGCGACTCAAGTATAACTAAATCCGACAAAACAAAATTCTCCCTTTTTTGGTTCTTTATCTTGAAATTTCCCACAGAATAATTGCCGCAGCAGCGGCTGCATTAAGGCTCTCCGCGCCTCTTATGGGAATGTAAAGTTTCTTGTCACATATTTTTGCTATCTCGCTAGATACTCCCGCTCCCTCGTTTCCGATGACTACAGCTGTTTTTTCGGGGAATGCAACTTCTCCGAGGCGCACTGCGTTTTTATCGAGCATTGCCGCGTAGACCTCAAATCCCATTCCGTGCAACCACTCTCCAAGCGTTTCAACTTTCGGAGAAAGTGACGGCATTCTAAACATGCTCCCCATTGATGCTCTTAATGTCTTTGGAGAGAACTTATCTGCACAGCCGTTTATGAAAACAACTCCGTCGATACCCAACGCCTCGGCGGTGCGGATCATTGTACCGACATTCTTTGGGTCTTGTACGCCGTCTAAAATGACTAGTTTTTTTGCGTTTTCGGGGATATCCCGTCCGAACACTTCAGCCGACGCGAAAAGACCCTGCGGAGTTTTCGTATCGGAAATATATTCGGAAAGTTCGTCAGTTATTACCGCAAAACTGTGCGCTTTCGCCTGCGCCGATCTGACGGTTTCGGGATATTTTTGCGCCGCCTTTTCGGTATACAGGAAAGCCTCAATTGCCGAACAATCATCACAATTTGCAAGCTCCCTGCACAAATGATCACCCTCTACGGCAAACATACTCTGTTCGCGGCGGTACTCCGCGCTTTTCAAAAGCTCACGCATTAAACGGACGTCAATATTTTTGCGCGAGGAAATTATCTCCAAAAAAACGCCCCCGATCCCTTGAAAGTGAGCTTGCTTGCAAAGCCGCAAATGCCCTGATGCAGCACGTTAAACGGCTTTGTAAACAACCCCTACAATAGCGAAAATCTCACGTCCGAAAAACGGACGTGAGAAAAAATCAAATCAAAGCGCAGCCTTAGCCTTTTCCGCGAGAGCGGTGAAGCCTGCCGCATCGTTAATTGCGATCTCGGAAAGCATCTTTCTGTTAAGTGTAACGTTTGCTTTCTTTAAACCGTTCATAAACGTCGAATAGTTCATTCCGTTGAGCTTGCAGGCTGCGGAAATTCTCGTTATCCACAAACGTCTGAAATCTCTTTTCTTAAGTCTTCTGCCAACATATGCGTACTGTCCCGACTTCATAAGGGCTTCTTTAGCCGTCTTGAAAAGTCTGCTCTTTCCGCCCCAATAGCCCTTTGCGAGCTTTAATGTTTTATTTCTTCTCTTGCGCGTAGCAAGAGCGCCTTTTACTCGTGCCATATTATATTTCCTCCTTCGTTTTGTCCGATATTATTTGTACGGAATAAGGCTCTTTACCTGAGCTACGTTTGTAGAGTCCGCATAAGCTCCCGCTCTCAGACCTCTTTTGCGCTTTGTGGTCTTTTTCGTAAGAATGTGGCGCTTTCCGCAGTGCTGCATTTTTACCTTGCCTGTTCCGGTCAGCTTAAAGCGCTTTTTAGCGCCGCTGTGTGTTTTGATCTTTGGCATTTTTTGTTCCTCCTAATGATAAATTTTCCGAATTATTTTTTCGGGCTTAAAACTACCGCGTAATTTCTCCCCTCAAGTTTTGAGGGCTTGTCAGAGCTGCCGTACTCCGAAACCGCGTCTATGAACTTTTTCATCAAATCCTCGCCCAGATTTACGTGCGTCAGCTCACGCATACGTCTGAAACGAACGGTAACTTTTACCTTGTCGCCGTTTTGAAGAAATTTAATCGCGCTCTTCACCTTTATATTGAAATCATTTGTGTCAATATTAAGGGACATTTTTATTTCTTTTACGTCAGCGGTTTTCTGATTTTTCTTTGCCTCTTTTTCGCGCTTTGTCTGCTCAAAGCGATATTTTCCGTAGTCCATTATGCGGCATACGGGAGGCTTTGCCGTCGGAGAGATCATGACAAGATCAAGCTCCGCCTCGACAGCTTTTTCGAGAGCTTCCGCGCTCGACATAATTCCGAGCTGCTCGCCGCTCGTTCCGATGACCCTGACTTCTTTTTCGCGAATTTCCTCATTGATGAGCTGTTCCTTTGTGCTGATTTTGAAGCACCGCCTTTCTCTAAGTACAATTAAACAGAATAAATTAAGCGCGGTCATAACAGCCCGCGCCTAAAAAATCAATTATAAGTCAAAAAAACCTAATTTCATTTTTAAACGACCGCGCCCGACAGCCGAAAAGCGTCGGCGGGTGAGAGCTGTAAAACTCTGCTTTGTTTTGGGATATGAAATCCCAACGTTGCTATTATACACCCGGGAAAAAATTTTGTCAAGGGGTTTTTAAAATTTTTTTCAAAAACGGTGTACGTTTGTCAATGATATGTTACACATTTCTCAAAAAATATGATGTTAATAACTTTGAACGAAATCAGCCGCTAG
>CANQFZ010000014.1 GCA_947600065.1 uncultured Clostridia bacterium | reverse complement strand
TTTATAGCTATTAACATTATAACTTATTTGAGGTCGTTTGTCTTCTCTTTTTGTAACATATCTATTATATCATAACACACAAGGTACGCGTTTTTTTTAATTACTCTTGACAAAATAAAAAAGCTGTTGTATAATGATAATCCGATTGTTTTTTATCAGAAAGGAGATAAAAATGAAGATATATTGCATGAGCGATATTCATGGATTTCTCGGTGAATTTGACGAGGCTCTTTTTATCGTAGAAGAACACCTCAGAGAGCCCGACAGTATGCTCCTCCTTCTCGGAGATCATATACACGGCGGCAGCGACAGCGCAGGAGTTCTCGACAGGATAATCGGGCTTCAGAAAAAGTATGGCAAAGACAAGGTTGTCGCTCTTATCGGAAACCATGAGGAAATGTTTTTGCGGGGAGAATGTACTTTAGAAAGATCGCCTTCTATGTATTCGGATTACGACACGGACGACTACGGCGAGGACTACGCAGATTGGATCGAAAATCTTCCTCGTATATATCGTGCGGGAAATACTATTTTTGTCCATGCGGGTATAAACGAGGACTGCGGCGAGGACTGGGAGTGGGATTATGATATGTTCACGGAAAAATACCCTGCACAGCTCGGAGAAATAAAAGGCGTAAAAGAAAAAGTAGTAGCGGGGCATGTCGGAACAGCCGAAATTTCGGGAGACCCGAATTTCCATGGGATCTATTTTGACGGAGCGTCGCATTATTACATTGACGGGACTGTAATGGAAAGTCTTGAGATACCGATACTTATGGTAGACACAATTGCGGACAAGTATTATCGCGTTACGGAGGGCGGCTTATGGGAGGTACAACCTTATGACGAGGATAATTAAACACAACAACCATATTCGGCATACTGACGAATTTTTCAAAAATTACTTGAAATAATAGTCCGAATATGTTAAAATAATATTGCTTAAAAATTTATTCATACAGGCTGGTTTTTTTAAATGGATTATACATTGAACGCGGGAGTGTGGAACAGCGTTTTCGCCGTACCCACGAGCGTTGTAGACGATTATATAAAGTTGGCGGGAGAGCATTCGCTAAAGCTCCTGCTGTTTTTGCTGAGATACGGGGGAAAGTCATTTTCGGAGGACGAGCTTTGTGAAAGGCTCGGTTTTTCGGAAAAGGGAGAACTCGAAGACGCGGCTGTTTTCTGGGAACAGCGCGGAGTTATCCGCAGAGTTTACGGCGACGACAGCGGGGAGCTGTGCGCGGCGGCGGAAAAGAAAACGGTTTCCGAGCCGCAGCCCGCAAAGACCGTAGAAAAAGCAAAAGCGGTAAAACCCGTTTCGGTATCCTCTGGAGAGATCGCTGACAGAATAAAGAGCGACAAGGAGATAGCCATGCTGTTTTCCGAGGCGGAGAAAATTTACGAAAGACCCCTCTACCAGCGCGAAACAAATGTGGTTATATCGCTTGTGGATCATTACGGGCTTAGCGCGGGCGTTTCGATGATGCTTCTAAGCTATTGCAAAAAAGCGGGAAAGACCACCCCCGATTATATCTTGACCTGTGCAAAAGACTGGGCAGACAACGGTATAAACAGCGTAGAGCTTGCAAATGCACGCATATTAAAACTAGAGCAGCGTGACAGCCTTTATGAACGCATAAGGAAAGCACTCGGGCTTAAATCGAAAATGCCGAAGAAAATAACCGACCTTTTAGAAGTCTGGACGGAACTTTGGGGCTTCAATGAGGAAATGATAATGCACGCATACGACGAGACTGTCTATGAAATAGGTTCGTGGCAGCCCGAATATATGAACGCCATACTCGACAACTGGAGAAAAAACAATATATTTACCGTAAAGGAAGCCGAAAAAGCCTCCGAGGAATACAAAGTCGCCAGAAAAGCGGACAGAGAAGCGCCTAAGGAAAAGCCTAAGACAGCAGAAAAAACGAAAAAGTCGTCAAATTCTTCGTTCGACATGGACGATGTTATGGCTCAGATAAAAAACAGATATAAGAATGGAAGTTGACAAAAGTGTTTAGTTCGGAATATATCATAAAAGCTTTCAATATGCTCGAAAATGAACATTCAAAGTTAAAGCGCACAGAAGCCGAAAGACACGCGGAGATTCTCGGAAAATTCCCCGAATACGGAGAACTTGAAGAACAGCTTGCACAGACGGCGCGGGATATTGTTTCTGTTGTGATCAACGGCAGAATCGAGGACCGTTATGAAGTTCTTGAAAAGATCAAAAACAAAAATCTGTCCATTCAGAAAAAAATGACAGATATACTTGTAAATAACGGATATGACGAGGACTATCTGAAGCCTTTGTTTTATTGCGATATTTGCTCCGACAAGGGCGCTGTAAACGGCGAATGGTGCAGCTGTATAAAGCGTGCCGCGATTAAATTTGCCGCAGCCGATTTGAACGAAAACGGCTCTCTTTGCACTTTTGATGATTTCGACCTGTCGTTTTATTCCGACAAATACAGTGAAAAATGCGACTGTGTTCCGCGTGAAACGATGAAAAAAAATCTAGAAGACTGCAAAAGATTTGTCGAAAAATTTAACGGCACGGGAAGCGGGATATTTATGATAGGCGCGACGGGGCTGGGAAAAACACATCTTTCGCTTGCTATAGCAAACGAGCTTATTAAAAAAGGTTGGTCGGTCGTATATAATTCCGTGCCCGAGCTTTTGAGAAAGCTCAATTCAGAACAGTTTGGAAATTCCGACGGCGACACAATGCGGATAATAACAGACTGTGACCTGCTCATACTCGACGACCTCGGAGCGGAACACAACACGGAATACAGTTCTTCGGTAGTATATCAGCTTTTAAATGCAAGGGTAGCTCACAACAGACCAATGGTAGTAAGTACAAACCTTGAAATGGGCGAGATAAAGGCGCGGTATCAGGACAGGATTTGGTCTAGGCTGTTCAGTATGAGGGTGCTTCTCTTTTACGGAACGGACAACCGTCTGAGAACTGCGGGCAATAACTGGTGAAAATAATAAATTTGGAGGTAAAATATTATGGCAAAAATGAGAATCGGTATTCTGACGAGCGGCGGCGACTGCCCGGGACTTAACGCGACTATACGCGGAGTTGCAAAAGCCACTTATGAAATGTTCGGCGATAAGGTCGAAATAGTCGGTATTCACGACGGCTATCACGGACTTATACACTGTGATTATAAGATAATGTCGCCTTCGGATTTTTCGGGAATACTCACCACCGGCGGAACTATTCTCGGAACAAAGCGTACTCCCTATAAAATGATGCAGATAATCGAGGACGACAATGTAGATAAGGTCAAGGAAATGAAGATGACCTACAGAGATCTGAAGCTAGATTGTCTTTTCACCCTCGGCGGAAACGGAACTCATAAGACCGCGAATATGCTTTCGGAAGAGGGACTTAACGTAATAGGACTTCCAAAAACCATAGACAACGACATTTTCGGAACGGACGTTACGTTTGGTTTCCATTCGGCTGTAGATATCGGAACGGAAGTTATCGACAGAATACACACTACCGCAAATTCTCACAGCAGAATAATGGTAATAGAAATTATGGGCAACAAGGCGGGCTGGCTCACGCTCTACAGCGGCATAGCGGGCGGCGCGGATATTATCCTTATCCCCGAAATACCGTATGATATAGAAAAGGTCACAAAGGCTTGCCAGAAACGCGCTGACGCGGGAAAAGACTTTTCAATAATCGCCGTTGCCGAGGGCGCATACGACGTTGAAGAAGCAAAGATGAAGAAGAAAGAACGCGCTCAAAGCCGTGCAGATTCGGGAATAGTAACAGCGACGACACGTATCGCAAAGGAAATTGAAGCAAAGACAGGACTTGAAACAAGAACGGTAGTTCCCGGGCATATCCTTCGCGGAGGTTCTCCTTCGGCTTATGACAGAGTGCTTGCGACGCAGTTCGGCGCTCACGCTGCAAAGCTTCTGAAGGAAGAAAAGTTCGGATTTACGGTGGCTATGGTTGACGGAAGGATAACCGAAAATCCTCTAAAGGATGTGGCGATGAAAACCAAATTTGTTCCCGAAAATCATCAGCTTGTAAAAACGGCAAGAGCAATAGGCATTTCATTCGGCGACTAATATAAGATATCCAAGCAATATGTTATGAGGAAAAGTTATAAAGGCTTTTCCTCATTATTATAAAAAGGGAGAATTGATGTGAAAATTAACCTTATCCGCCACGGGCGAACTTCGGGAAATCTTGAGAGCAGGTACATAGGCATAATTGACGAGCCGTTATGCAGGGAGGGAATATACGAGCTTAAAGAGAGAAAATATCCCGACTGTGACAAAGTGATATGCTCGCCGATGAAGCGTTGTATTCAAACCGCAGAGCTTATATATCCCGACAAAGAAATGGTTATTTACAATGACCTGCGCGAGTGCAATTTTGGCGCTTTTGAAGGACAAAGCGCGCGTGAGCTCGGAGATAATCCTTTCTACCAAAAATGGCTCGACAGCGGAAAAACCCTTCCTTTTCCCGAAGGCGAAGTCCCCGAGGAATTTAAAAACCGCTCCTGCGAGGAGTTTCTGAAAGTCCTGAAAGAACAACATTCCGAAAGGATCTCTTTCGTTGTCCACGGCGGAACGATAATGTCGATAATGGAACGTTTCTGCAAGCCGCGCCGAGGTTATTTTGATTATAGGGTGAATAACGGCTGTGGATATTGTCTTGAATTTGACGGAGAAACACTTACAATAGTTTCCGAAATATGATAAATTCGGGCTGTCGGGAAAGTCCATATATGCAAGCATATGGACATTCTCGGCAGTCTTTTTATACAAACTGTTTACCTATAAAATAAATTTTTTAAAGTGCTTGACAACGGGATTTTTTTATGATACAATGATTACACAAAAATTGCGGAATAATGTTGCTTAAACTCTTTGTTGGGAGAATTTGTTTTTTGCGTTTAAATGCGGAGGAAATGAATAGCTTGTTATTTCGCAATTAGTTATATATAAATATATTTAACAAAGGGGGAAAATATAATGTTTAAAAAGGTAATGAGCTGTATTCTTGCATTTGCTGTTGCGTTTACCTGCCTGTCGGTTTTCAGGCTCGACACATTCAAAGCGGTAGCAGCTGTAACTGCAGAACCTTATCATTATTTCTACGATCAGTTGAGCCCCGAGGCGAAGAATGTTTATGACGTCCTTTATGAAATGTATAAGGACGGCAGCCTTAAAGGCGGAACAAAGACCGTAGATCTTATTGAAGAAGGCGCAATAAGCGCCGAAACGCTCGAAGCCTATTTAGGCGGAGATTCGAAGCTTTCGGATATTTTTTCCGCGGCAAAGGACGCTTTTGATCTGGAGTGTCCCGACGCATGGTATTTCGACAGCTCGTATATTTCTATGCGCGTCGGAATGAAGGAGACGGGAGAATATGCCGTTTATATGGGCATAGGCAGAGCCGATACATACCTTCTTCCGGGGCTTGATGCCGCAGAAGTTGAAAAAATGGACGCTCAGATTTCCACCGCAATAGCGGAAATAGTAACTGCTGCGCAGAATCTTGATGTAACAGGACTTAGCAGCGCCGATGCAGACGCGCGCAGGGTAAAGCTTGTACACGATACCGTTACAAAGAGCATTTCGTATAAGTTTGAAACGGAGTGTAAGCCCGAAAATGCGCCGTATATTCGCACTATCTATTCTCTTGTTACACACGAGGGCGTCTGCGAGGGTTATGCCCGCACAGTGCAGGCGGTATTGAATAGGCTGAATATTCCCTGCGTGCTTGTACACGGTATACAGAATTCGGGAAATTCACCCGAAATGCATATGTGGAACGAGGTACGCATAGGGGAGAAATGGTATGCTCTCGACGCTACATGGGACGACCCCATTCGTCTCGATAAGGACGGAAAACGTATCGAAGGCGACGGCAAAGGAAACGACGGCGGCGAAGTAGACAGCTATCTCCTTGTCGGAAGCGAAGTAGTCGGAAACAACTGGCTGCCTTCGGGAGTTGTTTCGAGCGGCAATATGAGCTTTACATATCCTCAAATAGAGCAGTCTACCTATAACGGCGACGATGTTTATAACGATACCGTAACGGGTCTTCACGTTTCCTATACCGCAAACGGCGAAATGGAAGGCGAAACTGCGGGTCAGTTTACCGTTGATTATAACGGTATGGGCATGAGCAAAGCCGCAGAACAGGGCGTTTATCTGCTCATAAAAATGTACGACCGGCACCCCGACGGGACTTCGCACAGTATGACAGACTGGTATTATGTTGCGGCAGCGCTGGTATTGTCAGAGAATAATGAGTTTTTCTACGACACCGACAAATACTTGAAGCTCTATACCGCGACCTGCGAGTATGTTGAGTTTGCGCTTACTACAAGACGTCCGAAGGGATTTGAAACATGGGGCAATCGTCCCGAGTCAAACGGACTTTCCAAAGATCCCGAAACAGGATTTTATCAGGGCGACGGTTCGGATATAATTTCGCAGACAGAGCTTCTCTATAATGCCGCTGCTGCATTTGAGGCTGCTCCGTGCATTTACAGACAGTCTCCCGCTCCTACGGGTCAGCTTGACACAAGACAGATGTTTACTATTCATATCGAATTTGACGACAAGATGTACCACCCCGTTCTGTCCGAAATAAGCACTGTCGGCATAACTAACCGGGGTGCGCCCGAGACTGAAGATTACAGAAGAGCGGCAAACGAGCCTATACAGGTAAAATTTGCCACATACCAGCAGGACAGAGACGGCGAGATCTTTGAAATGAAGCTTGTCTCAAGGACTTCTGCCGACCTCGACGGCGACTATATCATAGATGACGGCGTAGTTACGTGGCTCTATGATTGTGACAAAAAGCATGTACACGATCCCGAAAACTGTTTCGTAAAAGGTCTGGAATATAAGTTCCGCGCAAGTACAAACTGGTCCGACGACCTTACGCTTTATGATTTCCAAATAACGGGACTTGTAGGCAGCCGTTCAAATAAAGCTCCCAATTCCTGGAGCTACATTATGTCGACATCAGTATGTCCTATGGCATACCGCAGCCAGGGTATCGACTGGGCGCTCTGGGGACGTCCCTATCTGCTCGATAATCCAGACGACCTCGATTTAAGCAAGCTCGCTGTAGAGGGAACAGACGGTTCTAAAACCTCTCTCGAAGAGCTTCAGAAGCAGATGAAGATAGACGATATGAACGGTCGTCTTATGCTCACCGTTGAAGAAATAGGTAAAGAAGACGGAATGAGCCGCGCTAAGTATAACGAAGTTACAGATGCATTTGACGAATATACTGATATTCCCGAGTCTGCGATAAAGAGCAGCAAAATGTACGAGATAAACTTTACGCGTCTTTGCAAAATGACCGTTGTTCTCGAGGGCGAGAGCCTGAGAATGCAGCTTGGTTTCCCCGAAGGCTATGACGCGGAAGATGTTGCGAATAAAGAAGTAGTCTTCAAGGCTTATCACTTTACACGCTGCTCGGAAACAAAACATTGCGGAAACGAAAATAAGCCCGGACACAAATACGGCGACGATATAATTTCCGTAGAGGAAATCCCGCTCGCTGTTACACAGTATGGTCTGGTTATACTCTGCGATTCTTTCTCACCGTTTGAGATAGTTGCTCTCGACGCTTCTCAGATAAGCGCGGACGAAATGGAGAAAGACCATAACATAATCGTAAAAACAGACGGAAACGGCTCTGTTACATGCGACAACGTTCCTGCTGTAGGAGCAGACGGCTTTATCTCGTTTGAAGAAGGCGAAAGCCATACATTCAAGGTTGAAGCCAAGGAAGGATATACCGTAGACGTTGTTTCGTTTGGCGGACGCAATATAGCTGTTGGCGCTGACGGCACCTTCAAGCTCACTTATTACGACATAATCGGCGCAAACGATATGCTCAATGTATCCTTTGTTCCCAAGACCGTAAAGGCTGAAGAAGAAAAGGCAGGAGTAGTTACCGTTGTTCCGAAGGTAGTTTCGGCTGACCCCGTGATAGTTGTTGTTCCAAATCAGGAGTATTACACAATCACCAGAGGAAAAGATTCCGATACATTCTGCGGCGCACCGACAGTAAACGTTCTCGGAGCTGATACTATCACCGTTTCGGGACAGGGCGGCACAAAGAACTACACTGCGGGTTCATCATTTACTCTCGAAGCTCCCTCTAAGGCAGGCGAATATTATAATTACACCATAACCGCCGTAAAGGGCGATTCGACCGTAACTCGCGAGATAAAGGTAGGTAAAGATCACGGAGTTCTTTCAGGACGTTCTACCTTTGTATTTGAGGATTCCTGCACTAAAAATAAATATGAAGTTACAATGTATAAGTGCAGAGACTGCGGAAGGTTCTATGTTCCTTTTAAAAGCTATAATGAGGCAATTAAAAAGACCGAACATTCGCATGACCTTTCAAATGTAGAGACAGTAACATCTACTTGCGACGGACTGACTTATACAATTAAGAAATGCAAAAAGTGCAGCTATATCGAAGTTGAAACAAGCGGCACGGCAAATTCAGACGCACAGCACTACTGGATGCCTTTTGTAAAAGAAGCGGCTTGTGATATAGACGGCATTTCCTATGAGGTATGCACAGAGTGCGGAGCAATACGCAGCGTTCTGGAGATCCCGACTCATGCTCACTTTGTAGGAAGCAGCTTTGCGGCTTCACCTTCGGGCGACTGCACAAAGGACAAAGTAAAGATGTCTGTATGCGCGGACTGCGGAGAGAAGTTCTCTTCTCCCATGGAGCCGAACAAAGAACATACGGGCGTTTGGAAGACCGTAAAAGACCCAACCTGTAAGGAAAGCGGTCTCAAAGAATGGGTGTGCTCGGTTTGCGGCTTTAAGAAAACCGAAGAGTTGCCCGCGTATAGTTCGCTTCATTCTTACAAAGAAGAAATGACGAAAAAGCCCACCTGCACTGACAAGGGAACAGTTAAGCATACCTGTGAATACTGCGGCGATACTTATACGACAGAGGTTGAAAATCTCGGCGGAACACATAATTATGTTCTCGTAAAGACTGTTTCCGCAACGTGCGCTACAAGTGGAGTTGAAACATATCAGTGTACGATATGCGGCGATAGCTATGAAAAGACAACTCCCGCTACAGGAAAGCACATTTATACGGACGACAACAACTGCGAGACCGAAGAACGCTGCAAGGTATGCAGAAAGGTAATTAACCCCGCGAAAGAGCATGAATTCGGCGATTATTATCAGCAGGCGTGGGATAAAAACAACCACTATCGTCAGTGTAAGAACTGCGATTACGTCCAGACCGAAACTCATTTTGGAACTGACGACGGCGACTGCACGACCGCTGTAAATTGCGCTGCATGCGGAAAAGAAATAAAGAGCGCAAAAACTCATCATTCACCCTTCAACAACAATCTTCTTGCTCCGGTTTCGGGACACGAGGCAGAGCTTCATTCGCGCCTTTGCGTAGAAGATGGCTGTAAGTATCAGTATACAGAGGGCATTTATGTCAGTGAACATACATTTGTAGACGACGTTTGCACAGGCTGCGGATATTCTAGAGCAAACCACGACCACGAGGCGGTTTATGTTGCAGATGAAACGGGACATCACCTTGAATGTGCTGTCTGCAAGAAAGTTCTCAGCGAAGTAGAGCCCCACGACAAGCTGGCAGAAGACGGTTATGAGGGCGACTGCCATAAGGCGGTAACTTGCTCGGAGTGCGGATATACAGTCCTTCCCGCATTGCTTGAGCATAGCTGGTGTGAAGACTGGCATACAAACAGCGAATATCATTATCATAACTGCACGATAAAGGGCTGTGAGGCACAGCTTCGTATTGAGCATAAAGGTACGAGCGACCACGATTGTACAACGCCTACGTTCTGTGATGACTGCGGGTATGAAATGATAGCCGCAGGCGCAGAACACTCCTGGGCAGTAAAACCCGGAAGCGGCAATGAAAATACCCACCTGCTCGAATGTACAAACCCCGACTGTGACGCTGAAAAGCATGAAGCTCATGTTCAGGGAACAGCGGCTACCTGCTGCAGCGAAGCCGAGTGCGATCTTTGCCATACTCACTATGGAGAGTTAGATCCTAAAAATCACGTCGGCGGCACAGAGCTCAGAAATGAAAAAGAAGCAACTTATGAGTCAGACGGATATACGGGCGACCTTTACTGTCTCGGCTGTGAACAGGTATTGTCCGAAGGAAAAGTAATTCCTATGCTCGAAGAAGTTCACGAACACGATTTCAGCATAGAAGGACATAACGATAAAGAACATTGGCTCTCATGCTCGGGCTGCGGCGAGATAGACGCAAGCTCTATAAAAGAGCATTCATTTGATTACTACCACAATGACGGCGACACCCATTATCGTCAGTGCCTCGACTGCGGTTATCGCCAGGTAGGTGTTCACGAGCATACGCCCGAGGACTATAACTGTGAAACGGCTATAACCTGCATTTATTGCGACGCCGTTATAGTTCCCGCGCAAAGTCATAACTTTGCGGGACGAGTAGAAGGTGACGAGTCGGGTCACCGGGTAGCGTGCGTAAACGTAAACTGCCGTAAGACCAGCGAAAAGGCTGCTCATATCGGCGGAACAGCTACCTGCACGAGCGGCGCTCACTGCGAGCTTTGCGGAATTGAATACACCGAAAAAGACCCAAATAACCATGTCGGCGAAACAAGGCTCGACGGCTATAAACCCGCAACGACCGAAGCAGAAGGATATACGGGCGACACATATTGTGAAACCTGCGGCGAGCTTATTTCAAAGGGCGAAACTTTAGAGCGCCTGCCCGATGAGCACGTACATTCATTTAATGGCTGGCTCTACAATGCACAGCACCATTATCACGAATGCAGCTGCGGTCATGTAGAAGACCTTGCGGAACATTCGTTCGGCGATTATGTTGCGGACGGAGAAAATCACTATCGCGAATGTTCAGTCTGCGGCTACAGGGAAATAACAAAGCATACCCCCACAGACGAGGACTATAACTGTGAAACAGAAGTCCGCTGCAAAGACTGCGACGCGGTAATAGAAGAAGCAAAACAGCATAATTTCTCAGGAAACGTAACTTTCGATGAAACAGGGCATCAGACAGCCTGCACAAATCCCAACTGTCATGTTCTTAGTGATAAGGCTGCTCACACGGGCGGCACTGCGACTTGCGAAAGCGGAAAGCACTGCGAGGTATGCGGCTTTGAGTACACCGAAAAGGACAGCACGACCCACAGCGGCGGCACTAATATCGTAGGACATAAACCCGCTACTACCGAAGAAGAAGGTTATACGGGCGACACCTACTGCCTTGGCTGCGGCGAAAAGATAGCTGACGGCGAAGTTATTGAGCGCCTGCCTTCCGACCATGTTCACGAATTTGGCGAATGGAAGTATGATTCCGAGCACCATTATCGCGAGTGCGTATGCGGAGAGATAGAAGAATACGGCGAACATGTCTTTAAAGACGGCGTATGCACTCTCTGCGGCGCTAAGGAAGAAAAACCGAGTGAAGGCGAGGATGTTCCTCCGACAGGAAGCCCGATAGGAATACTTGTAGGAGTAATGCTTGTTTCAATGTCGGCGTTTACTGTATGCGCTGTAAAGTCTAAGAAAAAATCACGCTAAATTAAAAACGAGGGCGGTTTTTAGAGGTAAGAGGTAAGAGTTTAGAGGTTAGAGGTAAGAGATAATAGTAAAGAGGCTGAAGCTTTAAGGGAAAGTTGTTTAATATTGTAAGCAACTTTTCCATTTAAACTTCAGCCTCTGATTTTTATCAATGACAACTAAAACTACAGACTGTAAAACTATTCGCTTTGACTAAGTTGTTCTCTTATCTGTGAAAATACCTCGGCGGTACGCGATGTCGGACGTTCAAGATAAGAAGAAGTAATGTAGATTATCTTTGCACCGCCGCTCAGCATTTTTGAAACTGTCTTGTCCTTTTTGAGTTTAGCTTCGGTCAGTTTGTCGTCGGCAATAATATATTTCGGAACGACCTCTCCACATTCTTCCGTCGAAACATAACCGCTTTTATTGCACAAATTTTCTCCGCAAAGCCCTAAAACCGCTCCCGCAAAAGTATCATTTCCCGAAAGCGTCATCATTTCGGTTATATAGACAAAGCTCCCTATCTCTATAGCCGCGTCTTCCAGCTTTTTGCGTGCATCGCCTGCGATTGCAACGTTTTTAAATTCGCCCTTTTGTGGATCTAAAATTGTTTTCCCATAAAATGCCGCAGCAATTTCTTTGTACATTGTATAGTAATCTTCAATGCTCTCTGGATTTTTTGGCGTAAGCACTTCAATTCCCGCATGGTTTAACATATACCTGTCTCTTTCTGACAAGAGCGAAAGTGTAAAAACGACATCGGGTTCAAGCGCAATTATCGCGTCAATATCCGGGTTTTCCGTACTTCCCACTTTCGGCATTGATAAGCCTTCGGGATAGTCGCAATAGTTGCTCACAGCCACAAGCCTGTCCCCAAACCCCAGCTCACAAATTATCTCGGTCGTAGCGGGGGAGAGAGATACTACTTTTTCAGCCTCTTTATTAAGCATAACGCCGCAGGATTCTGCGGGGAAAGGCTTTACATCTTCTTCATATTCGCTGTCGCCTGAAACAACTATCTCTGACGGAACATTATCTTTTTTATCACACCCGCACAACACCGCCGCGCAAAACAATGCAACGCATACAATTCTTTTAAATTTCATTTTATACTCCGTTTTTCTGCCGATAATTTCAGTAATCAAGACCAAGCTCTATTCTGCCCGAAAGCCATTCAACAAACTGCTTTGCGGTTCTCGGAGAACGTCCGCTGTGACGCAGAGCAAAAAGCTCCGCCGACTTGTCGAGCTTTTCCTCATCGGCTTTTATGCCCTTGTCCTCGCACAATTGATGCACGATATTGAGATAAAGCTGTTTGTCGGGTTTTGAAAATGTAATAAACAGACCGAACCTGTCCGAAAGCGACATACTTTCGTCTATAGCGTCAGCCGTCGATATTTCACGTTCTGCGACTGTTTCACGGATAATCTTCCTGCGGTTTGTGGTGGCGTAGATGAGGATATTTTCGGGCTTTGCGGAAAGCGATCCGTCCAGAGCCGCCTTTAATACCGCAAATCTGTCGTCGACCTCCGAAAATGACAGGTCGTCTATCATCACTATAAATTTAAGCCCCGTTTTCCCGAGAATACCGAACAGCTCGGGAAGATACTTTATGTCCTCTTTCGCTATCTCGACCATTCTGAGTTCTTTATATTCGTTAAAGATAGCTTTTACCGTCGAGGATTTTCCCGCTCCTCTGTCGCCATAAAGCAGAACGTTCTGCGCGGGCTGACCCTTTAAAAAGCAAAGCGTGTTTTCAATGACCTGCTTTCTCTGTATCTCATAGTTTTTCAGATCCCTTAAAGAAATTGGGTCGGGCTTTTCTATGGGTTTGAGCTTTCCGTTGTATGTAAACGCGCGGTATTTTGCGAAGATACCGCTGCCGTTCTTGCGGACAAAATCGAGGAAATACTCCGCGTCATATTCAAACTTCCCGCTCTCAAAGCAGGGCATTTCCTTTATCAATTCATTCCCCGTCTTTTCGGCAATTTCCTGCTTTATTCCCTCTGCGCCTTTCGCAACAATATCGCTTATGACTTTAAGGTCATATTCAATAGCACTGATCCTCTGCTCGGTCGGAGCTTTCGCACACTCGTCCACGAGCGGCGAGCCCGAATATTTCATTGCATCGCAAAAGTATTCCGCCAGAGTCTGATTTTTTGTGAGGAGAATATTAAGCGCCCTCGGATAATCATTTTCCTTGCACAGCGCCCTGACAAGAGGGTCGTCCTTTATGTCGAACGCACAAAGCGTTTTAAGCTTTTCAAGCTCCATTTTTGTTTACCTCCGAAATTTTTTCCAAAAGCCGTTCAAAGTCATCGAACGTGTTCATTCTTGAGAAATCATCGCGCAGCTTTGCCGCGCCGTTTATTCCTTTTATATACCACGCCGCCTGTCGCCGCGCCTCTTTTATTCCTACGGTTTCACCTTTATCTTCTGTGAGAAGCGTTATGTGTCGGCGCATAATGCTTATTTTTTCAGTGAAAGCCGGCTCGCTTCTTATAGGCTTTCCCTCGAAATAATCGCTTATCTGCCCGAATAGCCACGGCTTTCCATAGCTCCCCCTGCCTATCATCACAAGGTCGCAGCCCGTCTGTTCGTACATTTTCACGCAGTCATTTACGCTCTGCACATCTCCGCTCCCTATAACGGGAATACTTACCGCGTCTTTTACGGCTTTTATAACGCTCCAGTCCGAGTGCCCCGCATAGAGCTGGGTTTTAGTGCGCGGGTGGACAGTCACTGCCGCCGCGCCGTTTTCTTCGGCAATTTTCGCTATCTCTACGGCGTTTACCGAGCTTTCGTCCCAGCCGCTGCGGAATTTAACCGTAACGGGGATATTTGTCGCCATAACTGCCGCGCGTACAACTTTTCCAAAAAGCTCGGGAGTTTTCATAAGTGCCGCTCCCGCTCCGCCGTTTACTATCTTCGGCATAGGACAGCCCGCGTTTATGTCGATAATATCGGGCGAATATTTTTCAGCAATTTTAACCGCTTTTTCCATAAATTCGGGTTCTGCGCCGAAAAGCTGTATCGCCGCAGGGCGTTCGGCATCAGTTATACAAAGCAGCTCTGCGGTCTTTCTGTCTGAAAAGCAAAGCCCCTTACAGCTCGCCATTTCTCCCACACAATATGCCGCACCGTATTCTTTTGCAATAAGTCTATAGGCTCTGTCCGCAACGCTCGCCATCGGCGCGAGAGCCGCCGTTTTTTCTATTTCAACGTTTCCTATTTTTATATGTTCCACAGCAAGCCCCTTTTACGGCGTATATTTGTTTCTTTGACTAACAATTATTTGACAATTGTTCAATTCAGTCACAACATTATCTTAGCATATTTCAAACTTTTTTTCAAGAGGTTATTGTATTTTTTCGTTAAATGTGCTACAATGTATAGTAAGCGATAAAACAACGGGGGAAAATTATGCCGACAGATAAAAAAACAAGCGGGAGAGTAGGGCTTCTTGACGAGCTTCGCGGATTTGCGATCATTTGTATGGTCGTTTATCACGCTATGTTTGACTTGAACTATTTTTTTGGCGTCAAAGTGCCTGTGTTTTTTGACGAATGGTTCGATGTTGTCCAGACTTCCTTTGCGGGTCTGTTTATCTTCATTTCGGGAACGGTCTGCCGTTATTCCCGCAATAATCTGAAGCGCGGAGTACAGTGTTTTTTTCTGGGAATGATACTTACTTTTGTTACGCCTTTCTTTACGAGCGGGAACATTTATTTCGGAATTTTACATTTTCTGGGAATTTCTATGATGATCTTCGGACTTTCCGAAAAAGTTCTTGACCATATTCCCGCTTTGGTAGGAATAATAGTTTTTGGAGTTTTGTTTGCGCTTTCATGTTATGTAGTGAGGATATACAATGATGGCGGCGGGGTAGTAAGCGGCGGATTTTTCGGTCTGCCGGGGCTTTTCGAGTGGAAACTGCCGGATGAGTTATATAATGCGGGCGTGTTGTTTCCGTTTGGATTTGATCCGAAAGGCTTTTCTTCATACGATTATTTCCCGATATTCCCATGGCTGTTTTTGTTTATCGCCGGAAGTTATTTCGGAATATGGGCGAAAAACGGCTCTCTCCCGAAATTCTTCTATCCCGTACATATAAAGTGGTTAGCCACTGTCGGTCGCTATACAATATGGATATATATGCTCCACCAGCCGGTTGTTTATCTCATTTTTTCACTTATTTTCCGATAATGTGAAAATAAATCGGAATATTTTCAGAGTTGCAAATTATAACTAAAAGTATTATAATAGATATATGACATAACAAAGGCAATATTGCGCAGTTACCACTCTTCCGAGATTGTCGGTTGTTGCCTTAGATCATTGTCAATTTGGAAAGGATATTATTAAATGAACAAAAATCTGACTATACCCGCCATTTCCCTTCGGGGACTTGTCGTGTTTCCTTCTATGGTGCTACATTTTGACGTAGGCAGAGAACGCTCCGTTGCCGCGCTTAAGGCGGCGCTTGCGGCAGACGGACACATCTTTCTTGTCGCACAGAAAAACGCGGCGGATCAAGAACCCGAGCCTGAAGATATTTTCAGCGTAGGAGTTGTCGCCGAAATAAGACAGCTTCTTACAACTCCCGACGGACTTACTAGAGTGCTTATAGAGGGACTTTATAAAGCTAAAATAGAAAAAGAAGTGTCTTGTGCGGAATATCTGAAATTTGAAGTTTCAAAAATTCAATCAAGACAGACCGCTGCTCTCAGCGAAAGGGAGAAAACGGCTCTGGTACATTCTCTTTCTCAGACGTTTGACGAATATGCCATGGTGTCGCCGAAGATGCCGCGCGAGCTTTATGAGAGCATTGTGGGCGAGACCGATCTTTCAAAGCTTTTTGATAAGGTCGTCTTTAATGTTGTATTAAAGGTAGAAGAAAAGCAGAAGCTTCTTGAAACAAACGATCTTTCAAAGCGCACCGTCATGCTTATAACAATGCTTAAAAGAGATATAGGCATAATGCAGACGGAAATAGAAATAAACGAACAGGTGCATGAACAGATTGATAAAAACCAGCGCGAGTATTATCTGCGCGAACAGATGAGAGCGATCTCACGCCAGCTCGGAAACGATGACGACCCGTTTGAAGAACAGCAGGACTACATAGAAAAAATTGTTGCGTTAGGTCTTTCCGAAGAGTCCGAAGAAAAGCTGATAAAAGAAGCGGAAAAGCTTGGAAGAATGTCCGGCTCTTCTCAGGAAGCAGCTGTCATACGGACATATCTCGACACGGTGCTGTCCGTTCCCTTCAACAAGCGCACAAAAGATAAGCTGAATATCGAGGTTGTCGCAAAACAGCTCGACAAGGATCACTACGGCATGAAGAGCGTAAAGGAGCGTATTCTTGAAACCATAGCTGTTAGAGCTTTAGCTCCCGATGTAAAGGGGCAGATACTCTGTCTCTACGGTCCTCCGGGAGTAGGAAAGACTTCTATCGGAAAATCAATAGCAAAAGCCCTCGGACGCAAATATGCGAGGATATCTCTCGGCGGAGTGCGTGATGAAGCGGAGATACGCGGTCACAGAAAGACATATGTAGGAGCAATGCCGGGAAGAATTATAGACGCGCTTCGTTCGGCAAAAACTATAAATCCTGTTATCCTTCTTGATGAAATTGATAAGATGAACAGCGACTATAAGGGCGACCCGTCTTCTGCAATGCTCGAAGTCCTCGATTCCGAACAGAACAGCGCGTTTGTAGACCATTATGTAGAGATACCCGTAGATCTGAGCGATGTATTGTTTATAACGACCGCAAACGATTTAACTACAATTCCCGCGCCGCTTCTTGACAGAATGGAAGTAATTGAGCTTTCGAGCTATACGCGCGAGGAAAAGTTCAACATAGCAAAGAAGCATCTTATCCCGAAGCAGCTTAAGAAAAGCGGCGAAAGCAACAAAACGCTTAAAATAAGCGACAAGGCTATATATTCTGTCATCGACTTTTACACTCGCGAAGCAGGCGTAAGAAAGCTTGAACGCAGGATCGCCGAAATATGCAGAAAAGCTGCGAAGATGATAGTATCGGGAGAAAAAACCGTAAATGTCACGGATAAGAATATCGAAGAATTTCTCGGAATAAAGAAATATCTTCCCGAAAAGCTTTCCGCACATGACGAGGTCGGATATGTAAACGGTCTTGCATGGACTTCTGTCGGAGGAACAATGCTCCCGCTTGAAGTTTTGGTTCTGGACGGCACAGGAAAGACGGAGTTTACGGGTTCGCTCGGAGACGTGATGAAAGAATCCGCAAAGATTGCCGTCAGCCTTACGCGTTCGCTTGCGGATAAATACGGTATAGACAAGGAATTTTACAAAACCAAGGATATCCATATCCATGCTCCCGAGGGCGCTGTTCCCAAAGACGGTCCTTCTGCCGGTGTTACGCTTACGACTGCTCTTGTTTCCGCATTGTCGGGAACGCCTGTCCGCAGAGATGTGGCGATGACGGGGGAGATAACCCTGCGCGGAAAAGTTCTGGCTATAGGCGGTCTTAAAGAAAAGACAATGGCGGCGTATAGAGCGGGAATTTCTACGGTCTGCCTGCCAAAGGACAATATGCCCGACCTAGAGAAAATCGACGAAAAAGTAAAACAAAACATAAGGTTCGTTCCCGCGGAGAATATTACCACGGTCCTCGACACGGCGCTTGTAAAGACAAATTGCTCGGTAAAGAGGGAAAAGAACGTTATTTCCGAAAAGCCCGTCGTAAATAAAGCAAACAAGCCGCAGGTAAAAAAGCCTGTGCTGAATGCATAAGCTACAACAAGCCCAAAGTAAATTGACATTTCAACAAGGAGCGACAGATGAATTATAACAACGCGAAATTTTTCGCGTCATACGGCTTTATAACTCAGCTTCCCGCGCCCGACCGCGCCGAGATAGCCTTTATCGGGCGCTCGAACGTCGGAAAATCTTCTATGATAAATAAGCTTCTGAATAGGAAAAATCTTGCGCGCGCGTCGGCTGAACCGGGAAAGACCGCAACAATAAACTTCTATGAGCTAGAAAACGTCTTTCTCGTAGACCTGCCCGGTTACGGCTATGCCAAAACATCAAAGAGCGAAAAGCAAAGATTTTCGGCGCTTATCGGTGATTATCTTTCGGCGGAGCGTTCGCTTTGCCTTGTTATACAGCTAATTGATATGCGACATTCTCCCACAAGCGACGATATAAAAATGATAAACGCGCTTATAGACGGAGAGTTTCCGTTCATTGTGGCGCTTACAAAAGCCGACAAGCTCTCGGCAAACGAGCGTATAAAACGGCGCGAAGCGCTTAAAAGCGAGCTTCCTTGCGCAAGCGAGCTTACTCTCGTTGAGTTTTCCTCGCAGACAGGGGAGGGCGCAGAGCAAATACGCGAGATAATCGAAGATATCTCAAATGAATAAAACTAAGGGAACGTTAAAACGTTCCCTTTAATTATTTTAGCTCCACCACAGTTACCCCTGCTTCGCCCTCGCCGTATTCTCCGAGCCTGAAGCTTTTTACTGCGGGATTTCGTCTTAAAGCGGTATGAACAGCGGCACGAAGCGCGCCTGTTCCTTTTCCGTGGATAATGACAACTTGCGAAAGCCCCGACATAAGCGCAGAAGCAATAAACCTTTCGACCTCGATTACTCCCTCATCGCCCATCATTCCGCGAATATCGAGCTCCATACCGCCGCGCCTCGTCATATTTGAACTAACGACTTTCTTTACCTTGCCTTTTGGCGGTTCGGCTTTTTTCTCAACGAGCCGCAGATTATTCGCATTTGTTTTCACTTTTACAGAGCCTGTCTGCACAAAGCAAACCCCGTTTATATTCGGAACAGTAAGCAGCGTTCCTTCACGGTTCGTGTCAGCAAGCCTTACTGTGTCGCCCTGTCTGAACGGGCGCGGCGGAACATAGCTTTCTACGCGCCTTTCAGTTACGGGATTAGCGTCGTCCTGCATTTTGTTGAGCATTGAGTTTGAACGCGATTTTGCGTCTGAAATTCCTTTTCGCAAAGCCTCTTTGTCCTTTGTTTTCTTCAGTTCTTCAAGCTCGTTTAAGAGAATGTCCGATTGCGCTCTTGTCTGTTGGACAATTGAAAGCGCGCGCTGTCGTGCGTTTTCGAGTTCCTTTTCTTTCTGCGCTTCAAGCTCGGACAGCTTTTGTTTAAGTTCGCTTTCGGTCATTTTAGCGTTTCTCTCCGAAAGCTCCGCGCTTGCTCTGAGTTCTTCAAGCTCTTTTCGCGTTTGCTCGAGCTTGCTTATAACTTCTTCAAAGCGCTTGTTTTCAGTGCTGACGAGATCTTCGGCATTTGCGATTATCTTTTTCGGCATACCGAGCCTTTGCGAAATAGCAAACGCGTTTGATTTTCCCGGAACGCCGATTATGAGCCGATATGTGGGTTTAAGAGTATCAACGTCAAATTCACAGCTTGCGTTTTCAACGCCCTCTGTTTCAAGCGCGAACATCTTTACTTCCTGATAGTGAGTTGTCGCAAGCACCTTGCAGCCTCGGTCTTTAAGCTCCGTAAGTATCGCCACGGCAAGCGCCGCGCCCTCTACGGGGTCGGTCCCGCTTCCAAGCTCGTCTATGAGCGCAAGAGAATTTTCGCTTGCATTGTTTACTATCCCAACGACATTTGTCATATGCGAGGAAAACGTTGAAAGGCTTTCTTCTATGCTCTGCTCGTCGCCGATATCTACAAATATCCTGTCGAAAACGCCGATAACGCTCCCGTCGCCCGCAGGTATCATCAGCCCGCAAGCCGCCATAAGCGCGAGCAGTCCGACTGTTTTAATAGCGACGGTTTTACCGCCCGTATTCGGACCCGTTATTATAAGACAACCATAGCCTTCGCCGATACTTATCGAAATGGGCACAGCCGTGTCTCTATCAAGAAGCGGGTGTCGCGCTCGGTTAAGTATAACTTTCGGCTCGTTTACGAGTACGGGAACAACAGCTTTCATCTTAGCGCCCAAATTTGCCTTTGCAAAGTACAGTTCAAGTATCTGCGAAATTCTGAAATTCTCGGCAATTGCAGAAGAATTAGTCCCTATTTCCTCGGAAATTTCGCGGGTAATTCTTTCTATCTCCGCTTGTTCGCGGTTTTTGAGTATACGAATTTCGTTGTTAGCCTCGACAACGCTCATCGGCTCTATAAAAAACGTCTGCCCCGTGGCGGAAGTGTCGTGTACAAGCCCCGGAACATCGTTTTTATGCTCAGATTTTACGGGAACGACATATCGCCCGTCGCGCATAGTAACGACCGCTTCCTGCAAAAAATCGCGCTGCGACTTGTTTTTAAGCATACCGTCGAGCTGTTCGCGGATATGAAGACCTTGTCGGGTTATCCTTTTGCGTATTGAGGCAAGCTCCGCGCTCGCGTTGTCCGACATTTCTTCTTCCGACAAAATGCTGTCGGAAATGCGCTTTTCGAGCGGCTTTATCGGCGTTAAGGTCTTAAAGTATTCCGAGAGCGAACATTCCGTGTTCTCACATTGTGAGAACCAGTCGCAGAGCATTGCCGTTTCGCGCAGTACCGCCGCCGTATCCAAAAGCTCCCGAAAGCTCAGCATACTTCCCGCGGCGGCGCGTTTTAATGCGTCCGAAATATCGGGGACTTTTCTAAAGCGCGGCGTGCCAAATTTAGCCGACAGCGTAAAAGCGTCGTCGGTTTTCTTTAGTTCCGTTTTTATCTCGTCATAACTGCGAAGCGGCGTTATTTTTTGCGCCTTGTTATGCGCATAGTCGCTCACCGTTTCGTTTGCTAAAAGTTCTAAAATCTTGTCAAGCTCTAATTTTTTATAGTATTTGTTCATTATTTCCTCATCGTTTTTTATTTTTAGGTTCGGGAAGTTCTTCGTACATTTCTTCGACAAGCTCATTTAGAAATTCCCTGTCGTCAACATTATCTACAAGCAGCATTTCTTTTGCGCCATCATACGGCAGTTCGAGCTGTGCGCTCGGCATGAGCTTTCGTGCGGAGCTTATGTCCTTTACAAGAAAACGATCGTCAAATATCCCGCCGAAATATTTTCCTCTGTAGTAGAGCATATATTCGCCCATCATCTTGCGTAAGGAGATCTCATTCAGTTCGGAAAGCTGTCCTAAGACAAATTCAAGATAATTTTTGGTTGACGGCATATTATTTTCCTCCTCTATAAAAGTGCTACTACAATTATAATTCCAAACACTTGTTTTGTCAAGCATAATTGCCGAAATTCGGGAGAGAATATCAGCAAATGTTTCATGGGAGGGATACTATGGGAAAAGAAGAGATTGCGTTTTTTGACGCAAAGCCTTATGATAAGGAATGGTTCGACAAATACAACAAAAACTACGATATACGTTATTATGTCGGAAGATTAAGACCCGAAAATGCAAAACTCGCCGAGGGCGCGAAAGCGGTATGCGTGTTTGTAAACGACGACGTAAACGAGAAAACAATAGAGATACTTTCGCGCCTTAAAGTAGAAGTGATACTCCTGCGCTGCGCGGGGTATAACAATGTAGCCGTAAAGGCGGCTCAGAAACGCGGGATAAAAGTCCTCAGAGTACCCGCATATTCGCCTTATGCCGTAGCCGAGCATACTATGGGTCTTATACTTGCGCTCAACAGAAAAATTCCCCGCGCATATATCCGCACGCGCGATTTCAATTTCAGCCTTAACGGACTTATGGGCTTTGACCTCCACGGAAAGACCGCAGGAGTTATAGGTACGGGAAAAATAGGCAGAGTTTTTATCGACATCTGCAAGGGCTTCGGAATGAACGTTTTGGCGTTCGACCCGTTTCCCGCAAAGATAGACGGAGTAGAATATGTTTCAAAAGAAGAACTGTTTACGGATTCGGATATTATCTCGCTCCATTGTCCGCTTACAAAAGAAACACATTATATCATAAATAAAAGCTCGCTTGAGCTTATGAAAAAAAACGTTCTTATAGTAAATACCTCGCGCGGAAGGCTTATAGATACCGAGGCTCTCCTTGAGGCTCTAAATGAAAAGAGGATAGGCGGCGCGGCGCTTGATGTATATGAGGAGGAGAGCGGGTTATTCTTCGAGGACAACTCCGACAAAATAGTGACCGACGAGGTCATCTCTATGCTCGTTTCAAGACCTAACGTTATTATAACCTCCCACCAAGCGTTTTTTACCGAAGAAGCATTGTCGAATATCGCCCAGATAACGCTTGAAAATTTCGACGATTACCTTTCGGGAAATGAACTTAAAAACGAAGTAAAATAATTCAAGCCGTTAATAAAGCCCCGATGCCAAAAGCGTTCGGGGCTTACTTGTTATTTCTTGTGTACATAAAATTCGGCAGATAACGTTTGAAAAGAACAACAAATGGGCTTTTGTGCGTCATGTTCACGAACAGCCTTTCGGCTTAAACTCTAGCCTCTTACCTCTAACCTCTAACCTCTAACAGGATAGGGCGAGAAAACCTTATTTAGAGAAATAACGTTTGAAGAAAACAACAAATGGGTTTGTACGTCTTATTAAGCAAATAACCTTATATGAAAACATAGAAGTTCTAAAACGCCCTCCCTCCGAATACAATTTAACATATCGGACAAGAAAAAAAGGAGGAACTTAAAATGACCGAGACATTAAAACTGCCGCTAGCTTCGATCTCAAAGATCCGCATAGAAAAGCCGCTTTCAAGCGTTGCGGAAATAAGGCTGCGATCCGGTAGACCTGCCGTGTGCGTTGAAACATCGGGGAAAATGTTCCCTTGCAGCGAGCCGTTTTGCGCAAAGGAGATAGCCGAGGTTTTTGCGGAAATTTGCAGGTATTCTGTCTATTCGTTTGAACACGATATTGCGCGCGGTTTTGTTACAATAAACGGCGGACATCGCGTCGGCATAAGCGGTATGTGCGTTTATAAAAACGAAAAAGTCGAAACTATCCGCGATATATCGGGGCTTAACATACGCATAGCCCACGAAATAAAAGGCTGTGCGGACGGACTTTTTGAAATGATATTTTCGGACAAGCCGCGCTCGCTCTTGCTCGGAGGAGCGGCTATGTCGGGAAAGACCACTATTCTCCGCGACCTTTCGAGAAGGCTTTCCGAGAAATACCGCGTTACCGTTATAGACACGCGCGGCGAGATCTCCGCGATGATAAAAGGAACTCCTTCCTTTGACATAGGACTTAATACGGACGTCCTGTGCGGCTGTGAAAAAACCGACGGCATACTTATGGCGCTAAGAACTTTAAGCCCCGAAATAATTGTCTGCGACGAAATAGGCGACGACGAAAAAGCAATTGAACAGTGCGCCTTTTGCGGAGCAAAAATAATAGCCTCCGCCCATGCGGGAGATTATTCCGAACTTTCAAAGCGCCCTTCCACAAGCGCCGTGCTTCAATATTTCGACTGCGCCGCGATCGTAAAGGACAGGGGAAACATTTCGGAAATTCACGTTATGCGCGATTGAAAGTAAGTGGTAGTATGAGAATATTTTTATCGCTTATTGCATTTGCCGTCTGCGCTTATTTCGGAATGAAAAAGAGCCGCGAGCTTAAAAAACGCGTTGAATTTCTAAGTGAAATAATAATGATGCTCAATAATTTTTCTGTTGAGATAAAATTTGGAAATCCCGAATTATCGGAGCTTATTTCACGCGAGAACGGGTGCTTTGCCAAAAAAGTAAATGAATACTTAGGAGAGCTTTCGGATATAAAGGCGGCATGGGAAAAAGCCTGCGGCGAACTCCCCGAAAAGTGGGAAGCTGCCGCACTCTTAAAGGAGCTTCTCCCCGCACTTTCAAAGAGCGGGAGCGAGGGCGCTATAATGACTGTTTCGCTTTATTCCGAGCGGTTTAAGCGGCTCGAAAAACAGGCTGCGGAGGAATATTTGCGAAAAGGAAAAGCTCTAAGACGCATAGGCGCGCTGTGCGGAGCTGCCGCCGCAATACTTATTGTATGAGGAATAATTATGGAGCTTGATCTGCTTTTTAAGATAGCTGCTGTAGGAATTATTGTAGCGATATTGAATTTAATATTAAAAAAGACCGACCATGACGAACAGGCTGTTATGCTTACTGTCGCGGGTATCATAATCGTGCTTCTTATGCTGATACCCGAAATAGAAGAATTGTTTGACACAATAAAAAACGTATTCGGACTGTGGTGAGATGTTGAAATATGGAAGTAATAGAGCTTTGCGGAGTTGGAATATTGTCCGCGGTCATCTGCCTTATCTTGCGAAAGATAAACAGCGAAGCAGCGTTTTTTGTAAGCGTCGCGGCAGGCACTATTGTCCTTTCAATGGTCATTTCCATGCTTATGCCGACAGTAAATGCCGTAAAGGATCTTTCCGAGCAGGCGGGTATAGATTTAAGGCTTATAGGGATAATGCTTAAAGCACTTGCGGTGTGCTATATAACAACATTGTGTTCGAGCATAGCCCGCGACGCGGGAGAAAATTCTGCGGCAGTATGGCTGGAGCTTGGAGGCAGAGCGGCGATAGCGGCAATATCTCTGCCCGTATTCGCAGACCTTGCAAAACTTATAACGAGCCTTATTCGGTGAGACAGAAAAAACGAGGACGATCAAATGAAAAAAATTCTTTCGTTAATATTCTTTTCGATATTCATTATAGTATTTCTGAATTTAAGGTCCTATGCGGTAAGCGCAGATGATTCGAGCGACGAGTTAAGCAGTGAAATAAGCGGCGAATTAAGCGGCGCGCTTACGGACGAAGCACAGGATCTTCTGGATGAAAACGGGATAGCTCCCGATAACAACGGCGCTGAAAACCTGACGTTTTTTGGCGTGCTTCAAAGCGTTTGGGATACGCTTGCGAGTAAGGTCACAGAGCCGCTGAAAGTTTTGGGAGCGCTATGCGGAGCAATTCTCCTGTGCGTTTTAGGAAACAGCATAGCCCCGGACAATACTCTAAAGGGCGTCATTTCCGCCGTCGGAGCCGTATGCACCGCAGGAATATGCGCTTCGGCGATATGTGGTGCGGTAAATGACACGCTCGAAGTATTAAGCGCCGCCGCAAACTTTATGATAGTCTTTATTCCGTCATTTGCGGGAATTTCCGCCGCGCTCGGTTATATCAATACCGCCTCGGCAGTAAATACCGCAGTTATAGCCGCGTCACAGCTTTTCTCCCAAATATGCGTAAATCTTCTTGCTCCGCTTTGCAGCGCGATACTCGGCTTTTCCGTAGCGGGAGCGGTACATCCCGAACTTAAAATAGAAAAAGCAGGGGAGCTTATAAAAAAGTTTACCGTATGGGGCTTGTCGCTCATCATGACGATATTTATGGGTGTGCTTTCCGTACAGACAGCCGTCGCTTCATCATCTGACGGAACAGCTCTCCGAACGGCAAAATTCCTTGTTTCACAGGGAGTTCCCATTGTAGGCGGCACTATTTCCGATGCGGTTGGAACGGTCGGCGGCGGACTTGAGATATTGAAGTCAAGCGTAGGCACTTACGGTATAATAGCCGCTTTCGCGATAATTCTCCCCATAGCTTCGTCGCTTTTTTGCTATCTTATAATGTTTTCTGCGGCAGAAGCAGCCGCGGAAATGTTTGACTTAAAGCCGCTCTCGGTTTTAGCTAAAAGCTGTACGCAGATAATAACCATAATACTTGCTGTGTGCGCTTGTTTTATACTGCTGAATTTCATTTCAGTAGTGCTTATGTTTGCGATGACAAAAGGATAATTATAACTTAAAAGGACATTAAAATGAAATTTCTTTCAACCATTTGTATTGCGGCGATAGCCTCGGCGCTGTTTAAAATACTTGTTCCCGAAAACAAATATTCAAAGCAGATATCGCTTTTGACTGCAGGTGTTTTCCTGCTTATAGCAGTAACTGCATTTGCGGGTATAAAACCCGAGCTTGACATAAGCGAATATGAAAAAGAGGCCGACAGCACGATAAATGATTTTTCAAGCGGCGTTAATGAGCAATTAAGAGACGAGGTATGCAGAAAAACCGAAGAGAAGATAAGGGCTTTACTGGCTGAAAAAGAAATTTATCCCGAACAAGTCCACATAATCGTTAATATTTCGGGATTGTACAGCATAGATATTACTGAAATAAGGATAGTCCTTGGCGAGAACAGCACTTGGGAGACCGCCGCCCGTGAACTTCTCGAAAGCGAGCTTCCGCAGAATATTAAAATAACGATCACATAAAAGGTGAGGAATATGACTTTTTTGAGCGAACGTATAAAGCAGATTTTTTCTAATGACAAGGTGCGAAGAATAGCCATACTGTGCGGGCTTTTTGTGATGCTGATGTTATTGCTAAGCAGTTTTTTCAAAAGAAATGACAGCAGTATATCACAAGATACGGCTTTCAGCGAAGACTACGCAAAGCTGGAACACGAGCTTGAAGAACGCCTCAGCTCTCTTATCCTGCAAATAGACGGAGTGGGAAAAGTCAGCGTTATGGTAACAATAGACAGAACGGAGCGCGTTGTATATGAAAAAAACAGCAAGTCGGAAAGCAAAGAAAACGATTATTCCGAAGAAACGGAGGTGGTCCTTGCGGGAAGCTCCAAAGAACCGCTGAAAACGGTAAAAATAATGCCTGTTGTGCGTTCTGCGGCTATAGTCTGCGAGGGAGCAAGTGATCCCGTAGTACGCGGGCAAGTCGCTAACATTGCCGCGAAAGCCCTTAATATCGGCATTTCAAAGGTCTATGTAGCATATTGAATTTTATTAAAAGGAGAAAACTTATGAGAATGAAAAGAATCAATCTTATCATCGGAAAGAAACAATTAGCCGTAGCGTCGCTCACGCTGCTTCTGGGGGCAGCTGTCGCGGTGAATTTCATTGCGCAGAGCGGAAAGAAGGATATCACCGAGCCGACAGAAGAAGTCGGCGGAAATTACGGCGATCTGGAGTATGTCGCAAACACTGATACTGACGCATATTTTGCGAGCGCAAGGCTTGAAAAGCAGCAGGCGCGTGATGAGGCTGCGCAGATGCTTGCGGTCATGTATCAGGGCGGCGATATGACGCAAGATGAGCTTAATTCTACAGAAGCGAGCGCACAGGATTTAAGCGGGCTTATAGCAAGCGAAAACGCTATAGAAACCATGCTCAAAGCACAGGGTTTTGAGGACGCTCTTTGCTACATAACGGCAAACGGCGCAAACGTTATCGTAAAGACAGACGGACTTGACGCGGCGGGCGCGGCAAAGATAAAATCCGCGCTCTTGTCGGAGGTAGACGTAAGCGCGGACAAAATAACCATCGTAGAAGTAAAATAAGTTAACTTAGAATAACTGCACTGCGTAGTGCAATGGGAGAACCTCATACAGTGTACAGTTGACAGTGTACAGTGTACAGCATCGGTATCCGCCTTGCGGCGGATAATATTCAGATTGTTTTTGTTCAATAGGCATACAAACAACCTTTAACGGGTTAGCTCGAAAACCTTTAGACTTGATAACAATCTAAACAATGTCCGCGTTAGCGGATGCCATTGCTGAATACTGTACACTGTCCACTGTATACCGGCGTTAAGCCCTTAGACTACGCAATGATGATTTTACACGGTTTTATCAGTTTTGTTCGTTCCTGATACCGAACACCAGCCTCAACAGGCCCGTAAACATTTTCGGACTTTTGACAACAACAACCTTCATAAAATCGCTCCTCTCACATCTTAAGCAAAAATATCCCCAGAACAATAAGCAAAATAGCGATTATAAACAGCATGACCTTAAACGAAAAAAACGAAATGCACATAATAGCCCCCAGAAATGCCGCTGCCGCAAGTATCAGCGGCAATTTTCCGTTGTTTTTGTGTTTTCGCTTTTTCGGGCATCTCATACCGTTCGCCTCGCTTTCAGTTTATAATATTCCGAAATAAATTTTTTGTTACTGCATAATCAATAAAAAGTAAATTCACAGATTGATTAGAAATCATAAATTTGTATATTAAAAAAATTTTATTCATTTTTTTGATTATTAAGTAAAAAAATACTTGTTTAAAAAATAAAAGTGTGGTATAATACATAATAGGTATTTGTATAAATAGGTCAATTTGGAGGAAATTTATGGAAAAAAATAAGACCAACACCGTCGGAAGTATAAAAGTTTCCGAAAATGTTATAGTAAAAATAGCCCAGACAGCCGCTCTTGAAATAGAAGGCGTAAAGTTTAGACCTACAGAAAGCGAGGACGCATTTTCAAAACTTATGAGAAAGTCTCCCGTTCGCGCGAAAATTTCGGGAGAAACTGCGGCGATAAAACTTGAAATATTTATCGAAGAAGGTTATAATGCCGTAAAAGCCGCAGAAAACGTACAAAAGAGCGTTAAGTCAGCTGTCCAGAACATGACGGGTTTTACTGTGACAAAGGTAGATGTCGGCATAGCGGGCGTAAGCTTTAAAGAAGATGAAGATGTCGGGGTGGATAATGAGCAAGCTTAAAAGAAGCGAGATACGCGAGGGCGCTTTTCTGATACTCTATCAGACGCTTTTCGGAACATCTCCGGACGAGATAGACGAGCTTAATTCCGAAGCTTTCGATATGGCGAAAAACGAACAGACGGACGAGCTTGTGCGGGGAGTTTTAGAGCATGACGAGGAAATTCTCGGAGTGATCTCGAAATATTCAAAGACGCGGTCGGTCGCGCGTATTGCAAAGGTCAATATCGTTATACTTAAGATCGCTGTTTATGAGATGAAATATTGTGAAAAGATCCCTAATGTCGTGGCAATAAACGAAGCTGTCGAGCTTTCAAAGAAATATTCTCTTAAATCGGACAGCTCGTTTATAAACGGGATATTGAATTCGTACATGAAAGAGTTAGAGGGAAACAATGGAGAACGCTAAAGAGATTGTTGTTACTCCGTCTAATGTAAACGGGCTTATCTCGCGTCTGGTGAAAAACGAACAGAGGCTTGTAAACCTTGCGGTGCGGGGAGAAATAACAAGTCTTAAGTTTTCATCTGCGGGACACTGTTATTTCAACCTTTCCGACAAGTCTTCAAAGCTCAGCGTCATAATATGGAGCAGGGTTTTCAGCAGGATAGGCGCTGAAATAGAAGAGGGAAAGAGCGTTATCTGCAAAGGCGCTGTCTCGGTCTATGAAACCTCGGGAACATACAGCCTTGTTTGTAATGAAGTTATAACCGACGGAGACGGCGAACAGTCAGTGGCGCTCGATGAGCTTGTAAAAAAGCTGAAATCCGAGGGTGTTTTTGACAGAAAACGTCCGCTTCCCGAGTTCCCTAAAAAGATAGCGGTCGTTACTTCTCCTACGGGAGCGGTCGTTCACGACATTGAAACAACGCTTGAAGGCAGATTTCCCTGTGTAAAGATGTTTGTTGTGCCTGCGGTGGTACAGGGTGGGGACGCGCCCGATTCTATAGTCTGCGGCATAGAATACGCTCAGACTACAGACGCTGATGTTATTATAATCTGTAGGGGCGGCGGCGCTTCCGAAGATCTCAGCGCTTTTAACAGTGAGCGCGTCGCGAGAGCGATATTTCAAAGCAAGATACCTGTAATAAGCGCCGTCGGTCATGAGATAGATATTACCATATCCGACCTTGCCGCAGACAAAACAGTTGCTACTCCAACGGCGGCGGCGGTCGCGGCTGTGCCCGATAAAGGAGAACTTCTTCATAGGCTGGAAATGTTTGAAACTGCGCTTTCGGACAAGCTTAATGCAAAACTAATGCAGAAGTATGCCGAGGTATCTTCGTTTAAAAAACGTATGGACGAGCTTCTTGAACTAAGCTATAAAAGCAGGGAAGACAGGCTTTCGGTGCTTTCGGACAATATAAAGCGCTCTATGAATAAAAAGCTTGAGATAAGCGAAATAACTCTCGAAAAACACAGACAGCTTATTTCCGCGCTAGATCCGCTTTCGGTTTTAAAGCGCGGATATTCGACGGTAAAGCTGGGAGAAAAAATAATTTCCGACGCAGGAGAGCTTTCTGTCGGAGATGATGTTGAAATAATGTTCGGCAGCGGCAGCGCAGAAGCCGAGATAAAGAAAGTAAGGGAATAAAATGGAGTTCAATTTTGAAGAGGCAATGAAAAGGCTTTCGGAAATATCATTGAAAATGTCGGATAAGAACATTTCTCTTGACGAAAGCTTAAAGCTTTATACAGAAGCGGCGGGACTTATAGAGAAATGCGGAAAATATCTTGATGAAGCAAAGCTTGTCGTTGAACAGGCGGAAATGAAGGCACAATGAACGTAAACGAAAAGCTTAGAGAATACGCTCAGATGACCGAAGAAGCGCTCGGAAAATATATCCCGAGCACGGACTGTCCGCAAAAGTCGGTCATAGAAGCGGCACGTTACAGCCTTTCGGCAGGCGGAAAACGCCTAAGACCCGCGCTCGTTATGGAGTTTTGCCGCGTCTGCGGAGGAGAACCCGAAACGGCGCTTCCTGTGGCTTGCGCAATAGAAATGATGCATACGTTTTCACTTATTCATGACGATCTTCCGTGTATGGATAACGACGACCTGCGGCGCGGAAAACCTTCTTGTCATAAGGCTTTTGGAGAAGCGACGGCTCTGCTTGCGGGCGACGCGCTTGCTATAATGCCGTTTGAGATAATAGCAAAGGCGGGAATGGAACAGACAATCGAGCCTGTTTATGCGCTCAAGATCATACAGCTTCTCGCTCAGCTTGCGGGATTTGAGGGAATGATAGGCGGGCAGACGCTTGACCTTGAATATGAAAACAAACAGCCGTCTGTTTCAGAAATTCTCGAAATGTACAGAATGAAAACGGGCGCGCTGCTTGAATTTTGCTGTAAAGCAGGCTGTATAGCGGCAGGCGCCGATGAAAGCAAACAGGATGCCGCAGGAAAATTTGGCAGAAGTATAGGGCTTGCGTTTCAGATAACAGACGATATACTTGATATAACTGCGGACGAAAAAACTCTCGGAAAACCGATAGGAAGCGACAAGGAAAACGGAAAATACACATACGTTTCCGCCGTCGGGATAGACGAGGCGAGAGAGCGTGTAAGACAGCTTACGGCAGAGGCAAAAGAGTTTTTGACCGAGTTTTCGGAAACGGAGTTTTTAAATGAGCTTGCCAATATGCTTGCTGAAAGAAGCAATTAGGAGGAAGTCTGAAAGTGCTTGATATTCTTATGATAAATCCCATTATTTCCGTGGGACTTATTTCGTGGATAACTGCTCAGATACTTAAAACCATACATTACTCTGTAAAATACAAAACATTTAATCCCGAACGCATAACCGGCGCCGGAGGTATGCCCTCCTCCCATTCGTCGCTTGTCGTTTCGGTTATGATCTATACTCTGCGGTTTAAGGGTTTTGCAAGCTCCGATTTCGCCTTTTCGGTGCTGCTTGCGGGAATAGTTATCTATGACGCGATGAGCGTGCGATATAATGCGGGGCTTCATGCAAAAGAGCTCAACAAGCTCAGAAAGATAGTAGATGAGCTTGATGACGAGATAACGGCTCTCGGCGGAAGCGATGACGATTCGGATATAGAAGACCTGGTTAATCAGAAAGACTTAAAAGAATTTCTTGGGCATACTCCAATAGAGGTAGTGGCGGGCTCGCTCTTGGGAATAATTATAGCAATGGCGTTTCCGCTTCCGTAATTCAATTTTAAGGAGGACAACGTGTATCTCTCGGACGACATAAATCACGATATAATCTCAAATATGACTATTCCGCAGCTAAGACAGCTCTGCAAGGAACTTCGCGGCTGCATTTTGCATACTACTGTAAAAAACGGCGGACATCTGTCCTCAAATCTCGGAACTGTAGAGCTTACCGTAGCGCTTCACTGCGTGTTTGATGTGTTCGGCGGCGACAAAATAGTCTGGGACGTAGGTCATCAGTCTTATGCTCATAAGCTTCTTACAGGAAGATATTCACGCTTTAAAACGCTTAGACAAAAAGACGGACTTTCGGGTTTTTCAAGGCCCGATGAAAGCGAAGCAGACGCTTTTATCTCGGGACACAGCAGCACATCCGTTTCTGCCGCATACGGTATTTCCGAGGCAATGCGTCTTTGCGGAAAGGACGGAGCTGTCGCGGCGGTTGTAGGCGACGGCGCTCTGACGGGCGGAATGGTATACGAAGCGCTGAATAATGCGGGAAAGACTGCTTCAAATCTTACTCTTGTGCTTAATGACAATGCCATGTCGATAGGAAAGAACAAGGGCGCTCTTGCTCGTTATCTTGCGCATATCCGTTCTACGAAAAAATATTATAAAGCAAAAGAACACGTAAAGACCGTGCTTTCGGCAATTCCCGTTGTAGGTAAACCTGTCGAGGACATCATAACCGATATAAAACGCCTTATAAAGCAGACACTCTACGACAGCAGCAATATGTTTGAAAACTTAGGCTTTACTTATATCGGACCCGTCGACGGGCATAACCTCGAAGACCTGATAGAGGCGCTCACTGTTGCAAAGTTTGTAAAGCGCCCGTGTATAGTCCATGTCTTTACCAAAAAAGGAAAAGGCTATAAACCCGCGCAGGATAATCCCGGAAAATACCATGCTATAGGAAAAGGCGGAGTTGCGGTCGAGTATAACAACGACGAGTTCAACACGCCTAGAACATATTCGGAAATGTTCGGTCAGGAGCTTGCGCGCCTTGGAAAAAAAGACAGGCGTATATGCGCCGTGACTGCGGCGATGAAATACGCTGTGGGACTTAATTATTTCAAGAACTTTTTCCCTTCGAGGTTTTATGATACGGGAATAGCCGAACAACACAGCATAACATTCGCCGCGGGACTTTCGACGGGAGGTATGCTGCCCGTTTTCGCTGTTTACTCGACATTTTTACAGCGCGGCTTTGACCAGATAATACATGACTGCGCGATAGAAAAAACGCACATTACTCTTGCAATTGACCGCGCGGGTTTTGTCGGCGAGGACGGAGAAACGCACCAGGGAATTTTCGATGTGCCTATGCTTAGAATGATACCGAACACAACAATATATTCTCCCGCGTCATTTGCCGAGCTTAAACAGTGCTTATACCGTGCGATATATGAAACCGAAGGAATAGCCGCCGTCCGTTATCCCAAAGGAAACGAGTTCTGCGATATTGACAAGCGGTTTTTGTCGGCAATGTCTCCTACAAGCGATTATTACTATTCGGGAAAACATTCCGACATTCTTGCCATAACATACGGAAGAATATCTCTTAATTGCGCGAAAGCCTGCGAAACGGCAAACGCCGATATGTTAAGGCTCGTGAAAATAAACCCGCTTCCAAAGGAAATAATCGAAACCGCAAAGAAATATAAAAGAGTTGTATTTTTCGAGGAAAGTTCGCAAAACGGCGGGGTAGGAGAAGGTCTTGCAGTAGAGCTTATGGGTGAAGATTGCAATACAAAGGTCGAGATAGTCGCGGTGAAAGGCGGGTTCGTTCCTGCGGCAAGCGTAGAGGAGCAGTTTGATATGTACGGCTTGTCCGAGGACAAAATGGCTAAAAGGCTGAAAGATTGAGCCGAAATGAGGATAGATGTTTATCTTGCAAAAAACGGCTTGTGTTCTAGCAGGACAGCCGCGGCGAGACTCGTTGAACAAGGCGGCGTTTCGGTAAACGGAACTACGGTCCTAAAGCCGTCGTTTGATATAGGCGAGAACGACGAGGTTTCAATTCTCGAAGAAAAGCAGCTTAAATACGTCGGGCGCGGAGGGTTGAAACTTGAAAGGGCAATAGAAGCTTTTGGGCTTGAGCTAAAGAATAAAACTTGCGTAGATGTCGGCGCGTCAACGGGAGGTTTTACTGATTGTATGCTTCAACATGGCGCGGAGCTTGTATACGCGGTCGATGTCGGAACAGCCCAGCTCGCTGAAAAGCTGAAAAACGACAACCGCGTAATTTCTCTCGAACAGACCGATATCCGTGATTTTACGCTTGAAAAGCCTGCCGATTTTATAGGCGCGGACGTTTCGTTCATCTCGCAGAAGCTCATTTTGCCGCACATTTTCCGATTATTAAAGGACGGCGGCGAGGCGGTCGTATTGATAAAGCCGCAGTTTGAGGTAGGAAATAAAAATCTTCTCACCAAAAAGGGTGTTGTAAAAGATGAAAAGCTAAGGCTGAAAGTAGTCAATGATTTGGTTAATTTCGCGGAGCAGTGCGGGTTTTCCGTTATAGGAACGGAAATCTCGCCTGTGACGGGCGGCGACGGAAACGTCGAATATCTTCTTGTACTGAGAAAGGAAAAGGTATGAAAGTTCTAATTGTGTTCAATATGGGAAAAACAGGCGCGGCGACGCAATCCAGAAAGATAGCGCAGTTTCTTAAAGCCGCGGGGATAACGCCGTGTATATTCGGAGAGAATACGCTCTTTGTTGAAAAAGTCGGAGCGGAGGTCGTAGAGTCCCCCGAGGGCTGCGATTATATAATAACTGTCGGCGGCGACGGTACTATACTGCGCTGGGGAAAAGTCGCGGCAGAATATGGTATTCCGCTTTTGGGAGTAAACTTCGGCAGGCTCGGATTTATGGCAACTGTAGAAGCGGAGGATATCTGGAAGATACCCGACATTTTAAACTCAAATCACCCCGTAACGCCGCGAATGATGCTTGATTGTAAACTTATTCGCGACGGCGAGGTCATCTTTTCCGAGCAGGTATTGAACGATGTGACCATTTCCCGCAGCAGCCGTTCAAGACTTCCCGAATATATGATCTACTGCGGCGACAGCGAGGTTACCCGCGTAAGAGCTGACGGTATCATTTTAAGCACTCCCACAGGCTCTACCGCATATTCGCTTTCTGCGGGAGGACCTATAATCTCTCCCGATATGGAGTGTATAGAGTTTACGGCGCTTTGCCCGCATACTCTTTTTAACCGTACAATGATCTTTTCCGCAAAGCAGAAAGTGACCGCGCGCGTTTGTCATTACGGCGACAGCACAGCGACAATTTCCGCAGACGGCGGTATGGCGGTTCCGTTTTTGGAAGGCGATGTCCTGCAGCTTACCCGTTATGAAAAGGATCTTCTGCTTATAGAAACGGGCGAAGGATTTTACGGAGTAATTCACAACAAGCTTTTGACGCCTATAAAGGACGGAGAATAAGGAGCGCATATGAAAAAGAAAGCGCGTCAGCTTCTTATAATGGAAATAATATCGCAGAACGAAGTAGAAACTCAAAATCAGCTAATGGAGCTTTTAGAAAAGCGCGGGGTAAAAACCGCCCAGGCTACTTTGTCGCGCGATATTGCGGAGCTGCGTATAGAAAAGTGTATGTCCGAAAGCGGAGTGTCGTGTTATTATTCGGGAATTTCGGACGAAGAACTGACATACAGCGACATTTTTGCCCAGTCTGTTATATCCGTTGATTACGCGGCGAACATTGTTGTCATGAAGTGCCATTCGGGGCTTGCGGACGCGGCTTGTAAGGTCGTAGACGAGCGCAGGATAAGTTCTGTTATGGGAACGATAGCGGGCGACGATACCGTGTTTATTCTCACAAAAACCGAAAATCACGCTAAGGCGCTTTCAATCCAACTTGCGAGAATGATGAGGAGATAGTTATTTATGATAACTCGTGCGCCCGACAGGAAAACGCTTGAACAATGGAAAGCAGTTTGGGAGAAATATAAGGATATTTTAAAGCCCAACAGAAAAAGCGGAGCGGAGATCTTGTCGTATCTTGAAAACCATTATCCTCTGACGGAAATATTTAATAAAGACGCGTTAGATGTTGTTTCGGAAAATGTTCTGAAGAATGAGTTCAATGCCGAAAAACTTTGCGGCAAACAGCCTGTACCAAAAGCGTTTTATCTTGAAAATTCGGGCAACGGAAAAAGGTTTTATTTCCCCGAAAACAAAGGCGATATTTCGATTTGGGGAGAAGACAGAATATTTGTCGGCATTGACCTTACGAGCGGTTTTTTTACAGTTGAGGGCAGCAGTTTGCTATGGGACGAGGTTTGCGCTTTTCGGGGCGTTGATGAAGCGGACTTGCAGAATTTTGCGGCAACGGCAATGTATATCGAAGCGAAAGAGCGCTTAAAAGCGAATGGATATTATTGAAGTCAAAACGGACAAACGAGCGTATATCGACCTGCTTTTGCTTGGTGATGAGCAGGAAGATATGATAATGCGTTATATTGATCGCGGAACAATGTACGCGCTCATGGAAGATGACGTTAAAGCAGTATGCGTTGTTACCGATGAGGGAAATTCGGTACTTGAAATAAAGAATATCGCCGTAAGAGATGAATATCAGCGCATGGGATACGGAAAAAAGCTTATAGGATTTATCGAGAGAAAATATAAAGGTTTATATAATGTCCTAAAAGTAGGAACAGGCGACAGTCCGCTTACTATCCCGTTTTATAAAAAGTGCGGTTTTAAGGAAGCTCACAGGGTGAAAAATTTTTTTGTCGATAATTATGACCACCCCATTTTTGAATGTGGCAGGCAATTGGTCGATATGGTATATCTTGAAAAGGCGCTTTAAAATAATAGATTATAGACTGTAAAGTAATAATAAGGAGCAACAAAATGTTAAGAGAGCTGTCAATTGAAAATCTTGCGGTGATCGAGCGTGGAAACGCTCGGTTTTGCGGCAGCTTTAACGTTTTTACGGGTGAAACGGGCGCAGGAAAAAGCGTGCTTATCGGCGGTATAAACGCTATTTTAGGTCAGCGCGTCAGCCGTGACATTGTTCGTTCTGGCGAACAAAAGGCAGTCGTTTCCGCACTTTTTGACGACATACCCGCTTCGGCAAACGAAAAGCTTATAGAGCTCGGTTTTGAAGAATGTGACGAGGTAGTTTTATCTCGCGAGATTTTTGCGGACGGAAAAAGCTCCGCTCACATAAACGGCAGAACAGCAACAGCTGCAATGCTCAAAGAAATAGGGAGCTTGCTTATTGACATTCACGGTCAGCACGACAATCGCATACTTATGTCAAATGAAAACCAGCTCGATATTCTCGACAGACATGCGGGAATAACCGACAGGATAAACGAATATCATACGCTTTTCCGTGATTTTTCAAAGACCTCGCGTGAACTGAAAAAGCTTACGGAAGACAACGAAATGCGCGAGTTTAAAAAAGAACGTCTAAAAGCCGTTATTTCCGAGCTTGAACCGTTGGAGCTTGAAAAGGGGAGCGGAAAAATTCTCGAACAAAAGCTTGAAAATGCGAGAAACGGCGCAAAAATAACAGACGCCGCGCAAAAGGCATTTTCCGCGCTTTCCGCAGAGGGCGGGTGTTTAGAGGCGCTGAGAGACGCAGCAAGTTATCTTAAAAGCATATCCGACTTAGAGCCCGAGACAGTCGAGCTTTGCGAAAGGCTGGCGGCTGTTGTGGGAGAAGCCGACGACATTTCCGACGAGATCTACAGTATTTGCGAAAAATACAGCGACAACAACGAAGCTGAACTTTCAGACAAAATGTCGCTTTTAAAAACGGCAATGCGAAAATATAACCGCTCTGCCGATGATCTTGCGGACTATCTTGTTGAGTGCAGGACGGAACTTGAAAATATGGAGAATGCTGACGGGCGAGCAGCGGAGCTTGACGAGAAAAAACATAAGCTCGCAATACAGGTAAAAGCCGCGGCATCCGAAATATCCAAGCTTAGGAAAGAAGCCGCCGATAAATTTGCAGAGGAAATAAAAAGCGAACTTACGTTTCTTGATATGCCTGATGTGAGGATAGTTTTCGCCGTAAAGCCCGATAAAATTTCAATAAGCGGAATGGATCTTGTAGAGCTTATGATATCCGCAAACGCAGGAGAAGAACCAAAACCGATGAATAAGATAGCGTCGGGCGGCGAGCTGTCGAGAATTATGCTCGCGATAAAGTGCGTTCTAGCGAAAAGCGACGATATGCCGACGCTTATCTTTGACGAAATAGACACGGGAATAAGCGGCCGCGCCGCACAGAAAGTAGGCGTTAAATTAAAGGAACTGTCGCGCTCGCGCCAGGTTATGTGCGTAACGCATTTAGCGCAGATAGCCGCGAAAGCCGAGCGGCATCTTTCGCTCGAAAAAACTGTCGAAAACGGCAGGACTTATACAAAAATAACCGAGCTTGACCATGCGGGCAGAGTTCGAGAGATCGCACGTATTATAGACGGAAGCGAAAATAATTCGGCAAGCTTAAAGGCAGCCGAAGAAATGCTGTGCGAAAACTGATATAACGTTTGGGCTGAACAAAAATTCAGCCCGATTTTTTTGTAATAAAATGTTGAATTTTTGCAAGAAAACGTTCGGTAAAATTCAAATTACAGAATTGATTATTCTATGTGATATAATAGTAGTGAAAGTCCTGTGTAAATCTTTTTAAGGGCAAATGTATAATTATGAAAGAAGGTTTTGTTATGATGAAAAAAATTCTGGCAGTTTTTATGGCGCTTGCAGTTTTTATTGGGATAAATAATATTCTTCCCATACAGACATCTGCTGCAGTTGCGAGAATTGACCGAACGGAAGGCCGCGACGACGGAACATGGCTTTTTCCGCTTGACAAAGGCTATTATAACAACTTTACCGACTGGGCAGGCTGTATAAATGGCTATTGCAGATTGTGTGGGAGCAACCACGCAACTGACGGTCGGAATTGGGGCGATGAATGGCATTATGCCGGTCAGTTCGGACAATCCGGTCATAACGGCTTTGATGTCTACGCAGATTATGGAGCAAATGTAATGGCGGCTGCGGGAGGTACCGTGCGCTTTGCAGCATACTTCGGTGACAGAGGCAATACAGTAATAATCGAACATCCCGTCTCGGGGACAAATAAGAGCTATTATTCCTATTATCAGCATTTGTCTGGCTTTAACGTAAAAGTAGGAGCAACCGTCCGCGCAGGCGATGTTATAGGATTTGTAGGAAATACGGGCGGCAACGGTTATGGTGTACACCTGCATTTCGGAATGGTTCTTTGCGACAAGAATTGTGATATTGAAAGTAAACTGTTTACTTTAGAGTGCAGTGAAGTGCTTAAGAAAGCCGATGGATTTACAAAGAACGGGAATATCCTTGTAAATCCCAGCGTAAGGTCGGTTTTCCCGACGGGCACGTCTGCCGTTGTTCCTCCTTTGGGATATCATTCGGGTTCGATCACATACACCTTCAACAAAAACGAAGTGTCGATAGGAAAAGGTTCACAACCAACTCAGACCTTCGATACCATTCCCGACGGCACTTATTTGCTTTACAACCGTGCAACGAACCTTGCTTTAAATTTGGGCTGGAACAATGATGCAAACTGCGAAAATGTGCATACCTATGAGTTCTGTACTACAAACCGCGGAGAGCTTATGTCGATCACGGCTTGTTCTTCTGACAGAAAGACCTATAAAATACGACCTGTTGACGCAAAGCGGCTGGTTCAGATGTACGGCGAAAGCCCGTATAACGGCGTAAACGTTTGTATTTATGACGACCTTGCAAACAGCACTCAGTGGTGGAAATTCAAGAAAGTCGGAAACGGCTATGCTATATTCATTGACTGCAACACAAACTATGCATTGTCGTCGGTTTCGGAAAACGCGGTGTTAAATACCTATACGGGCGCAGGAAACCAGATCTGGGAGCTGATACCCTACAGCCCTACATATAAGGTCAATTATCACGCTAACGGCGGAACGGGCATTATGGCAGTCGAAACATTTTCAGTCGGTATAAGTAAAAACCTTGCGGCAAATCAATTTTATCGAAACGGCTATACATTTGTTGGCTGGTCGAAAAGCTCGACTGATACTTCACATATCTATGCGGATAAAGAGGCAGTGACTGACCTAGCTGAAGGCGCTTCGTCGGTGACGCTTTATGCTGTTTGGAAGGCAAATCCCGTAAGTACCTATACTATCCAGTATAACGGCAACGGACAAACAGGCGGCACAATGCAAAGCACGTCTGCGAAATATAACTCAAATGTTGCTTTAAGGAAAAATACATTTGTAAAGAGCGGCTACACCTTTAAGGGTTGGAGCACAAATAAAAATGCAACAACCGCACAGTATACCGACGGTCAGTCCGTAAAGAAC
>CANQFZ010000013.1 GCA_947600065.1 uncultured Clostridia bacterium | reverse complement strand
GTTTCAAATGCTTGCATTTGAAACGGGAAACCGCTGGAGGGGGAGCGGGGGAACCGGCAGGTTCCCTCCGCGGTTTGGTCTATCAACAGTGAAAATGAGCGAAGTTCAAAATGGGTGCGTGCGTTTGAACCAAAGAAACGGAATGAAAAAAGCTAACTCCTTTCGATTATGCGCCTATAGCCGAAAACAAGTTAAAACGAGAAAAACAACGTAGAGAGAAAGCGCTTTAAAGGTTAAAGATAAGAGTTAAGAATTTAAGACCGAACAGCGCATCTGCTCCGCTCCTTTGAAATTCCGACAAACCCAGTCTAAAACTTTTTCTATATTGTACCACAATCCGCTCGGATTGTCAATACAGAAAGAGGGCTGCCCGAAAGGACAGCCCAAATGAAAAGGGAGCGGGATTATTTACAGACCACAGAAGAAAGAGGAGAGCAGAGGCAGAACCTCTGCCCTCACGGTGTGATCTGCGATCTGTTTAAACGTTGAACAAAAGCTCATCATATGTCGGATAAGGCCAATATTCCTCGCCGACAATTGTTTCAAGCTCATCTGCTACGGCTCTCAGCGACTGCATGGTGCTGAATACCTCGTCATGATAGCAGCGCGCTTTCGCTTCTTCACCTTCTACCGCCTGTGCCTTTACGACTGCGTCGGAAAGCGCATAAGCCTTTTCGGAGAGCGCTGCGGTAAGGTCGTTTACCTTCTTCGCCATTTCCGTTTCAACCGTAGGTTCAAGACCCATAGCCTTCTTGCTTGCAGCAATGTCGCAAACGTCCTTCGCAAATTTCATGACCGCGGGAAGTATCTCCGTCTTTGCCATATCTGCAGCGGTAAGCGCCTCGATGTTTATTACCTTCGAGTAGTTCTCGAAAAGTATCTCCTGTCTTGAATAAAGCTCGACTTCGCTGTATACGCCGAATTTCTTGAACAAAGCTATGTTCTTTGGAGCGGTTACGCAGGCTACTGCGTCTACCGTTGACTTGAGGTTAGGAAGTCCGCGCTTTTCAGCCTCTACAGGCCATTCGTTTCCATAGCCGTTTCCGTTGAAGATAACTCTCTTGTGCTCGCTTATTGTCTTTACAAGCAGGTCATGAAGAGCCTCATTGAAGTTCTCCGCACCTTCGAGCTCGTCTGCAAATTCTGTTAGAGAATTTGCTACGATAGTATTGAGTATAGTGTTAGGACCTGCAATATTAAGGTTAGAACCAACCATTCTGAACTCGAACTTGTTGCCCGTGAATGCAAAAGGAGAAGTTCTGTTTCTGTCAGTGCTGTCTTTCGGGAAGTCGGGGAGCGACGAAACGCCGACATTGAACATCTGCTTTCCGTTAGAGGTGTATTCCTTACCCTCAACAAGCGCGTCTACAACGCCCTGAAGTTCTTCGCCGAGGAATATTGAGATGATAGCGGGAGGCGCTTCGTTTGCGCCAAGTCTGTGGTCGTTTCCGGGAGAAGCAACCGACATTCTCAAAAGGTCGGAATATTCGTCAACAGCTTTTATAATTGCCGCAAGGAACGTCAAAAACTGAGCGTTTTCCATGGGCGAATTTCCCGGATCGAGAAGGTTCTGCCCGTCGTCTGTAGACAAGCTCCAGTTGTCGTGTTTGCCCGAGCCGTTTATGCCCGCAAAAGGCTTTTCATGAAGCAGGCACACAAGCCCGTGTTCAAGAGCGACCTTTTTCATAAGCTCCATAGTGAGCTGGTTCTGGTCTGTCGCAAGGTTTGCGGGAGCAAATATAGGCGCGTTTTCGTGCTGCGCGGGAGCAACCTCGTTGTGCTTGGTCTTAGATGTAATACCGAGTTTCCAAAGGCGCTCGTCGAGGTCTTTCATATAGTCCGCAACGCGGTCTTTGATAACTCCGAAATAGTGGTCGTCAAGCTCCTGACCCTTTGGAGCGGGAGCGCCGAAAAGCGTTCTGCCCGTGAAAATAAGGTCCTTGCGCTTGTCGTAATTCTTTTTGTCAATAAGGAAATATTCCTGCTCGGCGCCGACTGTCGCAACAACGCGCTTTGTGGTGGTATTTCCGAAAAGTTTAAGTATTCTCAGCGCCGCATCGGATACAACGTCCATCGAACGCAGCAGAGGAGTTTTCTTGTCGAGCGCTTCGCCCGAATATGAATAGAACGCGGTCGGAATGTAAAGCGATCCGCCTTTTACGAATGCATAAGAAGTCGGATCCCAAGCCGTATAGCCGCGCGCCTCAAACGTCGCTCTTATACCGCCCGAAGGGAAACTTGAAGCGTCGGGCTCGCCTTTTATAAGCTCTTTGCCCGAAAACTCCATAATAACTGTGCCCTCGTTTGTGGGCGAGATAAAGCTGTCGTGCTTCTCGGCTGTAATGCCCGTCATAGGCTGAAACCAGTGCGTATAGTGTGTAGCGCCTTTTTCTATAGCCCAGTCCTTCATTGCATTTGCGACAATGTCAGCAATTGAGCTGTCAAGCTCTTTTCCTTCTGCAATTGTTTTCTTCAGCGTCTTGAAAACATTTTTCGGCAGGCGCTGGCGCATTGTTTCCTCATTGAACACATCAATGCCGAATTGCTCTACTACATTAAAATTTTCCATAGTCCCGTTCCTCCTGATAATTACTTATAAATACGAAAAAACGGCGCCAAGACGCGGAAAACCCGCTCTCGAAACGCCGTCGTTTCTTTGTTACGCTATTATTATAACTCATTTGCTTTCGTTTGTCTACAGCAAATTCAAACAAATAAAGATAACATATGATTTTTTTATTGTCACTTTTTCACAAAAATTATGAATTTCAAATTTCTAAAAAATTCTTAATAAGGCAAATTATTTCTAAAAACATTAAATTTTTGCAGGATTTTTGTTTTTAACTTTCAAAAATCGTTTATTGATACAACTGTTTGAACTCTCCTCACGTTATTTTTCATAAAGCATATTATGTAATACTAACAGTGAAAAAGGGTGATCTTATGTTGGAAATTCCGCTCAGTTGTCTTAAAGTAGGAAAGAGCGCCGTTGTAAAAAAGCTGATGTCGCACGGAGCGCTAAGGCGGCGGCTTTCGGATATAGGGGTAGTAGAGGGAGCGGTCATAAAATGCATAGGCAGAAGTCCCCTCGGCGACCCGAGCGCATATATTATCTGCGGCGCAGTTATAGCCATAAGAAACTGCGACAGCGGCGGAATAATTGTAACGGAAATATAGGGGGTGGTATAAATTGAACAACAGTTCTTTTGACAAGACCGTTGCTCTCGCGGGAAATCCGAATGTCGGCAAAAGCACGGTTTTTAATGCCCTCACGGGTTTACACCAGCACACGGGAAACTGGGCAGGGAAGACCGTTGAAACAGCGAGCGGCTTTTTTAAGACCGAGGCTTTCAGATATAAACTGGTTGATATTCCCGGCACTTATTCTCTTATTGCACATTCTGCCGAAGAAGAAGCCGCGCGTGATTATATTTGTTTCGGCGGCGCGGACGCGGCGGTCGTTGTTTGCGACGCGACTTGTCTTGAGCGCGGGCTCAACCTTGTTTTGCAGATAACGGAGATATGCCCGAAAACGCTCGTATGTATAAATATGCTCGACGAGGCAAAACGTGCGGGAATTAGAATAGATATAGAGCTTCTCGAAAAGCGATTAGGAGTTCCCGTTGTGGGGATAACCGCGCATAAAAAGCGTACGATTAAACTGCTGACCGACAGGCTCGACGAGCTTTGTTCTTCTCCCGCTCCCAAAAATGTCCGAAAGCTTAATTACATAAAGCCTATAGAAGAAGCCGCCGATATTACCGCAAAGGCAATTGAACAGCAGGGTTTGTCGCTCGGAGTTCCCGCAAAATGGACGGCGCTGAGGCTTGTTGACGGAACGCTGACTTCCGATATAAACGGTGATATTTTAAAAAACGCCGATGTTTGTCGGGCAGTTGAACAGTCAAGAGCCCATCTTTCAAAAGACGGTATAAACGCAGATATACTACAGGATAAAATAGTCGGCTGCATTTTTCAGAATGCAAATGACGTCTGCAAGGACGCAGTAAAAATGCCCGAACGCGAAATATCTAAGCTCGACAGGATACTTACAAGCAGAGCGCTCGGCTTTCCGATAATGTTTCTGCTGCTTGTTCTGGTTTTCTGGATAACCATAATCGGCGCAAATTACCCGTCCGAATATCTGGGCAAGGCTCTGTTCTTTCTCGGCGACAGGCTAGGCGAGCTTTTCTCGGCGCTGAGCGCTCCAAAATGGCTTTCGGGAATAATAGTAGACGGGGCATACAGGGTGCTTGCATGGGTAGTTTCTGTAATGCTCCCGCCTATGGCGATATTTTTCCCGCTGTTCACTTTGCTCGAAGACCTCGGTTATCTTCCTCGCATAGCGTATAATCTCGACAAGCCGTTTCATAAATGCAGCGCCTGCGGAAAACAAGCGCTTTGTATGTGTATGGGCTTTGGCTGTAATGCCGCGGGAGTTACGGGCGCGAGAATAATAGACAGCCGCCGCGAGCGCCTTATTGCTATACTTACAAATTCACTCGTCCCCTGCAACGGACGTTTCCCGATGATATTGGCGCTTATCTCGGCGTTTTTCGTAAACAGCGCGGAAAACAAAAGCCTTGTTTCAAGTCTTTTGTCCGCTCTGATATTCACTTTTACAATACTGCTCGGAATTTTTATGACGTTTGCCGCGTCAAAAATTCTTGCAAAAACGCTGCTTCGCGGAGAACCCTCGTCGTTTACTCTGGAGCTTCCGCCTTTTAGAAAACCACAGCTGACAAAAATACTTATCCGCTCGTGCCTTGACCGAACGATATTTGTGCTCGGAAGAGCCGCGGCAATTGCCGCTCCTGCGGGCGCGGTCATATGGCTTCTGGCAAATGTGAGCATAGGCGGCGGGACATTGCTCTCATACATCACAAACTTTTTCGAGCCTTTCGGTCAGCTTTTGGGAATGGACGGTGCTATAATAACGGCGTTTTTGCTCGGTATTCCCGCAAACGAAATTGTTATCCCGCTTATAGTAATGATCTACGAGCAGAGCGGCGTTATATCGGAGATATCTACCGAACAGCTTTTCGGGATATTTTCCGCGAACGGCTGGACAGCAATAACGGCGGCGTGCGTTATAGTATTCACGCTGTTTCATTTCCCGTGTTCAACAACGCTCCTTACGATAAAAAAAGAAGCGGGCGGCTGGAAATGGGCAGCTCTCGGCTTTCTGATACCTCTTGTGATAGGCTGTTTATTGTGCTTTATTATAAACGCTTGCTCGGTCATATTCAATTTTTAAGCAAAAAGCCCCGTATGAAAATACATACGGGGCTTTATCAACAGTCTTAGGGATTTATATTTCCCGTCAATGTCAGCTTATTCGTTATTTCAAACGTAGGACCTTTCTGCCATAAAAACGGCGTGAGCGATATCTCAAAGCCCTCTCCCGGCGCGCACATATAGTCTGCGGGCTTTCCTTTAGGAAGTCCATAGCCGCACAGAAGATTTGTGATAACTCCCGCATGAGTAACCACCGCGCCGTATTGCAGGTCGTTCTTCATCATATCGCTGAAAACGCTGTCAAGACCGCTTATACAGCGAAGCATAAACTCGCTGTATTTCTCCCCGTTCGGCGGCGCGGAATCCACTCCGCCTCTCAGCCAGTCTTTATATTCGCGCAGGTCGGCGAGCTGTTCGGAGGTCTTTCCCTCAAAATCTCCGAAATTCATCTCGCACAGCTCGTCTACTATCATAAGTTTTTGGTCGGGGTAAATTATCTCGGCAGTTTCAAGACACCTCGCGAGCGGCGAGGAATATACCTTTTCAACTTCGGGATAAAGCTCGCAGCTGCAGAAATTTTCGATCATTTTTTTCCCTTCGGGACATAGTGAAAGGTCGGTTTGCCCGATGTATTTCCCGTCGAGATTTCCTTGTGTGATACCGTGACGGATAAGGTACAGATAGTAGTTTCTCATTTTTTACGCTCCTATATATTGTATAATTAGGAATTATATCCTATGCTAATGTCGAAATTTTGTTAAATATGCCGCTTTACTTCTAGGGGCAAATGTAATATAATATACTTTGTGAATATTATGTGGAAAATTTGGAGAGATAAAAAAGATGAATAAAGATTTTCCGAGAATTTTAAAGCTGCTTAGAAAAGAACGAGGATTAAGACAAAAAGAAGCCGCAGACCAACTCGGCGTTGCCCAGGCGCTTTTGTCGCATTATGAAAACGGAAAGCGGGAATGTGGTCTTGATTTTCTGATACAGGCGGCGGATTTTTATAACGTTTCGGTCGATTATCTGCTTGGAAGAAGCAATTCGCGTAACGGCGCGGTCGTTAAAGAAGCCGAGCTTGAAGAAAGCGCAGTAAATGAAAACGCCGTTGTAAACACTTCTTCGGCGGGTATTATGCTCAGAAAAAAGCTTATTACAAACGCGTTAGAGGTCGTGTTTTCGCTGCTTATAAAAACCAATAACCAAAAGCTTGCAAGGTCGGTCGGAAATTATATGCTGACGGCGGTCTACCGCGCGTTCAGAATGGTTTACAGCGCGGGCGGGGAAAACGACGAAAACCTGTTTTCCGTTCCGCGTGAGAGCCTTTCGGGAATAACGCTTGCAGAGCTGAGCCTCGAAGATGTTGCGGCAAAGACCGCCGAAAAAGAGGGAACAGCCGATGAGAGGATCACAAACTCCCGCATAGAGCGCGAATATCCAAAGCAAAGCACCGCGCTGTTTTCGGTCGTTACAAACGTCGAAAAGGAGCTTAAAAAGCTCTAGTCGTCGGCTATCTTGTTGTCGGTTATAAAGCGCTCGTTGTCGCGCCAGTTTTCCTTTACTTTTACAAAGATCTGAAGATTGACCTTTGCATCCAGCATTTCTTCAATATCTTTTCTCGCGAGAGAACCTATCTGCTTTAGACGTTCTCCGCATTTTCCGATTATCATTCCCTTGTGGGATCGTTTTTCGCATATTATTACCGCGCCGATATCTATAACCTCGGCGTTGTTTTTATTTGTGCGTGAGGAAAAGCTCTCTATATCAACAGCCGTTCCGTGGGGGATCTCCTGCTGCATTGTCCAAAGGAGCTTTTCGCGTATAAGCTCGCTGCATAAAAACCTTTCCGTGCGGTCTGTGGCGATGTCGTCGGGAAAGAAATGCTCTCCCTCTACCGCGTATTTTTCGAGCAGGGGCATAATAAGCTCCGTGTTTATTCGCTTTTTAACGCTTATCGGAATTATTTCCTCAAAGCTGTAGAGTTTGCTGTATTCGTCGAGGAGCGGCAGAAGCTCTTCTTTTGATTTTACAAGGTCTATCTTGTTCAGAAGAAGTATGACCTTTGTATTATGAGAAGCAAACGATTTCGCCAGTTCCTGTTCTACCGCGGAAAGTTTTTTAGTAGCGTCCGCCATAAGAATTGCAACGTCGACATCATCTACGCTTGTCCTAACGGCTTTTACCATATGTTCAGCAAGCTTTGTCCGCGGCTTTAAAAATCCGGGGGTATCAATAAACACATATTGCGTGTCGCCCTTTGTAAGCACGCCGTTTATGCGGTTTCGCGTTGTCTGCGGCTTTTCGCTCACTATGGATATCTTTTCTCCCACAAGCAGATTTGTAAGCGAACTTTTTCCCGCGTTCGGTCTGCCTGTTATAGCTATAAAAACGTTTTTAGTCATTTGTTTCTTCCTTTTTCGGTTTGTATATGAGCCTGAATTTAACGCCGTTCAAAATCTTTTCGGTTATGACTACCGCAAATTTCGGCAAACCCTGCTCGTCCGTCAGAATAACGTATTCTCCCTTTTCTTTGTCAATATCGAGCGTTCTCAGCTTTCCTCGCCTTACCTGTTTTAGCATTTCGTCCGACAGGGAAACTGCGGAAAATATTGCGTAATTAGGAATGTCACACACGGCTTTCATATCGCAAATAAAACTCTCAAAAGCTTTTTTTATATAAGCCTTGTATAGATCGGGGCGCTTTTTTTTGGTGTTTTCAAGCGACATTTTCCTCTGCCATTCAACGACCTGTTTATGATCTCCCGAAAGCAATATTTCGGGAACTTTACGTTCGTTCCATATTTCGGGTCGTGAATATTGGGGATATTCAAGAAGCCCGTCATAGTGGCTCTCTATGCTGTAGGCGTCCTCGTTGGGAAGCACTCCCCGCTGTAATCTCGCTATTGCGTCGGTAAGTACCAGCGCGGGCAATTCTCCGCCCGTCAGCACATAATCGCCTATCGAAATTTCCTCTGCATTAAGTTCTTCTATAACTCTTTCGTCTATTCCCTCATAATGCCCGCATAGAAGTATAAGCCCGCTTTCTTTAGCAAGCTCGCATATTTTAGCCTGCGAGAGCGTCTTTCCCTGCGGAGAGAGATAAATAACGCGGGGCGGTATCTTGTGGCGCGCTGCTATCGCTTTTACGCAGTCATAAACAGGCTGAGCCTGCATGACCATTCCCGTGCCGCCGCCAAAGGGCTTGTCGTCAACGTTTTTGTGCTTGTCGTTTGTGTAATCTCGGATATTGTGAGCATAAACTTCTAGATACCCGTTTTTAATGCCGCGCCCGACAATGCTCTCGCCGAACACCCTTTCGCACATTTCGGGAAACAGCGTCGCTATATCAATCCTCATCAAACAGCCCCTCGAGCGGGATAATCAGCATTTCTCCCGCTTCTATGTCAATTTTTTTCACAACGTCGTCTATATACGGAAACATAAGCTCCTTTCCGTTTTCTTTTTTTATAGAATAAACGTCCGTCGCGCCGTTTTGATAAACATCGGTAATTTTCCCATAGACCTCGCCCGTCTGAGCGTTTTTTACCGTAAGACCTATAATATCTTGTATGAAATAAACGTCCTCGGGGAGCTCTACGTCGTTTCTGTCCATATAAAGCATTTTTCCGATATATTTTTGAGCTTCTTCTATTGTATCGACGCCGTCGATTTTTATTATCACTACATTTTTGTGGACATAAGCGCGCGTTATCTTTACGGGAGTTTTTCCTTTGTTCAGATAAAGCGTTTCAAACTCGCAGAGAATTTCGGGAGCGTCGCAGTAATACTGACACCTGACTTCTCCGCGGATACCGTGAGCGGCAACTATTTTTGCAATTTCAAGAAACTGTTTCATCTTTCTTTTCCTTTTTCTTGTTTAAAACTAACCTAACTGCCTGAACACAGGTTTTGAAGTTCAATGCGGCAATGACAATGAAAACAACTGCGTTAATTACATTCTGCAGCAGACCGAACTCTAAAAACATTATCGAACACGCCATGCCCGTAAGAAGCAGGATATTTACAATGACTTTAAGCCAGTATATCGTCATATAAAGTAACTTCTTCGTATCAATGACCCTGTAGATAAATACTATAAGATAGCTCGCAAACGTTGCAACAGCCGCGCCTATTATGCCCATAGCGGGAATGAGCAGAAGGTTTAGGATTATATTAGCTCCCGCGCCGATCGCCGAAGAAATGAGCGCATGGGTAGTTTTTCTCGAAGCCTCGTATATGCTTGACAGAAAGTTGTTGAAACACTGGAAAATAACCGCGCCCAGCAGCGTCGGAACATAAAAATACGCGGGCGCAAATTCTTCCGTTCCGAAAAACGGCATAATGACGGGTCTTAAAATAAGCATTATCCCCGCACAGGCGATAAACACCACCGTCTGCATCATGCTGAAAATATTCGAGTAGAAGTTTGAAACGGTGCGCGAGTTTCTTTCGGTTATGGCGGACATATGCCACGCCTGGGCAAAAATGCCTACTACAACTGCCGCAAGGTTCGGAAATTTATAGGCAAACCCGTAGATACCGTTTGCGTCGCTTCCGATAAAAGAAGTGACCATAAAGCCGTCAGACATATTTATGATCCACCACATTATCGTCGTCGGCATAAGCGGTATGCTGTATCGGAGCATTGAGGAATAAAGCGTTTTATCGTTCCCTATAGGTCTATAGCGCTTGTAGAGCTTTGCCGTTATGTTGAGGAAAATAACGGAAGCAAGATTACTCAGAACGACCGACCAGATATAACCGTTTATTCCCAGCCCGAAAATTCCGAGCAGAACGAGGTTGAACACTATCATTGAAACCGTAGTCAGTATGCCGTCTACCGCAAACAGCTTTACGGAGACCCTTGCTCTCACATAAATGCCGCATACTTCTTTGACAGCGCCCGCCAGAACGTAGATGAACAGCATCCACTCATAGCCTTTAAGCATCGGGATAAGCCCGACCAGCGGCACAAACGCCGCAAATACGACGCACCCGCACACTGCAACGTTTATTCCGATAGAAAACACCATACTGCCGTTGTTGTTTTTTTCAAGACCGAAACGCAATACGCCTTCCGCAATGGACAGCGAGAAAACCGAGATAAGAAGCGCGCCGGCGTTTATGAGGTTTGTCATATCGCCATAGCCCGCAGGTCCGAGCATACTTGTGTAGAATTTCAGCATTACATACACAAGAAGCTTGGAGCTGAACTGCCCAATGCCCAATATTATGATATTTCCCGCGAGAGTACGGTATCTGTTTTGTGAATTAGGCTTTTCTCTCATTCTGATGTTTTCCCCGATCTGATTTTGATTATCGGAAAAACACACGTCTTTCCGAATGACCTGTTTTCTATTGCCCGCGCAATTTCCCGAAAAAATCCGAGAGTATTTGCCCACATTTTTCTTCGAGAACTCTGCTTCTTACGCGCGGAATATGTGTAAATTTTTCATCAAACAATGTAGCCACCGAAGCGCAAGCGCCGTTTTTCTCGTCAAATGCCCCGTAAACAAGGCGCTTTATACATGCGTTTATGACCGCCCCCGCGCACATTGGACACGGTTCGAGCGTTACATATAGAGTACAGTCCGAAAGTCTTCTGCTTTTAAGCGCTTTTGCGGCGCGCTCAATGGCGAGTATCTCCGCGTGAGCAGTGGGAGAAATAAGCGTTTCTCGCTCGTTATAGGCTTCTGCGATTATTTCTCCGTCTTTGTTTACGACTATAGCGCCAACGGGAATTTCTCCCATATCAAAAGCCTTTTTTGCCAGCGCAAGAGCCTTTTCCATATATTCCTCGTCAGTCAGCATCATAACCGCTTTATAAACGGAACGCCTATGGTTATCGCCGCGCTTATCACTCCGTAGATAAGTATCCAAAGTCCGTTGAACATACTGTAATTCTTTGCGAACATAAATATTATTGCAAGCAGTATGCCGAGCCCCGCCGTAACTATCTGTATGATCGAGCCTATTGAAATTTTCGCGCGCAGTCCTTTTGCCGCAGAAATACCTTCGGCAAAAGAGGAGAACGTTCCGTCAACGGAAAGCGCTCCGCTTCCGCTCGATACAAATTTCGTGCAGTTGTTGAATACTTCGTGGCAGTCAAACGGTATAACCTTTACAGAACCCTCATATAGACCGAATATGTTTTCCACAAAAGGAGCGGTTATCATTCCGTCCACCGACTTTACCAGAAGCGTTACTCCTTCTTCCGAAAGCTTGCTTGCCTTTTCCTGTATGACTTCGTCGGCTTTTACCGATACGAAGAAAAGCAGGCAGACTTCTCCTCCGACGGCAAGATAGATCACATTGTCATTTTTGGTATTTGCGGCTGACTCTTTCTTTACGCTCGGAACGGATATTTCGTGAGCGATCATATGTTCGCGCGTTCCGAGGAGAACTCTCCTTCTGTCTATCCAGCCCATAACTCCGAGGTTGTTTTCATAGACCGTGCCGCTCACGGGCTTTAAAAGCTCCTTCTTATAGTCGAGCATATTGAACAGCGCGTCCGAAAGGATACTGCCCGAAGCATAAGCAAGACTTGCTCCGAGGATAATTGCTTCGTCTATATTTACTTTTCCTTCGCCGCGTGCGGAGGGTTTGTCATAGCCGCAGATGTTGTTTATTACTACGCTCGTGGGAGGGAATAGGTCGGACGCTTCTGCAAGCACCGAGTTCGTTTCGCTGAAATTTTCTACGGCATTATAACCGAGTATTGCGAACTTATCCTTTTTCCCCTTTATAGACGCGAACAAAAGCGGTATTGTGACAGTCATAGAGCATGACAGCGACGCTCCCAGACAGCATACCGCCGAAAGCACCGTAAAGCTCCATGAGAGGTTGTTCTCCCAGTCTATATCTCCGTTTGTGAAAAACGCAATTACAGCCGCGATTATTGCCGCCGCAACGGTAACTATAGACGCTTTTCCCGCAATTTTGTCCGAAGCGTCCTCGCAGTATGTCGAAATAATGAAATCCTTCAGCATTTCGGTCTTTCTCACAGCCGTCGTTATCGGAACGCCCGGAACGGCGCCTTTTGCGAGCTGCTCGGCGCTGCCTTTTTCGCAGAAGTCCGCGAAATACTTTGCTCCGTCGGCCGAAATAAATTCAAAGTTCTTCTGCGCGGTCTTTACCGTTATCAGCTTTGAAAGCGTGTTAAAGCAGAGCAATGCGAGCGATACCACAAGATAAACGTGTGATTGCTGAAGCTGAGTATAATCTATCCTGAAAAGATAGGGTATCATTGCGACAATTGCCGCCGTATGCGCCACCGCGCACAGCGTATCACCGTCGGGACGCTTTTTAAAGAGCTTTGAAAAACCGTTTGCAATGACCGAAGAACACGAGCCGAACGACAAAACGCCTATAGTCAGCATACAATAAAGATAGTTTTCCGTTGCAGAGCGCAGGCTGATAACGCCGCCGATCGCTCCGAGCTCCTGGATGTTCGCAGTGTTTACTATGCCTATGAAAAGCGTTACAACAAACAAAACTCCCGTTATGACAAGCCGCCAGAAAAGTCCCTTTGACGAGCGGCTCAGACGCTCGCGTATAATGTTTTCGTCGTCGAGGTCAATGGGCTTGTCTTCGTCTTCTTCGTCATCTTCACTTTCTTCAAAGGCGTCATTTGTCGGTTTAAATTCGTCCTCTTCTTCGGTCGGGTTTTCGAGGATAAAGCTTGCTATCTTGCGTTTGCGCTTTTGAGCAAGCTCGTTTGCCTCGCGCATTTTTTCTACATCTTCGCTGTCATCAGGTACGTCCGATATGTCTTCTTCGTTATCAGCGGTATCGGCGGCGTTCGACTGCTCCTGTTCGCTTTCAACAGCTATTTTTTTATCGAGCGCATCGGTTATGGATTCGCCTATATGCATTTCTCCGCGGCTCGGTTGTTGTTTTGCCGAAGCGCCCAATATCTCGTCGGGAGTATCGGTTTCTTTTACGTGCGGCTTATATTCTATAACATATTCTTCTTTTGCAATGTTTTTTAAATCTTTTTCGGAAATCGAGAGAGTGTTAGCCTTGTCGCCTTTTTCGTCGCCCGCTCTAAGCATATCCGCAACTTTTTCGCGCTTTTCGGCAGGGTTCATAAGATCCAGCATCTCGTCGTCGCTTTGTGCTTCAAAGTCAGCCTTTAAAAGCGCTTCGTTTATTTCGTCTATGCGCTGCTGCTTGCGTTTTTTCATTTCGTCTGTAGTAACGAGATCTTCCTTTGTATGGAAAACAAATTCATCGCTCTCGGACTTTTGTTCTAATTCTTTGTCCGAGGTTTTTTGGTCGCCGCTGTCCAAAAACATCTTGCTGTCGGTTTTTTTCTTTCCGCGCAGATCGTCGTCAAAAAGGCGTTTTACTTTTTCGCTTTCGGGTTCTGTTTCCTTTGAGCTGTCGGACGACTGCTTTGCGGCAGCTCCTTTCTTCTTGTCGGAATATTGATCAATAACCTGTGTAACGCTGAAATCGGGCTTTTTGTCAGCCTTTGTTCCCGATTTTTTCTGCGAACCCGCAAGGTTCTTTTTATTACCGTCCGTATTATCGTCAGATTCGTCGATACGCAGATCGTCAACTTCTTTCAGAATATTGTCGATATCATAATTCTTTTTTGCCATAAAAACACTTCCCTTTGGATTATTTCCTGTATTTAATTATTTCGTACATAAGTATTCCCGCCGAAACCGAAGCATTCAGAGAATTTACTTTTCCGTTCATCGGCAGTGAAACTGTCCTGTCGCAGTTTTCTCTCACGAGCCTTGAAAGCCCCGCGCCTTCGGAGCCTACGACAATTGCCGCTCCTCCCGAAAAATCTACCTTTTCATAGGGCTCTCCGTCGGCTTCCATACCGTATACCCATATATTGTTTTTCTTCAGCGTCTTTATTGTTTCCACAAGATTTGTAACCCTTGCGACCTTTATCCAAGCCGCCGCGCCTGCCGAAGTCTTAAACACCGTTGCGTTAAGTCCTACGCTCCGTCTTTTCGGGATAATAACGCCGTCGGCTCCCGCCGCCTCAGCCGTTCGGATAATTGCACCGAGATTATGAGGGTCGGCTATTTCGTCCGCTATAACTACAAAAGGCGGCTTTCCTTTTATCTTCGATACCTCAAGGATATCCGAAAGCTCTGCATATTCTGCCGCAGACAGCTCCGCGCAAACGCCGCCGTTTTTCTGTGTTCCCGAAAGAGAAGCTATCTTTTCCGCGCCGACGATCTTTACTACGGCGCCGCGTTCTTTTGCAAGAGCAGCGATACCTTCGATTTTAAGGTCTTTTTGTATGTAGACAGTGTCTACAGTCTTATCCGAGCGAAGCGCTTCTGTAACGGCGTTTCGCCCAAAGATGATCTGATTTTCAGAACTATTTTCCATATTTTTCCTCTAACAAAGCAAGCTATAACAATACATTATTCATTATAGCACAAATAAAAAAATTTTTCAATAACAAAAACACAATATGCTGATAAATTTTCGCAAAAAATAATTATAACCGTTGCAATTTATTTACAGATGTGGTAAAATATATGTTGATAATAATATTTACAGCACAATTGTGAGGTTCAGTTATGTTCAGTAAAATAAAAAGTGTAGGTCTTTTCGGATTGAATGCTTTTCCTGTAGATGTCGAAGCGAGCATCTCTCCCGGACAACCCATTTTTGACGTTGTGGGTCTTCCCGATATTGCCGTTCAGGAAAGCAAAGCCAGAATACGCGCGGTGTTGGGACAGCTCAATCTGAAACTTTTAAACGGGCGCGTCACGGTAAATTTAGCTCCCGCAAGCGTCAAAAAAATAGGCTCGATGTTCGACCTGCCTATAACTGTCGCAATAATGGTCCTTGGCGGCGTTATCGACTGCGACCTTTCCGACACAGCATTTATAGGAGAACTGTCGCTTGACGGAAGGATCTCTCATATAAACGGCGCTCTCAGTATGACAATAACCGCTTCGCAAAACGGCATAAAGCGGCTGTTTCTTCCGAAGTCGAACGCAAAAGAAGCTTCTGTCGCGGACGGCATAGAGGTATACGGCGTAGAACATATAACGCAGATAGTCGATTTTTTGCGAACGGGAACGGGACTTACTCCCGAACCGCGCTACATACCGAGTGCGGAAAAGCTTATATACCGCGAGGATTTCGCAGATGTTATGGGGCAGACTGCGGCAAAAAAAGCTATTGAGGTCGCCGCCGCAGGCTCGCATAATATTCTTATGCTCGGTCCTCCCGGATCGGGAAAATCAATGCTCGCAAAGCGCATTCCGTCCATACTTCCGAGGATAACGTTCGAGGAAAGCATTGAAACGACGCAGATACATTCTATAGCGGGCATAATAGACCCGAAAGATCCTCTTGTTACAAACCGTCCGTTCCGTCCGGTGAGCCATACCATAAGCGGCGCGGGGTTAGTTGGAGGAGGCACTGTTCCGCGCCCCGGAGAAATATCACTCGCGCATAACGGAGTTTTGTTTTTAGACGAGCTTCCCGAGTTTGACAGGAGAACTCTTGAAACCTTAAGGCAGCCTATTGAAAACTGCGAGATAGTGATTTCGAGAGCAAGCGGCTCTGTAAGCTACCCGTGCGACGTTATGCTTGTTGCGGCAATGAATCCCTGTCCCTGCGGCAATTTCGGAAACCCGAAGAAAAAATGCACCTGCTCCGAAAAGATGGTCACAATGTACCTGAATAAAATTTCACAGCCCGTTCTCGACAGGATAGATATACAGATAGAAGTAAAGCCCGTCGAATATGAAGACCTTTCCGAAAGGAAAGCGCAGGAAAGCTCCGCTCGGATAGCCGAGAGGGTACAGCGCGCCCGCGACATACAGGCAGAGCGCTTTAAGGGCACGAATATAAAGTCAAACAGCCGCATAACATCAGATATAATCGGCGAAGTCTGCCGACTGACGCCCGATGCCGGCGATATGCTCAAAGCGGCGTTTGACAGGCTCGGACTTTCCGCCCGCGCATACGACAGGATTTTAAAGGTGGCAAGAACATGTGCAGACCTTGCGGGATTGAAAGATATAGACAGAGCCTGCATTTCACAGGCTATAGGCTTTAGAAGCCTTGACAGAAAATACTGGAACAGATGAACCGACAGTTACGGAAAATGCATTTTAAAGGAGTGTTCTTATGGATAAAAGAAGCTGCGGAGTTCTTATGCATATAACCTCGCTTCCGTCAAAATACGGAATAGGAACTCTCGGAGAAGAAGCCGAGAAATTTGCGGATTGGCTCAAAAGCGCAGGTCAGACATACTGGCAGGTGCTTCCTATAGGACCTACGGGATACGGGGATTCTCCCTATCAGCCTTTCTCGTCATTCGCGGGAAATCCGCTTATGATAGACCTTGACGAGCTTTGCGAGCAGGGGCTTCTGTCAAAAACAGAGTGTGAAAACGCCGATTATGGCGCAGACCCGCTTGTGGTCGATTATGAAAAGGTGTCGAAAACACGCTCGGAGCTTTTGCATAAAGCTCTCGCAAATTTCACGGACGACGTCGGGTTTACGGGCTTTGCGCTTGAACAGAAAAGCTGGCTCGATGATTACGCGCTGTTTATGGCGGTTAAGAGCAAGTTTGGCGGGAGACCCTGGACGCAGTGGGACGACGATATAAAATTCCGCCGCGCGGACGCTGTAAAGAGATATTCCGAAGATCTTTCGGAAGAAATTCGCTATCACAAGTTCTGCCAGTACATTTTCTTCCGTCAGTGGACGCGCTTTCATAATACCTGTTCGCAAAAAGGCATTAAGATAATTGGAGACATACCGATCTATGTTTCCCCCGACAGCTCGGACGTTTGGGCAGAGCCTAATCTGTTTGAGCTTGACGAAAGACTTAATCCGAGGCGTGTTGCGGGAGTACCACCCGATTATTTTTCAAAGACGGGTCAGCTCTGGGGAAATCCGCTCTACGACTGGGCGGCCATGAAGATGAACGATTATGCATGGTGGGTGGCTCGAGTAAAGAGATCCGCCGAGCTTTTCGATATGCTTAGAATTGACCATTTCCGTGCATTTGACACCTATTATGCAATTCCGTTCGGAGAAAAAACGGCAGAACACGGAAATTGGGAAAAAGGTCCGGGCATGAATTTGTTTAACATTATCGCAAAAGAAGTTCCGAATGCGGATATAATCGCCGAAGATCTCGGAGATATTTTCGACAGCGTAAAACAGCTTCTAGCCGAAAGCGGTTTTCCGGGAATGAGAGTGCTTCAGTTCGGGTTTAATCCCGAAAACTCCGACAATGATCATCTCCCGCACAATTATCCGAAGAACTGCGTTTGTTATACGGGAACACACGATAACGCGACATTTGCGCAGTGGTATTCCGAAGCGGATCTTAAAACCAAGGCGATGTGCAGAAAGTATCTCGGAAAGCTGTTTTCCATGAAGCTCAACAACTGCGCTATCCGCGCGGCATACGCTTCTCCCGCAAACCTTGCGATAATTCCCGCGCAGGACATTTTAGGGCTCGGCAAAAAGGGAAGAATGAACCTGCCGTCCACTCTCGGCGGAAACTGGAGCTGGAGAATAGGCAAAAAAGCCTTGAAAAACAAACACGCGAAAATGCTCAAAGAATTTGCCGAGATATATATGCGCCTATGAAAGACATAATTCTCGACAGCCTCAGCAAAGATTTTGCCCACGGCATTACAAAGCCTTTTTATAAGGCAATAGAAGAATACAGGCTCTTTAAAAGCGGCGACAAAATATGCGTCTGCGTTTCGGGAGGAAAAGATTCGCTTCTGCTTGCGGCGCTCTTTCGCAGATACGAGCTTTACGGGAAAACACCCATATCCGTAAAATATCTCACAATGGACGCGGGCTTTTCCGAGCAGACGCTTAGTATTATAAAGTCAAACGCAGAGCGCCTCAATGTTGATCTTACGATCTTTAAGACCGATGTTTTCAGGCTCGTTGAAAAGGAGAAAAACCCCTGCTTTCTGTGTTCAAAAATGCGCAGGGGACTGCTGTACAAAAAAGCAAAGGAGCTCGGCTGCGGCAAAATTGCTCTCGGACATCATTTCGACGACGCAATAGAAAGCATACTTATGGGTATGCTTTACGGCGGGCAGGCTCAGACAATGCTCCCGCGCGTAAAGGCTCAGAATTTTGAGGGAATGGAGCTTATCCGTCCTTTGTATTTTGTCCGTGAAAAGGACATAATCGAGTGGGCGGACAGGTGCAAAATAGAAAGAGCGGGCTGCGACTGCGCGCTTAAAGACCGCGAAAACGGCTCGGAGCGTGCGGCGATAAAGCGGCTTATCGCAGAGCTTTGCGAGGAAAATCCGCAGGTAGCCGTGAACATTTTCCGAAGCGTGCATAACGTCCGCCTTGACAGGATAATCTCATACAAGGACAGCGACGGGATACACAGCTTTCTTGACAGGTTTGAAGATGATGACAAAAAGTGAGCTTAAAATAATCGAAAAGAGCGGCTTTCGCGGCAAATTGGGAGCAATTTATTCGCCGAATAAAACGCTTTTCAGATTTTGGCAGCCTTTTGCCGAAAAGGCTTTTTTAAGGCTTTACAACGCGGATAACAAGCGTATTTTTAAAGTCCGTATGAAACGTAACAAAAGCGTTTTCGAGCTTGAAGTAAAAGGAGACCTTTCGGGAAAAGAGTATGACTTTTCGGTTATTCAAAACGGCAAGGAAAGAGAGTTTTCCGACAGCTATTCATATCTTATAAACAAAGACGGAACGCGCGGTATCATAACGGATATGGACAAAAACGCGCCGCTCGGTTGGGAAAACGACAAGCCCGTTTCAATTAAAGACCCGATAATCTACGAGCTTTCCGTCCGCGATTTTTCTATGGACGAAAGCGCGGGCTTTTCAAACCGCGGAAAATTCCTTGCGTTTTGCGAAGAGAATGTAAAGAACAGTTATGGCGACGTCTGCGGGCTTGAATATATAAAAACCCTCGGCGTAACGCATATACAACTCATGCCCGTTTTCGATTTTGATTACAATAAACGAGAATATAACTGGGGATACGACCCGCGTTTTTATAACGCTCCCTGCGGTTATTATGCCGTCGATAACGCGATAATTGAACTAAGAAAACTTGTTATGGCGGTCCATAACGCGGGAATGGGAGTTATAGCGGACGTTGTTTATAATCACGTTTTTGACGCGGGAAGGTCTGTTTTTGAGCGGCAGGTGTCGGGGTATTTTTTCAGGGGAGAGAACGGATTTTCAAACGGCTCGGGCTGCGGAAACGAGTTTGCGAGCGAGAGGAAAATGGCGCGGAAGTTTATTCTTGACAGCGTCACATTCCTTGCAAGAGAATATCATCTGGACGGATTTCGCTTTGACCTTATGGGGCTTCTGGATATTGAAACGATGAGGTTTATCCGAAAAAAGCTGAAAGCAATAAACCCCGACATTCTCATTTACGGAGAGGGCTGGACAGGCGGGGAGAGCGCTCTTTCGGAAAACCGCCGCGCGGTACTTAAAAACGCAGACAGGCTTTCGGGAATTGCTTTTTTCAGCGACAGCTTCCGCGACGCGCTTCGCGGGAATGTCTTTGACGTAAACGACAAGGGATTTTTGTGCGGGAATATGGGGCGCTTTGAGCCGATAAAAAATGCCGTTTTAGGAAAGCGCGGTATTTGCGAAATATCGCAGACGATAAATTATGCCGAATGTCACGACGACCACACGCTTTTTGACAGGCTATGTATTGCGCTTAAAACACATGACAAACGCAAAATAATGCCTCTCGAAAAAACAGCCGCTGCGCTTCTGGCAGTATCAAAAGGCATTTTATTCCTGCACTCGGGTCAGGAGTTTCTCCGAACCAAAAATCATAGCTCGAACAGCTATGACCTCCCCGACAGCATAAACTCCATAAAGTGGGATATGATCTCCGAAAATCGCGCTCTCTGCGAATATTACCGAGGAATTTTAGCTTTCAGAAAGCGGTTTTTGAATGAGTTCGGCGGCGGAACATTTTCCGAAACAAACGGCTTTATTGTCATGAAAAACGAAAAGTTTGTGATGATAATAAACCCTACCGACAAAAAACTTGTAATTGATAAAAACTATGAATATGAAATTTACGCTGATGAAAATTCCGCTTCGGACAGCCCGCTGTATCTGAAAAAAGGACTGTCCTGCGGGAAACACAGCGTTCTTATTGCGAGGTGTAAAACCAATGAAAAAAGAAATTGAAATGCTTCGGGAAGTTATGAGAAGCAAGGGAATATACGCGGCTGTTATCCCTTCGAGCGACTTTCACTGTTCGGAATACATCGGAGAGTACTTCAAGCTCCGCGAGTATCTGAGCGGCTTTACGGGCTCTGCGGGAACGCTTGTCGTAACGCTCGACAAAGCGGCTCTCTGGACGGACGGGCGCTATTTTTTACAGGCTGAACGCGAACTTTCGGACAGCGGCATTTCACTTATGAAAATGGGAGACAGCGAAACGCCGACTATAGAAGATTTCCTAAAGAATGAAATGCCCGAAAATTCCGTGCTCGGATTTGACGGGAGAACGGTTTCAGATATGTATGCATTTATTCTCGAGCGTGATCTCAGAAAGAAAGCCTCGCTTCTTACCGATATTGATTTCGGAGAGCTCGTTTGGAAAGACCGCCCGCCGCTTTCGGCAGAACCTGTTTTTATGCTGCCCGAAAAATATTGCGGCAGGACAAGAGCGGAAAAGATAGCTCTTATCCGTGAGAAACTGAAAGAGAAAGAAGCAGACTGCCTTGTCGTTTCCGCGCTTGACGAGATAGCGTGGACCTTAAATCTGCGCGGCGGGGATATTGAATACTGTCCGCTGTTTTTGGCTTTTATGATGATATTTACGGACAACTCTCCCACAAAGCTGTTTGCGAATAAAACGATATTCAGCGACGAGATAGTAGAAAAACTTAAAGCCGACAATATCGAAATTCTTGATTACAACGATATTTACAGCGAAATAGCAGCATATAACAAGTCCATTTGGTTTGACGTAAAAACCGCTAATCACACACTTGAGTCCTCAAAGAAGTCGCAATCAATTGGTAAACATGCTCCAAGCCCCATAGAGCTTATTAAAGCAATAAAGGACGATGTGGAGATATCTTGCGAAAAGAACGCTCATATCCGCGACGGACTTGCCGTAACGCGCTTTATGAAATGGCTGAAGTCATCTGTAGGTTTTGAAAAAGTGACCGAAATTTCTGCGGCGGAAAAGCTCGAAGAGCTTAGAAAACTCGGAGAAAACTACCTCGGGCAGAGTTTTGCGCCGATAATGGCATACGGAGAACACGGAGCTATAGTGCATTATTCGGTGACGGAGGAAACAAACGCGGAGATAAAGCCGCGCGGAATGTTGCTTTCAGATACGGGCGGGCATTATCTTGACGGCACGACCGACATAACCCGAACCTTTGTGCTCGGAGAAATTTCCGAAGAAGAAAAACGCGCATTCACGCTTGTGCTCGCGGGGCATTTAAACCTTCTTGCGGCAAAGTTCCCCAAAGACATGAGGGGAAGCACCCTCGATTATGCCGCGCGTGAACCGCTCTGGCAGAACGGTTATGACTACAGACACAGCACGGGTCACGGAGTAGGCTTTGTGCTGAACGTCCACGAGGGCCCCCAGCGCATAAGCTGCCGCGCGGCAGAGGAAGTGCCGCTTCAAGAAGGAATGATAACCTCCGACGAGCCCGGGCTGTATGTCGAGGGAAAGTTCGGGATAAGGCATGAGAGCTTGCTGTTGTGCGAGGCTGACAATGAAACGGGATTTTTAAAATTTTCGCCGCTTACGCTCGTTCCTTTTGACCGCGAGGGAATTGAAAAGAAGTATCTTGATCCTCATCAAATTGAAACTCTAAACGATTATCACGCGCTCGTTTTTGAAAAGCTTTCGCCGCTTATGGACGAAGAAGAAAAAGAGTGGCTGAGAAAAGCGACAGAGCCGATTTAAGCCCGATCATCGGCGGACATTTTTTCGACGCTTGACATTTTTTAAATAATGATGTATAATAATTCAAAGACAGCGAATTGTTCTTAATAACGGAACATTGCAAAATAATCGAAAGGCAGATAACCCATGCATATTTTTTCTGACGAAAAGCGTTACTGACGGGCTTGGCTTTTTATAATAATTCAAACCTATAGTAACGAAAGGATTTTTTATATGATACAATATGATGAAACGCGCCTGGAAATGGAAAATTTAAAGCCCGAGCTCGACGATCTTCGCTCTGCTTTAAATCTGGACGCGGTAAAGATAAAGCTTGATGAGCTTGAGATGAAAACGACAGAGCCGAACTTCTGGGACGATGCGGAAAAATCGAGTGCTATTCTTCAGCAGATCGGGCACTATAAGCAGACGATCGAGGAATACAATAAGCTTTGTTCAAACCGCGATGATGTTCTGACGATGATAGAACTTGCGGAAGAAGAAAATGACGAGAGTATGTTGGGCGAGGTAAAAGAACTTGCGCAAAAAGTAAAGACCTCTCTCGAAGAACAAAAGCTCTCAACGCTCCTCACGGGCGAATATGACAGCTCAAACGCAATTCTTTCATTTCATGCGGGCGCAGGCGGCACAGAGGCGCAGGACTGGGTGTCAATGCTTGTGAGAATGTATACGAAATGGGCGGATTCCCACGGGTTCAAAACCGAAATTCTCGACATTCTCGACGGGGACGAAGCGGGAATAAAAAGCGCTTCTATCCATATAGAGGGCTTTAATGCATACGGCTTTTTAAAGAGCGAACACGGCGTTCACAGACTTGTCAGAGTGTCGCCGTTCGACGCGGCAGGAAGGAGACATACAAGCTTCGCTTCCGTTGAAGTAATGCCCGAAATTGAAAAAGACATTTCTGTAGAAATACGCCCGGAAGATCTCATAATGGAAGTTTACCGTTCAAGCGGCGCGGGTGGTCAGCATATAAACAAAACAAGCTCGGCAGTCAGACTTATCCATAAGCCTACGGGCATTGTCACAGCCTGCCAGACCCAGCGTTCGCAGGTTCAGAACCGCGAGTTTGCAATGAAGATGCTGATGAGTAAGCTCATTCAGATAAAAGAGCAGGAACATCTCGAAAAGATAAGCGACATAAAGGGCGAACAATTAAAGATCGAATGGGGAAGCCAGATACGCTCGTATGTATTTATGCCGTATACTCTCGCCAAAGACCACCGCACAAATTTTGAGAGCGGAAATATAAACGCCGTTATGGACGGGGATCTTGACGGATTTATAAATGCATATCTCAAAATGCAAAGCCAAAAGTAATAATCGGAGGGACAAAAATTGGGCTTTTATGAAAACCGCGAGCTTTCGTGGCTTAAATTCAACGAACGTGTCCTTGAAGAAGCCTTTGATGAGAACACGCCGCTTTTTGAGCGTCTGAGATTTGTGAGCATTTTTTGCTCAAATCTTGACGAGTTCTTTATGATAAGGGTCGGAAGTCTTTTCGACAAGATGAATTACGACCCCAAAGACCGCGACAACAAAACAAATATGACCGCGAAAGAACAGCTTTCGGAGATATCATCGAGCGTAAGAAAGCTCATTTCTCCGAAAGATAAAGCGTATGAAAAAATAATGAAAGGGCTTTCGGAATATGGGATAGAACATCTTCCGATAAACAGCCTCACTCCGCAGGACGAAGCCTTTTTCAAGGCATATTTTATGCGCGAGGTGCTCCCGCTGTTGTTTACGGGGCTTGTCGATAAGAAACACCCCGTTCCGTTTTTCAAAAACGGAGAGGTCTATGTCGGCTGCAAGATAAGAAAAAAGACCGAAACACGCTGCACCTTCGGAATACTGCCCGTTCCCGAAAATCTTCCGAAAGCGGTATTCCTCCCCAAAAGCGGAAAATTCCTGCTCATTGAGGAGATAATAAGCCACTGCGCAAAACAGGTATTTTCAAACTTTATCATCGAGTCGCGCTGTATTTTCAGAGTTACGAGAAACGCCGATATTCCCATAGACGAGGCGCTTTTCGACCATGATGTGGATTTCAGGGACATTATGTCAAAGCTCATAAAAAAGCGCAAAAAGCTCCAGCCCGTTCGTATTGAGTTCTGGGGAAATCCCGACAGCGAGAGCGTCGAGCTTCTCGAAAAGGTGCTCGATGTAAAACATTCGTTTGTTTTCAAGCAGCGCTCTCCGCTTTCACTAAGCTTTATGAACCTGCTTGAAAAGCGGCTCGAAAAGGAAAAGAGCCTGTTTTTTGAACCACTCACTCCCCAGCAGCCTTCTTCCATATCGCGAAATGTTTCGCTTATAGAGCAGATACAGCACAAGGACATTCTGCTCAATTACCCTTATGAAAACATAAATCAGTTTATAAGACTGCTCGACGAGGCGGCGGAAAATCCGAATGTCTCGTCCATAAAGATAACCCTTTATCGCGTTGCACGCGACAGCAAGATAATAAACGCCCTGAACAAAGCCGCAGAAAACGGAAAGGACGTTCTGGCGCTTGTGGAACTCAGAGCAAGGTTTGACGAGGAAAACAACATCGGCTGGTCAAAACAGCTCGAAGACGCGGGCGTAAACGTTATTTACGGGCTCGAAGAACTGAAAGTCCATTCAAAGCTTCTTCTCATAACGCTCCGCGACGGAACGGACGTAAGCTATATCACCCAGGTCGGCACGGGAAATTACAACGAAAGGACCTCAAAGCTCTATACCGACCTTACGCTCATGACCGCAAACAAGGAGATAGGCGCAGACGCTTCCGTTGTGTTTAACGCTCTCACGGAGGAAAGCACTGTTGAAAGCACCAATAAGCTGCTTGTCGCTCCTAAAGGGCTTAAGAGCCGCATTGTCGAGCTTATAGACAACGAGATAACCTACGGCGCGGACGGTTATATTGCGATAAAGATAAATTCGCTCACAGACAAGGATCTTATTGAAAAGCTCGCCGAGGCTTCGCGCGCGGGAGTAAAGATAGAGCTTGTAGTGAGAGGGATATGCTGCCTTATTCCTGGAGTTCCCGGAGAAACCGAAAATATCCGCGTTATTTCTATCGTCGGGCGCTTTCTCGAACACAGCCGTATCTACATTTTCGGAAAGGACGAACGCCGCAGAGTTTATATTTCGAGCGCGGACTTTATGACAAGAAACACCGAGCGCAGGGTAGAGGTTGCCGCGCCTGTTCTTGACAAAGCGCTTGCGGACAGGGTCTGCGATATTTTCAGCATTTGTATGAAGGACAATGTAAAAGCCCGCGAGCTTATGTCTGACGGACAATATCGCCGTGTACAGCAAAACGGCGCGCCCGCTCTTAACTCTCAGATATATTTTTACGAGCAGGCTTATAATGCCGCAAACAGCATAAATGAACAAAACGGTGCGAACATTGCAAATAATGCAACCGAACAGCCCGATACAGGCGCAATAAGAGTTAAGATAAGAAAAGTAAAAAAGCCGAGATAACGACGAGCTTAATTTCTAAACCATCAATTAAAAAAGTGTGCAGACATCTTGCCGCATGCTTAAATACAGGGAGCTTTTTGGAGGTGAACGCTGTCATGGACGATAAAGAGAAAAACACCGAACAGAAAACGAACGACCAAGTCACAAAAGACGAGGAAAAAATTCGCGATATGAAACAGGAGCTTGAAGATTATATCGAAGAGCAGGGCATTTATATCAGACAATAATTTGCCAAAAACGGCTCGCCGCCCTTTTTGTATTTTCAGTTATTACTGATGATGCATAGGGCGGTATTTATTCGGATAAAAATGTTTTCAATTTTCCTTATAACAGATTGCGAGGGAACCCCTATTGGGATCCCCTCGCTCTCCTTGTTGGCAGATGATAGTATACAGTTCGTTAGGTCATAGCAATTACTGAATACTTTACCCTGTAAACTGTATACTGTCACCCTAGCCATTGGGTATTTTAAACAGCCGTTGAAAGCCTCCGGCTATTCGCGGGCATTGCACAAGCTCTGCCACCATCGGCGCGGCTGTGGTTTTTACCCCGCGTCGGTCGTGCAAAAAATGCAGAGTTTTTCGTTCGTGCAGTTTTGCTTTGATTCACTAACCCACGCAAGATATTTTATGCCGTAGCCGCCCGTTTTGTTAAACAAAAAAAGAAACCGCCTTGTTTGGGAAATCCCCGTTACAAAGCGGTTTTTGTTACAGCTTATACATACAGCCTGAATTTTATGCCTTCATTTTGCTCTTGTAATCAGCCTTTATCTGTTCAAGAGCAACTGCGTCAGCCTTGCGCTTTTCGCGAGCCTGATCCTGGATAGCCTGAACCTCGTCGATACCGTTTACAATGGTCTGCCATGTCTGCTGGAGAGTTTCAACCTTTATAGAAGAAGTAGCCGACATAGACGCAACCATCTTTGACTGCTCGACAGTATTCTGAGCGTTCTTTATGAGCAGCTCGTTTGTCTTTTCGTCGAGAGCCGCAAGGCTTTCAGCCTGGATCTTCTGGCGCTTGAGCATTATAGCCTGAGCGAGAGCCTGCTTGAACACGGGCATGGTGATGATAAATGCGGAGTTTATCTTGCGTACAAGATTTAAGTTTGAGTATTCCATTGTCTTCAGCATAGGCACGGTCTGGAGCGCAACGTTTTCCGCTATCTTTAGATCCATAACTCTCTGGTCGAGAATTTCACGCATTTGCTGTAAATTTGAAAGATCCATGCGGATAGTTCCGTCGTCGGGAGCTGCTTCAACTTTCTTCTTGTAGTCCTCGATAAACACGTCGAGCTCTTTTACGCCCTGTTCGCCCGCCATGATATACTTTACGAGCTGCTGATAATATCCGATGTTAGCGTCATACATCGAGTCGAGCTTATGGTTTGCCTGTTCTATCTCGCTTTCATACTGCTTGAGTTGAACATAGATCTTGTCTATTTCCTTGCCCATGGTGTCGTATTTGTTTAGGATCTTTTCGATCTTTTTCTTGAGGCTTCCAAAGAAACCGGGCTTGTCGTCCTGAATTTCCTTGATGTCGAACTGATCCATAATTGCCGCGAGATTTTTAAGCATTGTGCCCGTGTCGTTTATCTGGTCGATGCTCATGGAGTTTAAAACCTGGTCGGAAGCTCTCGAGATCTCATCTGCGGCTTCTGCTCCGAACTTAACGATAGTCTGGCTGTCGTTTACGTTGATAGTAGAAACGAGCTTGTCGATCTCATCGCTTGTAGCGAGTTGCTGTTTGATCTCATCGGTCTTTACTACGATGTTGAAGTTCTTTGCTTCTTCGATCTTTGCGTCAAGAGCAGCGTCTGCGGGTGCTGTAACAACCGTTCCCGAAGCAGCTATCTCTGTAGGCTGAGCCTGTGCCTGCGGCTGTGCTGAGGAGGGGGTAAACTGAAGTCCCATAATGTTTTATCCTTTCGGTTTAATGTTTCCCGAACAGCTTTCCGAAAAAACCGCTGTTCTTATCCTCGGAGGGTATCTTAAATTTCGGAATCTCCGTTTTGTACAAAAACTGGTTCATTATATGCTCCTCGAAAGCGTCGTTCTTTACATAGGTTTCGAGGTTTTTATAGCCCGACGGCGTATATATCAATACGTCAAATCCTATTAGGCTGCATAAAACTGTCTGTATACATTCTTCGAGCGTAAAGGTATCTTCTATTGCGTCGATGTATATAAGCTTCGGGATCTTTTTCGTAAAGTCAAACTGCTGTACCATCTGCAAAAATTCTCGACTTAAATTCATTCCATAGTGCAGGACGGAGCACATAAGCTCGTCGCCGTCAAGTTTCAGAAATCTGCTCGAACACGTTTCCTGAAGCTTATAGAACAGCATATCCTGTATCCTGTCGGGAAGATAGCTGTATTTATTGAGCATACTGCTTTTTAGCTTTTCTGCGTCAATTTCTCCGTTTCTGTAAAACTGTCTGTATACGGAAAGATCTGTCGCGCTCGTTTCGGTTTTGTTCGGCTGTTTTATTATGAGTATCGTTTCGGGAGTAAGTTTATCTCTAACTCCGTCCCAGTATTTTCCCGTGTCGCCGTCTTGAACACCGCTTATTTTGGCGAAGATATTCGGCACCGATACAAGATTTCCCGCCGTTGCAAATCCAGGTCTGAAGCGCGCCTCTTGCTTCCAGAGAATTGCTATTTCCTCATAAGTCGTTTTGAGCGTAACGCTCTGACTGTTCGGAAACTGAAAGCTTCTGAATATTCCCGTATCGCCGTTGTAGAGCATAGTGTCAAGGTCGCGCTCGGCATTGTATGCAACGGTAGATACCTTCATCTTCACGGCTTTTTTGGGATATTCTCCGCTCTCTTTTGATTGAGGAAGTGAGAATATCTGAATTCTCCCGTCAACATTCTTATCTACAACAGTTTTCTGATTGTTGAGGTTAGGCGAAATATATATAACGTCAAACCCGCACATTGACATAAATAACAGGAAATAGACCTCGGACTGCGATATGTCGCCGTAATACAATACAACGGGTATATCCTCGTATGCCACGGAATATTTTCTCGCCTGGGTGCATCTGTAAAGCCATGTAACGATCTTCATAGCATAGTTAAAAACGACCGTCTGATTTGCCGTACCCAGACCCGAAAGCAGATCTTTGAGAGCCTTTCTCGCCAGAGCAGTCCTGTTCTTGTCGCCCTGAAGATTTATCTGCATAGCCATTTCGTCTATCATTCCCGAGGTGCTTGTTCTCGTAACGGAGCCTATGGCTTTTATCTCGTCCGCGTCGGGATTTGAAAGCGGCTTTTCTATAAAGATAAGCTGTTTTTTAAGTCCCGAAAAACTCTCCTTGAATTTAACAAGCATATTTGTATAAACGTCCTCGCTGTCATATCCCAGCAGCGCCGCACAGTAAACGGGGATATCTCCGTCCTCGGTATAAACGCCGCCGTTTTTTACAACGCGCGTTTGTCGGCTTGTGATAAAATCTTCAAAGATACCCGCCGCGCTCGTGGAAAGTTTTTTTACAAGACCGCTTACGCGCTCGCCCTCGGCTCTCATACTCGCCAAAGCCGCTTCTTTTGAAAGGTCGATCTTCGTGAAATCTATCTGTAAGGGAGCGTTTATCCTGCCGCTTTTTACCGTTATCCTGTCTTTATATAAAAGCTTTACATAATCCTTGTCAAGTCCGTAGCTGACGAGCGTTATCTTTACTCCCGCAGCCTGCATTATCAGCAGGAAATAAAGTTCTTTTTGAGTAGCACCGCCTATATACACAAGCTCTGTCGGCCTGCTCGCTAGATATTTTATTATCCAGCACAAGAAAACGAAGAAGTTATTTTTCTTGTTTACTCCGCATTCTGCTATTGCTTTTGTCATAACTTCTGCAACAGCCGCGCTGTCGCAGGGGATATTCGCGTCATGCAGCCACATATCCAGACTTTTCTTTATGTCGTCGGCATTGTCAAAGCTTGCCGCAGTATAGCCCGAAGCGTTTGTTATCTCCTCGACCGACGCTGAAGGAAGCTTTCCTTTGAAGAACAGACCGTTTTTCTGTACAGCTACGAATTTTTCGATAAGCAGACCTCTGAAACTGTCGGGATCGTCATATCCCACATATCTCGTAAATTCCTGCATCTCAAACGACCACCCTTTTATAAATAGAAGTTAATTTGATTACTCGTCCACTTGTATTCCCAGTTCCCTGCAAAACCGCGCCATGCCCTCTTTAAAGCCCGCGCCGACTGCGGAAATTTTCCACTCGTCCTTGTAGACGTAAAATTCAAGCGCAACAGCCGACGTAACTTCGCAAACATCATTCATAACGAATGAAACTCGTTCGCGGTCTGTCCATAGGCTTACCCGCGGCTCTCTGACCTTTGAAAAGTTGCGGGCATTGTTCCCCGCATATACGGAATAGACCAGAACAACTCTTTTGATTTTCGCGTCAGCTTTTGACAGGTCGATCTCAACATGACCGTCTTTCGGGAAATAAACGGCTTCTCCGTTTTTGGAGCGCTCGTTTCCAAAGAATATAAGACTTTTATCCGAAAGCGCTTTTCCGTTCTCCCCCAAAAGGAAAACATAAGGGTCAATGTCTAAGTTATCGGGCATATTCTTGCAGCTGAAAAATACCGAAAATTTCATGTCCGAATATTTTGCCAGCGGAACTCTCATTCCCCGTGTGAGAATGAGCGCCTCACGCATTGAATTTTCGGACGGCAAAGAAAGCTCTGCGCTTTTTATAATATCAGCTGAGTGACAGTTTTCACAATCTATCCTTTTGCGGTCGGCTTTTTCCGCATTAGAAAGCGCCTTTCCGCAAATATATGCTCTCCTTATAAACTTAGATTTGAATAAGACTTCGGAATAAAGACAAGTTCCATGCGGTATGCCGCTTACTTTTATCAGAAGCTCGTTTTTACCCTTTGAAAGAACGCTCGGCTCAAACGTAATGTTTTCCGCCTTTATCTCCGTTCTTTCGGGAACAACGACCGTCGTCAAAAAAGTGTTTTCTTCTTCGGCTTGAAAATCCCCAAGGTCTATTGTCCTCGGAACGCCGAAAAAGCCGTCTTCGCTCCCAAATCCGCTTACAGCGCCGCTTATTTCCACATCATTTATTTCACACGGAAAAAGCGAACACAAAGCCGCGTTTTCGGGTCTGCCGTCCGTAACCTCGATACGCATGGCGCTAAGGCTAACTCCCGTTGATTTTATGATAACTGCGGGAGCTTTATCTGTCCAGACGGTGGTGTTTTCGCCGATAATTTTCAGCGGCTTTGAAATAGTAAGAGGTCCTTTAAATTCGCCTTTCGGGAGCATTATTTTGCTGTCGGGGCTTGCTTTGGCTATTAAAAGCTCTAAGCTTTTGATGTTATCATTATTGTCAGCCAAAGCAAATCCCCCGCAAAATTATTTTAAATAAACGTTATTTTAATCTTTCTTAGAAACGCTGTTCGCAATTGCTTTTCTTATAAGGTCTATAGGAATTATCGAAATTCCGAGTACCAGAACGACCAGCCATTCCGTAACGTTCAGTCCCCAGCCGTTAAGAATATCTCCTCCGACATAGGTCATAACTATCTGTACTACCGCGATAATGCCGAATACCGTAAGGAAGCCCTTGTTTTTGCCGATGTTGTCAAAGAGGTTCATCTTTTCGGTACGCGCGTTAAATGCATTGAATACGGCGATGAAGATAAAGAACGCGAAATATGCCGTGTGGAGTATAGCATGTGCGCCGTCAAGCTTCAGCGCGTCGCCTGTTGCTTCTCTTATTAAGCCCCAGTTTTCGAGATAGCTCGTGTCGTTTCCAAAAGGCGAATAGTTGCCGAGAATAAGCATAACGAGCGATAACGCAAACGTCCAGCCTGCGCCGACGATAATTTCCGACATCATGTTCTTGCTGATGATAGGCTCGGTCCTGCGCTTGGGCTTTTCGTGCATAAAGCGGGTGAGCGCGGGCTCTCCGCCGAATGCAAGCGCCGCAAGGGTATCCATAACGAGGTTTACCCAGAGTATCTGAATAACGTCGAGCGGGTTTGCAAGCCCTATAAGCGGGCAGATAAACGAGATAAGCACCGCCGCAACGTTTATCGTAAGCTGGAATACTATAAACTTTCTTATCGAATTGAAGATCGTGCGTCCGTAGAGTATAGCGCGGTCTATAGAGTTGAAGTTGTCGTCAAGGATTACAATATCCGAAGCCTCTTTTGCAACTTCCGTTCCGCCGCCCATTGCAAAGCCGACGTCGGCTTTTTTGAGGGCAGGGGAGTCGTTTACGCCGTCGCCCGTCATTCCCGCAACGAGGTCAAGTTCCTGCGCGAGCCTTACAAGGCGGCTCTTGTCCGTAGGAAGCGCGCGAGCGATAACTCTGATGTCCTTGAGCTTTGCTTTTATCTCGTCGTCCGACATCTTTGAAAGCTCGTCTGAGGTGAGCATAAGGTTGGTTTTTTCGTCGTCGATAAGTCCCGCTTCTTTCGCTATTGCAACAGCGGTCTCGCGGCGGTCGCCCGTTATCATAACGACCTGAACGCCTGCGCCCTTAACTTCCTTGATTGCCGTAACGGATTCGGGACGAACCTCGTCGCGTATTCCGAGACACCCTATAAGCGTCCAGTTGTTTCCGTCGGGGAGAGCGTCCTCCCCGAGAGCGTCCTCGCTTGTCGCAAGCGCTAAAACGCGTATCGCGCGGTTTGCAAGCTCGTCTATCTTCGCATTGAGCTTCGCCATATCAAACGGCTGTTTGCTTCCGTTTTCGTCATAATAATGCGAACATCTCTGCAAGATCTTTTCCGGAGCGCCCTTTATCAGCGTCAAGTTGTATTCGCCCTCTATTTGCGTAGCGGAGTATTTATTCGTAGAGTTAAAGGGAATGTTCTTTACTGCCTTTACATTTGCGTTTGAAATATTGTCTATGCCATAGCCTAAAATAGCGCGCTCCGTGGCGTTTCCGCCGAGAACTCTGCGGTCTTTGCCCTCGCCGCTAATCATAGAGAGGGTGTTTTTGTGGATAGACAGCGACAGAAGCTCTTTGAGCTTTCCGTTTATTTCGTTCATTGTCTTGCGCTCATTTACCGCGCCGTCGATAAAGTTTATCGCTTCGAGCTTGCCTTTGGTTATCGTTCCCGTCTTATCGGAGAAAAGAATGTTGAGCGAGCCCGCAGTTTCAATTCCCGCAACCTTGCGGACAAGAACGTTGTCTTTGAGCATCTTGCCCATATTCTGCGCGGAAACTATCGCTATCATAAGCGGAAGTCCCTCGGGCACTGCCATAACTATGATGATAACCGCCAGCATAACTGCCTGAATTACCGCTTCAACAAGCGCCATCCACTGGAAAGCGCCGTCTGCCGCAAAGAAGAACGCCGACGGGTCAAAATTCGTATCGAACAAAATGGTCTTTGCAAGCATTGCTATTGCAATAGCGATACCGCCTATATAGCCGAACTTTGAGATACCGTTCGCGAGGTTTCCGAGCTTTAATTTCAGAGGAGTTTCTCTGTCGTCATCTGTCTGAAGCTCGCTCGCTATCTTTCCGTAAACGGACTTGTCGCCGACAACGGTTACCTGCATAACGGCGTTTCCCGAACATACGACTGCGCCTCTGAATACTTTGTATTCGTTGTCGAAGTTAGTGTTCTCGTCGGTATCCTTCCAACCGTCGGGAATTGCCTTTTTCTTTGCCTCGCGGCTCTCGCCGTTTAACACCGACTGGTCAACTTTAATGTCGCCGTCGATTATAATGCCGTCCGCGGGAATTTTATCTCCCGACTGGAGCAAAATAGCGTCGCCTACTACGATGTCATTTATCGCAACTTCCGCGATAACGCCGTTTCTGTAGGTCTTTACCATAATTCTCGAAGCCTCTTCTTGAAGCTTCTGGAATGCGTTTTCGTTTCTGTATTCGGAGAATGTCGAAACGAGCGTTGCCAGGCATATCGCTATGAAAATTCCGAGCGGCTCATACCATTCGGGCGCGCCCTCTTTTATAACTCCCGTTATTCCGAGAACAGCCAGCACAACGTTTATCAGCAGCGCGACGATAAGAATTTTTATCATCGGGTCGCCGAGATTGTCCTTGAGCTTATCCCAGAAGCTCTCGTGAGCCTGCTCTGTCATAGAGTTGTCGCCGTATTTCGCCTTGCTTTCGGCGACCTCGGCATCTGTCAGTCCAAATTTCTCCATAGGTTTTCCTTTCTTGATCTGTTTTGATATACAAGCGGTATTGCCGCTGATTAACTTTTGTTGCATACGGTCACTTTACATAAAAGCCCGTTTTCCTTTGCCGATATCCTGAAAAAATCTCCGTCTTTAAGCTCAAACGCGCTTCCTTTCGGAACGAGCCTTCCGCTCGGCGACAACATTCCCTCCGCGCCGCTGTTAACCAAGAGCCACATTCCGTTATGCAGCGCAATATATGCTCTCATCTGCGTGTCGGCTTTCTCGTCGTTTCTTACGTTTGAAAAAATGTGCCAGTCATATACGGGCATTCTGTCAAAAACCGCTATCTCGTTCTTGTCGCGGTAGACGCCTTTTCTGCCGTACATTTCGCTTTTCAGCTCCAAAAGCACTATTTCCTTGGTTTTTCTTTTTCCGCAGAAAGGGCAGACGGGTCTGTTCTTATCCCTCAGTATAAACCATTTTTTCTCGCAGGCGGGGTTGTCGCAGCATACGAGCTTATCCCATGCTTTGAGCAGCTCGCGCTCCCATTCCATAGCCGTCGGTCTTTCCGAAGGCTCGTGAAGTCCGTCCGAAAATGCCTTTAAAAACAGCCTTTCAAGTCCGTCCGAAAGAGAGTTTATCGTAAATTTCAGATCGGGCGGTCTGTTCGAGGTGTCTTTCGGGTCTTCGATAAATGTCGCTCTCGGACCGAGACAAAGGAAATCATCTTCTTCCGCGTTTGCGCTGCTGTAGATCTTCGGACCTATCAGCGGGTGACGGCAGAACAGATATTCATAAATCAGCACAGGCAGCGCATGTAGATCCGTCTGAACGCAAGGCAGTTTTCTCTTTGGATCTCTGAAATCAAGCATTATTGTCGAAAGGACTTCGGGCGCTATATATCCTCTTGTCCCCACAACTTCGGGAGCATATTTATTCGGCACAACAAGGCTGTCTATATCAATAACGACCGCCGAGCCTGTTTTCGGGTCAATAAGGACATTGTTGCAGGACAGATCCGAGTGTGCAAGCCCCGCCACATGCAGCCTTCTTATAGAGCGGCAAAGACTTATTGCCGCGCCGAGCATTGTACGAAAATCTCCTCGTTCTGCGGGAGCTAAGTATTTCCTGTTTTTCCCCGTAAACCAGTTGGATTTCTTGTCCTTGCCCTTTAAATTCAGCACAGCAGACGCGTCCGCGCCGAAGAAAAAGTTCTTCGGATAAGTCGGACACACAATGCCGAAAACAGGATATTTCAGTATCCCCACGGGCCAGCAGAACCGCTGTCTGAAATATGCTGCGGTCTTTTCGGTATTTCCCGCCGCGCCGCCGTTTTCTTCGGAAACAGTGGGATTGTATATCCCCGTTATTGTCCTTATGCGATCCTGAATGAGCGGGTTTGCCGCGTCATTCGGGTTGTTGAAAAACTGCACCGCATATTTCTTGTCGGGAGTAAAAAACGTGTGTTTCATTCCGCCGCGCGGAGCGTTTGCGTCAAATACAAATTCGATCGACTCTCCGCTTTCAAATTCGGCGCGGATAATTTCGCCGCTCTGCATAAATTTACACGTCCTTATTCAGAAACTTTAAAATCTATTATAACGAGCGTTCTGTCGTCAAAGCTCGTGCGCTCGTTGTAGTTGTCGAGCCATACCCTCAGGCGTTCTTCGGGTTTTTCTCCGATACTTATGTCGTATGCTTCGAGCGAATATGCTCCGAGCATATCGCGCTTTTCCCAGAGCGTTTTCATGCTCTCGGGAGATGTGTCCTCTGCAAGTTGTTTCGCATATTGAAGCGCAACGTTCTGCCTTTCCGCCGATACCGCGGGATAACTTATCGGAGCGGGAGCTTTCGGCGTTTTATCGCCGCCCATAGGAAGAATTCCGTTTAAACAAAGGTCGATATACAGTCTTTGCATCATCGGAACGGCAGGGAAATAATCGTCTGCAACTCCGTCCGTCATAATCATTATGATATCCGAGCTTCCTCTGCTGACGCGCGTTTTAGAGGCAATTGCCGCGTCGCTTACGGTATTTTGTGAGAGAAAGACCGTTTCGCTCGAAAACTTTCCGCTGTCCGCTTCGCCCATAAGCTTTACGGAGCGTTCGCCGTTTTCCTTTGTGTCCAGCGCGCATATACAGCCGTCGCCTATCTGAACACAAGCGGTGAAACGCTGTTTCCCGTCATTAAGCGGCACAACCACCGCCGCGAGGAATGTCGTCGACATATCCGAGATAACGGGCTTTCTCCCGAGAACGTTTAAATATCTCTCGTCATTTTCAAGCTTTAAAAGCTCGTCATTCTGCGCTTTGAGCGCTTCTTTCGCGGAATTTTGCACAAGCGAAGCAATACTTCCGCAAGCGCTCATAAATTCCTCGGAGCTTATATCGGCGCAAAGCCTGTCTTTGATAGAAGCGTCTTTTGAAAACAGCTCCGAAAGATTATTTTTAAGATAACTCGCCGCGCTTTGGGCGCTTATCCTCGAACCAATACGCGAAAGCCTTTGTGAGCCCGCGCCGTCGCAAACGACAGCCGCCGCAAAATTCTCCGTAAAAGCCGTTTCAAAATAATCGTCGCAGTTTGTGCCGTTGTGCTTATGTGCTTTTCCGCGCACTCTTGCGCCTATGATATTTCCGAAAGCGGTCTTTGAAAACTTTTCGTGAAATTCGCTGTGCATTTCTGTTCCGTCGTCGATTATTTCGGTATACTGCCAGATATTGGCGGTATGCTCCATAACTTCTCTGTCCGACAGGCGCTTGTTTTCGTCCGCTTTGTTTTCGCTCTCCCCGCTTGTTTTCGGCAATTGTTCAGTGACTTCCTGCTGTTCGGATATTTCGGGCTGTTCACTGTTCGTTTCGGAATATTCGTTCATAAATTACCCCCGAAGCATTTAAGGCACTATCACAAATCCCTGCGGAGGCGGAGGAAGAACAACAGCCTCGCCGGGCTTTGCTTCAACGCTCTTTGATGAAAGCTTTACCGAGCTTGATACCCACGCGAAAAACTGCGCCATATCTCCCGTTGTAAGGTTGTTCATCATAAGTACGTTGTTCGTAATTTTCTTCAAAGGCTCGGTGTTTGCATTTGCGCCTGCCGCACAGGCGATGATGTTTCCCGCCGAAACCTGCTTTAAGGCGTTTATTCCCTCATCAATATCGTCTGTCGGCGCGCCGTCCGTCATGATAAATACCAGCGGCTTCCAGTCGCCCTTCTGCTCATTGGTAGATAAGCGCACCTCGTTTTTTATACATTCAGCCAACACCTTCAGCGCTCCGCCGAGAGCCGTAGCCCCGCCTGCGCTTATTTGCGGCTCTTTAAAGGAAAAAAGCTCCGTCAGCGGGCAGATCTGCCTCGCCGTGCTGTCGAAGGTTATAATTGACAGATAGGCGGTTTCGAGAGCCTGCGGATCGCTTTTAAGCTCCGACAAAAGCGTTTTAAGTCCTTGTTTTACCGCTTCTATGGGTTCGCCCGTCATAGACCCGCTGCAGTCGAGCAGCAGATATACGGGAAGCCTTCTGAGATAATCCGACATAGAAAATCCTCCGTTTAAGATACCTATCATTTTGCATACCGACTTTTTAAATAATCATCTTGTGCAATATCATCAAAAATAAACATTTTCCATCAGACTATATAAAAAGTTCTGCTTCAGACTGTAGAGAAAGTCCCAGATACTAGGAAGCGTGGCTGCGGCTAGGCTTTGTGCCTGCCGCAGCTACGCTGACAACGTAGATGGGGCTTTATCTACAGTCTGTTTCCATAAATCTACCATTTCGGCATACATATATATTATAACTCAAATCGTCTATCATGTCAATAGTTTTGACAAATTTTTACGCTCAAGACGGTTTCAGTAAATTCCACTGTTGAATTTACTTTGGGAATTTACTCATTTTTTATACAGACTGAACCGTTTTTAAAAAACAGTTGATTTTTTTTTGATTATGTGGTAGAATATAGTTGCTTTTAAAAAAAATAGTATACGCAGAATGAGTTTTACCACAGGGAGTGAAAAAATGCAAAAAGGAAAAATCTCCGAAATAATATCTCTTATAAAAACAAGCGAAGGCAGAAAAGAGCTTTTCAGAAAATATCGTGAAATAATAATGTACCTTATTTTCGGCGTGCTCACTACAATTGTATCAATAGTCGGTTACATTGTTTTCAGGGCGGTTTTCCCAAACGCGCAGAGCGTTTCCGATAAGCTCTCGTGGATCTTTATGCTTACCTCCCGCTTCGGCATAGAAAGCAACACCGTCTTTCCGAACATACTTTCGTGGATATTTGCGAGTACGTTTGCGTTTATAACAAACAGGCTTTTCGTGTTCAGAAGTGAAAACAAAACCTTCGGCAAAGTACTTCTCGAGGCGCTCAGATTTTACGCTTCCAGAATTTCAACGCTTTTGGTGGACGTGATACTTATGTTCTTGCTGGTGGATCTTACGGGATTTCACGCGGGGTGGTACGAGCTTCTGGCAAAGGTCTTTACAAATGTTGTGGTCATAGTCCTGAATTACATTTTCAGCAAGCTCTTTGTATTCGCAAGGTCGAAGAAAAAAAGTTCATAATAAAAGACACCGCTTTGTTTTGGGAATATCATTTCCCCGCAAAGCGGTGTTTTGTTGTTATTGTATCTTTCAATTATGAAAGCTCGGGATAACTTACAATAAGACTTCAAATCTTTTCGGGCGCCGCAATAGTTATCGCCTGCTTGTCCACGGAAAATTCCGCAGTTAAAATGCTCCCGCCAAACTCCCCGTCAAGATCCCAGTCAATGGGCTTTTCGGATTCGAGTTTCAAAGAGCTTGCTTTAAGGCGTATAACGCTGTCGCAGGGCTTGTCCTCGTTTGTAAGCGCAATGCGTATCTTGTCATAGTCCGCGAGAGTTTTCGGCGTTCTGATAAACAAAAAGTCCAGAAGCCCGTCTTCCATAGACGCATCGGACGGAACGGCAAGCGTCGAGCCCGCCACGGAAAGCGTGTTTCCCGCCATTCCGAAAGAAAATTCTCCCTCGTAAATATAGTCGTTGCAGGTTATTTTCAGATTTGCCGCCTTTTCGTTGATATAAAACGGGTCGAACCTTTTTACTCCTTCGAGGAAATAAGCGAAAGAACCCAGAACGCTTTTAAGATTGTGGCTGGTAGAATAGCTCACTTCCGTAAACACTCCGAACGCCGCTATATAGGCAAACCTGTTTTTGTTCATTTCTCCCGCATCTATATTTCTATAGTTTCCTTCTATTATCATTTTCACGGCTTCGGGGATATTTTTCGGGATACGCATAGAAGAAGCAAAATCGTTTACCGTGCCCGAGGGAATATAGCCGCATTTCCCGCTGTGACCCTTCATTCCGCAGAAAAGCTCATGAAGCATTCCGTCCCCGCCGCAGGAGCAAACGAGGTCGAAATTATCGGCATATTGTTCTATAAACTGCTTTCCGTCGTCCTGCTGAGAGGTCGGGTGAGCCGTAACGTCATATCCCGCCGCAGTAAATGCCGAAATGACGTCGGGCAGAGAAGATATTATCCCGCCTGTTCCCGAAACGGGATTGTATACGAGCAAAAGCTTTTTTCTCATCATTGTTCCTCCGTGTTAATATTCAACATTTCTATTGTATCATATTTTTTGGAACAATGGTAAACTATTTATAAATTTTTTTAAAAGTCGGGAATTTTGTTGAATTGCTATTGAAATTTTTTTCAATTTATGGTATGATAATAAATAGCGTAAAAATACGGGAGTATTGCCTGTAATTTTTTATTTTATTTTTATGCGTACCTATAGCGGTGCGGGAACGGAGTTATTGATGCCAAAAAGACAAGATATCAACAAGATCCTTATCATCGGATCGGGTCCTATAATCATAGGACAGGCTTGCGAGTTTGACTATTCGGGAACACAGGCTTGTAAAGCTTTAAAAAAGCTCGGATATGAGATAGTTCTCGTAAATTCAAATCCCGCGACTATCATGACAGACCCCGACGTTGCGGACATAACCTATATCGAGCCGCTGAATGTCGACAGACTGACGCAGATAATCGAAAAAGAACGCCCCGACGCTCTTTTGCCAAACCTCGGCGGACAGTCGGGACTTAACCTCTGTTCCGAGCTCGGAACGGCAGGCGTTTTGGATAAATACGGCGTTAAGGTTATCGGCGTTCAGATCGACGCTATACAGCGCGGCGAGGACAGAATAGAATTTAAGCACACCATGGAAAAACTCGGCATTGAAATGGCGAGAAGCGAGGTTGCTTATACCGTTGACGAGGCGGTAAAGATTGCGGAAAAACTGCGCTATCCCGTTGTTCTTCGTCCCGCGTATACCATGGGCGGCGCAGGCGGCGGAATGGTATATAACGTAGACGAGCTTAAAGTCGTTTGCGAAAGGGGATTACAGGCGAGCCTTGTCGGACAGGTTCTTGTAGAAGAATGTATAAGCGGCTGGGAAGAACTTGAGCTCGAGGTAGTCCGCGACGCGGATAACAATATAATCACAGTCTGCTTTATAGAAAACATCGACCCCGTTGGCGTTCATACGGGAGACTCGTTCTGCTCCGCGCCCATGCTTACTATACCAGAAGACGTTCAGCTTGACCTTCAGCGTCAGGCTTATAAGATAGTAGAAGCTATTCAAGTTATCGGCGGCTGCAACTGTCAGTTCGCCCGCGACCCCGAAACAGGCAGAGTTGTTGTTATAGAAATAAACCCGAGGACGTCGCGTTCTTCCGCGCTTGCCTCAAAGGCAACGGGCTTTCCGATAGCTCTTGTTTCCGCAATGCTCGCCTGCGGGCTGACGCTCGCGGAAATACCCTGCGGCAAATACGGAACGCTCGACAAGTATGTTCCCGACGGCGATTATGTCGTAATTAAATTCGCAAGGTGGGCGTTTGAAAAGTTCAAGAAAGCCGAGGACAAGATAGGTACGCAGATGAAAGCCGTCGGCGAAGTTATGAGCATAGGAAAGACCTATAAAGAGGCTTTCCAGAAAGCCATACGCAGCCTTGAAACAGGAAGATACGGTCTCGGATATGCAAAGAACTTCAACGAGCTTTCAAAAGACGAGCTTTTGGATAAACTCCGCACGATCTCAAGCGAGCGTCAGTTTATCATCTACGAGGCTCTCCGCAAGGGCGCAGAGGTTGAGGAGATATATCAGCTCACTAAAATAAAGCATTGGTTCCTCGAACAGATGAAAGAGCTTGTCGAAGAAGAAAACGAGCTTGCAAAATTAAAAGGCACCATACCCACCGCAGACGTTCTCAGAAAGGCAAAGCAGGACGGTTTCTCCGATCGCTATTTAAGTCAGCTTCTCGCCGTTTCCGAAGAGGAAATAAGGAACGCGCGCCTTAAAGCGGGAATATGCGAGGCATGGGAGGGCGTTCATGTAAGCGGCACACAGGACAGCGCTTACTATTATTCAACATATAACCTCCCCGAAGATAAAAGCCCCGTAAATACCGACAAGCCGAAAATTATGATCTTGGGCGGCGGTCCCAACAGAATAGGGCAGGGCATAGAGTTTGACTATTGCTGCGTTCATGCGGCGCTTGCGCTGAAAAAACTCGGCTTTGAGTCGATAATCGTAAACTGCAACCCCGAAACCGTTTCCACCGACTATGACACTTCCGATAAGCTCTATTTCGAGCCGCTTACGCTCGAAGACGTGCTTTCTATCCACGAAAAGGAAAAGCCCGTCGGAGTTATTGCACAGTTCGGCGGACAGACGCCGCTTAATCTTGCAAGCGATCTGAAAAAATACGGCGTTAATATTTTGGGAACATCTCCCGAAACCATTGACGAAGCGGAGGACAGAGACTTGTTCCGCGAGATGATGAACAAGCTCGGCATACCCATGCCCGAAAGCGGAATGGCGGTAAATGTTGACGAAGCGCTTGAAATAGCAAACAAGATAGGCTACCCCGTTATGGTAAGACCTTCTTATGTTCTCGGCGGCAGAGGAATGGAGGTCGTTCATGACGACGAGATGATGAAAGTTTATATGTCCGCGGCAGTAGGCGTAACGCCCGACCGCCCGATACTTATCGACCGCTTTTTAAATCACGCGACAGAGTGCGAGGCGGACGCAATTTCCGACGGCGAAAACTGTTTTGTGCCTGCCGTTATGGAGCATATTGAGCTTGCGGGAATACATTCGGGAGATTCGGCATGTATACTTCCCGCGAAAAATCTCTCGCAGAAGCATATTGAAACAATAAAGGATTATACGAGGAAAATTGCCGTTGAAATGGGCGTAAAGGGACTTATGAATATGCAGTACGCCATAGAGGGCGACACGGTGTTTGTTCTTGAAGCAAATCCCCGCGCGTCGCGTACAGTGCCGCTCGTTTCAAAAGTCTGCGATATAAATATGGTGAGGATAGCAACGGACATCATAACTTCTCCCGTTACGGGAAGAAAATCTCCCGTGCCCGAGCTTCACGACCGCGTTATCGGTCACTATGGCGTAAAAGAAGCGGTGTTCCCGTTCAATATGTTCCCCGAAGTCGATCCGCTGTTAGGACCCGAAATGCGCTCAACGGGAGAAGTGCTCGGTATTGCTCCCACATTCGGCGAGGCTTATTATAAGGCGCAGGAAGCTACACAGACGAGACTTCCGAACGAGGGCACGGTTCTTCTCAGCGTCTGCGACCGCGACAAGCCCGAACTTGTGGAAATAGCAAAGGCATTCAGCGACCTTGGTTTTAAGATAGTTGCAACGGGCAATTCATACAGCATGATAAAGGAAGCGGGCATTCCCGTTGAAAAGATATTCAAGATCTACGAGGGCAGACCGAACATTGCCGATGAAATTTCAAACGGACAAATTCAGCTTATTATTAACACCCCCGCAGGCAAGACCAGCGCACACGATGACAGCTATATCCGCAAAGCTGCGATAAAACATCGTGTGCCGTATATAACCACAATGGCGGCGGCAAAAGCAAGCGCCGAGGGCATACGCGCCATAAAGGAAAACACGCATTTCGGAGTGAAGTCCCTGCAGTCTCACCATGCGGATATAAAGTGATTTTCAGAGGTGAACCAAATGAAACCGATTGAACAACTGAACAACGAGGATTCTATTTACATCGAACTTTTCGGAAAGCGGAAAAAGGTTGAAGTTTTTTCAACGGGCGACAATAAGTTTGACGAGACAGGACATTATAAACCTCGCAATTTCGCGCTGTCCGAAAAAGAAATTGCCTGCCTTAACTGGTTTATTGAGAATGTGAAAATCGAGGATTACCGAAAAGAGATTGCCGAATATGTCAATGACGCATACGGCAATGTTGGCAGGAAAAAACACGTTTCCGAGGACCAAGTTGAAAAGGAAATAAAGATCCACGCCATTGCCGTTAATATCAGCAAGATAACTCATTCAAAGGACGGTTTTTATTATCCCGAAATAGGATTTTACGGCGATTGTAAAGCAAACGGCGACCAAGGTATCTGTATCGGATTCAGGAAGAAAAAGTTCCTCGGCATAGACATTCAAGCTTGGATATTGTAATTGTAAACAAGAAAGCGGAGTTTTGTAACCACAAAGCGCCGCTTTTAGATGTAAGAGGTTAGAGGTAAGAGGTAAGAGTTTAAACCGAAAGATGTATCAGACCAATAAAACGTATAAAAAGAAATAAGAGGCTAGAACTCAAATTTAGATGTAAGAGGTAAGAAGTAAGAGGTAAGAGGTAAGAGATTAAACCGAAAGATGTATCAGACCAATAAAACGT
>CANQFZ010000012.1 GCA_947600065.1 uncultured Clostridia bacterium | reverse complement strand
GGTTTGAAAACAGACGTCAGCGGTTTGAAAACAGACGTCAGTGTTTTGAAAACAGACGTCAGTGTTTTGAAAACAGATGTCAGCGGTTTGAAAACAGACGTCAGCGGTTTGAAAACAGACGTCAGCGATATTAAAGAAGATATCGAAGTGATGAAAACCGATATCGAGGAAATCAAGGAAGACGGCAAGATCACAAGAGTGGCTACAAACGAAGTTGTTAAGTGGATCGAAATGCATTCAGATAATGATGATCCGTTTCCTGTTAAACAACAAGCTATATGAATAACATTTGACAACAATGGGGAACCCTTTTTAAAAGGTTTCCCCTTGTTCATTTTTGTCTATTTTTAACTATTTTCCCGCCGAGGGTTGACTTTTTTCTGCAAAAATGTTATAATGATTTATAGCACATTTCCCGCGCTTTCGAGAATTTTTTCGGCGTTTTTGCTGAACATCATTTCATTTTCGCTCTGTGAAAATCCAAAGCTCTTTAAAAGCTCGACAAACGCTTTCTGGTCGGCCCACGGGCTGTCCGTTGCAAACAGAATTTTGTCCGCGCCGTGCTTTTTGATTATTTCAACCGACTTTTCGGGATAACGGTCGAGCACTACCGCCGTGTCCATGTAAACGGGCTTGTTGCACAGTTTTTGGAGAACTTCATCGGGCAGGTCGCAGCCGCCTAAATGCGCTAAGATCAGCTTGTCGTCGATTATTCCTCCCAGCTTTTCAAGAACTTCAAGCACCATATCGGGCGTGCAGTGTACGTCGTCGGGATAACCTACGTCAATTCCCGCGTGCGTGACGATATAAAGCCCGCGTTTCGCCGCGCCCTCCATTATGCGAAGACAGCGCGGGTCGTTGAAATAAACTCCCTGATAGTCGGGGTGGAGCTTTATTCCGAAAAGCCCCGCGTTCTTTATGAAATCAAGCGCGCCGTCTATGTCCTCATAATCGGGGTGGATAGCGCCCGCGTAGATTATGCCGTCCTTTCCGTTAAGCTCGGCGGCAAGATTATTTATCGAAACGACCTGCCTCGGAACGGTCGCCACGGGGAGTATCACGGAATAATCTACCCCCGAGCGCTTCATGCTTTCTTTGAGCGAGGAAAGAGTACCCTCGCGAAAGGGCTTTACGTTGCCTTTTTCTGCGAGATAGGCAATTGTTTTCTCGGCAATTTTGTCGGGGAAAGTGTGGGTGTGGAAATCTATAATCATATTTATATCTCCTTTTAATTTAAATCAACAGTATGATTATAGCATAGTTTAACAGAAAAATCAACTTATTTTTATTTAAAATAAAACGAAAGGAATTTTGCAAATGAAAAAACTTATGCTCGGAAATGAGGCAATTGCCAGAGGACTTTACGAGGCGGGAGTAAAACTCGTTTCGTCTTATCCGGGAACGCCCTCTACGGAAATAACGGAGTTCGCCGCTAAATACGACGAGATCTACTGCGAGTGGGCGCCGAATGAAAAAGTAGCGACTGAAACCGCTTTCGGCGCGTCGCTGAGAGGAGCTCGCTCGGCTTGCGCTATGAAACACGTCGGGCTTAACGTTGCGGCAGACCCGCTTTTTACGCTCTCTTATACGGGAGTTACGGGCGGAATGGTTATGTTCGTAGCCGACGACCCCGCTATGCATTCCTCGCAGAACGAGCAGGATTCGCGCCATTATGCAATTGCCGCTAAAGTTCCTATGTTAGAGCCGTCCGATTCGGCAGAAGCAAAGGCGTTTGTAAAAGAAGCGTTTGATATTTCCGAAAAGTTCGATACGCCCGTATTGTTCAGAATGTGCACAAGAATTGCACATTCGCAGAGCATTGTGGAGCTTGGCGAACGCAAGGAAATCGAACTTCCCGCATATGAGAAAAATCCGCAGAAGTACATAATGGCTCCCGCAAACGCCGTAAAACGTCACCCGTTTGTAGAGGAGCGCACGAAAAAGCTCGCCGAATTTGCCGAAACAAGCCCCCTCAACCGCGTTGAAAAGGGGACGGACAACAAAATCGGCATAATCTGCGCAGGCACTTGCTATCAGTATGTAAAAGAGGTTTTCGGCGACAGCGTATGCGTGCTTAAACTCGGAATCGTAAACCCGCTCCCCGAAAAGCTCATAAAGGACTTTGCGGCAAGTGTTGAAAAGCTGTATGTTATCGAAGAGCTTGACGGGATAATCGAAACGTTTGTTAAAAATATCGGCATTGATTGCGTGGGAAAAGAGATGTTCTCGCCGCTCGGAGAGTACGACCAGACGACGATAAGAAAAGCTTTCGGGCTGACGCTCCCCGAAAGCGTAAAACTTGACGCGCCCGTTCCCGTCAGACCGCCCGTTATGTGCGCGGGCTGCCCTCACAGAGGAATGTTCTATGTCCTCGCTAAAAACAAGATAACCGTTTTGGGAGATATAGGCTGTTATACTCTCGGAAGCGCCGCGCCGCTTTTCGCGCTTGACAGTACGCTGTGTATGGGCGCGTCTGTTTCGGGACTTCACGGCTTTAACAAGGTCGGCGGCGCTGACAGCGAAAATAAGACCGTCTGCGTTATAGGAGATTCGACATTTATGCATTCGGGAATGACAGGGCTTGTTAACATTGCGTACAACGCGTCAAACTCTACAGTAATTATTCTCGACAACTCAATTACGGGAATGACAGGTCACCAGCAGAACCCCACAACGGGCTACAACATAAAGAACGAGCCAGCGACTGCCGTTAATATCGAGGAATTTGTACATTCGATAGGAATAAAGCGCGTTAGAGTTGTAGACCCTTATGACCTTAAACAATGCGAAGAAGCCGTAAAGGAAGAACTTTCGGTAAACGAGCCGTCCGTTATCATTTCCCGCAGACCTTGCATGCTGCTTAAATATGTAAAGCCGAAGCCCGCGCTGAAGGTAAACAGCGAAAAGTGCATAGGCTGTAAGATGTGTATGAAGCTCGGCTGTCCCGCGATAAGTATAAAGGACAAAAAAGCTGTCATAGACGCAACGCAGTGCGTCGGCTGCGCGGTATGCACACAGCTTTGCGCAAAGGGCGCAATTGAGGTTTAAGAGAGGGGAGATACGGATATGGAAACAAAAAACGTGATGATAGTAGGCGTAGGAGGGCAGGGAAGTCTGCTTGCGAGCAAGCTGCTCGGAGTGCTTCTTACCGACGAGGGATATGACGTAAAAGTAAGCGAAGTTCACGGAATGAGCCAGCGCGGCGGTTCGGTCGTTACATACGTTCGTTTCGGAGAAAAGGTAAATTCCCCCGTTATTTCCGAGGGAGAAGCAGACTTTATCGTGTCGTTTGAAAAGCTCGAAGCGGCGAGATATGTAAGCTGTCTTAAAAAGGGCGGAAAGATCGTCGTAAATATCCGGCAGATAGACCCCATGCCCGTAATTACCGGAGCGGCGGAATATCCCGAAAATGTCCTCGAAGAATTAAAATCAAAGGGCGTTTTCATTGACGAGACAGACGCGCTTAGCCTTGCTGAGCAGGCGGGAAGCGCAAAAGCCGTAAATATCGTGCTTATGGGGAGGCTTGCAAAATACTTCGACCTTGACAAAGAAAAATGGCTTTCTGCAATAGAAAAGACCGTAAAGCCGCAGTTTGTGGAAATAAACAAAAAGGCTTTCGAGCTTGGTTTTTCATCATAGTTTCAGGAAATTACCCGATATAGATTTTCGGGAATAATAATTACAAGGAGGTTCAGCAAATGCCCAACTACTACCAGCCGGAGATCGAGACCGCGTCGCGCGAGAAAATTCTCGAGATCCAGAACGAGAAGATCGTAAAACAAGTACGCCACGTTTATGAGAACGTGAAGTATTATCGCGATCTTATGGACGCAAAGGGAGTAACGCCTGACGATATAAAAAGCGTCGACGATATTAAAAAGCTCCCGTTTCTGTCAAAGGAAGACCTGAGGATCGCATACCCCTACGGACTTCTCGGAACGGATCTTAAAAACTGCGTGCGTATCCAGTCTACTTCGGGAACGACAGGCAGACGCGTCGTAGCGTTTTATACTCAGGAGGACATCGACATCTGGGAGGAATGCTGCGCGAGAGCAATTGTCGCGGCGGGCGGCACAAATGAGGACGTATGCCAGGTTTGCTACGGCTACGGCTTGTTTACGGGAGGACCCGGACTTAACGGCGGTTCTCACAAGGTCGGCTGTCTGACGCTACCGATGTCTTCGGGAAATACCGAAAGGCAGATACAGTTTATGATGGACTTGGGTTCTACCATACTTTGCTGTACGCCGTCTTATGCCGCGTACATAGGCGAGAGCCTTGCGGAAATGGGATATAAGCCCGAGGACAACAAGCTCAAAGCAGGCATTTTCGGCGCTGAACCCTGGACGGAAGAAATGCGCAGAAGCATTGAAAAGAGCCTCGGCATAAAGGCTTATGACATTTACGGACTTACGGAAACGAGCGGTCCGGGAGTTTCGTTTGAGTGTGAAGAACAGACGGGTATGCATATAAATGAAGACCATTTTTATGCGGAAATAATCGACCCCGACACGGGCGAGGTACTTCCCGAGGGAGAAAAGGGAGAACTTGTGTTCACTTCTCTCGACAAAGAAGCGTTCCCGCTTTTGCGCTACAGAACGCGCGACATCTGCGTTCTCTCGCGCAAGAAGTGTTCCTGCGGGCGCACTCATGTAAAGATGAGCAAGCCCATGGGCAGAAGCGACGACATGATGATAATACGCGGAGTAAACGTATTCCCGAGCCAGATAGAAGCGGTATTGCTGAAAGAGGGCTACCCGCCAAACTATCAGATACTTGTCGACCGTGTAAACAACACCGATACGCTCGACATAAATGTTGAGCTTCCGCCCGAGCAGTTCTCCGACAAGATAAGCGATATCCAGGCAAGGGAGAAAAAGCTCGAAAGCGCTATGAGAACAATGCTGGGAATAGGCCCGAAGATACATCTTATGTCGCCTCATTCCGTTGCAAGAAGCGAGGGCAAGGCTGTAAGAGTTATAGACAAGCGCAAGCTCCACGATTGAGCTGATATGAAAGGAGTGTTTTTATGGCAGTAAAACAGCTTACTGTTTTCCTTGAAAATAGGGCAGGCAAACTTTCCGAAATAGTAAAGCTCATTTCGGACGCAAACGTTAATATTCGTGCAATGTGCATAGCCGACGGCAGCGACTGCGGCATACTCAGGCTTATCGTTTCGGATCTTGAAAAGGCACAGGAAGCGCTGAAGGGCGAAAGCATAATGTCGGCGATAGACGTGCTTGCGGTAAAGATGTCGGACAAGGCGGGCTCGCTCAGCGGAATACTGACTGTTCTTGACAAAGCGGGTATAAACATTGACTATATGTACGCGTTCACATCGCCCGCGCTTGACGCTTATGTGGTGCTTAGAGTTGGCGACAACGAAGCCGCAGAGAGCATTTTAAAACAGCACGGTATAGAAATGCTGAACGACGGAGATTTCACATAATTAGAGCGGAAAATAATAAACAGGGGACTTTTTCATAAAGTCCCCTTTTAGATGTAAGAGGGAAGAAGTAAGAGGTAAGAATTTAAAAGCACTTTTGAGAATTAAAGTTTTTTGGTTATCAAAAAAAGATGCTGGAGGCTAGAATTAGTTTAGAGAGGAGAACAACTTTTCCACTTTCCAACCGCGCCGAAAGGCGCGGCACGTAAAAGTTTTGGGAGGGGTTCAAGGGGGACCCTTTTTCAAAAGGGTCCCCCTTGTTTACTTCTTCATAAGGTCCGCCACGCTTATATTATTGAAAAAATCTTCCGTCATTTCCTGATATTTTTTCCACATCGGGAGAGTGCGGCACTCGCTTTCGCGTTCGCATTTCTCCGCGTCGCAATCAAGACACGCCACAGGCGCAAGGCTGCCCTCTGTAAGCGTCAGTATATCCCAGACTTTATAATCCTCGGGCGGACGGTTAAGTTTGTATCCTCCGCCTTTTCCGCTTGCGCCGTCAATGACCTTGTTCTTCATAAGCACGGGCATTATCTGCTCAAGATATTTAAGCGAGATACCTTGACGCATAGCGATCTCTTTCATCGGGATATAGCTCCCGCTGTCATGCTCCGCAAGGTCAATAATTACCCTCAGCGCATAGCGTCCTCTGGTGGATACAAGTTTCATCGTCTTTCTCCTCGTTTAATCGTTGATTATTCGCCAAACAGCTCGGTCGACAAATACCTGTCGCCCGTGTCGGGGAGAATAACAACTATGTTTTTTCCTTCGCTTTCGGGGCGTTTTGCTATTTCAATTGCCGCCCATAACGCCGCGCCCGAAGATATTCCCACAAGAACTCCCTCTTTCTTGCCGATAAGCCTGCCCGCTTCAAATGCGTCATTGTTTTCAACGGGAATTATCTCGTCATATATCTTCGTGTTCAATACCTCGGGAACAAACCCCGCTCCGATACCCTGTATCTTGTGCGAGCCTGCAACGCCTGTCGATAATACGGCGCTGGACTTCGGCTCAATAGCGGCTATTTTTATGTTGGGATTTTTCGATTTAAGATATTCGCCCGCTCCCGTGATAGTGCCGCCCGTGCCTACGCCCGCGACAAAATAGTCGACTTTTCCGTCGGTGTCCTCCCATATTTCGGGACCCGTCGTTTTTCTGTGCGCTTCGGGATTTGCGGGATTTGTAAACTGCGAGGGGATAAATCCTCCCTTAATTTCCTTCGCAAGCTCCTCCGCCTTTGTTATTGCGCCCTTCATTCCCTTTGCGCCCTCTGTAAGAACAAGCTCCGCGCCGTATGCTTTCATAAGCTGCCTGCGCTCAACGGACATTGTTTCGGGCATAACTATTATTATACGATAACCTCTTGCCGCCGCTACGGACGCAAGTCCTATGCCCGTGTTTCCGCTCGTAGGCTCGATAATTACCGAGTCTTTATTCAATACGCCTTTTTTCTCCGCGTCGTCGAGCATTTCCTTTGCAACTCTGTCTTTTACAGAACCCGCGGGGTTGAAATATTCGAGCTTTGCAAGTATCTTTGCTTTCAGTCCGAGCTCCTTTTCAATGTGCACAAGTTCAAGAAGTGGCGTTCTGCCTACAAGCTGGTCTGCCGAAGTATAAATCTTTGCCATAATAATCAGTTCTCCTTAATCATAAATTAAATTTATTCAACGGCTTTAAACGCCGCGTCTAGCGCCGCAATAAGGTCGTTTACGTTTTCCGTGCCTATAGAAAGCCTGATAGTGTTGGGCTTTATGCCTTGTTCGAGAAGCTCGCTTTCGGTGAGCTGAGAATGTGTGGTGCTTGCGGGGTGAATAACGAGGCTCTTTACGTCCGCAACATTTGCCAGAAGCGAGAAAATAGCGAGATTGTCTATAAACTTCTGCGCAGTTTCTGCATTTCCCTTTATCTCAAAGGTGAATATCGAGCCGCCGCCGTTCGGGAAATATTTCTTATACAGTTTGTGGCTCGGTTCGGTTTCGAGCGAGGGGTGATGAACAGCCTCTACCTGCGGGTGGGAGTTTAAGTATTCGACGATTTTCAGCGCGTTCTGAACATGCCTTTCAACTCTCAGCGAAAGCGTTTCAAGCCCTTGCAGGAACAAGAAAGCATGGAAAGGCGAGAGCGTCGCGCCCGTATCTCTCAGAAGTATCGCTCTGATATACGTTACAAACGCAGCTTTTCCCGCCGCCTGTGCAAACGAAACTCCGTGATAAGAGGGGTTAGGCGCGGATATCCACGGATACTTTCCCGATTTTTCCCAGTCAAATCCGCCGTCAACAATAACGCCGCCTATCGCCGTTCCGTGACCGCCGATGAACTTTGTCGCCGAGTGTACGACAATGTCCGCTCCGTATTCAAGCGGTCTTACGAGATAAGGCGTAGCAAACGTCGAGTCGACAACAAGCGGTATACCGTGTTTATGAGCGACCTTTGCGACTTCTTCAATGTCGATTATGTTAGAGTTAGGGTTTCCGAGCGTTTCGATAAATATAGCCTTTGTGTTGTCTTGGATAGCATTTTCAAAGGTATTTTCCTCTTCGGGGTCAACAAAAGTCGTCGTAATTCCCGAAGAAAGCGGAAGAGTATGCGCGAGCAGATTATAAGTGCCGCCGTAGATAGTCTTTGAAGCTACGATATGTTCTCCGCTTCTTGCGAGAGCAGAAACGGTATAGTTTATTGCCGCCGCGCCCGACGCGGTAGCAAGAGCGCCCGTGCCTCCCTCTAGAGCGGCAATTCTCTGCTCGAAAATATCCTGGGTGGGGTTTGTAAGTCTTCCGTAGATATTTCCTGCGTCACGAAGCCCAAAGCGGTCTGCGGCATGCTTGCTGTTATGGAATACGAAAGACGTGCTCGCGTATATGGGCACTGCGCGCGCGTCTGTAGTAGGGTCTGCGGTTTCCTGTCCTATGTGGAGCTGTTTTGTTTCAAAGCTCCAGTTCTGTGAATTTCTGATGTCTGACATAATAAAAAGTTCCTCCTAAAATATTATATTATTGTGTTTTTTAAAAGCCGATAAGTTTAACGGCACATTCGGGATCTGGAAGAACAGATCATACATCGTCCATAATATCTGCGTTTCATTGTTCGGTTGCCTTTCATTTTTCTATATTCCTACTAATCGAGTAGGTTGATTATATTATAAACCCTATCGCCTACTTTGTCAATAGGTTTTTAAAAATTTTTTCAAATTTTTTCCTCGGCGTACCCGTTTTGCTCAAAGACCTTGACAAATGTGAAAAAATATGGTATAATAACTCGTTAAGTTCAAAAGACATAACAAAAATTAAACAACAAATAAAAAGGAGCAATTAAAATGAAAAAAATTATGGCGGCATTTCTTGCCGCGGCAATGAGCGTGTTTGCTTTTGCAGGCTGTTCGGCAAGTGAAAAGACAGACTGGGAGTACATACAGGAAAAAGGAAAACTCACTGTCGGAATTACTTATTTCGAGCCGATGAACTATTTCGACGAGAACAATGAGCTTACGGGCTTTGAAACGGAGTTTACAAAAGCTGTCTGCGAAAAGCTCGGCGTTGAGCCCGAGTTTCAGGAGATAGACTGGAACAACAAGGTTTTCGAGCTTAACTCAAAGACAATAGACGTTATCTGGAACGGTATGACAATAAACGAAGATCTTGCGAAAGAAATGCTTTTCTCTACGCCTTATATAAACAACAGACAGGTCGCTGTTATCAAAAAGGATAATGCGGACAAGTATAAGGATATCGCTTCTATGGAGGGCGCTTCCGTTACGGCTGAGATAGGCTCGGCAGGCGAAACAGCCGTTCAGAACGACAGTGTTTTGAGCAAGAATTACACGGGCTGCGCCGCACAGAAGGATGTTCTTATAGAAATAAAGTCGGGAACTACAGAGATAGGCGTTATAGACTATGTTATGGCAAACGCTTCGGTAGGAGAGGGAACGGACTATTCCGACCTTATGATAGTAGAGAGCGTCGAGCTTACTCCCGAACAGTATGCGGTAGGTATCAGAAAGGACGACAAAGAGCTTCAGTCCAAGATAAACGCCGCTATACAGGAAATGGTAGACGACGGAAGTCTAAAGGCTCTGTGCGAAAAGTATGATCTTTTGGACGTATACGCTTTTAAATGATTAAAACAGTTTAACAAGGTGAAATTATGTCGTTTCTCGAAGTAACAGCCCAGCTTGCAAACGGATTTTTAACGACGCTCCTTATTTTCGGAGTGACGCTTGTGTGTGCGCTTCCGCTGGGGCTTCTGATAACCTTTGGTTCAATGTCGAAGATCCCGCCGATAAAGTGGATAATGAGAACATTTATCTGGATAATACGCGGAACGCCGCTTATGCTTCAGATAATAATCGTGTTCTACGGTCCGGGGCTTTTGTTCGGCTGGAGCGCGCTGCCGAGGCTTATGGCGGTGCTTATTGCGTTTGTGATAAACTATGCGTGCTATTTTTCGGAGATCTACCGCGGTGGAATTGAAAGTATTCCCAAAGGACAGTATGAAGCGGGGCAGGTCCTCGGAATGACGAAAAGTCAGATCTTTTTCAAGATAGTGCTTTTCCAGGTTATAAAGCGCATTGTTCCGCCTATGGGAAACGAGATAATAACGCTTGTAAAGGATACTTCTCTTGCGAGAGTAATTATGGTAGTGGAGCTTGTCCAGGCGGCACAGCAAATAGTCGCGCAAAAAGCGCTGCTTTGGCCGATGTTCTATATCGGAGCGTTCTACCTGCTGTTTTCGGGATTGCTTACGGTCATTCTCAACCGCGTTGAGAAAAAGCTGAATTATTACAGCGGCTGAGAGAATGTGAGGGAAGTATGGCTTTTCTTGAAGTAAAAGGAATACATAAAAATTTCGGCAAGACCGAGGTCTTAAAAGGCATAGATTTTACTATGGAAAAAGGCGAGGTTCTTGCGATAATAGGTTCTTCGGGCAGCGGAAAGACAACGCTTTTGAGGTGTTTAAACTTTCTTGAGCGTGCCGATAAGGGCGTTTTTATGCTGAACGGCGAGGAATTTTTCAATGCCGAAAAGAGCTATAAGGACAGCGAGATACGCGAAAAGCATAAACATCTCGGTCTTGTTTTCCAGCAGTTCAACCTTTTCCCGCAGTATACCGTGCTTAAAAATGTTTCGCTTGCGGTGGAGCTGACTGTCAATAAAAAACTTCCGAAGGACGAGAAGAAAAAGGTGTTCGCGAAAATTAACGAAAATTCAAAAGCAATTCTCGAAAGCGTGGGGCTGGGCGATAAAATAAACTCTTATCCTTGTAATCTTTCGGGCGGTCAGCAGCAGCGAGTTGCGATAGCGAGGGCATTAGCATTAAGCCCCGATATATTGTGCTTTGACGAACCGACGTCCGCGCTCGATCCCGAGCTTACGGGAGAGGTGCTTAGGGTTATCCGTGAGCTTAAAAATTCAATGAGGACAATGATAGTCGTTACCCACGAGATGAATTTTGCAAGAGGAGTTGCGGATAAGGTAATATTTATGGCGGATGGCGTTATCGAAGAAGAAGGCGATCCCGAACAGGTGTTCGGAAACCCAAAGAGCGAAAGAACAAAGGCGTTTTTGGAGAAGTCGTTGGAGAACATATGATAGGAAACAAGGGGGACCCTTTTGAAAAAGGGTCCCCCTTGACCCCTCCCAAAACTTTTACGTGCCGCCGCTGACGCGGCGGACGAAAGCCGAACAGCGCTTACGTTTAGAAGTAAGTGGTAAGAAGCTGTTTTGAGCGGCGAGCAACGTTTTATTTCCGAAACGTCAAACGGGCGGGCGCACGAAAGTTTTTTGAAAGGGAGTTTGAGGGAAAACTTTTTTTCAAAAAAGTTTTCCCTCAATAACGCTTAAAAAGCGCTAAAGGGTGCGGGGAAAAGAGCGATAAGGCTATTCAAAAGTGATAAATGAGCGAACAGCTTTTCGGCTTTTACTGAATACTGTACCCTGTACCCTGTACCCTGTCAACGGGTGCGGGGAAAACAAGAGTTTTCCCCGCATTGCCGTTTTAAAAACCGTGTTTTTAAAACGGCAATCCTAAAAGAGGTATAGAGCGGGGAACAACCTTGAAAGTGAAACTACCTTTGAGCGGGAAACTAAATGCTCTTATGAGAAAAAAAGCAAGGAAAACATTTTGTTTTCCTTGCTAAAAATTAACGGTACGACCGTAAAGCCGTACCGTTAGTTTTTGCGCTATTTAGGAGAAATTACTTTCTCTTCTTAGCAGCGATTGCAGATACTGCTACAGAGCCGCCAGCGAGCACTACGAGAGCGATCGGAAGCGTAACACCTGTATCAGGTGTGCCGGGCTTGCCGGGATCTTCGGAGCTAGCTACAGCCTTGATCTCTGATGTAGAGATTACGTACTGCGAAGCGTGATCGATTGTAAATGTTGCCTTTCCGTCAGCAATCTTGAAGCCTGTGCTTTTTGTTACGTCCTCAACCTTCTTACCGTCGGTAGAAACATAGTAAAGCTTAGCATCCTTCAAAGCTGTATCAACAGTTACAGTGAGCTTCATGCCGAAATTACCCTGCTGAGCAGGAGTGACTACAACTGCATCCTTGGGAACAGAAACGCCGGAATCAAGCTTAGCGTCAGCTTTTTCAGTTACAACGTTTACGCCGATGGTTACATCCTTAGCGTCTGTAACATCACTTACCGTAATGGTAGCGTTGCCAAGCTCAAAAGTAACTTTGCCGTCCTTAAGAGCAGAAAGCGCTTCAGCTGTTACCTTGGCAGCATCACCTTCAACCTTAACTGTTGCGTCAGCCTTAACGTCCTCGTCCTTTACTTCTACGATGCTGGGAGCCTCATAGTCGGGGTTCTCAACGTAGTCAGTTGCGAACGCAGCGGTTGCCAGAACAGCAGCTGTAAAGATACCTGCAAAAATCTTGCCAGTAAACTTCTTCATTTGATTTGTCCTCCTTTCCTCAAATATTTTATAATAAACGTCCTTTCGGACACTTATTATCGTCCTTTTGCCTTAGTTCAGTCCGCCTTTGTTTCGGCTTCCTCTTTCTCGGCTTCTTCCTTTTCTTCCTTTGCCCTTAGTATGTACGATACATTCATTCCCGCATAGTAGAGCGTAAATGTAAGTATAGCCAGACACAGGACCCAGATATTGACGCTGCAGTGTGTAAACTCTGCGATACCCGTCAATGACTTGTTATATATCATATTTGAAAACCTGTAAAGCATTGTGAGAACTGCGCTATAGTCCTTTACGTTATCCCTTGAACTGAAATAAAGCATATACAGATAGGGAACGAGCCAGTATACCGCAGTAAATATCAAAAATCCCCATTTCTTATGTATCCCGCTCTTAAATCCGCACCACAGCCATATAAACAAAAGCAGAACGGAAACCACGGGGCGAAGAAAATCCAGAAAGAAATAATAGGTGTCATAGCTGAAAAACGCGCTTGTAAGCGTTATAGCCATACAAAGAGCTATGTTTTCAAAAAGGCTGTTCCTTCTGTCCAGAACGAATTTTTTTATAGCGTCACTGTTCAGCATCGTCACTACCTCTTTCGGAAATAACAGTCTTATACGGATAAACTCCATTATAATTGTTAAAGATCATATATGAATACATTCCCGTACAGAATGTTATAAACACAGCCACAGCAACAGCTTTTGTCGTCGCCTGCTTTACTTTGTCTTTTGCGAATTTCTCCTTGCAGAATTCTACAAGCGCCGTTAAGGTTTTCGGCACAAGCACCGTCACCGCAGGTATCAGGAACAACACCGAAAGTCTCGAAACAATGCCGTGCTTTATTCCCATAAGCTCGAAGAAGCATACAAAGAACATACAGTTTAAAAAGACGTTGTTGAAGCTGTCGCTCTCAACGAGCCTCTTTCTGAGCAGAAACGCCACAATAAACACCAGCGTGAACAGAATTGCATATATCGGCATTGTGCCTTGTGACACTTCGATACTGCTGCCGGGCTTGTAGCCTGTGTAGAAATAGCGGGTGATAACATCGAGTATCTTTTCGGAGAATATAAAGAACAGCACCAATATCCCCGAATATACCCCCAGACTTATCCGGTTCATCTTTATCTGAAGCAGGAAGTAGAACACGACCATTATCAGAGCCGATACATGGAAAGCCGACGCCAGAAGTACAAAAACCAGAAATCTGAAGAACTGCTTTTTCTTTATGTACTGAAACGCATAAAGAACGATAGCCGCCGCTATCATCTGCCGCATAAAGTTCATCGAGTTAAAGAAAACTCCGAACGATAAAAAGCAGAACACACCCAGATAAGGCTTTTCGCAGTAAAAATATATAAACAGCATTACGGCTGTTGAAATAACGGCAGCTATGATGACAAACATCACCTGATAGTTGTCGGTTACTTCCGAAACAAATTTCATCGGGATAAGAAAACCCTTTTCCTGTTTAAACTTTCCAAGTTCGCTTGTTAGCTTTAGTCTGTAATCTACAAACCAAGAACCATAAAGGTTATAATCATATCCCACTCCCGACCTGAGCGCGGCTGTAAGAAAGAGCGCCGTACCCGCGAGAGCGCAGTAGACTCCTTTGCCGTGCTTTAGTCTGCACAGCGGCACTCCTACCGCCAGAGACCCAACCAACAGCAAGTAGTAAACCAACATATCATTCTCCAACAACTTCGTCGGAAAGCACCAGATCCGCGTTATACATAAGCTTGTCAAAGCACCGCGGGGAAATTTTCTTTCCGATCATTTTCTTTGCTATATCCATATTCGGCGAACGTGTCGTAGTGTTATGACAGTCCGTTCCGAGAAGGTGCGCCATATTATGCTTTAAAAGGTCGAGCATAAATTTGAGCTCGGACGAAAACGGTTTGAAAGAACCGCTGTTGAGCTGTACGAGCATATCGCAGTTCATTATTTCATAGACGCTGTTTGCATCGGTAAATCTGAGATAACGCTCGGCATGTGCGAGTATCGGGGTAATTTCGGAGGAGATATTTCCGATAAAGCTGTGAAACTCGCGGATAAAATTGTCCGTAAGCTTTGTATACGGAAGCTCTACCATCATATATCTCGTGTCGCCTATACGGAGCTTTGAGAGATCCTCGTCGATAAGCGAAGGGGAGTAGTAGACCTCCGCGCCCTTTACGATCTCAATGCCCATTCTTTCTGCTATGGGCTTCAGCTTTTCAAATGCAGCCTCGCGCTTTGCCGCAAATTTTTCAACGCCCTGTTCGGACAGATAGAAATGCGGCGTCGCGACTATTGTCGTTATACCTGTTTCAGCCTCAAGCTTCAGCATTTGCTCCGACATCTGAACGTCTTTCGACCCGTCGTCAATGCCGGGGAGTATATGCGAATGAAAATCCGTCATAAGCTTTTACCCAAAAATCATGAGTTGCTGCTCTTATAGTCGTATTTGTACTTATAAGAGGAATAACCCGACTTTCCTTTATAATCGCAATTTACCTTTACCATTCCCAGAATTTTAGCATTCATAAGCTTTGTTTTCTGAATGGCTTCTTTAATCTCTACATGTGTAGTAGAGCCTTCTTTTATTATAAAGACAATTCCCGCGACAAAGTCGTTCATAAGACACGCATCTGTAACAACCATAACGGGCGGGGTGTCTATAAATACATAGTCATAGTGGCTTCCTACAATTTCCAGAAGCTCTCCCATTCTTTTACCCGAAATAAGCTCTGCGGGGTTAGGCGGGATAGGACCCGAAGTCAGAACATCGAGGTTATCTCTGACGTTCTTTTTTATCGTCTTTCCGATATCTCCCGTAATTCCTCCGAGTATAGAGGACAGACCCTTTTTGTTATCAAGTTTCAAAAGCGAATGTTGTATGGGCTTTCTGAGGTCGGCGTCGATAAGAAGGACCGACGAGCCCGTTTCCGCCATTGTCATAGCGAGATTTAAGCAGTTTGTGCTTTTTCCCTCTGCGGGCGAACAGCTCGTAACAACAACTATCTTCTTGTCCGACTGTGAGAGAGAGAACATAATATTCGCTCTCGCGGTTTTATATGCTTCTTTTATAACAAACTGGGTACTGTCGGAAAGTATAAATTTTCTCGACTGACTTATCGGAAGTCTTACACCTTTTTTCTGTTTTGCCATTATTAAGCGTTCTCCTTCCTTTTGTCGCCGATCTTATCAACAGTCGAAGGTTCCGATAACTTTTCCTCGGCTGCTGCCGCTGTGGTATGCTCGGTTTTGGGCTTAGGCTTCTGAGAGGACTCAGAACTGCTGTGCGAATAGTAGTTGTATTTGTAACTGCCCTTATCGGAAATTTCAAAGTTCATAATTTCCGCAAATACGGGTATGCCGTAAAGCTGCATAAGGTCGTCGTCGGGCTTTACCTTTATATCTACCATTTCTATGACAAGGAAAACGATATATGAAATAACAAGACCCAAAAACAGTCCCACTACCGTAAACATCGGAACGCTCGGAAACGTATGCGACTGGGGGAGCGAAGGCTGGGACAAGAGCTTTATAGAACCGTTATCATAAACGCTCTTAAATTCGGACATTCCGAGCTCCGTGAGCTTTGTGGCAATATCCATAGAAACCTGGGGATCCAGCGTTGTAACCGAAACGCTTAGTATCTCGGTGTTATTTACAGCTTCTATAACGATCATATTCCTAAGCTCGCCTATTGAGTAATTGCTGAATAAGGCTTGAAGCTCGCCGAGTACGTGGTCTGTCGTGAAAACTACCTGACAGGTAGCAACCATCTTCTGCGCCGCGTTGATATCGTTTATGTTCATAATCGTGCTCGAGGTGTTGTCGTCTGTATTTTTAACGACCAACTGCGCTTTGGAGGCATATTGTTTCGGTATGACCGCCACTGAAAGCACCAGACCTACAACGGCGGCTATGATAGCGCACGCAGCTATTGGCAGCAAATGATCTTTTAAAACTTTCCATAAGACCCTGAGGTCAATAGACTGTTCATTTTCTTCCATTTATGAAACTTCCTCCGATTTATTCTTTTTTTTCGTTCGTAAATATGTCGCTATATGTATCAGGATGACTGTCGCGGCAGATGCCGCTGCAGCTCCGACGACTGCGCCCGACGTATCTATCATCATATCCGTAATTTTTATTGTCCTTCCGGGCGTGAAATACTGGTGTATCTCGTCGAATATCGCATATGCCGTGCAGAAGAAAACAGCAGGCAGGAAATATCCTTTAAGCTTTATTCCCAAAAGACGCGCATTTGCATAAGCACAGATACCCAAGACCGCATATGCGGTAAAGTGAGCGAGTTTTCTCACAAAGTAATTGATTTCTGTCACGACAAAGGCTTGCTCGACCGAGGTCATCTCATTGAATTTAAAAAAGAGTATCCTGCAAATTATCCTCGACACCGAAGAACTAAGCCCGTTGCTGTCGTTTCCGCTTTGTGCGGAAAAATTAAAAATCGCAAACATCATGAAAAACAGGAAAAACAAAGATACAAACTTTTTTATTCTAAGCTTAATGTTCATAATAATATCATAGTAAAAAATCTCTTCGTCATCGGACATTGGGGTTGTGGATTATATCTTTATGTAAAATATGTGGTGAGGTCCGAGTTAAATTTCCTGTCGCGCGTGAGTTTGCGGACAAAATCAATTCTGCATGAATTAGTATACTACATAATAATGCATCATGCTATAGCTTATTATATCACCGCTAATTTATTTTGTCAATAAATTAAAAAAATATTTTTATAAAATGCACTAAATTTAATATTCTGCTACAATGGGCGTTGTGTATTATGATAAAAAATAAATGTAAATTATGGTTAAAAAGACAATAACATTTAAAGTTAAAGCAGTTTTATTAAACCAAATCTTGGAAAAAATATACAAATTGTATAAGATTTCAATGCAATATGTGGACGGAAAATTCAGTCACCAACAAATTCACGTATTAGCGAATTTTGTGGTACAAACTTTTTTTCTATAGGCTTCAGAAGTTTGAGAAACTCCGCTAATTCCTTTGCTATAGCCTGTTCGGAGCTCTTTGCTTCAAGTTCGGTCAAAAGCATATCACGGTATACGTTTGCTTCGTATTCTATAAATGTGTCTATGCTTATACTCGCGCGCTCCTTAAACGGCAATATGTAAAGATCTTCTCCGCGTTCTACCGACTTGAAAAACTCAAACGTTTCATCTATGTCTCGCCCGCGAAAAAGCTTGTCGCGTATAAGCCTTCTCATAAGACGTATCTTTGAGGGGTGGAGAAGCTTTTCTCCATTTGATATCCTCGTGCGGACGCTGACATAAACGCAAGTTGTATAATCCTCGCAGTCTCCCGTTACAATGGGATTTAAGGCGTGTATGCCCTCTAGTATAACGAGATCGTTCGGCTCGCGCTTCAGCTTTGTTCCCTCATAGCGCTCCTGCTTTGCGAAATCAAATGCGGGAATGTCTATCTCCTCGCACTGCGAAAGCATTTTAAGGTGCTTTTTAAAAAGCGGAATGTCGAGCCTATACGGGCTTTCAAAGTCGATGTTCCCGTTTTTGTCGCGCGCGGCTTCGTTTTCGCTCATAGACAGAAAATAGTTGTCCATAGAAATTATATGCGCTTTACAGCCGCGCTTTGCGAGAAGGTCGGCTATCCTGTGAGCGGAGGTAGTTTTTCCCGAACCCGACGGGCCCGAGATAAGCACAACGGGGCGTTTCTCGTGGGAGGCATATATTTTTTCCTCTGCCATAGAAAGCTGTTCAAAATAATACCTTTCGCCGTCAGAAATTATCTTTTCGGGATCTTCTGCGGCAATATTAAGCTGTTCTGTAGAAATACATCTCATATTTGGAAAGTCCCTTTTATTCATTTGAGAAAATGCGCCTAAATTCCTCAAAGCTGTCGGAAATTGAAAGCGCAAACATAGCTCTCATAGACGCATATTCAACGGTCATTTTTCCCGCGTCAATGACGGGATATCTGTCCATTATCCCGCTTCCGACCTCGTAGAGTGAAAGATTGCTCCCGCCGCGTAAGACCTGGGTTGACATTATAATATAGATCCCGCGCGAAACAAGCTCTTTCAGAAAGCCTTCGAGATATACGGGAAGTCCGCCTGTGCCGAACCCTAAAATGATAACGGCGCGCGTTTCGTTTCTGATAATGGGCGCGGATATTCCGGGAACAAGAAAAACCGTTTCTATCCTTTCGTCGAGCGTTTCGTAAAATCGAACTGTTCCGCTGTATTCGGCTTTCGGCTCGGTAAAAACGACCCTTTCCCGTTCAAACAAAGCCAAAGGAGGAAAATTCACGCTTTCAAACGCATTTATTGCCGTTGTGTGCACTTTTGATACACATCTGCCGTCAAACGCATATTTCCCGAAAACGACCGAAACTCCGTGTGCGTGATTGTCAGAAGCGAACAAAAGCGCATTATGGAGATTTTCGGGAGCGTCGGAATTTTTAGCCATAAACGGCTTCATGCTCCCCGTCAGAACAACGGGCTTTTCGCTGTTTTCAATAAGACACGACAAAACCGCGGCGGCATAGGCGAGTGTATCGGTACCATGAGTTATGACAAATCCGCCGAAGCCTCCGTAGTTTTTGGTTATGATCTTTGCTAGCTCAATATAATGCCGTGGAGTCATATTCGTGCTGTCAAGACAGAACGGTTCGACAATTTCTATATCTTGTGTTTCATGTTCACAAAAGCTGTGCGGAAATGTTTTTGAAAAGTCTTGGGGAGATCTTGCTTTGTTTGTGTCGGGACAAGCTATAGTGCCGCCCGTCGTTATCAGCAGAATTTTATGCATTACCAAAAATTAGCGCGGCTCTACGATAAACTTCATAGCCGTGCGCTCTTCGCCGTCAATATCAACGGTAGTAAACGCGGGAATACAAATAAGATCAACTCCCACAAGAGCCATATAGCTTCTTGCTATTGCAATCGACTTTACAGCTTGGTTTGCTGCGCCTGCGCCTACTGCCTGTACTTCGACCTCGCGGTTTTCACGAATTACCGCTGCGATCGCTCCCGCTACCGACTTCGGTACGGAATGAGAAGAAACCTTAACCACTTCCATTTTAATTACCCTTCTGAAACTTTTTGTTTCACCTTTCTATATATGTTTTTTAGATTATAAATAGAGTGACGAAAATATTACTTCGCACTATATTTTTGACATTATTGAATAGTTTTGCAAATGCGCTCTATCGAAACGCATTGTCCGCTCTTGCGGTCTATTTCGAGGCAAACGCCGTTTATCCGACATTCGCCGTCCGCAAAGATATGAGGACGCGGAATGTAGTTTACAAATTTGTCGATTATGATGTCTTTTCTAACGCCGAGAACGGAATTTACGGGACCTGTCATGCCTGCGTCGGTCAGACAGCCTGTTCCGTTTATTATTCGCTCGTCGGCGGTCTGAACGTGAGTGTGCGTTCCGATAACTGCCGAAACGCGCCCCGAAAGATACCAGCTCATCGCGCTTTTTTCGCTCGTTGCTTCGGCATGGAAATCAACGATTATTATGCGCGAGCTTATTTGCTTCAGCAGCTCGTCCGCGCATTTAAACGGATTATCAACGGGCTGCATAAATGCCGTTCCCATAAGATTTATAACGGCTATAGAATATGCTCCGCAGTCTACCTCGCAATATCCTCTCCCCGCTACGCCGTCGCCGTAATTCGCGGGACGTATAAGCCGTTCGTTATGCTCGTATTCTTCGAGAATGGATTTTCTGCGGAATGCGTGATTTCCTGTGGTTATAACGTCCGCTCCCGCCGAAAATATCTCGCCCGCAGAACGCGCGCTTATGCCGTTGTTTTCCGAACTGTTCTCGCCGTTTACTATGGTGAAGTCTGCGCCGTATTCTCTGCGCACATCGGGAAGTCCGCTCATAAGAGCCTTTACTCCCGCGTCACCCACGACGTCTCCTATAAATAATATCTTCATCAGCGGAATATAACGCTGTCGCAGCCCGCTCCGACGCCTATTATCTTTATCGGGCAGCCGCACAGCTCCTCAAGTCTTGAGATATACTCCCTGCACTTTTCGGGAAGCTCCTCAAATTTTCTGCAATCCGAAATATCTCCCTCATACCCGTCAAATTCCTCGTATACGGGAGTGCAGTCCGCAAGTTCTTCCAGTGTAACGGGAAAATCATTAAGTATCGTACCGTCCGACTTTTTATAGGCGGTGCAGACCTTAAGCCTTCCTATGCCGCTTAGGGTGTCGAACTTGTTTATTGCCAGCGCCGTAAGACCGTTTACTCTTACAGCATGGCGCATGATAACAGCGTCGAACCAGCCTGTTCTTCTTGGTCTGCCCGTGGTTGTTCCGAATTCTCCGCCGCGGTTTCTGATAAGCTCTCCGAGGTCATCATTTAGCTCAGTCGGAAAGGGACCGTTTCCGACGCGCGTCGTATAGCTCTTTCCTACGCCTATTACCTCGTCTATCATCTTCGGACCTATGCCCGTGCCTATGCAAGCGCCGCCCGCGATAGGGTGAGAAGAAGTGACAAAAGGATATGTTCCGAAATCAATATCCAAAAGCGTCGCCTGTGCGCCCTCAAACAGCACCTTCTTGCCCGCCTTATATGTTTCAAACGCAATGACAGAGCCGTCAGCCATGTATTTTCCCAGCTTCTCGCCGTATGCCTTGTATTCCTCGTATACCGCGTCAAGGTCAAACGCTTTTCCGCCGTAAAGTTTTTCTATCATAAGGTTTTCAAACTCGCCCGTGTTCTTTACAAGAGTTTTAAGAAGCTCGGGGTGACACAGGTCGTACATTCTTATGGCAATTCTCCGAGCCTTGTCGGTATATGCGGGACCTATCCCTCTGCCCGTAGTGCCAACGTTTACGCCCGTCTGCTTTGCCTTATATTCCTCTTCGAGCTTGTCGAGTTCTCTGTGCCAGGGCATTATTATGTCTGCTCGTGCGTCTATACGCAGGTTGTCGCACGTTACGCCGCGCTTGTTCATCTCTGTTATTTCCTCAAGAAGCACCTTCGGGTCAACTACAACGCCGCTTCCTATAACGCAGATTGTCTCGGGATAGAGAATCCCCGATGGCAGCAGATGAAGCTTATAGACCTCGTTTCCGTGGACAACGGTATGTCCCGCATTGTTTCCGCCGCTTGAGCGTACTACAAGGTCCGCTTCCTTCGCCATGATATCAATGATCTTTCCTTTTCCTTCGTCGCCCCATTGTGTGCCGACGATAACGCTTGATGACATAGAATCCTTCCTTTTTTATATTTTTATTTATCGGTCGTGCCGAATTATCACTTTATGGTTTTGCCTTTTGAGCGTTTGCGGGATGTATTTATCTCCGTTGATTTTTCGTTTCCGCCTTGGTCGGTAAAAAGTGCCTCCTCGGCATAATCGGGAATTTCGGGATTTTTTTCTCCTGTCTGCCTGTAATATGGGTCAATTATATGCTTCTGTATCGCGGGATAACAGCAGAAAACCGACAAAAATCCCAGCCACGCGAGCGGCACAACAGGGGTAAGCGGAAGCACAAAAACAGGGAAATTGAACGCAAGAAACGCATATCCTAAAACAAACACAAGTATTATAAGCTCTCTGCCGATGTTCAGAAATGAGAGCACAAGCGCGTTTCTGAGTATATCCGTAAGCTTTAGGTCAAGTGCGACTATTTGCGGGTAGATGTAGAAGCTCATAATAAGAAACAACAGCGAAGCCGCAATTGATGCCGCAAACATAACCTCGTCCACAGGCGTAAGCTTTTCCATGCTCAAGAACATTATTATCGAGAGCAGTGTTATTGCTATGGCAATAACGTTTATAATTCCGATGCCGACGGACTTTTTAAAATTTTTCTTAAATTCATTCTTGAAGTCATGAAAGTAAAACTGAGGGCGTTCGAGATAAATATTCCGCATAAGAGCGGTCATTGCCGCAGTCGCGGGACCAATAGTAACTATCGGGATACAGAACAGAAAGTATATAAGGTTTATCTTGAAGAAGTCCCAGAATTTATTTCCGAAAAGTTCCCAGAAACGGAAGAACGGTTTTTTCTTCGGCGCGTTTTTGGGAACGCCCGGACCCGTTCTGTTGTCAAAAAATAATCCCATATACCAAATCCTTAATTATGAAAAAGCTTGCAGAACAGTGCCTGCTATCATCGCCAGCGCAACGATAAAGGCTATGATCTTACTGATCTTTATCAGCAGCGCACGTTTTTTCTCGTTCAAAAAACCACTTCCATTATACAAAAAATCCGCGCTTCTGTCAAGAGCTTATTCAAAAACTGTTTCCAAGCCCTTAGAACTTACCGCAAATATACTTCCGTCAAGGTTGAAAACGGCTGTATAACCTGTTCTGTCGTCATAAAGGGTTCTCTCGGAATTGTTCTTTCCAAACATAACGCATTGTGAAACAATAGAAACTCCGTCGAAATATCTGAACGCAAACGCGCATACGCCTTCGCTGAATGCCGCCGTTTCAGCCCCGCCTACCTCAAGGGTTGAAAGTTCGCTTTCCGACAGGCTTTTTGAGAAAGAGCCCGTCTGTTTTGCCTCTCCGTTTTCAAGATGAAACAGCGAGGCTTCGAGCTTTGTGTCGGTTTTGAATACAACCGCGCTGTCTCCCAAAACAACTCCGTTTTCCTTTGTTGTTTCAAGAACAACGGGAGCGTCTATATTCGCGCAGTTTATCGCAGAGAACACGCCGTCCTCTTTTCCGAGGAGCAGAACTTTTCCGCCAAACTTCATTCTGTCGGGAAGCGCAGGAAGCTCCGTCGGTTCTGTCTTTTCTTCAAACTGCGCGTCAAAGAGCGTTATATTCTGATTTCCCAGCGCGGCAAACATATCCGCGCATTCCGCCGCAGCGAAGATCGCTTCTTTTGTTTCCTTTACAACGGGTTCTTCCGAAAGATATACTATTTTTCCCAGTATATTGCCGTCTTTGTCTTTGAAATTCAAAGCACACACACCCGAAGCTCCCGCATAAACAGGGTCGCCGAGAGCGGCTCTTGCCGCAAGGGTGCTTCCGTCTGCAAGAGAATATTTTCCCCAGACAGCATACGAACAGCCGCTTGCTTTTCCGAGCAGGATATTTCCCGCAGAAAGCGCGGCTTTTTCATCTCTGCCCACGCGCGGGATATATTGATCTACGTCAGAAGAATTGAAGGTGTGAGTATAATGAGGAACATAGACCGAGCCGAAACTTATTTCATTTTCATTTGCGCTGAAGTCGCAAAGCTCGCCGTCCTGACGCACCGTGAAATTCACATATCCTTTTTTGATATTCATAAATCCGCATTCTTTTCCCGTAAATACGGCTATGACCGAATCTCCGTTTTGAAAGAGATCTACAAATTTCGTGTTTTCGGGCGGAAGTATCTCTGCCTTTGCCGCAGAACTTATATCCTTGTCGTCATAAGCCGCGATCTTATCTTTCGAGCAGATGTATACGAAATCGCCGTCGGAAACTATCCCAAAGTCGCTCTGAGAAATAAGCATATTTCCAAACAGCTTTTCTCCCGCAAAATACGGCTGCGCTCTGTCGCCGCCCATATTTCCCGCGGTGTAGCTGTCGTAGACCTCGGCGAATATCGCGTCGTTGTTTTCTGCATAACTAAACTTATTTTTAGATGTGCTGTTTTTAAAAATCTTATCCCCGAAAAATGTAAAAAACGCGCACAAAAGCAAAAGCACAGCCGCTCCCACTGCGGATATAATCAGCGCGGGCTTGTTATAGCCGCCCTTTTTACTTTCGCCTTCTTTTGTTTCGACGAGTTCTTCGTGATTTTCGGACGGGCTTTCCGTATCTTCGGCTTCGTCATTTGTCTTTTCATCAATTTCTTCGTCTGAAACGTTGCTCTTATCTTCCTCGTCATCTTTCGACTTTTCATCTGCGTCACCGTCAAACAAACTCTCGACACTTAAAGACTTTTCAGCCGAGCCTTTTTTCAGTTTTTTAGGGTCAATTGAAATAATAAGAGTAGAAGTATCACCCGCAAGTTCCGAGTTTTCTTCAGCCTTGTTTTCGGGCAATTGTTCTTCAACGGAAGTTTTCTCTTCGGAGACCTTTGCTTCAATATCCGTTTTTTCATCTGTAGTTTCATCTACGGATGTTTTTTCTTCCGAAACGCTTTCTTCTGCATTGTCTGTTTTTTCCGATTCTTCTGGAACATCGTCGAACAGCTCCGAAACAGTCGGTTCTTCGTCTTCGTCGTCATTATCATTCTCCGCCTGTCTGAGAATGTCCGCCGAAGTAAGCGTCTGCTCAAATACCATTCTGGCGGTATAAAGCATATCGCTGTAGTCGTCTGAAGTAAGCCCCGAATTTTCGAGGGTCAATACAAGATTATTAAGGCTCATCGCGGGATTTGCCTTTATTTTGTCAACGGCGGACTGAGGCGCGCCGCACCCTTCAAGAAGAACGGTAAAATCCTTTGCGCTCATTCCGAGGTCATGGATACGGTTTAGAAATGCGAACGCACTGAGTTTTGGAAGTTGTGCTGATTCGTCCATAAGATATTCTACGATATTCTGCACTACAAGATCTTCGGGAACGACCCTGCGGCGCATTATCGCGCGCATTTCCTCGACTGTCATCTGTTTTCCTCCATTCTTTTATTCCGTTATGCCGAGCTTCTGTTTGGCGCGTTCAAGTTTTTTTCTTACGCCCGCCGAGGTCATACCCATAAACGAAGCTATATCTTCGCACGAAAATTTCCCCGCAATATGCATTACGGCTATCATTCTTTCAATATTCGGAAGCTCAAAAAACAGCTCTTTTATTTCGGGCTGGTCGTCGTCGAGAGAATTGTCGGGATAACGCTTTAAAACACCCTTTATCTTCGCACACAGCGCTTTCATCATATATGTGCAGAGCTGCTGTTCGCTGTGCAGGTTCGAGATAGTCCCGAATGTTTCGCGGGCGATCTCGGTAACTGCGCTTATTGCCTCTTTTTCGGTTTTCAGCGTATAAAACGCCGTGTAGTACATATTTCTGTTTATAAGTCCGTAGAGCTTTGCAAACGCCGTTGCGTCGCCGTTTGCGGACTGAACGGCATATTTGCGGTATTCTTTTTTATCCATGTCTTGTCCTATTCTTCGGAGATCTTTATTCCGAGCTCTTTGAGCTGCTCTTCCGAGACTGTTCCGGGAGCTTCGCTCATAAGCTCCGAAGCATTCTGTACTTTCGGAAAAGCAATTACATCTCTGAGGCTGTCACATCCGCACATAAGCATAGCGAGGCGATCAAGTCCTATTCCCGCGCCGCCGTGGGGCGGTGCTCCGTATTTGTACGCGTCAACAAGGAAACCGAACTTTGCCTTTATTTCCTCGTCTGTCATGCCGAGCATTTCAAACATATGCTTCTGAAGTTCGGGATCGTTTATTCTTATCGAACCCGAAAGAAGCTCTACGCCGTTCAGCACAAGGTCGTAGCATTTCGCGCGTACTTTTGCCTTGTCGCTGTCAAGATAGGGGATACACTCATCGAGCGGCATTGTAAACGGGTGGTGCATTGCGAGCCATTCGCCGCTTTCCTCGTCGTATTCAAAAAACGGAAATTCGGTTATCCAGGTAAAGTTCCATTTCTGCGGGATAATGTCGAGTTGTTTTGCGACTTTAAGTCTGAGCGCTCCGAGCGTAGGCAGAACGACCTTGTCCTTGTCTGCGGCAATAAGCGCAACGTCGCCCTTTTCACAGCCGAGCGCCGCCATTATCTTTTCAAGTTCCCCGTCTTTTAGGAATTTCGCAAACGAGCAGTTTGGCATATCGTCAACCCAGCGTATATAAGCCAAGCCCTTTGCGCCTATACCTTTTACAAATTCAGTCAGCTTGTCTATTTCTTTTCTCGAAAGAGTTGCCGCGCCGTTCTTTGCGCATATTCCGCGAACCGAGCCGCCGTTTTCGAGAGCAGATTTGAACACGACAAAGTCCGTGTCCTTTACAATTTCCGAAATGTCGGTTATCTCCATTTCAAAGCGCGTGTCGGGCTTGTCCGAGCCGTAGCGCGACATAGCTTCGTCATAAGTAAGGCGGGGCAGGGGAAGCTGTATATCAATATCGAGTATCTCCTTGTACAGCCGTTTTACAAATCCCTCCAGACATTCGAGAATGTCGTCAACGTCAACAAACGACATCTCAAGGTCTATCTGCGTAAATTCGGGCTGTCTGTCCGCTCTTAAGTCTTCGTCGCGGAAGCACCTCGCAAGCTGAATATAACGGTCGTATCCCGCTATCATCAAAAGCTGCTTGTACATCTGCGGCGACTGCGGCAGGGCATAGAATTTGCCGTTGTGTATCCTCGACGGGACAATATAATCTCTCGCGCCCTCGGGAGTTGATTTTATCATCATCGGCGTTTCTATTTCGAGAAATCCGTTTTCGTAGAAATATTCTCTCGCAACTCTCGCGATATTGTGGCGCATAACGAGGTTGTTTACGAGCGGCTCGCGCCTTAGGTCAAGATAGCGGTATTTAAGGCGAAGCTCCTCGTTTGTCTTTGAATTGCTCACTATTTCAAAAGGCGGCGTTTGCGCCTTTGAGAGAATTTTAAGCTCCTCGGGCATTATTTCTATACCGCCCGTTTTTATCTCGGTGTTTACGCTTTCTCTTTGGCGGACAGTTCCTTTTACAAGCAGAACGTCCTCGCTTCTGACGATCTTTGCCTTTTCAAAAACAGCTTTGTCTGTTGTTTCGTCAAATGTAAGCTGTACGATTCCCGTTCTGTCGCGCAGGTCTATAAAGATTATGCCGCCCTTGTCGCGTACTCTCGCAGTCCAGCCTCCGACAACAACTTCTTTCATTTCGAGCGTGACTTGCGCGCACATACACGTTCTTTTAAGACCGCCCATAGTGTCCATTTAAAATATCCCCTTTTCTTTATTTTTTGTCATATAGAAATATTATAACATTATCTGTCGATTTTTTCAATAGGAAAAATCAATTTTTTATACTAAGAATACAAACTTTTATACAAATATTTTTTGCTCAATGTGAAATTATTTTACATTTGCAAAAATCGCCACTACTTGTTACTTCATCTACAACATGAAATTTATTCTATTTTGTCAAAATTATCTAAAATATTAGTAGACAAACACGAAAGAATGTGGTATAATAATATGTGTATGTGTAAGTTTAAGCACATACTGTATACAAAATGAAAGGAAGTTTTTTAAAATGACTGTAACTGTTGATACGCTCATAGGAGAGATACTTGACGAAAACGCGCAGGCTGTCGCTCCTATCCTTATGGAAATGGGAATGCACTGCCTCGGCTGCCCGTCCTCAAGAGGCGAATCTATCGGAGAAGCTTGCATGGTACACGGAGTTGACGCTGACGAGATCGTCAAGAAGATCAACGCCGCAATGAACAAGTAATTGTTTTCTCTCGACAACAGGCTTAAAACAGCGTTTGAGCTGTGCAGGACGGGAGTTATTGCCGCCGACGTCGGCACCGATCATGCACGGCTCGCCGCTAAGCTGGCGCTTGAAAAATCGGTAAAGGTCTACGCTTCGGACGTAAAGGACGGTCCTTTGAGAGCCGCGAAAAGAACTCTTGACGAATTGGACGTAAAAAATGTTGAACTCGTAAAGAGCGATGGTCTGGAAAAAATTTCTTATGCCGATGATGTGATAATTTGCGGAATGGGCGGGGAGCTTATCTCAAGGATAGTTGAAGAATGCCGCTTTATAAACGAAAACACGCGGTTTATTCTACAGCCCATGACAAAAGCCGATTTTCTCAGAAAGCGCTTGTACAGCGCGGGCTTTGAGCTTTTGGAAGAACGCTCCGCCGAGGATTCGGGAAAAATCTATACCGTTATGCTCTGGAGATTTTCGGGAGTAAGTCGGGAAATCGACGAGATAACGGCGCTTTGCGGAAAAAACCGCGACGGGAGATACCTCGGGAAAATCGCCGAAAAGCTCTTGAAAAACGCGGCGAATATGGAAAAGTCCGCGGAACATTCGGAAGAAGCCGAAAAGCTAAAAAAAACAGCGGAGAAGATACTACTAAGAATTGAAAATGAAAATTAGGGAAATAATCGGATTTCTTGACGGCGCAGCGCCGTTTTCGACTGCGGAGAGCTTTGACAATGTGGGCTTGCTCGTAGGGTCGGAAGATACTAAAGTAAAGCGTATAATGTGCTGTCTTGACATAACGCGCGCGGTTGTGCTCGAAGCGGCTGAAAAAGGCGCGGAGCTTATCGTTTCACACCACCCCGTTATTTTCAGCGGACTAAAGAACATACCCTCTTGGAGCCCCGTAAGGCTGCTTATAGAAAAAAATATCGCCGCGATAGCCATGCACACGAACTTTGACATAGCGGACGGCGGCGTAAACGACGCGCTCATAAAAACGCTAGGCTTTGAAAAACTTGAAACGCTAGAAGTTACACAGCCCGACGGAAAAGGCTTCGGGGCAGTGTGCAAAACCCCGAAGGAGTTTTCGCCGAGGGAGCTTGCGCTCTATTGCAGAAAGAAGCTGGGCGGCTGTGTAAAGTACAGCGCGGGTCTTGATGAAACGGTGATTTCGCGGGCGGCGGTGTGCTGCGGCGCGGGCATAGACGAAAAGGTCATGCGCCTCGCGCAGGAAAAGAACTGCGGCGCGATAATATCGGGGGATATAAAGCACAATTTCCGCGTTGAAGCCCTAGATCGCGGCATTGCGCTTATAGACGCGGGACATTATGGCACAGAGATCGCTGCGAAAACTGTTCTCAAGGAAATGCTTTCTGTTCAATTTCCGAGCATCTGCGTTTATGTTTCGGAAAGTGAAACAGACCCATGCTCATATGTCTGACTTTTACACTTTTGTACTCATACACTTATACTGAGGGGTGAGGGATTTGTCGCTTGACGGAGTGCTTTTGCACTATATAAAAGAAGAACTTTCCTCTCTTGTGGGAGCAAGAGTTGAAAAGATATACCAGCCCTCGAGAGACGAGCTTGTCGTTGCGCTTCGTATGCTCGGAAAAGGACGCGCTTTGGAAAAGCTGATATTCTCGGCAAATCCTGCGAGCGCTAGAGTGTGCCTTACAAAATCTGAGTTTGAAAATCCCCAGTCGCCGCCCATGTTCTGTATGCTTATGCGAAAGCATTTACAGGGCGGAAAACTCATAGACATCAGGCAGGACGGTCTTGAAAGGATACTGAACTTCGATTTTGAATGTATAAACGAAATAGGAGATGTTGTTATAAACACGCTCTGCGCGGAGATCATGGGGCGTTCGGCTAATATCATTCTTCTGCGCGGGGAGAGGGTAGTAGACAGCATAAAGCGCGTTTCGGACAACGAAAACCGCAGGATACTCCCGAACATCGTATACGAACCGCCCGTGCGTCGGGACAGGCTAAACCTTTTTGAAACCGGCCCGAGCGATATAGTCGCAAAGCTCGAAAACTCCCGCGACAGGCTTTCAAAGGCACTGTCGGAGATCTTAGAGGGCATTGCTCCCGTTTTTGCGAGAGAATGTGCGTTTTATGCGGCGGGAGATACGGACGCGGTCTGCTGTGAATTGAATGAACAGCAAAAAGCGCGGCTGTGCGAGATACTCGGTATTGCAGCACATTCTCCTATGTTCACGGAAATTGCTGACGAAACGGGAAGGAAAAAAGAGCTTTCGTTTGTGGATTTAAGGCAGTACGGAGAGAGTTTTAAAAGGACATTTTTCCCGAGCGCAAACGAGCTCGTAGACGATTTCTATGCTGACAATGACGAGGGAGAGCGGCTAAAACAGCGTGCAAGAGATCTTCTTAAAACCGTAAACAGCGCATATGAAAGAGCGCAGAGAAAAGTTGAGATAAGAAAAAAAGAGCTTTCGGAATGTGGCGAGCGCGAGAATTTCCGAGTGTGCGGCGACCTTATAAGCGCGAATATTTATCGCCTTGAAAAGGGCATGACAAAATGCGTGCTTGAGGATTTTTACGGCGGAGGAGAGCGGGAGATAGCTCTTGACCCGCGGCTTACGCCCTCGCAGAACGCGCAGAAATACTATGCTTCTTACAGAAAGCTCTGCAACGCCGAAAAGAAGCTTTCCGAGCTTATAAAAGAAGGCACGGGCGAGATAAAATACCTCGACAGCGTTCTTGACAGCCTGACCCGCGCGCACAGCGACCGAGAGCTTTCGGAGATACGCGCCGAGCTTTCCGAGCAGGGGTATATACGCAAAGCAAAAACAAAGCCCGTGAAATTGTCCGAGCCTATGAAGTTTATATCTTGCGAGGGTTATGAGATTTTGGTAGGCAGGAACAATATGCAAAACGACTTGCTTACGCTGAAAACGGCGGGCGCTTCGGATATATGGCTGCACACAAAGGATATCGCGGGTTCGCACGTAATTATACGCACAAAGAACAACGGTACGCCGCTTACGGAAAAAACCATACTTGAGGCGGCACAGCTTGCCGCATATCATTCAAAAGCACGCTCGTCTTCCAAAGTGCCCGTGGATTATACCATGGTAAAGTTTGTAAAAAAGCCTGCGGGCGCAAAGCCCGGAATGGTCATCTTTACCAACAACAAAACGCTTTATATAACTCCCACCAAGGAGATAATAAATAAGATAATGGAAAGAGGACAAAATAAATGAGAAAAGAACTCGAAAAGACATACTCTCCTAAAGATTTCGAGGAGCGTATCTACAAAAGCTGGGAAGAAAACGGCTGTTTTAAAGCGGAGGTAGACCCGAAGAAAAAGCCGTATACTATAGTAATGCCCCCGCCAAACGTTACGGGACAGCTCCATATGGGACACGCGCTCGACTGCACGCTTCAGGACATTCTCATTCGCTTTAAGAGAATGCAGGGTTATTCGGCGCTATGGCTTCCGGGAACGGATCATGCCGCGCTCGCGACAGAAGCAAAAATTGTCGCGGCAATGAAAGAAGAAGGTCTTACAAAGGATATGCTCGGACGAGAGGGATTTCTCGAAAGAGCGTGGGACTGGACGCATAAGTACGGAAACCGCATAAAGGAACAGCAGCGCAAAATGGGAACATCCTGCGACTGGAGCCGCGACAGGTTTACAATGGACGAGGGCTGTTCAAGGGCGGTACAGAAGGTATTTATGGACCTTTATAACAAAGGTCTTATCTACCGCGGAGAGAGAATAATAAACTGGTGCCCGAACTGTAAGACTTCCATTTCGGACATTGAAACGGAATACGAGGAGCAGGACGGCTTTTTCTGGCATATAAACTACCCGTTTGCAGACGGGAGCGGCTGTCTTGAAATAGCGACCACCCGTCCCGAAACGCTTCTGGGCGACAGCGCCGTAGCCGTAAACCCAAAGGACGGACGCTATACGGACATTGTCGGAAAAATGCTTAAACTTCCGCTCACCGACAGAGAAATTCCCGTTATCGCGGACGACTATGTGGATATGGAGTTTGGAACGGGCTGCGTAAAAATAACACCCGCACACGACCCGAACGACTTTGAAGTCGGAAAGCGTCACGACCTGCCTGTTATCCATATGATGAACGACGACGCGACAATAAAAGAAGGCGTCGGTGGAAAATACGCGGGCATGGACAGATATGAAGCAAGAAAGGCAATGGTAAAGGACCTTGAAGAACAAGGCTTGCTCGTAAAGGTCGAACCGCATAAGCACAACGTCGGCACCTGCCAGCGCTGCGGAACAACAGTCGAGCCTACCGCGTCTTTACAATGGTTCGTTTCAATGAAAGAACTTGCAAAGCCCGCTATTGACGTTGTAAAAAGCGGAGAGCTCAGATATGTGCCGAAGCGTTTTGAAAACAGCTATCTTTACTGGATGGAAAATATCCGCGACTGGTGCATTTCAAGGCAGATATGGTGGGGGCACAGAATACCCGCGTTTTACTGTCAGAACCCCGAATGTAAGCACACCGAGATAACTCTCGACAATATCGACAAGTGTCCGAATTGCGGCGCGCCCGTAAAGCAAGACGAGGACACGCTTGACACATGGTTTTCTTCGGCATTATGGCCTTTTTCAACCTTAGGCTGGCCCGAAGAAACAGAGGACTATAAGTATTTTTATCCCACGGACACGCTCGTAACAGGCTATGATATAATAACGTTCTGGGTTTCGAGAATGATATTCAGCGGTATTGAACATACGGGACAAAAGCCGTTTAAAGATGTTCTTATACACGGACTTGTCCGCGACGAGCTCGGGCGCAAGATGTCGAAATCGCTTGGGAACGGCGTTGACCCGCTCGATATAATCGACAAGTACGGCGCGGACGCTTTAAGACTTACGCTCGTAACGGGAAACGCTCCGGGAAACGATATGCGCTGGTCGGAAAAGAAGGTCTTAAATTCCAGAAACTTTATAAACAAACTATGGAACGCTTCGAGATATATCCTCATGAACCTTCCCGAAGACTTTGAAAAGCCCGTGCTTCCGAAAGAACTTCCTATCGAGGACAAGTGGATACTGTCGCTCTATAATGACCTAATAAAGAATGTAACGGCAAATCTCGAAGCATACGAGCTGGGAGTTGCTGTAGGAAATCTCTACGACTTTATCTGGGATATTTTCTGCGACTGGTATATTGAGCTTACAAAGCCGAGAATTGCCGCGGGGGGAGAAACGGCGCTTGCGGCGCAGAACGTTCTTGTTTATGTCATGATAGGCATTCTGAAAACGCTCCACCCGTTTTTGCCGTTCGTAACGGAGGAGATATGGCAGTCTATGCCGCACGGCGACAGCGATACGCTTATGCTTGCGAAATGGTGCGAATATGACGAAGGGCTTTCATTTGCAAAAGAGCAGGAGGACTTTTCGCGTATTGTCGGGGCAATAAAGGCGGTACGCGTTCAGAGAAACGAGATGAATGTTCCTCCGTCAAAGAAAGTGTCAATGTATGTTGAAACAAAGTTCACGGAGCTTTTCAAGAGCGCGGAGCAGTTTTTCGCAAAGCTCGCGGGAGCGGGAGAATTCAAGGTTTCCGAAAATGTTGAAAACAGCGAGGGAACTGTAACTGTCGTAACGGAAAGCGCGAGAATATTTATGCCTATGGGAGAGCTTGTGGACAAGGAAAAGGAGCTTTCAAGGCTCGAAAAGGAAAAGAAAGCCGCGCAGAAAGACATAGACTTCCTCTCGGGAAAGCTCAATAATCAAGGCTTTTTGGCAAAAGCTCCCGCCCGGCAGATAGAAAACGAGCGGGCAAAGCTCAAAAAGGCAGAGGAAAGAATGGCAAAGATAATCGCGTCAATAGAAGGGTTAAAATAACTTTTGCAATATTTTATTTTTTATTTTCAGGAGGAAATTATGAAAGAACTTACACTTGTTGTTCTGGCGGCGGGAATGGGAAAAAGGTTCGGAGCTAGAATAAAACAGCTCGAGCCCTTAGGTCCTAATGGCGAGCTTCTTATTGACTATTCGGTACATGATGCAGTAAGAAGCGGATTTACAAAGGTTTTGTTTATTATCAGGCACGACATCGACGAGCTTTTCAGAAGCACGATAGGCGCGCGCGTTGAAAAGCTCATTAAAACGGAATATGTCTACCAGACGGCGGATTTTATCCCCGCGAGAAAAGGAGAATTTAAACGGGAAAAGCCTTGGGGTACGGCGCAGGCTCTGTGGTGCTGTAAGGACGTATTAAATGAAGATTTCGCGGTAATAAATGCCGACGACTTTTACGGAGCGGAGGCGTTTGATTCGCTTTCGGAATTTTTCAAAGCGCCAAAGACAGACGGCTGTTCGGTTGATTTCCTGCTTAAAAACACCCTTTCCGACAACGGCACCGTAAACAGGGGCGTCTGCAAGACCGACAGCGAAAACTGCCTTACGTCCGTCGAGGAAACAAGACAGATATCGCGCGGCGCTGACGGAATTATCCGCGGGAGTTACAGAGGAGAAGAAAGAATACTCCACGACGACGACAAGGTCTCTATGAGTATGTGGGGCTTTAAGGTAAGCTTTATGGACATTCTGGAGAAAAGGCTGGCGGAGTTTATCTGCGGGCTGCCTGCCGATGAAACAAAAGCCGAGCTTACTATAGCGGACGTTGTAAACGACGAGATAAAGGGCAAAACCTTCAAGGTTGCGGATATACTTACATCGAGCCACTGGTTCGGCATAACATATGAAAGCGACACGCCAAAGGCAAAGGAGATACTTCTTGATTATGTAAACAGGGGAGTTTATACTTCTCCGCTTTCATGACCGACTTAATAAAAAGACTGTCTAAAAAAGCTAAACTCAAGTTTTATATACAGCCAAAGAATATACGGAGGGAATTATGGAAGCAAAAGATCTTAAAGAGCTTATAAGCGAAAGCTCGAAGGTGCAGATATACAAATGCGGCGATAAATGCGTAAAAGTATTTAAAGAACCCGACGAGCCGAAAAGCGTTGTGTTTTATGAGGCGCTCACTTATTCGAGAGTTGAAGAAACGGGTTATACAAAGATCCCCGAACTTATAGACGCGGGAAAGATAGACGGAAAATGGACGCTTATTACCAAATTCAAAGAGGGAAAAACGCTCGATATGCTTATCCGCGAGGACCCCGCAAAGCGCGATGATTATCTTATGATGATGGCGGATATCCAGGCGGAAATAAACTCTCTGCGTTCTCCGAAGCTAAGCCGCCTGAAGGATTATCTAAAGCGCTCTATAGAGGGGCTGGACATGATAGAGGAAGTAAAGAAGTATGAGCTTTTGAAAAAGCTTGCGGCTTTTCCCGACCAGACCTGTCTGTGTCATGGAGAGCTTCTTCCCGAAAACATCATAGTCGGCAAGGAAGGAACGTTTGTTGTTGACTGGCTGAAAGCAAAGCAGGGAAACCCTCTCGCAGACGCGGCGAGGACTTATATCGGCTTCTGCCTTAAGCACAAGACCGAGAGCGCGGAAAGGTATCTTAAGCTCTACTGTGAGAAAACAAAAGCCGACAGCAAGGAAATAAGAGAGTGGATACCTGTCGTTGCGGCGGCACAGCTTAAATTCAAGCGCCCCGATGAGAGGGAATTTCTGCTTACTTGGCTGGACGTTGCAGAATCTTTATAAAAATAAAAAGGCCTGTCCGCAAAGGCGTTTATGTGGACGGGCTTTTGCTTTGAAAGGCGATCAAGATATGAAATGTTATATTTGTCCGAGAAAGTGCAAGGCTGACCGCGAAAACACGCTCGGCTTCTGCAAAATGACAAACACTGTCAAAGCGGCGCGCGCCGACCTGCATTTCTGGGAAGAACCCTGCATTTCGGGCACAAACGGAAGCGGCGCGGTGTTTTTTTCGGGGTGTGTGATGAAGTGCGTTTATTGCCAGAATTTCGGCATAAGCTCGGAGAACTTCGGCGCAGATATAACAACCGACCGCCTTTCGGAAATTTTCCTTGAACTGCAGCAAAAAGGCGCGCATAATATAAACCTTGTAAATCCCACGCATTTTGTTCCGCAGATAATAAAAGCGCTTAAATCGGCTAAACAAAACGGTTTGAAAATTCCCATCGTGTACAACAGCGGGGGATACGAGAGAGTTGAAACATTGAGAGCGTTAAACGGGCTTGTTGACATTTATCTTCCCGATGTTAAATATTACGACAACAAAACCGCCGAGCAGCTTTCAAATGCTCCCGATTATTTCAGCACCGCAATGAACGCCGTTTCGGAAATGGTACGCCAGACGGGAAAGCCCGTGTTTAACGGGGACATACTCGTTCGAGGTACAGTTGTACGACATTTGGTTCTGCCGAGCCTGTACAAGGATTCTGTACAGGTCATAAACGCAGTTGCCGAGCGGTTTAATGGCGAGATATTGTTCAGCATTATGAGCCAGTATACGCCTTTCGGCTTGGTTAAGACCGATGAGCGCTTTAAAATGCTTAACAGGCGAATAACGACTTTTGAATATCAAAAAGCGCTTGACGCGGTTATAGCGGCGGGACTTAACGGCTATATGCAGGAAAAAAGCTCCGCAAAAGAGGAGTACACGCCGCTGTTTGACTTGACGGGAATTACGGATTAAGTTGAGGGGGAAATTTTTTATCATAAGAGCAACGGATTTCACGCTCTGAGGTAAATGCATTTTCAAGGTTGCTCCCCTTACAAAACATCTCTATAAGATTGACTTTTCAAAGCACGGCTTTGAAAAGTCAATGTGGGGAAAACTCTTGTTTTCCCCACACCCTTTAGCGCTATTTTGCGATGTTTCGCGGCTTACGCCGCGACCAAAGGGAAAAAATTTTTTGAAAAAAATTTTTTCCCTTTGGAATCCCTTTTCAAAAAACTTTTGTGCGCCGCCCGTTTGGTGGCTTTAAATTTAAAGCGCTTTGCCGCTCGAAACAGCTTACAGCCTCTTAAAAATCTAACTTCCGGCTGCGATAATTACCCGCCCCACACGACTAACAATTGAAGAGAAAAAATTGCGGAAAGGAGCGTCTGAATGGATAACGGTGAAAGTAGCTACCGCCGTTACCTTGACGGCGACGACAGCGGGCTTTCGGAAATAGTTGAAACGTACAAGGACGGTCTTATTCTTTATATCAACACATTTGTAAATAATTTCTGCACCGCCGAGGAGCTTGCCGAGGATACCTTTTTCAGGCTGATAACCAAAAAACCGAGGTTTTCGGGGAAGTGCGGCTTTAAAACATGGCTGTACGCAATAGGCAGAAACGTTGCGGTCGACTATATAAGGCACAGCTCAAAATTATCAAATACGCCTATCGACGATATGGAAAACTATATTTACGACGGGCAGTGCCTTGAACAGTCGTACATCAAAGAAGAGCGCAAGATAACGGTCCATAAAGCGCTTTCAAAGCTCAAGCCCGATTACAGGCAGATCTTGTGGCTCATCTACTTTGAGGAACTTTCAAACAAGGACGCCGCAAGGATAATGAAAAAATCCCCGCGCCAGATAACCGACCTTTTGTATCACGCAAAACTTTCTCTCAAAAACATTCTCACAAAGGAGGGTTTTATTTATGAAGACATCTGAAGAAATGACAACAAGCCTGCTTAAACGCAGAGATGAATACCTGACCGAGCAGAGGCGAAAAAGAGCGACAGCCGTAAAAATTGCGTCGGCGGGATCTGTGACCTGCTGTGTTGCCGCGGCGGCAGTTGTGGGCGTAAATGTTCTTAATCAGAAAAATTCCGTTACAAACGACATCACGCCCGTTGTTTCAACACCCGACACTAACCAAAATTCAAACAGCGCAACTTCCGACAACTCTCAATTATCAAACAATCAGTCATGGTCAAGCATACCCGAAACACCCGAAATACCCGAAAATGTCATCTGGTCGCAGAGCAGTACGGGCGGCGTAAGCATTTCCGAAAGCGTATGTATGGAATTATGGCACGGAAAGCCGGTGTCGTATGAGTTAAAATACGCGTTCGATAAATATGACGACGACAGCATTTTCGCGGTGTCATTACTGACAGGTTACAGCATTGACTATGTTTACAACGGCAGAACGATAAGTGAAATACTCGATGAACTAACTGAACTCGGAAATAAAATTGAGAAACTCGAAGAGTTCTTGAAAACTTATGACTATGTAATGGAGCAGGAAGAAGTTCAACACCTTACGTCGGGAGATGAAACGGAGATATTGAACACTTATGTAGTCAACGGCGAGACAGTTATGGAAACATTAAAATCATTAGGGGATTATATAACGGACGGGAAGTTTGACAGAGCAAAACTTGAAGCCGACATTGAGGCAGGGGAAAAAGTTCTTCAAAGTCTGTCTAATGAAATAAAAACTGCCGTAAAGTCGTCGCGAAAAGCCGTTTACGAAAATACTTTGTCCGAACTTAAGGCAAAAAACATTCCGTTTGAACTTCACGAATTAACGTATAGCGACATAAACGGCATCATAATTTTCATCTCGAAAAACGACCTTGCAGACCTTGAACTAAGCGACCAGGAATATATCACATTCGGCTTTGCAGGCAAAAACGCAAACGGCGAGTATATTGTACAGGAAATAATTGACGCTTAAAAGATTTTGGGGAAAACTTTTAGAGAATAGTAATAAGAGGTAAGAATTGAAAGGCTGTCGGTCTTTTTTCTTACCTCTTTTTTCCATAAGAGCATTTGATTTCACGCTCTATTGTATGATTCATTTTTAAGGTTGCTCAACGTTCAAAACTTCTTTTAGGATTGAGATTTTCAAAATATGATTTTGAAAATCTCAATGTGGGGAAAACTCTTGTTTTCCCCACACCCTTTAGCGCCTAGCTAGCGCCGTTTCGCGGCTTACGCCGCGACCAAAGGGAAAAAATTTTTTGAAAAAAATTTTTTCCCTTTGGAATCCCTTTTCAAAAAACTTTCGTGCGCCGCCCGTTTGGCGGTCTGGATATAAAACGTTGTCCGCCGCTCAATACAACTTTTATCCTCTAAAAGCGGCTACCTTTACTGGATACTGTTCATTGTATACTGTCAACTGACTACAGGCTCGGTCAGATAGTGGAAACGTTTTTCCTCTTTCGTCCGCCGCGCAAGCGGCGGCAAGTAAAAGTTTTGGAAAGGGGGTTCAAGGGGGAAAACCTTTTTCAAAAGGTTTTCCCCCTTGCTTTCCTTTTAACATGTGCCATAAAGACAAGGCAAAGTATTATCTGAACGAATGAAGCTATCGGCGTGCTTAAACCTATCAGAAACAGTGAAACGTCGGGTATCCTGCTCATAAGGAAAACCACGGGTATCCTCACCGCTACAGCCCCGACCAGACCTTGTATCATAACAAACAGCGTGTTCCCGCAGCCGTTGTAATAGCCGATAAAGCAGAACAGAATTGACGTCTGCAACACGTCAATTGCATAGGCTTTCAGATATTCGTGCGCATTTGCAATTACAATCCCGTCATTTGAGAATATCCCCGCCAGCAGGTCTCCTCTGAAAAACGCCAGCGCCGCAATAACTATCGCTATACAAAGCGAGCTAACTATCCCGTATTTCAGCGAAGAATCGGCTCTGTCGCGATAGCCCGCGCCTATGTTCTGCGCAACAAACGCCGAAATTGCCTGGGAGAATGCCGACGGCACAAGCATTATAAACGAGCAGACCTTTTCGGCTATCCCAACTCCCGCCGAAGCATTTACGTTTATTGCGTTTACTATCATCATTATCACCAAAAACGAAATGCCTACAAGAAATTCCTGGAGCGCAATAGGAAAACCGAGCTTTAATATTTTGCCGATAAACCCGTCAAATCGTATGTAACTTTTGTGAAACTCAAACGGGAGCTTCCTCTTTTTAAGGATAATAACAGACACAACAACGCTTATTGCCTGAGAAATGACCGTCGCAATTGCCGTTCCCATAGCTCCGAAGCCCAGCCACGCCGCAAAAACGAGGTCTCCGATTATGTTGCATACACACGCGATAAGCACGGTAAAAAGCGGAGTTTTCGAGTCGCCTATTCCTCTGAATATCGCGCCGATCAGGTTGTAGAAAACAATAAAAACCGTTCCTATCCCGCACACGCGGATATAATCGCAGGTCTTTGAGTATGCTTCTTCGGGCGCTTGCAAAACCGTTGCAAGCCCGTTGGTGCAGAATATGAGAATGACCGACAATATTATCCCCAAAAGCAAAAACAACACTATTCCTGCGCCGATAACTTTTCCCGCGTCGTCCTTTCGCTTTGCGCCTATCTTCTGCCCGACAAGTACTGTAACGCCAACAGTAAGCCCTGTTATTACCATTGTCACCGTCTGCATGAGCGTGCTTCCCGTAGACACCGCCGAAACGTCCGCCGTTGTCGCGAATTTCCCGACTATCAGCAGGTCTACGCCGCCGTAAAGCGACTGCAAGAAAAGCGCCGCCATTATCGGCAGCGAAAATTTTATAAGCGCGGGGAGAACTTTCCCGCTCAAAAGACTGTTTTCTTTCATACTGAATACTCCGTCACATTTTTGGGGGAAAACGAAAGTTTTCCCCCAAGCTCCTTTTCAAAACTTTTATGTGCCGCGCCTTTCGGCGCGGTCGGAAAAAGGAAACGTTGTCCGTTTAATATTATTTTTCAGAACAAAACTTTACTTCCTTACCCTCAAGTATCATATTCGTTGTTCTGACCGCGCACATCTTTCCGCACATAGAGCAGGTGTGCCTGTCTGCGGGCGGGCAGCTCTCAAAATACGCTCTCGCCTTTTCGGGATCTGCGCATATCTCAAACATCTTATCCCAATCGACCGCGTGGCGCGCCGCCGCCATCTCGTTGTCCTTATCTCTTGCATGCGGAACGCCTTTGGCAATATCCGCCGCATGAGCCGCTATCTTGCTCGCGATTATTCCCTCTTTAACGTCCGACAGATCGGGCAGCCTTAAATGCTCCGCGGGAGTTACATAACACAGAAAATCCGCTCCGCTCACTGCGGCAATTGCCCCGCCTATCGCGGAAGTTATATGGTCATACCCGGGGAAAATGTCCGTAACGAGCGGACCTAAAACATAAAACGGCGCGTTGTGGCAAATGCGCTTTTCTATTTGCATATTCGCCGCAATTTCATTCATCGCCATATGCCCCGGACCCTCGACCATAACTTGAACGTCCTTTGCCCATGCGCGCTCGGTCAGCGCGCCAAGCTCTATAAGCTCCGCTATCTGTCCGCCGTCGGTGCTGTCGTCTATACAGCCGGGGCGCAAAGCGTCGCCGAGCGAAATAGTAACGTCATATTCGCGCAGTATATCAAGCACATCATCATAAAACTCATAAAACGGGTTTTCATTTCCCGTCATCATCATCCACGCAAACAAAAGCGAGCCGCCGCGCGAAACAATGTTCATCTTGCGCGGGTCGCGCCTGAAGGCTTCTATGGCTCTGCGGTTTATGCCCGCGTGAATTGTCATAAAGTCAACGCCCTCTTCGGCATGAGCCTTTACGACTTTCAGAAAATCCTCAGCTTTAATTTCGAGCAGGTCTTTGTCAAGATAACCTATAGCGTCATACATAGGCACGGTGCCTATCATTGCGGGTGATTTAGCTATAAGCTCCCTGCGGAAAGTGTTAGTCTTTCCATAGTTCGACAGATCCATAATTGCCTCTGCGCCGAACTTTATGGACATATCGACCTTCTGCATTTCAAGGTCGTAGTCCTTCGCGTCGCCCGAAATGCCGAGGTTTACGTTTATCTTTGTGCGAAGCCCGCCGCCAATGCCCTCTGCGGAAAGGGAAGTATGGTTTACGTTTGCGGGAATGGCGATCTCTCCCGTCGCGACCTTTTCGCGTATCTTCTCGGCGTCCCAATATTCTTTCTCCGCGACAGTTTTCATTTCGGGGGTTATTATCCCTTTCTTTGCCGCTTCCATCTGTGTTTTGTAATCTCTCATAGCTCTATCTCCTTTGATTTATAGTTTATCCCAATAAGCGTAAAAATGATTTACGGGACTGTGTCCTTTTCCGACAACATATGAGCTTTCAATTGCCCTCGTTATATAATCCTTTGCGGAAATGACAGCTTCTTTTAGCGTTAAGCCCTTTGCCGCACCCGACGCAATTGCCGAGGACAGCGTACAGCCTGTTCCGTGGGTGTTCTGCGAGTTTATCATTTTCTGTTTTATAAGAACTGTCTCATTCCCGTCAAAAAGAACATCTTCCGCTTCGGACGATTTTAGATGACCGCCTTTTAATAAAACCGCTTTCGCTCCCATAGAACAAAGCTTTTTTGCCGCCGCACACATATCCGAAACGCTTTCTATCTTCATTCCCGTAAAAGTCTCTGCTTCGGGAATGTTCGGCGTTATAAGATCAGCAATCGGGAAAATATGTTCCGCATAAGCCTTTGTCGCTCCCTCTGCGCTGAGCGCCCCGCCGCTTGTCGCTTTAAGAACGGGATCGCACACCACAAAAGGCGGCTTGTAAAAATTCAGCCTTTCCGCGACAGCTTCAATGATCTCTGTATTCGGCATCATTCCGAGCTTTACCGCGTCTACTTTTATATCCTCAAAGACCGCGTTTATCTGCTTTTTTACTTCATCACTCGGAACATTATAAACGGAAATGACCTTAGAGGTATTTTCGGCAACAACGGAAGTTATAACGCTCGCCCCGTAACAGCCGTGCGCCGCAAAGGTTTTAAGATCCGCCTGTATCCCTGCGCCGCCCGAACAGTCCGAGCCTGCTATAGTAAGACATATTTTTACTCCCATAAGATCCATTTCCTTTGACTAATTTTTAATATTATTTTTGCCTGTGAGCAGTAATTATTGTTGAACTTCCCGCGTTTATCGTTATCAAAACGCTTTCTGCCGAAAAATAGAAATTCTTTCCGACCCGCGATATTTCGCCTCCCGCTCGCCCTTTCAGATACTCAACGGGTTCGGTATTTTCGGATAAATCAAGGTTTTTTCTGATACGTTCTTCGCCGAGCTTTGTTGTATGGAGCTTATCAATAGCAATAAAAAACTCATCTTTTGTGTTCATTTTACGATCTCCCGAGCTATCTCCTTAAGGGCTCTCGCGGACTTTTCGATATCATCTGCGCCGAATATTGCCGAAACCACGGCTATACCCTTTATGCCGCAGCCTTTAAGCGTAATAGCGTTCTGCGCGGTTATACCGCCTATAGCCACAGCGGGGATCTTTACGGAAGCTGTTATTTCCCGAAGCTGTTCTGCGGTTATCCTTATAGCGTCCTTTTTGGTAGGGGAGGGAAATACCGCGCCCACGCCGACATAATCCGCGCCTTGTTCCTCGGCTAAAATTGCCTGTTCAACAGTCTTTGCGGTCGCTCCGACAATAAGCTCTTTTCCGAATTTTTCGCGTATCTCTTTTACGGGCATATCCGAAAGTCCGACATGAACTCCGTCTGCTCCGCTCCTCAGTGCGATAAACGGGTCGTCGTTTATTATGAGCGGCGCTCCGTATTTGTGACATAACGGCAGGAGCTCCCTTGCTACGGAAACTATCCCGTCCTCGCCGAGCTTTTTTTCGCGGAGCTGGATAATTGTCGCTCCGCCCAGAAGCGCTCGTTCGACCTGCTCAAAAAGGGGCACGGCGGTGTATGAGCTGTCGGTTATGGCATAAAGAAGCAACTGTTTTTCCGAAAATGTCATATCTGCCTTTCTGCCTCCTGCTCCTAAAATGATGTCTTAACAATAATCAACTATATTTTATCACTTTTTTATACAATTGTCAAGTACGGAGTGTTATGATACAATAGATATGTTACAAAAAGAGAAGACAAACTACCTCAAATATGTTATAATGTTAATAACCACAAAAACACATAACG
>CANQFZ010000011.1 GCA_947600065.1 uncultured Clostridia bacterium | reverse complement strand
TAGCTATTAACATTATAACTTATTTGAGGTCGTTTGTCTTCTCTTTTTGTAACATATCTATTATATCATAACATTTTAGAAAATTTAACCGATAAATTTCTTTACGTTTTCGGGAAGCTCCGAATTATCCGCGGAAATCGTCAGCGTAATAGTGGTTTCGGGAGAGATAGAAGCGAGCCTGTCGAACATATCGCCGAGCTTTGCATAATCTCTGCCTGTTATTTTAAGCGTTGCGTCTACGAAAATATCGGTGCAGTCGTGGTCTGACGAGAGAATGCCCGCGACAAATCCGTAGAATGCGTCAATGCCCTCTACCGCATAGTCCTCAATGTTTATAAGGCGAACTTTATAGGTGATGTCGGTGTTGAGCGAAGAACCCTTTTGAATAGCGACAACGTTTCCCTTTGACTGCTTTTCAGCCGCATGGATAGCGTCGATAAGGATCTTTGTCTTTCCCGAACCTCTTCTGCCCGTGATGATTTTAACCATTGTAATATCCTCCGTAAATTAGTTATTAAAGTCCAAGTTTCTTTTCAAGCTCCGCTTTCCTGTCCTCATAGCCCGGTTTTCCGAGGAGAGCGAACATATTCTTCTTATAGCTTTCAACGCCGGGCTGGTTGAACGGATTTACTCCGAGCAGATAGCCGCTTATCGCGCAAGCCTTTTCAAAGAAGTAGATCATATATCCTAGCTCGTATTCGTTAAGCTCGGGAACTTCTATTACCATATTCGGAACGCCGCCCTCGGTATGAGCGATAACAGTTCCCTCGAAAGCCTTTCTGTTTACAATGGACATATTCTGATTTGAAAGGAAGTTCAGTCCGTCTATGTTGTTGGGGTCGTCATTCAGGAAAAGTTCCTTCTGCGGCTTTCCGAACTGAACAACTGTCTCAAACATAATTCTCGAACCGTCTTGGACAAACTGACCGAGAGAATGAAGGTCTGTAGAGAACACCGCGCTCGACGGGTAAATTCCCTTTCCGTCCTTGCCCTCGCTCTCGCCGTAGAGCTGTTTCCACCATTCCGCCATCATCTGGAACGACGGCTCGTAGCTTATCAGCATTTCAACGCTCTTTCCTTTTTTGTAGAGGATATTGCGGTAAGCGGCGTATTTATAGCAGTCGTTCTTTTCAAGGTCGCAGTCCTTATATGCTTCTCTTGCGTCCTGAGCGCCCTTCATGAGCATATCGAGGTCGCACCCCGCGCAGGCAATAGGAAGCAGTCCGACAGCCGTCAATACCGAGTATCTTCCGCCAACGTCATCGGGAACGACAAACGTTTCATATCCCATTTTGTCGGAAAGCTCTTTAAGCGTACCGCGCGCCTTGTCGGTAGTAGCGTAAATTCTGCCCTTTGCGCCCTCCTCGCCGTATTTCTCGGTGAGCATATCTCTGAAAATTCTGAAAGCGAGCGCAGGCTCGGTAGTTGTACCGCTCTTGGAAATTATGTTTATTGAAAAATCCTTATCCTTTACGAGGGAGATGACCTCGCTGAGATAAGTAGGCGAAAGGCTGCACCCGACAAAATAGATTTCGGGAGTATCCTTTTTCATAAGGTTATACATTGAGGACTTGAGGGCGTCTATAGCCGCTCTTGCGCCGAGGTAAGAACCGCCGATGCCGATAACAACGAGCGCTTGGCTGTCGCTTTTGATCTTCTCGGCAGCTTTTTTAATGCGCGCAAATTCCTCCTTGTCATAATCGACAGGCAGGTCTATCCAGCCGAGATAGTCGTTTCCCGCGCCCTGTCTGCTTTCGAGCGTGTCGTGAGCCGCCTTTACCTGTGCGGCATACTGCGAAAGCTCGTGGTCTTTGATGAAACCGTTCAGATACTTGTCGTCAAGCTTCAGTGCCATTTAAAAAATTCTCCTTTCCGTCTGTGAACTTCGCCACAGACCTCCTGTCTATATTATATATTATTTCAATCTTTTTTTCAAGATTTTTTGCACGCCGTAAATGAATTTGGAGAATTATTACTATTTGACAGAGGAATTTTGTGGATTTTGCACAAAGCAAGAAACGTTGTAAGAGATAAGAATTTGTTTTGAGCGGCGAACGCTTTTAATTTTAAAACCACCAAACGGGCGGCGCACGAAAGTTTTTTGAAAGGGAGTTTGAGGGAAAACTTTTTTGACAAAAAAGTTTTTCCCTTTGGAATCCCTTTTCAAAAAACTTTCGTGTCGCGCCTTGCGGCGCGGTCGAATAGTGGAAACGTTTTTCCTCTTTCGTCCGCCGCGTCAGCGGCGGCACATAAAAGTTTTGGAAAGGGGGTTTAAGGGGGAGAACCTTTTTCAAAAGGTTCTCCCCCTTTTCCCTAACACGCTCCGTGTTTCTCTATATACCCCTTTATCGCCGCAAAGCTCTCCGCCGAAAGGCAGTGCTCCATTCTGCAGGCGTCCTCTTCCGCTGTTTCTTTCGGTATTCCGAGAGAAGTCAGCCAATCCGTAAACAGCAAATGCCTTTCATAAACCTTTTCCGCTATTTCAAGCCCCTTTTCCGTCAGCGTTATATACCCGCTTTTATCGACCTCGATGCACCCCTCGTTGCGAAGATTTTTCATCGCAACGCTCACCGACGGTTTTGTAAAATCCATTTCCGCAGCAATATCTACCGACCGCACATTTCCCTGCCTGTTCCGAAGAATAAGTATCGTTTCGAGATAGTTTTCCTTTGATTCCAAAATTCTGTCTTTCATAGCCTTTTCCTTTACATCCTGTTGTTGTTCAAATCTAACATTCTCGCAATAACGCTCCCCTCGTAAACAATGGGGTATTCCCTCAGAGAAAATACCACGCCGCTTACGGGAGCAGTTATGACCTGAACTTTCGTTCCCGTTATAGGAGTAACTATCTCTCCTATCGCGCTTCCCTTTTCCAGCCACATATTATGCTCCGCGGCGGGGATAAATATCCCGCTTCCTACGGAATGTACAACGTGTACGGCATTATCCCTCGCCACAACGGGATTTGAAATGCCGTCTTCTTCGTCCGCCCATATGCCGAGATAGTTCATAATATTGAATATCCCGTGAAGTATCTGCTCGCAGTAAATAATGTCGATCCTTCCGCCTACTCCCATTTCGACCGCAAGCGTTGGCACTCCTTCTTCTATAAGCGCCTCCGCAAGCGAACCGCCGCCCACCGCTCCGCTTTCGTGAAGCCATATAAGGTCGGTGTTGAGCTTTCTGGCATATTTAAGCAGACTGTCCGAGTTTTTCGGAGCTATCCTCACCTGTGGTATCTCTCTTATAAACAAATTGCTCGCATGGATATCAACGCACAAGTCCGCGCCCTTTATGTCCTCTACTATCTTCTTTCCGATATTCTCCGAGTTTGAGCCCAAGTCCTCTCCCGCCGAAAACAGCTTGTTCATGTCCAGCCCCGAAGTAGGCACCGCCCTGCTCACGCTTTCCATTCCCAGAGGATTTATCGCGGGATAGATGTCAATTCGCCCTTTGAGGTTCTGCATTTTCTCGGTTATTGTCTTTACCAGCTTATAGCAGATATACTGCCCCTCCAGCTCGTCGCCGTGTATTCCCGTTACAACGGCTATTCGTTTATCGGTAGTGGGATTTACCGCACACAGCGAATTTTTCCTTATCACAAGCTCCTCGTCCACATTGAGCTTTATTGTTACAATATTTTCGATCATAAGATAATCTCCAAAGTTTTAACTGTTACTCGACGGATTTCAATGACTCTACCATACTTATCTTTTTAAGCGTTCTCGTCATTATAAGATTTACCATAAGCGAAAAACCTATCGTGACTAAAAATGCCCATAAGTACGAAAGCGGATGTATCACTCGCCCGAACATAACCTCGTCTATCTCCGCCGTCGTTATTACGAACATACAGAGCCAGTGTCCTAGGAGAAGTCCTACCGCGCCGCCCATAATTGACAGAACGATGTTTTCACGGAAAACATAGCTCGAAACCTCAACGTCATAAAAGCCTAAAACCTTTAGCGTCGCTATCTCGCGTATTCTCTCCGTAATATTGACGTTCGAGAGATTGTAAAGCACGACAAGCGCCAGCGCTCCCGCCGACACAATAAGCACTATCGTCACCAAGTCCATTATAGACAGCGTTTCTTTTATCGAAGAAAGCGACGTTGCATTCATCATGACCGCGAGGATATTTTCATTTTTAAGCATTATCTCGCTGAACTTGTTTATTTCCTCGCTGTCCTCGCCTGTTATGCCGTTTTCAAAATAAACGATGTTGTATTTTGGCTTATCGCCGAAAATTTCTTCATACTGACTTCCGCTTATGTAAAGATAGTGGCTTGTATACTGCTCGGTTATGCCCGAAATTTTTACCTTTTTTGTCTTCCCGCCGCCGATAGACAGCTCTATCTCGTCTCCGACCTTTGCTCCGAGGAGCTTTGCGGCCTTTTCGGTAATTACCGCGCCGCCGCTTATTGACACCTTTTCACGCGATACGCGCTCGTGAATATCCACAAAGCTTTCAAATATCTGCGTATCCTCGACCGCCGTTACATAACACTGGACCGTGTTATTTTCAAACTTCGTTTCATATTGCTTTATAAGCGCCCTTGTGTAAGTTGTGTCGGGGTTATATCCCAGCATATCGTCATAGACCGTCTGAAGCTCACTGTCGCTTGCGTTTTCGTCATAAGCCACATATCCGCTGTATTTGTATATGCTCTTATACTGCAGGTCTACAATGTCCGAAATGGAGTCTTTTAGTCCGAAGCCCGTCAGCGAGAGCGCCGTACAGCCCGCAATTCCTACCACTGTCATAAACATTCTGCGTTTATATCTGAAAAGGTTTCGCCCGCTTATCTTCGCAAAGAAATTCATTCTGTTCCAAATAAACGGTATCTTTTCCAGTAATATGCGTTTTCCCGCTTTCGGCGCTTTCGGGCGCATAAGAGAAGCGGGCGTTTCGCCGAGCGCTTTTCGACAGCTGAAATATACCGTGATCGCAATCGCCGCAGTCATAGAGCCTACGGAGAAAATGATGTTGTCGGGCGCAAACAGGAAAACAAAGTCGGTTATGTTATACATCATAGAATATGCATACATAATTACCCACGGAAAAAGCACGCACCCGAAAAACGCGCCGCCTATCCCTCCGACAAGCGCACCCAATACGGCGTATATCATATAGTGCCTTACAATAGCGCCGCCAGAATAGCCGAGGGCTTTTAATGTTCCTATCTGCGTTCGCTGTTCTTCTACCATTCTTGACATTGTTGTAAGACAGACAAGCCCCGCCACAAGCAGGAAAAAGATCGGGAAAATAGTGGAGATCTTGTTTATTCTCTCCGCGTTGGACTCATATTCGGCATAGCCCACGTTGTCCTCTCGGTCGAATAAATACCATTCGGCGCTTCCCGCGTCGGCAAGCTTTTGCTTTGCGTCGGCAATTTCTTTTTCCGCGTCGGCTATCTTCTCGTTGTATTCCTTTACGCCGTCTTCGTATTCTTTAAGACCGTCGGCATATTTTATCTTCGCGTCCTCTATTTCCTTTAAACCGTCCTCGTATTCTTTGAGACCGTCGTTGTATTTCTTCTTTGCGTCGGCTATTTCTTTCGCGCCGTCTTCGTATTGCTTTACGCCCTGTTCGTATTCGGCTTTTTTTGCGGCAAATTCGGCATATCCCTCGTTATATTGCTTTTCTGCGTCGGAAAGTTTCTTTTCGTTTTCGTTGTATTCTTTCAAGCCGCTTTCATAAAGCGCGCGATTTTCGTCTATCTGCTTCTGCCCGTCGGCGAGAGCCTTTTCTCCGTCAACAAGCGTTTGCTCCTGCTCGTCTAACTGAGCTTTTCCCGCGTCAAGCTGAGCCTTGTTTTCGGCGAGAAGCTGTTTTGCCGCTTCAAACTGCGCTCTATAGCTTGCCACGGCTTCTTTTCCGAACATCTGTTCCGCGGCTAAGAGCTGTTCTTCTTTTGATTTTAATTCAGCCTCGGCACTTTCATATTGCGCGAGGTTTGCATTAAACTCCGCTTTTGCCGCTTCAAGTGCAACCCTGCCCGCTTCGAGCTGTTTTTTATTTTCGTCAAGTTCAGCCTGCGCATCATCAAGCTGTTTTTTCGAATCGTCAAGAACTTTCTTTCCGTCTTGGAGCTGTTTCTTACCGTCATTAAGCTCTGTCAGCGCGTCGTCGAGCTGTTTTTGCGCGTCATCCAGCTGAACTTTTCCGTCGTCAAGCTCTTTCTTTGCACTAGCAAGTTCTTTTTCTCCGTCCTCAATTTCTTTCTTGCCGTCGTCAAGTTCTTTCTTCGCGTCAATAAGCTCCTTTTCTCCGTCAGCTATTTCCTTTTTGCCGTCGTCAAGTTCTTGCTTTGCGTCGGCAAGCTCTTTTTCTCCGTCGATTTTCGCCTGTTCAAGCTCCTCTTCTCCGTCAGCTATCTCCTGCCTTGCTTCTCCGAGGACTTCGTCCGTCCTTATCTCGCTTCGTTTTACGCCCAGTTCTTCTAGCTTATCCATCAGCTCGTCGCGCAGGCTCTTGTATTCGTCCGAATAGCTCTTTTCGCTTTTAAGTTTATCGGAAGTCGCGTATATCTCCGTATAAACGTCCTGCGTAAAATCCTTTTCGTCCACTATCATAAACGCGTCTATAGAGCCGTCGCCGATATTTGTGCTTCCTCTTTGCGTTATGGAAATAAACATCGGCGTATTATATAAGCCCACAACCGTGTATTCTTTTTTAGAAAGCGGGAATTCTTCTGCTTCTGTCAAATCTTCGAGGGTTATCTTTTCTCCAACATTCGCTACTCCCGACTTCACGAAATTGCAGCTTATCAGACATTCTCCCTCGTTTTGGATATTCCTGCCCTCAATAATATCTATTTTATTTATATCTTCATTCTGCGCCGAGTATACGCGCGTCAGATATTCATGTTCTTTATTATGAAGCGAGAGGTCGGTATACTTAGAGGTATAAACTCCGTCAATGCCGTCTATCTCCAAAAGCGCGTCTTTGTCGCCGTCAGTCAGGCCGAAAGACGACAACACCCTTATATCAAACAGACAATTTTCGTCATAAAAATTGTCCGCAGATGTTTTCATGTCGTCGCAGGTCGCCCTAACGCCGCTGAAAAAACCGACGCCAATTGCACAGATAAGCAAAATCGAAAAAAATCGGTTCTTTGTTTTCGAGATCTCGCGAAATGTATTCTTATTAAAAGCCTTCAATATATCACCTAAAATGAATCATCTTGTATAAAAACTATTTTCTTTTCAAACGCTGTTTTTCTATATAACGTTTACTCGCCCCAACCCCCTGCCCCCTTCCCCGAAGGGGAAGGGGGAGAGTGCGGGGCGCAGGCGCGCCCTGCGACCCGCCCTTTTAGAAGTTAGAGATAAGAAGTAAGAGGTAAGAGGTAAGAATTTCGGGGGGAGCTTTTGGGAGATAAAGTCTTTTTGCTTTCGGAGTAAGAGGTTAGAGGCTAGAATACTGACAAAATGCAAACAACCTTTCGGTTATTACTGCATACAGCGTTTTCCGCGAAGCGGATAATGCGTACACTGTTTACTGTCAACTGCCAACGGGCGTAGCCTACCCGAAACCTTGAAAAGACACTTTTTATACAGACTTGAATAATTACCACTCTATTTCTTCTACGGGGGTCGGCTTTTCGTTTATGCGAATACTGTCGACCTTGCTGTTTTTTATCTTTATCACTCTGTCGGCCATTGGGGTAATAGCGGTGTTGTGGGTTACGAGAATAACCGTCATTCCGTCCTTTCGACAGGTATCCTGAAGCAGCTTTAATATCATCTTTCCCGTATTATAGTCCAGCGCGCCCGTCGGCTCGTCGCACAAAAGCAGCTTCGGCTTTTTCGCGAGCGCTCGCGCAATAGACACTCTTTGCTGTTCTCCTCCCGAAAGCTGGGCGGGAAAGTTATTTATTCTTTCTCCCAGACCCACCTTTTCGAGAATATCGACTGCGGGAATGTAATCCTTGTTTGTCTGCCCCGCTATTTCGACATTTTCCTTTGCCGTCAGATTTGGAAGTAAATTGTAAAACTGGAAAATAAACCCAACTTCATATCTTCTGTAAAGCGTCAGTTGTTTGCGGTTATAGCCGCTTATTCTCGAACCGTCGACGGAAATAATTCCCTCGTCGCAGCTGTCCATACCGCCGAGCATATTTAAGACCGTTGTTTTTCCCGAACCCGAGGGCCCGACAATAACGGCAAGTTCGCCTTTTTCTATATCAAAGGTCATACCGTCGGAGGCGTTTATTGTTACCTCTCCGACCTGATAGCGCTTGTAGACGTCTTTAAGTGAAACAAATGATGCCATAGTTCCTCCGAGCTGCGGTTTAAATTGCGGAGCTTCCGAAGAAGCTCCGAAGCTTTAATAGTTAAACTTCAATCTTGCTTTTTCCGCCCATATAAGGTCTTAGTACCTCGGGAATATTTACGGACCCGTCTGCGTTCAGATTGTTTTCAAGGAACGCTATTAACATTCTGGGAGGCGCAACGCAGGTGTTGTTGAGGGTATGCGCGAAATAATTTCCGTCCTTGCCCTTTATGCGTATTTTAAGCCTTCTTGCCTGAGCGTCGCCGAGGTTAGAGCAGGAGCCTACCTCAAAATACTTTTTCTGTCTGGGCGACCATGCCTCGACGTCATAGCTCTTTACTTTAAGATCTGCCAAGTCTCCCGAGCAACATTCAATCGTCCTTACGGGAATATCCATAGAGCGGAACAAATCAACCGTATTCTGCCAGAGTTTGTCGAACCACATGGGAGAATCCTCGGGCTTGCAGACAACTATCATTTCCTGCTTTTCAAACTGGTGGATACGGTAAACGCCGCGCTCCTCTATGCCGTGCGCACCCTTTTCCTTTCTAAAGCAGGGAGAATAGCTCGTGAGGGTATACGGGAGCTTTTCTTCGTCAAGTATAGTATCAATAAACTTTCCTATCATTGAATGTTCGCTAGTTCCGATAAGATAAAGGTCTTCTCCCTCTATCTTGTACATCATGGCGTCCATTTCAGCAAAGCTCATAACTCCCGTGACAACGTTGCTTCTTATCATATAAGGCGGTATGCAATAGGTAAAGCCTCTGTTTATCATAAAGTCTCTCGCATATGAAAGCACTGCCGAGTGAAGCCTTGCGATATCGCCCATAAGATAATAAAAGCCGTTTCCCGCAACTTTTCTCGCCGCGTCAAGGTCAATGCCGTTAAGCTTTTCCATTATCTCGCTGTGATACGGTATTTCAAAATCGGGAACAACAGGCTCGCCGTACTTTGTAATTTCAACGTTCTCGCTGTCGTCTTTTCCTATGGGAACAGACGGGTCAATGATGTTCGGAATTGTCATCATTATCTTCGTTATTCTTTCGGAAAGTTCGGCCTGCTTTGCTTCAAGCTGCTTCTGCTCTTCGGTAAATTCCGCTATTTTCGCCTTTGCCTTTTCGGCTTCGTCCTTCATGCCCTTTGCCATAAATCCGCCTATTTCCTTTGAAATGCGGTTTCTGTCGGCTCTTAATTGCTCCATTTGCTGAATGGTCTTTCTGTTTTCAATGTCAAGCTCCATTACCTCGTCTACCAGCGGCAGCTTTTCGTCCTGGAACTTCTTTTTGATGTTTTCCTTTACAAGCTCGGGGTTTTCTCTGATAAGTTTAATGTCTATCATTTTTCATTGTCCTCCATAAAAAATCTTTCTATAATCTTGCTTAAAAATTCCTTATCGGAAAATTCGATCTGCAATACATTTACTTTCTTTCCCTCGTTTATTCTGACCTTTGTTTCAAGAATATCCGAAAGGCTCGCTTCTACCTCGGTATAATACGTCGGCTTTTGCTTTATCTGCTTTTTCTTTTTCTGCGCCGCCTGTAGGTTTTCAAAATTCTTAACGTAGTTTTCAAGCTCTCTTACGGACATATTGTCCTTTGCCGCAAGCTTTGCCGCTATGACAATGTTGTTCTCGTCCTTTAAGCCTTTAAGCACTTTACAGTGTCCCGTAGTAATTTTCCCGTCCGCAAGAAGCCTTTTTACTTCATCGGGAAGCGACAACAAACCAACGCTGTTTGCAATCGACGAACGCGCTTTTCCGAGCGCTTTTGCTAGTTGTTCCTGCGTCATGGAATATTCGTCCAGCAGTGTCTTATATCCCATAGCTTCTTCAACGGGGTTTAAGTTTTCGCGCTGTAGGTTTTCAATAAGAGAGATCTGCGCCGCCTGTTCTTCGGAAAGGTCGTCGCGTATGAGCGCGGGAACTTCCGAAAGTCCCGCCATTTTTGCCGCGCGCCAGCGTCTTTCCCCCGCAATTATCCTATAGCTCCCGACAGACGTAGACCTTACAAGAATAGGCTGTAATATGCCGTGTTCTTTAATTGAGTCTGCTAACTGTTTAAGGTTCTCGCTGTCGAAAGTTTTTCGCGGTTGGTTTTTGTTCGGCTCAATGTCGCTTATTCTGAGAGTGACAGCGCCGTCCTCGCCGTCTATGTCGTTGTCAAAAAGCAGGTCGTCAAAACTGCTCTCGGTTTTTCTTCCCATCAGACACTCTCCTTTTCACGTTCTCTGCATTTTACAAGTATTTCCTTTGACAATCTCATATAAGCGTCCGCACCCTTTGAGTTCTTGTCGAAATAGATTATCGGTTCTCCGTGGCTTTGCGCCTCGGAAATGCGGACGTTTCGCGGAATTTCCGCTCTGAATATCATGTCCTTTTTAAAGCTCTTTCTGATCTCGTTCTTTATCTCAACGCTCGAAACAAGCCTTTTGTCAAGCATTGTAAATACAATCCCCATAATGCTTATGTCGGGATTGAATTTGAGCCTTACTTTCTTTATTGTCACCATAAGCTGTGCCAAACCCTCGAGCGAAAAATGCTCGCACGTCATCGGCACTATTATCGTATCGCACGCCGCCAATACATTCACCGCGAGTATTCCGAGCGACGGCAGGCTGTCAATAAGCACAATGTCGTATTTGTCTCTTACCTGAAGCGCAATTTTCCTAAGCTGAAGGTTTTTCTGTTCCATTTGCGTAAGAAGCGGCTCGGCGTTGCAGAGCTTGCTGGTCGCGGGCAAAATGGAAACGTTCTTAAACTTAGTCTGAACTATCGCCTTTTCGGGTCTGATTTCTCCCGTTATCACATCATAAATTGTATATTCGAGCGACTTTTTCTCAACGCCGAAACCTGTCGTAGAATTTCCCTGCGGGTCAAAATCAATCAGCAAAACTTTTCTTCCGAGAGCGCCCAGCCCCGCGGCAATATTTACGGTCGTAGTTGTCTTTCCGACGCCGCCCTTCTGGTTTACTACCCCTATAACAATTCCCAATCTATATCCCCTTTTCCTTGATTACTTTAATGCAATATCATCACTTTTTAATTATATCACACTTTTTGTCAAAAATAAAGGGCTTTTTTCTATTTTCGTAAAATTTTATATATAAAGATGTTGTCCTCGGGAATATTTGTTTATATTTTATTGTCAATGATTGTTCCACGTAGAACATTTTTGTCCTGTTTAGTTGAATTTAAATTCTCCCTGTCAATTTTTGTTCCACGTGGAACTTTTATATCAAGAAAAGTTTTTCGGTGTCGGAATATGTTCCACATGGAACAATTAAGAAAGCAGGGCAAAAAAGCGCTGTTCAATTATAGAACAGCGCCGTTTATATCAACAAATATTTATAGGAAACTTTATCGTATATTCATAATACTTTTCTGACTTTTTCTCGGACATCTCACAAGGAATTTTGTCGTCCTTTATTCGTTTTAAAAGTGCGTTCAGTGAGTTTAAGTACAGTCTCGGCGGAGCAATGATAACAGGCTTTTTCCGCGGCTTGCGGCGCTTTTCGGGGCAGCCCGAGATAATTTCGTTTACATATTCTTCGGTTTTCTGTAGGTCTAATTTTTTTGAGATGACTGTTTCAATTGTTTTTGCCCTTAATGCTTCATCATCTATCCGAACGATTGCCCTCGCCTGCCGCTCGGACAATTCCCCCGACAAAAGCAGCTTCTGTTCGTTCTCGCCAAACCTCAATAACCGCAGTTTATTTGCTATGGTAGACTGAGCTTTTCCGAGCTTTTTAGCTGCCTGCTCCTGCGTCAGTCCGTAAATACTAACCAACTTTTCGATTGCCTGCGCTTCTTCAAAATAGTTGAGATCTTTTCGTTGGATATTTTCAATTAGCGCCAAAACCGCCGACTTTTCCTCGTCTACTTCTTTTATTATACAAGGAACTTCGTACATTTCCGCAAGTTTAGCTGCGCGAAACCGCCTTTCTCCGCTGATGATTTCGTACATTGTTCCAATTCTTCGGACAATGATCGGCTGTAAAATTCCGTTTTCCTTTATGCTGTCGGCAAGTGATTTTAATTCTTCTTCGTTAAATTCCTTGCGCGGCTGGCTTCTGTTCGGAACAATAATCCCAATGTTTATCATTACTATATAGCCCGCGTTCTTTTCCTTTTGTTTAAATAATCCGTTCATGATATTTCCTCCTTTGCTAAAATTTTAGCATATCGGGGAAATAATTTCCACAGGAAAATATCGCGCCAAATTTACATTTCCCGACAGCAAAAGCCGCATTACAGCGGCTTTTTCTTTATATTTGCGGAATTTCGGGGATATTTTGTCGGCGTCTGCCGAACTTTTTTTATAATAACGAGCCTTCGCCCGTCGCCGTTTGTGAGAGTATAATCCACCGTTTTTTCAATTTTCCCTCCGAGAACATCTATTGCCTTTTCCGCGGGTTTTATATCCTCGTTTGTTGATTTAAGCGCAATGAAATAACCCCCGACCTTTACAAAAGGTATACAGTATTCTGCAAGGGTCGGCAGCGCAGCAACTGCCCTTGCACAAGCAAAATCAAATTCCTCGCGGCGTATCCTTCCTAATTCTTCACCTCTTGCGTGAACTATCTCGGCGTTCACTCCTACTTCTTTGCAAGCCTTTTCAAGATACACGCATCGCTTCTCCAAGCTGTCAACCAGCACCGCATTCAGGTCGTTTCTCCAAATAACAAGCGGCAGGGACGGAAACCCCGCGCCCGTGCCAACGTCGATAATGCTCGAATTTTTCGGAACATTGAGCATTGTAAACGGCAGAACGCTGTCTATAAAATGCTTTACTACAACCTCCGAAAACTCGGTTATTGCCGTTAGGTTTACGTTTTTGTTATACTCGAGCATGAAGTCATTAAGCTTTAAGAGCTTCTCCGCCTGCCCGTCAGCAAGCGTTATCCCCGCTTTTAAAAATTCCTCAACAATAAACTTTATTCTATCCATTATTTTTCCCCGCGAGCCAAATCAGCAAAACCGAAACATCTGCGGGATTTACTCCCGAAATTCTCCCCGCCTGACCGATATTCAACGGTTTGTGCTTATTGAGCTTTTCCTGCGCTTCAAGTCTTAGTCCTTTAATCGTTTTATAATCAACGTCTGCGGGAAGCAGTTTCTTTTCCAGCTTCCGCATTTTTTCTACCTGCTCTTGCTGAATTTTAATATACCCCGAATATTTTAGCTCGGTCTCAATCCTGTTTACAAGCGCAACTTTAAGTTTCGGTCTGTCCTTGTCAATTTCCGCAAAGTCATTGTACGAAAGCTGCGGACGCTTTAAGAGCTCATATAGCTTTACTCCCGCAGTAATAGGAGAAGTTCCCTTTTCTTCGAGCAGTTTATTTACTTCCTCCGTCGGGTGGATAGTAACGCTCTTTATCCTTTTAATCTCTGCTTCCAGCGCCTCGCAGTCTTTTTTAAACCGTTCAAATCTCTCATCGGACACAAGCCCCACCTCGTGACCTATAGGCAACAGCCTTTCGGGAGCGTTGTCCTGCCTTAAAAGCAAGCGAAATTCGCTCCTTGAGGTCATCATTCTGTAAGGCTCGGAGCAGCCCTTTGTGACTAAATCGTCAATGAGCGTTCCAATATAGCTCGAAGCCCTGTCAAGAATAAGCGGCTCTCTGCCTTGAATTTTGAGCGCGGCGTTTATCCCCGCGACAAGTCCCTGCGCCGCGGCTTCTTCATAACCCGAGGTACAGTTGAACTGCCCCGCGCCGTAAAGTCCGCTTATGTTCTTAAATTCCAGCGTCGGCAAAAGCTCCAGCGGGTCGCAGCAGTCATATTCAATAGCATACGCAGGGCGCATTATCTCAACATTTTCAAGCCCCTTTATCGTCCTCAGAAACTTTATCTGTACGTCTTCGGGCAGAGAGCTTGACATTCCCTGTAAATAACACTCGTCAGTGTCAAGCCCCATAGGCTCGACAAAAAGCTGATGGCGCTCCTTGTCCTTAAATCTTACTATCTTGTCCTCAATGCTCGGGCAATATCTCGGACCTATCCCCTCAATAACTCCCGAATAAAGCGGCGAACGGTCGAGATTTGCGAGAATTACCTTATGCGTTTCGGCGTTTGTGTATGTTACATAACAGTCGGCCTTATTCTCCATTTTTACTTCATTATCAAACGAAAACGGCATAATTTCCTCGTCGCCGCTCTGCTTTTCCATTACCGAAAAATCAACCGACCGCCTGTGAACTCTCGCGGGCGTACCTGTCTTAAACCTCCGCATTGAAACTCCGAGCTTTTTCAGACATTCCGTAAGTTCCGTTGACGGCAGAACATTATCAGGTCCCGCCGCATAGTTAAGCTCGCCTATGTGGATTTTTCCGTTGAGATAAGTACCTGTCGTTATTATCGCGGCTTTGCAGGGATAAAACGCGCCGAGCTTTGTCCTTATGCCCGTTATTTTCCCGTCGGAAACTTCTACTGCCGTAACTTCTCCCTGTTTAATAAACAGGTTCTTTGTCTGTTCGAGCGCGCTTTTCATATACCCGTGGTATTTAACCCTGTCGCTCTGAACCCTAAGACTATGAACGGCAGGACCTTTTCCCCTGTTTAATATCCGCGACTGTATAAACGTAGCGTCCGCCGCTTTTCCCATTTCTCCGCCGAGCGCGTCTATCTCGCACACTATCTGCCCTTTCGCCGAGCCGCCTATACAGGGGTTGCACGGCATATTCGCTATACAGTCGAGCGACAGCGTAAAAACCGCCGTTTTCATTCCCAACCTTGCCGCGGCAAGTGCCGCCTCGCAGCCCGCGTGTCCCGCGCCTATAACGCAAACGTCATATTCTTCAAGAGTGTACATTATTATTCCTCGTTAGTTTGATCGGTATTCTTATAACCGTTTTCAGCCTTTCGGGAGCAGTTTTTTTCGGGTCTGAAAGGTAAATTTCATGGTGTCGGCGAATGTCGGAAATATCAAAAACAAACCCTTTCTGCCCCGCAAATTCTTTCATATCCGAAACCGTTTTCGGTTCGTCGTCATAGCTCCCTATGTGCATACACTGAACGCAAAGACCTTCTTCTACGGTCAAAAACTTAACCTTTGAAAAGTCGGTCTTTTTCTTTCGTTCAGCTTCACTTACAGCCCACTTAAATTCATCTTCAGTCACAAAATCGGGGAGCCTTATGCATGAAATAAACTCAAAATCTTCCTTATGCGAATAGTCTATTTCGCCGCTGTTTCCCTGTTTCCAAAAGCTTTCGAGCGGCGGCACGACATAATCGAAATAGCCGTCTATCTTGTGGTCTCCCATTTTGCTCATTTTTATTGTAAAAGCTATCCCGTATAAAAGCCCTATAGACTGTTTATATTCGCCGTTTTCCGCATTAGGGTCGCCCTTTCCGCGCACGGCGATATAGTTCATTTTCGGCACTTCTATAAGCGCGGGCTTGTTTTTGGGCATATAAAACTCTTTATATTCCTTTTTATAATCAAAAGCCATAATAAACTCCTAATTAATGTAGACTGTAGAGAAAGTCCCAGATACAAGGAAGCGTGGCTGCGGCTAGGCTTTGTGCCTGCCGCAGTTACGCTGACGAAGTAGATGGGGCTTTATCTACAGTCTGTTAATGTTCCATGTGGAACAATTACACAATTTTCCCGAACGTTGTCGCTCGGGAAAATTTTCTTATTCATTTGGTTCTTCGCTGTTATCTTCTTCCAAATTTTCGTCATCATCGGGCACAGGCTCGTCGGGTTCTACGACCTCCGCCGCGTCCTCTGCAAGCGAAGCCGCAACTTCTTCGTCCGTTGCCTTTTCAACTTCTTCGGTCTGCTCGTCCTCGTCATGAGCCGTGCGGGTGAATGTAACAAGTCTGTCATTTTCGCCCAGTCGCATTACATGAACTCCCGAAGCCGTTCTTCCCATAACCCTCAAGTCGTTTGCGCGTATTCTGATTATAACGCCGTCTGCGCTTATAAGAATAACATCGTCGTCGGGACCCAATGTCTTTATGCCGATAACGTGCCCTTTTTCGTCGTTTACGGGATAGTTTTTAAGTCCGAGACCGCCCCTATTCTGCAGGCGATAGCTCGTCACGGCGCATCTTCTTCCCATTCCTCTGTCTGTAACCGTGAGGATAGTAGCGCTTTCGTCAAAGATCTTTGTTGCTCCGACAACATAATCGTCCCCGCGGAAACGAATAGCTCTAACGCCGCGCGCAATTCTTCCCATAGAGCGGACGATTTTCTCGTCAAAGCGTATAGCCGCGCCGTTATGCGTAGCGACAATGACAGTGCAGTCGCCCTCTGTCAAAAATCCCGCCGCAATTTCGTCGTTTTCGTTTAAGGCAATCGCCCTCAATCCGCCCTTTCTGATGTTCTTAAATTCCGAAAGGCGCGTTTTCTTTACAAGTCCGTTTTTAGTTATGCATATAAAGTATTTGTTCTCCGCAAAGTCTTTTGTCGTCATCATCGCCGCGACTTTCTCGTCATCAGCCAACTGAAGCAGATTTACAATGTTCATGCCCCTTGATTGGCGGCTTCCCTCGGGTATCTGATAACATTTCAGTCTGAACATATTTCCCTTGTTCGTTATAAAGAGAATGTTCTCGTGTGTAGAAGAAATGAACATACTGTCGACAAAATCGTCGTCGCGCTGTTTCATTCCCGAAACTCCGCGTCCGCCGCGTTTTTGGATATTGTAGACTTCGACGGGCTGGCGCTTTATATAGCCCATGTTCGTAAATGTCACAACGTCGTCTTCTTCGGGGATAAGGTCTTCTATATCTACCTCTCCGCTTACGGGCTCAATAGCCGTACGGCGCTCGTCCGAATATTTTTTCTTTATCTCCGCAAGTTCTTCTCCGACAAGGTGGCGCATTTTCGAGCCGTCCGAAAGCAGTTCTTCGAGACTTTTGATGATCTCGCGCTTCTGTAAAAGCTCGTCTTCGACCTTGCTCTTTTCCATTCCCGTAAGTGAACCTAAAGTCATTTTAACAATAGCGTCCGCCTGCGCCTCGGAAAGCGAATAGGTGTGCTCGCTGAATATTCCCGTCTGCGAAACGTCAATGCCCTTAAAGCGTTCAATAAGGCGCTCTTTGCCCTCCTGTACGGTCTTTGAACTTCTGAGAATGGCAATAACTTCATCAATAAAGTCAATTGCTATCATCAATCCTTCGAGGATATGCGCTCTTTCTCTTGCCTTTTCGAGGTCGTATTTCGTCCTTCTCGTAACAACGTCTATCTGGTGGTTGAGATAATGCTCGAGCATTTCTTTAAGCGTAAGTGTCTTCGGCTCGCCGTTTACGAGAGCTAACATAATAACGCCGATCGTATCCTGAAGCTGTGTATAAGAATACAGCTTATTAAGCACTACCTCTGCGTTTGCGTCGCGTTTAAGCTCAATAACTATCCTCATTCCGTCGCGGTCGGATTCGTCGCGCACAACGGAAATTCCGTCTATTCTCTTGTCGCGTATAAGCTCGCCTATATTTGCGAGCATACGCGCCTTATTTACCATATACGGAATTTCGCTTATGATAATGCGCGTATGAGAAGCTTCTTCGACTATTTCCGCTTTACCTCTGAGGATTATTTTTCCGCGCCCCGTATAATATGCGCTTCTTATACCGCTGTAGCCCATTATTATGCCGCCTGTGGGGAAATCGGGGCCTTTTATGCAGGTCATAAGCTCTTCTATAGAAACCTCGGGGTCTTCTATTATAAGCTGTATAGCGTCGATAACTTCCCCCAGATTATGAGGCGGGATATTTGTCGCCATACCTACGGCTATTCCGTTTGAGCCGTTGCAGAGAAGATTTGGAAAACGCGAGGGAAGAACGACAGGTTCGAGGAGCTTGTCGTCGTAGTTTGTCTTGAAATCAACGACATTTTTGTTTATATCCGACACCATCTCGTTTGATATCTTCGACAAACGAGCCTCGGTATAACGATAAGCCGCGGGCGGGTCGCCGTCTATCGAGCCGAAGTTTCCGTGACCGTCAATAAGCGGATAGCGCATTGAAAACGTCTGCGCAAGCCTTACGAGCGCGTCATATACGGAAGCGTCGCCGTGGGGGTGATACTTACCCAAAACCTCTCCGACGGTATACGCGCATTTTCTAAAGGGCTTGTCCGAGGTGTTTCCCGCGTCGTTCATCGTGTATATTATCCTGCGGTGAACGGGTTTAAAGCCGTCTCTTACATCGGGAAGCGCTCTCGACGTTATAACCGCCATTGAATATTCAATAAACGAATATTTCATTGTTTCTTCAAGATCTATATCATGAAGCTTTTCAAGACTAAAATCTACTTCTCCCATTTATCCTCCAATATCCCGCTAAGTATTTTTACTTACTTAAATTTATACAAGCTCCTCTCCCGTCATCTTTTTCAGATGCGAGCGCACTTTTTCCTGAACTTCTTCCGAAAGACAGCGTTTAGGAAAGCAATATATCTGCTGTCTGTTATAAACAAGATAAAGCGAAATTTTATCCTCCGAAAAATCCAGCGGATCGTCCTTGAATTTAAATACCGACTTTATCGGCGTAGGCTCTTTAAGTTCTACTTCATCTTCCTGTATATCCGAATTTTCTTTATTGTCATTATTATCATTTTTTTCGGGAATTTCTTCTTCTTTCGGCTTTATTATTGTTTCAATTTCAATTCTGTTTTTATAGATAGTACAGCAATAATCCTCGGGGTTCATCTTACTGAGCGTTTTAATAATGCTCTTTCTCACTCTCTTTTTAGCCGTCAGGTGAAAAATAAGCCCGAACAAACATAAAGCCACCGCTATATAAAGCACGACATTTGTCGGATTTAGGACGATCAACACAATTCCCGCAGCCATTATAAGAGCATACGCTATAGTAAACAAGATCCCTCGCTTTGAAGAATATTCCTTTTGAAACATCTTCATAGCTGCGTCTGTTTCTTCAAGAGAATTGTCATAAGTAAAACTTACTATCGGCAGATTTTTCGCCTTTTTCTCCTGTTCTTCCTTTTGCAGGTCGGGTAAAAGTCCGTTATTTATAAAACATCAACTCCCGTTGTCAGTATACAGTAATTCGGCATTTTATATATCCAGATCTTCCGCAAGGCTTGCGTTCTGTTCAATAAAACGTCTGCGCGGCTCGACCTTGTCGCCCATAAGAATGGTCATTATTTCGTCCGCTTTTGCCGCATCCTCGACGGAAACGCGAAGCATTGTCCTTGTTTCGGGGTTCATTGTCGTTTCCCACAATTGAGAGGGATCCATTTCGCCCAGACCTTTATATCTCTGAACGTCTACTTTTCCTTTTTCTCCTCCGCCAAGCTCCGCGATATAATTATCTCTCTCATCATCAGAAAACGCATAGCGCACCTGTTTTCCCTTTGACACCTTAAACAGCGGCGGCTGTGCAATATAAACGTGTCCGTGTTCAAGCAGCGGTCGCATAAATCTGAAGAAGAATGTCAGCATAAGCGTTCTTATATGCAGACCGTCTACATCGGCATCCGCCATTATTATAACTCTCCCATAGCGGAGCTTTGTTATATCAAAATCCTCGGCAATTCCCGTTCCCAAAGCCTTAACCACGGGAAGAAGCTTGTCGTTGTTATATACCTTATCTGCTCTCGCTTTTTCGACATTCAGCATTTTTCCCCAGAGCGACAGTATAGCCTGAAAGCGTCTGTCTCTGCCCTCTTTTGCAGAACCTCCCGCCGAATCTCCCTCGACGATATATATTTCGGTGTGAGTAGGGTCGGAGTCCGAACAGTCCGCGAGTTTCCCCGGCAGACCGTTACTGTCCATAATGGACTTTCTCTTTGCCTCCATCGCACGCTTTGCGGCGTCGCGCGCAGCTTGAGAGTTAATAGCCTTGTTCATTATTATCTGCGCGGTCTCGGGGTGTTCTTCAAAATAATAAGTGAGCTGCTCTGTTATTACTTTATAGACCGCGGGCTGAACTTCGGGATTTCCGAGTTTTCCTTTTGTCTGCCCCTCAAATTCACATTCGTGACATTTAACGGAAATAATGGCGTTTATAGCTTCTCTAATCGCCTCTCCGCTTATAGGAGTAAACGCCTTTTCTTCTTCGCCCTTTTTCGCGTTCTTTTTCTTTACTTTATTCTTTTCGGCGTTTTCTTTATATTGCTTTGTATAGTCGTTTATTACCTTATTCAGCGCGCGCTTAAAGCCGAGCTCGTGCATACCGCCCTCGCTCGTGTGAATATTGTTGGCAAATGAACGGAAAACCTCGCTGTTGAAATCCGTCGTATATTGAAAAGCCGCTTCTATCTGAACATCATTCGCCGTGCCTTTTAAATAGATAATGTCGGGGTGAAGTACCTCTGCGTCGCGCTTTTTATTGAGCCATTCGATATACGAGCAAATTCCGCCCTCATAGCAAAACTCGTCGTTCTGTAAGTTATTTTCATCTCTTAGGTCATGCAGTTTTATCTTTAATCCCGCGTTTAAAAACGCTTCTTCTCTAAGTCTTTCCTGAAGAGTGTCATAGTTGAAAACCACTGTATGAAAAATTTCTGCGTCAGGCTTAAATGTAACGGTCGTTCCCGTATGGTTTGTCTGTCCGATTATCTTTATTTCCTCGTCATATTGACCTCTGTCAAAGTGCTGGAAATGAATATTCTCTCCATCGTGAATTTCAACTTCCAGCCATTCGGAAAGCGCATTTACGACAGAAGCGCCTACTCCGTGAAGTCCGCCCGAAACCTTATAAACGTCGTTGTCGAATTTTCCTCCGGCATGAAGCACAGTAAAAACAAGCGTCGCGGCGGAAATACCCTCCGAATGGTTAATTCCCGTAGGAACGCCGCGCCCGTTGTCTATAACTCTTATAACATTATCGGGAAGTATAGAAACATCTATCTCCGTACAAAATCCCGCCAAAGCCTCGTCTATGGCGTTGTCTACAATTTCATACACAAGGTGATGAAGTCCGCTTTCACCCGTAGAACCTATATACATTCCCGGACGTTTTCTTACAGGGTCGAGACCCTTTAAGACCTTGATCTCGTCCGCACCATAGTTTACTTCTGTCAAATTTTCGTTTTCATCCATTTAGCTACTTATCCTCCCCTTATAAAAAACCAAAACTGCCCGCAATCTTATATATTATATATAGTATACCACAAAACCGTGTAAATTTCAAGACTTTTAGCATTTTTTAAACAGTTTTTTATAAAAAAAATTCCATATAATTTTAATCGAAATTACTCTTTTAAAAAATTATATGGAATTTTTTTACATATTTCAATTTGTATAAAAATTAAATTTACATACTAAAAGTATAGCTAAATAAATTGTTATACATAGTGTCTATTTTTTCAATGTTCTTCGGTTGATCGTCAGATTTGAAAAGAGATTATTTTCAAATGTAGTTTGTCTAAATTACGTTTTCTCGCCATATTCCCCGCCCCCTTTCCCGAAGGGGAAGGGGGAGAATGCGGGGCGCCGGCGCCCCGCGCCCTGCCTTTTTAGAAGATAGAAGTAAGAGGTAAGATGTTAGAGTTTTAAAGGAAAGGTTATTCGATTTTAGTAAGTATTCCTGCTTTCGTCACCTTTCTCCAAAAATCAAACAACTTGTTTATTTTTTCAATATTCTTCTATTTATCGTCAGATTTGAAACATTAGAAATATAGGTTTTATCATCGGTAATTATAAAACTCTTTGGCATATCTTCCGAGATATATACTATCTGTTTATTTTTTTGGCAGTTATTCAGATAGTCAACGGTCGTCCTGCTGACGGAGCAGGCTTCTATATCAAAAATCCCTATGACGTCTTTTGATTTAACGGTGACATCTCCGCCAAGATAAAGAAACATTTTTCTTATTCACACTTTCTTTTCATAAAACTTTCCGTTTGCCACCTTCCATATTTTGCCATAATTCAATTTTGAAAGGTCATCTATATTACAACAAGTAATAAATATCTGATTATTTTCAATATGTTTAATTATAAAGTCGCGCCTTGTATTGTCCAGCTCGCTCAAAACATCGTCTAAAATGACCACAGGATCGGTTTTATTCTTTCGGCGTATAATTTCCGCTTCTGACAGCTTTAACGCAAGAGCGACGCTTCTGAGCTGTCCCTGAGAGGCAAAATCTCTCACAGGCATTCCGTTTATAAAAAAGTTTACGTCGTCTCGGTGAACCCCCGACAAAGTATAACCAAGTTTACTTTCAACCTCTACATTTTTTGACAATGTTTCCATATATTTACTATACAGTTTGTCTTTTTCTTTAAAATTTATACTGTCTGTTTTAAAAACCGAGCTTAAATATTCCATAGTGAGCTTCTCAGAATTGTCCGTAAGATCCGAATAAATATCCAAAGCACACATTTTCAGAAAATTAAAATACTTCAGTCTCCCATATGTTACGTTTATACCCTCCGCCGCAAGTATCTCGTTCCATGGTTGAAGATGATCTGAAAGGAATTTTTTGTCAATTGAGATATCCGAAAGGATATTGTTTCTCTGTTTAAGGGCTTTGTTATATCTCGACAGCTTTTCAAAGTGGGTCTTTGTCTGCATAAGCGCCACATCGTCGAGATAATCCCTTCTCAAATCGGGAGAACCTTTTATTAAATTTAAGTGTTCCGGTATAAAAACGACATATTTTAACACTCCGTATAATTGTGCAGCATCTTTCATCTTTATATCGTTAAAAGTTATTCTGACATTATTTTTACAAATAGTATAATTTATTATATTTTCACGTTCTGTATTATCATCACGAAAAAAAAGCCGAATATTGACCTCGGCTTTTGAATCATTTGTAGGAATAAACTGGGAAAAACGCGATTTGCGAAAACTCCCTCCCAGACATACGGAGATAGCCTCGCAGAGATTTGTTTTTCCTTGAGCATTGTTTCCGACAAAAATATTAAGTTTTTTGTCAAAAGACAGCTCCGCTTCGCCTATGTTGCGAAAATTTTTAAGACAGATCTTTGTAAGATACATTATTCAGCTGATTCCTCATCTGACGGTCCGTCATAAACTACCTTATACTTTTTGTTCTTATACTCGATTATATCCCCGGGCTTTATCTTCTTTCCGCGTTTTGTACAGCAAATACCGTTTACGTTAAACTCGCCGAGATCTATAAGGATCTTGGCTTTTGCGCCTGTTTCGGTAAATCCCGCATATTTTACGAGCTGATCAAGCTTTATAAAAGGCGTCGTAATTTTTAATTCTTCCATTTTGTCCATCCTTTTCTATAATTTTATTATTATAATTTATCTTAACCTCATCGGTACAAGCAAGAACGTAAATGTTCTCTTTTCCTTAGGTACTATCAGTATATGAGAAGTAGAAGATCCCGTAAAGATTATCTTTGCTTCTTCCGTATCGCAGGCGCGGAATGCGTCAAGCAAGAATTTTACATTAAATCCTATTGTTATTGGCTCGCCGTTATATTTTATATTTATCTTGTCATTTATCTTTCCCAAAGCAGACGAGCAGGAAACAGCTAAGCTGTCTTCTCCGAATTCACATCTCAGCGGCATTCTGTTCTTTTCATTTATTACAAGAAGCGCTCTGTCTAGCATTTCTACTATCTGAGAGCATTTTACTTCCGCAAAAACGCTTTCGTCGCAGTTCATAAATTTTCTGTAATCAAGAAAATCTCCGTTTATAAGTCTGGATATCATTATATACTTTCCGACTTCAAACGATACTTGATTTTTTTCTATACTTACAGTAACTTTATCGTCTTTATTGTCTGAGAGTATATGTGTAAGTTCTTCGAGGGTCTTGCTCGGAACGATAAATTCCATATCTTCATATTGAAGTTCTTCTTGTCTTAAAGCCACTCTCACCGTATCTGTTGCCGCAACATTAAGAACATTATCCTTTATCTCAAACTTACAGCCCATAAATGCGGGTTTTGTATCGACCGTTGCACAGGCATATTTTGTCTGATTTATCATGCTTTTAAGAACAGGCTGAGAAACAGTAAATCCTTTTCCCGAGCTTATTTCGGGAATAGTCGGATATTCGTCCGAGCGCGCGCAGCTTATTGCAAATTCAACAGCCGCGCAGGAGATCTTTACTTCCTTGCCCTCTGTTATATCAAACGTTATCATGCCTTCGGGCATTTTTCTTGTAATATCGCAAAGAGTGCGGGCATTTATAACAGCGCTTCCGTTTTCAGAACCCGAAACTTCGACTTCCGTTCTTATTCCTATTTCAAGATTATAACCTGTTATAATAAGAGTATTGCCCGAAAGTTCAAGAAGCAAACCCTCGAGAGCAGGAATAGTTGATTTCGAGCTTGCGGCTTTTGCTGTTGTCTGAAATGCTTCAAGGATAACATCGTTTGAACACGAAAATTTCATCGTTTTTCTCCTCGGTTTTTTTTTTCATTTATTTATTATTATTTTTTTAATAATAATAATAAGGGGTGTTTGAACTGTTGAAAACGCGTTTTGTCCTTTTGCAAAAGCATTTTCAAAAGTAAGTTTTTAATTTTTTATGTTAAACTAAAGTTAAAATAAGTTGAAAACATTTTAGAGGTAAGAGTTAAGAATTGAAGATCTGTATGAATTTTAATTACTGGTTTGTTTTTATGTTCTTTATTATGTCTTCAACTATCGAACGGAATCCGCTGTCGTGTTCCATTTCTTCTTTAACGGACTTTATCGCATATACGACCGTCGAATGATCTCTCCCGTTAAATTCCTGTCCTATGCTTTCATAGGGAAGCCCCGTTACTTCTTGTATAACGTAAATAGCAACCTTTCTTGCCTGAGAAATATTAGCTGTTCTTCTTTGAGAACGCATTTCCTCGGGCTCAATGCTGTAGATCTTGCTGACCTCGTTTATTATCTTATCTACCGTTATAGGTATAGGCTGATGGTCGGTAACTATATCCTTTATAACGTTCTGTGCAACTGTTATAGACGGCTTTACCTGAGAAACGACATAAAGCGCATTAAGCTTTGTAACAACGCCCTCTATCTGGCGAATGTTGCTTTTAAGCTTTGTAGCTATATAGTCTATAACATCGTCTGTTATCATAAAATTCAAAAGTTCGGCTTTTCTTTGTATTATAGCGAGCCTTGTTTCATATTCGGGAGGCTTTATGTCCGCGATAAGACCCGAACTGAACCTTGTTTTCAGTCTGTCCGAAATAGATTTTATTTCTTTTGCGGGGCGGTCTGAAGTAAGAACAATTATCTTATTCTGATTATATAATTCGTTAAAGATATGGAAGAACTTTTCTTCCGTCTGCTCTTTGCCCGCGATAAACTGGATATCGTCTATAAGCAGCGCGTCCGCTCCGCGATATTTATCGTCAAACTGTTCTACGGTATTATTTGAAATAGAATGAAGAAACTCATTTGTAAAAGTCTCGGCGGGAATATAAATAATATTTATTCCCGGATAATTTTTTTGCATTTCAAACTTTATAGCCGAAAGCAAATGGGTTTTTCCAAGTCCCGAATCACCGTAAATAAATAAAGGATTATATCTTTCATGCTGCTTTTTTGAAACAGATTTTGCCGCAGCAAAAGCAAGGTTATTTGAAGGACCGACTATAAAATTATCGAATGTATAGGTAATTTTTTTGTCTATAACTTCGGCAGCTTCGTTTATATTGTCGGACTTTATTATTTCGGATATAACGGGTTTTTTGGAAGAAAGGTTGTTGTCAACGATTATTTCGACTTTCATCGGCACGCCCAGAACGTTTTTAAGCTGTTCTTCTATTCTCACCAGCCATAATTCAATAAGCGTATCTCTTTGAAATTCATTTTCGGCAGCAAGCACAAAAGTACCTCCGTCCATTTTAACGGGAACGAGCGGATCGAGCCACAGCGACCTCGCCGAATCAGACAGATCGTTATATTCTTCCATGCAATTATCCACGACACGTCTATAAATATCCGAAAGAGAAGATAAACTCATTTTATTCACCATATTTCTTATAATACATATTTTCACTTATAATCATTATATCATAAAATGCTTTATTTTGCAAGGAAAAAAACATATGATAAAATTATCGGTAATATGTGTAAAATCAACAAAAAACGATTTTTCATTAGGTAATAATATTTTATAATAACTTAATTTAAATTTATTTAACTATAATCAAAAACAATCAACATAGTTTTGTTGAAAAAGAATTTTTTAAATATACAAAATGAAAAATTTTATTTTTGGTTGAAAACTCGGTTGAAAATGTGAAAAAGTTCATTAAAAACAACAGATTTTTTCTGATATGTATATAGAATAAAATTCATTTTTAATTTTTCAGACAAAATTTATACAAATTGTAAATTTTTAATTTGGCATTAAAATAGGATTTATTTTTTAGTTTAATTAAAATTGTTGAAAACTAAATTTTATTTTCAATATTTTTTATTAAATTTAAAAAAATTAAACATAAATTGGATAATTCAAAACAAAAATTGTTGAAAACTCAGTTGAAAATGTTAAATTTTCTTTTAAATAAAAGCCTTTTAAAAAATTTGAACTTGTTTAAAGTAATGTTGAAATCACAGGCAATTGATAGTTAAAAAAATTTTTTTGAACATTTTCAGGTTTAATGTTAAAAGGAAAATATGTTAAAACAAAGAGCATGAATAATTATGTATTCCGTTTTGTGGTTCTTTTCAAACGCAATTTTCCTCAATAACCTTCACTCGCCCTTTTAGAGGTTAGAGATTAGAGTGTAAGCGCATTATCCGCCGTAAGGCGGATAATGCTGTAAGATTTTCAAGGAGCTTTTGGAAGATAAAGTTTTTTGATTGTCATAAAGAAGAAGCTAGAGACTAGAATTTGTTTTGAGTGGAAAACAACTTTTCCTCTTAAACTCTAGCCTCTAGTCTCTTTCTCTGAACATCAAAAAACTTTATCTCCAAAACTACCTTTGACTTCTTACCTCTTACCTCTAATCTCTAACCTCTAGAAGGGAAACTCTTGTTTTCCCCACACCCCAGGTTTAATGCCGAAGGCATTTAACCTGATGCGCTTCTTTGAAGCGTTATTGAGGGAAAACTTTTTTGAAAAAAAGTTTTTCCTCAAGCTCCTTTTCAAAAAACTTTCGTGCGCCGCCCGTGTAGTGGCTGATAATTTGAAAAGTGCTTCGCCGCTCAAAACAGCTTCTAGCCTCCAGCCTCTTTCTCTAAAAACCAAATAACTTTATCTTCCAAAAGTTCCTTGAAAATCTTACAGCATTATCCGCCTTACGGCGGATAATGCGCTTACACTCTAATCTCTAACCTCTAAAAGCGTAATTCCCGTCCATCTGCCGCTCTAACACTCCTGCAAGCTCCAGCATAGTAAGCGCGCTTATAGCGTTTTCATAGCTCAGTCCGCTTTTACTGATAAGCGTTTCGATATCTGTTTCTTTCTCTGCTATAATTTCAACTAATTTTCTCTCATCGTCTGACAAATTCTCGGGTATATCGGGCTTTTCCTTTTTTATTATATTTTGCGGCTTTGGTGGTTCTTGGGGCTTTGATTTAATTGGTTCACTATTTTCGTGCTTTATGTTCTTTATCTTATTAAAAACAGCTTCTTTTTCAATAGTGTTTTTCAGAAGGCTTTCTGTAATATCCGAAGCGTCAAACACGGGCACGGCATTATGATAGGCAAGTATTCTTGTACCGCCGTATTCCTTTGAAAAAATATTATGAGGAGGAATATAAAATACCTCGCGGTTTTGTGAAAATGCAAGGTTCGCCGTAACCAGCGCACCGCTTTTCTCCCCCGCCTGTAAAACCAATGTTCCGAGAGATAATCCCGAAATAATTCTGTCGCGAGGACGAAAATAGTATAAATTAGCGCTTGTATACGGCAGCAGCTCGCTTACAACAGCTCCGCCGCTTTTTATTATATCATTTTTAAGATCTTTATCTCCCCTTGGATAATTGGCTAAAATACCGCACGGAAGAACGGCTACAGATCTTCCCTTTGCCTTTATGCAGGCTCTATGCACCGCTGTATCAAGCCCTTCGGCGTTTCCGCTGACCATAACGGCGCCGACTTTTGAAAGCGTTCCTACAATATTTTCGGTAACATTAAGGCTATACTCAGAAGGTCTTTTTGTTCCTACCGCCGATATCATAAGTTTGCTGTTTAGCGCTGAGATGTCGCCTTTTACAAACAACACTATCGGTGGGTTTTCAATTTCTTTCAATAGAGCAGGATATTCGTCACTGTCAAGGGTAAGTATCTGTATATTATTCTCATTGCAGATCTTCAAAATATGCATAATGTTGCCGTTACGCGTTTCTAAAGCACGATTGTTCTCATTTTCCGAAAGAAAAGGAAATTTCTTGTCGCGTATGGCTCTTGATGCTTTTACAGCGTCGCCGCTGCAAATGGAAAGTATTTTGTTCGTTTTCGGATTGTTCGGCTGCATAACGAGCAATAACCATAACCAAACTTCTATTGAACTTGACATAACATAAAACTCCCTGTAGGCAATTGACAGTGTACGCATTGAACGTTATATACAGTAGTCAGTAATAGTCGAATAGTTGTCCGCTGAATATAACGTATAAAAATAAGCTAGGTTTTAAAATCCAAATTCTTGCTTCCGGCCTCTAGCTTCTAGCTTCCAGAAGGTATCCGCCTTGCGGCGGATAGATTTATATTGTTTTAAGTCAATAGGCACAAAAAACCTTCAGACTTTAAAAACACCCGATGAAAACGCGGGAAGTGTAAGGTTAGAAAGATCCTGCTTCTCCCCTGTGAGAAGATTTTCCGCCTCGCCGCCCATGCCGTTAAAGGTAAATGGCGAGCCGTCGGCATTTATAACCGTTATAAGCGTTTCGCCTTCTGCCGAGCGCGAAAACGCATATTGCCTGTTTGTAAGCTGAATTTGCTTATAGTCGCCCATAGACGCGGCGGGGTGCTCTTTTTCTATCTCAGCGAGCTTTCCTATAAGCTCCGTAAGATCTCTGTGACCCTCGCTTTTCATCTTTTCGGCATTAAACTCGGGACGAAGAGCGTCGTCGCCGCCTCCGCGCTTGTCGCCCTCTATCCCGAACTCGCTCCCGTAGTAGACCGACGGTATTCCCGGCATCATAAACATAAGCGTATAAATAAGCGGGAGATGTTCTTTTGTTCTAAGGATAGTAGCTACCCTCGTTACATCATGGTTATCAACGAATGTATAAAGGTGCTTTCCTCTGTAAAGACACCAGTTTTCCGAACCAAACTGCCTGTTTATCGAATGTGCGATTTCAAACATATTCATGTCGTTAAAGCTCGAGAACAAGCCCTTATAGCACTCATAGTTAGTTACGCTGTCGAGCATTTCGTCGTTCATCCACTGGTTATAATCCCCGTGGAGCGTTTCACCGAGCAGGAAAAAGTCCTCCGAAAGCCACTTGCAGTGACCGCGAAGTTCCTTTAAAAAGTTCTTGTCAAGACAATACGCCACATCAAGCCTTAGTCCGTCTATTCCGAATTCGTTCTTCCAGAACGTTATAACGTCTTTGAGATACTGCTTTACTTCGGGATTGTAGAGGTTTAGTTTTACAAGCTCATAGTGACCTTCCCAGCCTTCATAATAAAACCCGTCGTTATAGGGACTGTTGCCTTCGCGTACATGAAACCAGTCCTTTTTATAACTTCCGAGCTTGTGTTCTCTAACGTCCATAAACTCCGTAAAGTCGCGCCCTACGTGATTGAAAACTCCGTCAAGAACTACCTTTATGTCGTTTTCATGGAGCGCCTCGCAGACCTTTTTAAAGTCGTCGTTAGTTCCGAGACGGCGGTCTATGGTTTTATAATCAATAGTGTCATAACCGTGAGCCACGCTTTCAAAGACAGGTCCGAAATAAACGGCGTTACAGCCGAGCTTTTTTATGTGAGGGATATCGTCGATGAGCTTCAAGATCTTGTGAGTAGGCTCGCTCGTGCGGTCGTTTTGCCGCGGACAGCCGAAATATCCTATAGGATAGATGTGATAGAATACAGCGCTTTCATACCATTTCATTTTTTGTATCTCCTTTTTTGTAATTGCACTTTTTTATAATAAACAGTACACTAAAATATTACCATATTTTAAGGATTTTGTCAAGCCATTTTGTATAAATTGCCTAAAATAAAAAAATAAATTTAACTAAAAAGTACATTTTTATTCACACATCTTGAAATACTGTAGTGTAAATGTTATAATGATAATAGGTAAATATGGGGGCAGACTGTATATAAAGCCCCATCTGCTGTGTAGCGTTTTCCGACGAAGTCGGATAATGCTGTAAGAAGTCAAATGTGATTTTAAAATTAAAGTTATTTGTTTTTCAGAGAAAGAGGCTAGAATATTTACGAAAATTGAACAACATTTTCTTTAAAGCTCTAACCTCTTACCTCTAATTTCTAACCTCTGGATGGGGGAGGCGGTCTTATGCCCGAAAATAATGAACTAACGGTATTTATAATACTTTCGTCTGTCGTATTGGCGCTTGTTGCGGCGGTTATAATACTGTTTGTTTTTTTCAGTCACATAAGACGCCGCGACAGCGAAGTAGATAAACTGACGGGAGGAAAAACCAAAAGTCGTTTTTTCGAGGACTGTGAAAATTCCCTTAAAAAACTTCCCGCCGAAAAATGGGAAATGGCGGTCATAGATATCGACAGATTTAAGCTTATAAACGACCGTTTCGGTTATGAAGAAGGCGACAGGATACTTTCGAGATTTCATAATACCATAGCAGACTGTCTTAGACCCGGCGAGGACGTTGCGAGAATATCCGAGGACAATTTTGCCATATTTTTGGAAAAAGCCGCGAACAACGAGCTTGAAGACCGTCTGAAAAGTATCTTCGCAGAATTTGAACGGAGAAATTCCATTTTCGGAAAATACCCCATGACATTCAGCGCGGGGGTTTGCCGACTGGGAGACTGCAAGGACGAAAACGGAAAAGTAGATATGGCTGTGGCGGTGGATCGCTGTAAGCTTGCAAAAAAGACGGTAAAGAATTTACATTCGAGCCAGGTCGCATTTTATGACGGAAAGATTCGCGACGCCTCTATACGCGAAAAGGACATCGAAAATGCAATGCCGCGGGCTCTGGAACACGGAGAGTTTTTATGTTATCTCCAGCCGAAATATGACACAGAGCGCGGAAGGGTCTGCGGAGCGGAAGCCCTTATACGCTGGGACAGCAAAGAATTTGGATTTATGCTCCCCGGAAGTTTTATACCTATTGCCGAAAAGAACGGATTTGTAGTTGAGCTTGATTTCTTTATTCTCGAAGAAGTTTGCAAACTTATGCGAAAATGGCTCGACTGCGGCATAACTCCCATTGTCATTTCGGTAAACCAGTCGAGGCTTCATATAAATGCCGATAATTATATTTGGCGGCTTAGGGAAATTGTCGATAAGTATGAGATACCGTATGGGTTTATAGAGCTTGAAGTAACGGAAAGCGTTTTCACAGACGACACCGAGCTTATGCTTAAGATATTGCACAAGCTCCACGAGCTGGGCTTTAAGCTGTCAATAGACGATTTCGGAACGGGATATTCCTCGCTTAATATCTTAAAGGACATTCCCGCGGACGTTCTGAAAATCGACAGAGAGTTCTTTAACGGCACGGTAAATTCTTCGCGCGGCAGAGCGGTAATTTCGTCTGTCGTTGATTTAGCGAAAAACCTCGACATGAACGTTATTTCCGAGGGCATTGAAACGAAAGACCAGATCGAGTTTTTGAGAAAGATACACTGCGGAATGGTACAGGGGTTCTATTTCGCAAAGCCCATGTCCATAACCGAATTTGAAGAACACTGGGAAAACGACCGCAGCAAGCCCGAGGATAATATTGAAACAACCGCCGTGCCGTCCGAGGCATAATTTCAGAAGTTAGAGGTAAGAGGTAAGCTTCTAGAAGCTAGAGATCAGAAGCAAGAGGCTAGAGTTTTAACCCCTAGCCTCTTTTTATATGTTATATTCAGCGGACAGCCTTTCGGCTTAAACTCTAGCCCCTAGTTTCTTTTTCCGAAAACCAAAAAACTTTATATTCCAAAAGCTCCTTGAAATTCTTACCTCTTACTTCTAACTTCTAACCTCTAGAAGGGGAAGGGGGTTAGGGGGATAGAGCGAGATAACGATATTTAGATAGATACTCTTTTAGAGGTAAGAGTTTAAACCCTTACCTCTTTTTATATGTTATATTCATTTGACAACCTATCGGTTGTTACTGCATACTGTACCTTGTCAATTGTCAACTGACAACAGGCGGGGCTCGGGGCGCCGGCGCGCCCAGCATCCACCATGTTGGCAGATGACAGTATACACAATGGCTGTATGCAGTAACAGCCGAAAAGTTGTCCTCTCGTTTATCACTGTTAATAATCTAAACATACTTTATTTTCCGCTCTAAGGTAAATCTATTTCTAAGGCTGTTACCCTCTCAAATGTTGTTTCATAATTTTCAAATTTAAAACTACGTTTTAAATTTGAAAATGCGGGGAAAACTCTTGTTTTCCCCGCACCCCAGGTTTAATGCCGAAGGCATTTAACCTGATGCGCTTCTTTGAAGCGTTATTGAGGGAAAACTTTTTTGAAAAAAAGTTTTCCCTCAAGCTCCTTTTCAAAAAACTTTTGTGCGACGCCCGTTTAGTTGTTTTAAAAGAAAACGTTGTTCTCCGCTCAAAACATCTTCTTGCCTCTTGCTTCTAGCTTCTAGCCTCTAGAAGCGCAAAGAATCCGTTTTTTCAATGTCAAGTGGTATTATACACAAATTATTGTCCTTGAAAATATACAATTTGTCCGTATAACTTTTCAACGTTATCAACAATGTTTTCAACACGAAAAACAGCAATTTGGCACGCGTCAGACGTTTTTCGTTGAAAACCGCATATAATTTACAAATTTTCGGCAGTTATCAACAGATAATACAGTTGAATTTGTTGAAAACAAATGTCTGTTTTAAACTATAAGTATACTTTATAAAAACTAAAAATTCAGACTGTAGAGAAAGCCCATCTACGTCGTATAGTTATCCGCCAAAGGCGGACAACCAACGCAGACGGGGCTTTATCAACAGTCTGAATGTCATATCTTCAATCGCATTTCATTGAGTATCTCTGCATAGCGTTTTATTTTTTCTGGAGAGATATTCTTTCCCGATTTGTAGTTTGCGAGGAAGTTCTGAAGCTCCTTTGAGCCTTGGCAGACATAGTCGTTTTCGCGCAGGCTTAGTTTCAGTCTTACGTTCTCATTAGAGAAATAAAGAACGGTGTCTATCCAGACGTCCTCTCCTGCGGCATTGAAAATGCTCTTTACAATGTCGCGCTGTCGGCGCATTTGCTTTATGGGATTTTCCATTTCGGTAGTGGTTGTTTTTCCGTTGGCATAATATTTGGATTGCGTCCATTTTTCGGAGCGCCAGCTTCCCGAAATAGAACCCGAATGGTTCTTTGCTTCTATAATAACAATGCCCTTTTCGCCTAATATAAGCGCGTCGGCTTCGGAGCGTCCGCATTTATAGCGGATAGGCAAATTGACAAAAATAATACAATTCGAGCTTATTTTCTTTACCAGCTTATAAAGCTGTTTTTCTCCTCTGCGCCCGCTGTTGAGGATATTATAGCGCCGCGCGGTTATCATATACGCGGTGTTGCAAAGGAAGATGAGAATTATGGTTATTATCGCAAAGACCTTGTGCTCATAGAGCCTGAACATTACAAACGCAATGAGCATAAGCACGGGCATAACTCCCAGTATCACCTGCGCGACAAGAAGCCCTACTATTTTTCTGTTGTTTGTATTTCTACAGCGAATGACGTTCTTCACTAATTCACCTCTCGGTCAAACGTTGAATCTGAACAGCGTAACGTCGCCGTCCTGCATAACATAGTCCTTTCCTTCGAGCCTGATAAGACCTTTTTCCTTTGCGGCAGCCATTGAGCCGCAAGCCATAAGGTCGTCGAACCCGACTATTTCCGCGCGGATAAAGCCTTTTTCAAAGTCGGTGTGGATCTTTCCCGCCGCCTGCGGAGCTTTCGTGCCTTTGGTTATGGTCCAGGCGCGGACTTCGGGAGTTCCCGCCGTCAAAAACGAAATAAGCCCCAGCAGTCTGTAGCCTGTTTTTATAATTCTCGCAAGACCCGAGCTTTCGAGGTTCATGTCCGCCAGAAACAGCTCTTTTTCCTCGTCCGACAGGTCGGCAATTTCCGCCTCAGTCTGCGCGCAGATAGGCAGGACTTCGGCGTGTTCTTCTTTGGCAATTTCGGCAACGGCTTTATATTGCTCGTTATTTTCAACGCCGTTTTTAAAGTCGTTTTCGGACAGATTAGCGGCGTAGATAACGGGCTTATTTGACAAAAGCGGCGTATCGCGGAGCATTTCGCGCTCCTCGTCGGTATAGTCGTAGCTTCTCGCGGACTTTCCGTTTTCGAGGTGAGCTTTAAGGCTCTCAAAGAAATCAACTTCCTTTTGAAGCGACTTATCACCTTTCATTGCCTTTTTCGCGCGGTCAATTCTCCTGTCGAGAATTTCAAGGTCGGAGAAGATAAGCTCGAGATTTATCGTTTCAATATCGCGCTTTGCGCCGATCTTTCCGTCAACGTGGATTATGTTGTCGTCCTCAAAACAGCGCACAACGTGAACTATCGCGTCCACTTCGCGTATATTCGACAAGAACTTGTTTCCCAAGCCCTCGCCCTTAGACGCGCCCTTTACAAGTCCCGCGATATCGACAAATTCGAGCGTTGCGGGCGTAAATTTTTCCGGGTGATACATTTCGGCTAATTTATCAAGCCTTTCATCGGGCACGCTCACTATTCCGACATTCGGCTCTATCGTGCAGAAAGGATAGTTTGCGGACTGTGCGCCCGCATTTGTCAGGGCGTTAAAAAGTGTGCTCTTGCCGACATTCGGAAGACCTACCATTCCTAATTTCATTTAATTTTCCTCGCTTTTCAGAAATAAAAAAGTTAATTTCATTATAACATTCTGCGGGGAATTTTTCAAGTAGTATTTTCAAAAATAGCGCCAATTTGTCTTGTTTAACTCCACATAGGATTCAACGCTTGACGAGCAGCTTGTCTGGTTGCCGTAACCGTCGTAGTAATAGTAGTAGACGGGGACTTTTACGGTTGCGGGCGGGGGTACGGTGTCGATGACTTTGACATGGATCGTGTAATTATTGCTGACATCGCTTGATGTGACTGTTAAAGTTGCCGTTAGTTTGGACTTACTGTCAGGATCGCCTACTTCACGCACACGATAAGGAGTGAATGGATAACTATTTGTAGATGGTGGATTATTTTCAACGCAAGCCGCGACGGGTGTTCCGTATGCGGTGCTTGGCGTGAATTGTTTGGTGGAGCTTGTGGCTAAGTCGAATGTTGATGTTTTAAGTGAGGTCTGGACGTCGCTGCTGTTGTAGAGGTGGTAATAGACTTTAATGGTTGTGGGGATTACAGGGGTGTCGATGACTTTGACATGGATCGTGTAATTATTGCTGACATCGCTTGAATAAATTGTTAAAGATGATGTGAGTTTAGTTGTTTTATCAGGGTCACCTACTTGTCGTACACGATAAGCAGCGTGTGGATACCACTTCAAAGACGGAAAGCTTTTCTCAACACAGGCTGCAACCGGTGTTCCGTATGAATCGACCGGTCGGAATTGCTTGGTAGGTTCTGAGCCTAAATCAAAGTTAGAAACGTATATAGCCCTACCAATCTGATTGCCGTTTATATCATATTTGTGGTAATAAATTTTAACTATATTAGTTGAAGGGGTGTAGTCATTGAATAATATCGTCAGCATACCGAGATATTTTTTTATTGTGGTATAATCATCTCCAATAATTGCACCGTCACCTGCGCCCTCAAATCTGCTAAAATCCGAATAAGTTTTGTAAGCATTAAATCCTATGTCAGAATAATCAAGAAATAATGATTTAGCCCAAGACCTTATATTTGCACTGCCAAATTTTCCGGGAATACCTTTGCTTTCGGCATACAATGCAATTTCTGTAGGCGTAAATGCATAAGCTCGCCATTTACTGTCAGTATATACTGTAAGATAAATCAGTGGTTCTACTAAAAACTCATAATGATTATCTAATACCTGCTGATAGGTAATACTGCCGGCTTTACTAATATATGACTTAATTATATCTGTATTGCTGAAATAATTTACTATCTTAGCTCTATCTATACCATAAGTAGTACCGTTGATTACACAAGGCAAAGATAATGTTGTGCCACTTTCATCTTTTGCTGTTGGTGGTATATAGCATTTATAGATAGTTGATTTATAATCTGAAATAGTCCATCCGTTTTTTCTGTAATCGGTTTTACATAGCCTTCCGAAATGTCGCACATCTTCCATTGCGATAACTCCGCCTGATATTGTTGAAATATACTTTGCATTTGTATAATCTATCGGTGAAGAAACACGATTGCCGTTATTATCTACCATTGTTACACGAACGCCCCACTCGGTATTATATCCGTTCCAATAGAAATACCCTGCCGAAGCACCGCTTTTATCTGCTAAACCTATATCATCATCAATACCGTCACCATTAACATCAACCGCCCGAACAGGCATTGCAATTGCTGCTAAAGATAACAGAATACATAGCGTTAATAACACAATAAATATATTTTTGTACGATCGTTTAATTTGCATAATAATTCTCCTTTCTAAAAATATTACGAATCAGTAGCTATCAATATGGTATTATTACACCTATAAAAGAACCGTATAATAACATAGTAACAAGTGCAACAGCAAATGCATCGTATGTTATTGAAAACGCAAAGCTTAAGGTAGAAAGTAATAATTTTGATATTACTGATAATTTATGTGAATATTTTACATTCATAATAAATAGCTCCTTAAAAATAAAGCAAATAACCCTCGGTTATTTCACCGAGGGTTGAATATAAAAATATAATATTAATGAGTTATAGAATCGTCGGCTCTGCCATATTGATCACATCTACACCAGAGTCCACCGGATGTTACCCAACCTATTCCATCTTTGTCAAAGAAAAACCCGTCGGTTTCTCCTTCTGCCCATGCTTGTCTATCAACAGGAAACCCCTCAGAATCCAATTCCCAACCTGTTGTATCTGAAGGTGTATCACGCAATGTATTTGTTTCCGGATCACCGTATGCTGTATTTTCATAGAGTATTTCTCCCGCCGGACCATGGAATGACGCAGCAGCATTGCTCGACGAACTTGCGGGCGTTGACTGTGCCGGCGTGCTTGACGAACTTTGAGCGGGCTTTGATGATGATGCAGGCTTGCTCGAAGAGCTGCTAGATGGAGTTGACTGTGATGAAGGTGTTGATGAGGATTGAGTTGGTGAACTCTGCGAAGAGGATTGAGACGAGCTGCTAGATGAAGAGCTTGACAAACTTGACGAATTTTCCGCGCTTTGACTGCTTAACTCGCTTGATGATACAGAATCGGGCTTAAAATTATTATAATCACTACTAATATTACTATTATTATAAATCGAACTTGAACTAAAATCATTGGTTAAATTCGAGTTTGAATTTTCGCTGTTTTCTGATGAAAAAGTGCTGTTTTCGGACGAATTTTGCACCTGCGAATTTTCGCCCGCTTCGTTTGCCCTCGGAGAACACCCCGCGAGCAGGATAACTGCGATTGCCGAAATAATTGCAATATTCTTCTTCATAAAGCCTCCAAACGACACCCGTTTAAATTAAGCCTTCTTCTTCCCCTTCTTCTCCTGCCACCATATCCACAGCGGACCTGCGAGGCAGAGCGACGAATAAAATCCTACGAGCATACCGAACGCAAGCGGAATTGAGAACGTCAGAATTGAAGTAACTCCCAGTACCGTGCAGACGATAGAGATCGAAAGCATCGCCGTTACGGTCGTTGCGGTAGTGATTATCGAACGCGAGAGCATCTGGTTTATCGACAGGTTTACAAGCTCGCGGTCGGATACCTTTCCGCCGAGCCTTGCGCGGTTTTCACGCAGACGGTCGTAAACGATAATGGTGTTGTTAATCGAATATCCGAGCAATGTCAGAATTACCGCCATAAAGTTTGAGTCGAGCGACATTCCCGCGAAAACATATACCGCGTATGTCAGCGCCACGTCGTGGAGCAAGCAGATAATTGCGATAAGACCCGCGCTCCAGCCGCCTATCTTCTTAAATCTGAACGCTATATAAACTACCAAGAGCACAAACGCCACAACTACCGCGATAAGACAGCTTAAAAAGAACTGAGAGCCTGCAGAAGCGGAAACGTTCGTTGTGTCAAGGTTTACTATATTGTTGTCGGGATAGCTCTTTACAAGCTCCTCCGAAACCTTTTGAAGCATTGCGTCGTCCATTTTTTCATCTGCCGCGAACGAAATAGAAATTGTGCTTCTGCTGTCGGTAAAGCTCGTTCCCGTTGTAACGGTAGCTCTCGGAGTACCCAGAGCCTCGACCGTTGACTTTATAGCGTTTGTATCAACGCTTCCCTCGTATGAATAAGTGACGATCGTACCGCCCTTAAAGCGTATGTCTACATTTACTCCGAGGACAAATGTGAATATAACGGTAAGCGCTATTGCACAAGCGGAGATGATTACAAATACCTTGCGCTTGCTAACAAAGTCGGCGTTTGTTTTTGTCTTTACTTCAATGCTCGAAACGGTGTCCTTGCCCTTTTCAATGTCAGCCGTCTCGCTGCTTGAAACGCCGTAGAACGACGGTTTTCTGAAGCACTTGAACTTAGAGAGCGCAATGGTCATAAGTCTTGTCGCCCAGCACGCCATAATGAAGTTCATTATAACGCCCGCAAGCAGCGTATAGCCGAACGAATAAACCGTTCCTTCCGTAGACGCTCCGAACCATGTTCCGAACACAGCCATAAGAATGACCGCCACTATTATGACTGTAAGGTTTGAGTCGAGAATTGCCGTAAAGCCGCGCGCAAATCCGTTTTTAAGCGCGCCGTCTATCGTTCTTCCCGCTTTAAGTTCTTCTTTTATACGTTCTGCGGAAATTACGTTTGCGTCAACGCCCATTCCTATTGAAAGGATAATACCCGCTATTCCCGGGAGCGTAAGCGAAGAAGCGTCGTTAAATCCGAAAAATCCCGTAATTGCCGCAAACATTCCCGCTACCTGACCCGTAAGCGCTATTACAGCAACAAAGCCGGGCAGTCTGTAGTAGATTATCATGAATATCGCGATAAGGATAAACGCTATAAGGCCCGCGAGCGCCATTGCGTCTCTTGCACCGATACCGAGTATGGGCGAAATTGTCGAAAGGCTTTCGACCTCGAGCTTAAAGGGCAGCGCGCCGCCATTTATCTTGTTTGCGAGGTCATTAGCTTCTTCGGCGGTAAACGTACCCGAAATAACCGCTTCGCCGTTTGTAATTACCGAGTTTACCGTAGGGTAGGAAATGCAGATGTCGTCCATCCAGATCGAGATGGTGTCGCCCTTTAATTTTTCGGTAGCCTCGGCGAATTTCTTTGTTCCGCTGTCCTTAAACTTAAGCTGTACGACATACTCGTCGTTTTCGCTGTCGTAGCCTGCTCTTGCGCTTTCAACGTCAGAACCCGAAAGGATAATGTTCTTTGTATCCCCCGAGGGAAGACCGTCGCTGTCGACTTCGTGTTTTTCGCGGAATGTCAGAAGCGCCGTTTCGCCTATCTCCTCTACCGCCTTCTGCGGGTCGAAAGAGGTGTCGTCGCTCTGCCACGGGAACTGAACGATAATTCCGTTTGTCGCGGTATCGACATAAACTTCATAGTCGTTTATGTTTTTATCCACCAGACGCATTTCAATTATAGACTTCGCGGAATTTAAGTCGGCCTCGGTCACGGGATTATCCTTTGCATAATCCTCGGGTACGCCGAATGTAACGTTTACGCCTCCGCGTATATCTATTCCCCAGCGAATATCGTCAATTCCCCATATATACGATGTCTTTATATCGCCGTAATAGGTTTTTATACCCATTGTAGAAAGCAATGTAAAAGCAACAATGAGAAAGAACACGATAAAAAACACGGGCTTTGTTATCCTGCTTTTCAATATTTTCACTCCGTTTCAGAAATTTTTACGTCTTTTAATTATCGTGAAAAGTTGCTGTTCCTGTTCAATTATTCCACAAAAAAAGGCAAACTTTTCAAACATTTCAAACAAGCTATATTATTATAACACAAATCATCAAAATAGTCAAGACCTATTTTTTATTGTTTTGCTTTAGTTTAAGTTCTGCCGTTCCATATCCCAGACCTATTCCGAGGAGCGTAATGCCGAAGCCTATAAACAAGACCGTTCTTATCATTGCGTCCTCTTTTATAAAGTCGAACAAGAACAGCTTTACCGAGACCAAAAGCGCCAGAGCCAGCCCGAAGCGCCTTAGCAGAGCATTAAGCTTTTTAAATCCGACAAAGATCCAGACCGCCGCAGTCACTATGTAAATTATGCTTATGATATAGCTTGTAAATCTTACGAAATTGTTTGTTCCGAGAATGGTCGTAAGCGTCATAACTCCGTAGAGCGAAACGACAAGTCCGACTGTCTTTGCAAATTTGGGAGCTTTTTCGCTTATCTGCTTTGTTATATCCAGAACGGCAAGCACCGATATAACGTTTACCACTATGGTTATGGCTATCAACAGTCCGTTCAGCATTATCTCGCTTCTGTTTGCCGAGGAGCGGATTATGTTTGCAATTCCCAAAAACACCAATCCCACTCCGTAAAACGACAGCGACGCGGGCATACTTGCCCCTTCTAGAGATTTCATCTTTCCCGCCGTAAAGCCGATTATCTGCCACAAACATGCGCACACAAGCATCACAATAAGCGTTACAAATCCTCTGTTCATTCCCGTGCTCCTCAAAGCGCGGAACATATCGTTATGAGCAATAACGCTCAGAAGAACTCCCGTGTTGGCAAGAGCAAAGCAGGCATAGACCTTGAACATTATACCGTCGGTATTATGCTTTATGAGGAAGAATATCATTATTCCGAGCCAGATGGCTATATTTACGATATATATTATAGTATTATCGAGATAGTTAAATTCGTTTTGGAATATGTCCTCAAAGCGGTTTATTCCAAGCTGTATAAAGAAATCTACTTCTGCTATTCCTAAAAGCACATATCCCCAGACTTTAAGCATATTCCTTTCAATAATAACTCCGACAACAAGCACCGCCGCCGCAAGGCCGTGAATAGCATAATAACTAGCCTCGCGGGTTAAAAGCGAAAGAACCGAGAACGCTACCGTCGCAAGCAGAAGGTTTATAAACACATTCGCCGCCATGCATTTTGAAGAAAACCTCATCGAAAAACCTATAACGCAGACGAGGTAGATAAGCGCCAGAACTATCATTGCGACAAGGTCGACGGTTTTCCCGAATATAAAAAAGAGGTTTGCGTTTGCAAAGAAAATCAGGAAAGCCTGGGTTGTTATTATAGTGGCAATTTCCGAAGCCGAAAGCGCTCCGTCGCTGTGAGCGCCGTTTAAAAGCGCGCCACATGTGTAAATAAATCCCGCACATACCATAAACAGGATTATTATAATTGCGGGAATTTTAAACTCATCGCGCATAGTTCCGTAAAACAGCGGAGTAATCATCAAGACTTCATAGCACATAAGTGCCGCGCCCGCAATATTGAGCGGTCTGTAGTTCTTGTTATAAGCCGTGACAGCCGCTGCGGCGTGTTCTGCTATAAGACAACATAGGCAGATACAAGCCGAAAAGTTTGAATCTACGGCATATATGGGGAGTATACCGCAGAAAAGCGCAACAAAACTAAGCGGCATTGATTTATAGCGGTTTGCCAGCAAAAAGCCTACCGCCGCCGCGAACAATCCCACAAACTGTGCGCCTCCGCCGCCGAATACATGGAGGCCGTATTTTCCTATAAGAGCCGAAATAAAAAGCTCTGCTATTCCTCCGTAAATAAGCGCGTTTGCGAATACGACAGAGCCTTTTCTGTAGAAGCTCTCCCCTGCTATAAGCATTATAATGCCGACAAAAATAACCAGCGCCATTCTTACTCCGCCGCTCAGATAATAGCCCGAGGTCGCGGAAAATGCTATAACGCCAATGATTATAAATATAACGCCTATTTTGCTCAGCAAATTCAGTCCGACGAACATTTCGCCGCTTGAAACCGAGTTTTGCTGTCGATCGTTATGGTCGTTCATAAAAGAATCCTTTCTAAATTGCAATGCAAAAACGATTTTATGGTGGTCTAAAAACTACCCCATAATAATTATATCACAAATTTGCGATAATTGCAAGTAGGTCAGTGGTTATAATTATCAAGACAAGGCATATATAAATATTTTTGGGAAATAATTTTTTCAACAGCTGTTTTATTCGGTACATTATACGAGGTGCGATATGAAAAAGATAAAAAGAACGACTTGTTTTTTACTGTGTGCAATTTTAATGATCATTATCATTATTCCGCGCGGCTCGGCTTATGCCGAGACAACAAGCGGCGGCGCAGAGGCAGAGATACTTTTTGAGGCAAACACGGGGCAAGTTATCTATTCAAAAAATCCCGACAAAAAACTTCCGATGGCGTCAATAACCAAAACGATGACGCTTTTGCTCGTGGCAGAAGCGATAAAAAGAGGAGAAATGTCGCTCGAAGAAAAAGTAAAAGCCTCTGTAAACGCCTCCGACGCAGACGGCTCTGTAATCTGGCTGAGAGCGGGAGAGGAAATGTCCGCGGCGGAGCTTATAGAAGCGGTTGTCGTAAGCTCGGCAAACGACGCCTGCATTGCCCTTGCGGAGCATATAGCGGGGAGCGAAGCGGCGTTTGTAAAAATGATGAACGAAAGAGCGAAAGAGCTGGGGCTTAAAAACACCAGATATACAAACTGCGTGGGATATGATGAAAGCGGGCATTATTCGACGGCGCGGGATATTGCAATAATAACCGCCGAGCTTATGAACTGCGAGGTTTTGAGGAGCTATTGGCTTATATGGCTGGACTATCTGCGAGGAGGAGAAACCCAGCTTGTAAACACAAACAAGCTCGTAAGGTATTATAACGGTATTGTCGGTGGGAAAACGGGAACTACGGACAACGCGGGATATTGTCTTTCGGTATGCGCCGACAGAAAGGATATGCGGTATATAGCCGTAGCACTCGGTTGCGACAGCGACGAGGAGCGCTTTGACAGGTGCGAGGAGCTTTTAGACTACGGCTTTGACAACTATCAGAAATTTACTCCCGAACAGGACGCTTCAAAACTTCTGCCGATAAAGGTCGTGCGCGGAGCAAAATCGGAGATAGTTCCCATAATAGAACAGCAGGGCGTTGAATGTGTAATCAAAAAAGGAAGCGCAAGCAAAGTCGAATATGAATACACGTTTGTAGAGCAGGTCGAAGCCCCTGTTGAAAAAGGTCAGTTTTTGGGAGAATATCTCGTTACGCTCGACGGAGCGGCGGTTTTCCGCTCCGATATAATAGCAAACGAGGATATACCGAGAATGGACATTTGGCGATGTCTGGGGCTTATATTGAGCGAGATTATTTCAATGTAGCCGCTCCTATGTAGTTGCATTTCCTAGGAACTCTTCCGCTCAAAACCTCTTTTAGGATTGCCGTTTTAAAAACACGGTTTTTAAAACGGCAATGTGGGGAAAACTCTTGTTTTCCCCACACCCTTTAGC
>CANQFZ010000010.1 GCA_947600065.1 uncultured Clostridia bacterium | reverse complement strand
TATACCGACGGTCAGTCCGTAAAGAACCTTGCACAGAGCGGAACAGTTACGCTTTATGCGGTCTGGGAAGCAAACTCTTATACTATCCAGTATAACGGCAACGGACAGACAAGCGGCACAATGCAAAGCACTTCCGCAAAATATAATTCAAATGTTGCTTTAAGGAAAAATACATTTGTAAAGAGCGGCTACACCTTCAAAGGCTGGAGCACAAATAAAAATGCAACAACCGCACAGTATACCGACGGTCAGTCCGTAAAGAACCTTGCACAGAGCGGAACAGTTACGCTTTATGCGGTCTGGGAAGCAAACTCCTATACTATCCAGTATTACGGCAACGGACAGACAAGCGGCACAATGCAAAGCACGTCTGCGAAATATAACTCAAATGTTGCTTTAAGGAAAAATACATTTGTAAAGAACGGCTACACCTTTAAGGGTTGGAGCACAAATAAAAATGCAACAACCGCACAGTATACCGACGGTCAGTCCGTAAAAAACCTCGCGCAGAGCGGAACGGTTACGCTTTATGCGGTCTGGGAAGCGAACTCTTATACTATCCAGTATAACGGCAACGGACAAACAGGCGGCACAATGCAAAGCACTTCCGCAAAATATAACTCAAATGTTGCTTTAAGGAAAAATACATTTGTAAAGAACGGCTACACCTTCAAAGGCTGGAGCACAAATAAAAATGCAACAACCGCACAGTATACCGACGGTCAGTCCGTAAAGAACCTTGCGCAAAGCGGAACAGTTACGCTTTATGCGGTCTGGGAAGAAATCAAGATCCCAAATATTACAAATTTAAGGACGACAAATAAGACTTCAAATTCTATTACAGTTTCGTGGGATAAGCTTAATGTTGACGGATATATGGTTTATAAGGACAATACTTATCTCGGGACTGTAAACACAAATTCATACACATTTACAGGACTTAAACCCAATACAACTTATAAGTTTATGGTATATGTGTGCATGAATGGTCAAAAAGTCGGCTCGGGAATCAGTCTATCCGATGTCACATTGTCGGTTGCTTCTTCAAGTTCATCAACAAAGCCAGCTTCAAGTTCATCAACAAAACCGGCTTCAAGTTCATCAACAAAACCGGCTTCAAGCTCATCAACAAAACCAGCTTCAAGTTCAACAACAAAACCCGCTTCAAGTTCAATAACAAAACCCGCATCAAGTTCATCAACAACGCCCGCTTCAAGTTCGACGACAAATCCTTCCTCAAGCTCATCAACAAATTCTTCTTCGAGCTCAACAACACAACCCGCATCAAGTTCATCAACAACGCCCGCTTCAAGTTCGACGACAAATCCTTCCTCAAGCTCATCAACAAATCCTTCTTCGAGCTCAACAACACAACCACCTCAAAGCTCCGATATGCAGATTCCTTCTAGCAGTTCAAGTTCAGAAGCGATAAGCGATAATTCCTCATCATCTGCTCAAAGCTCTTCCGAATATTCATCGCCTGCCGCAGCTTCAAGCAGCAAGCCTTCCGTTTCACCATCTTCCTCGACAATTACGAGTTCATCAAGCAATGCGGAAGCCGAAAATGTTAATTCCGACGGACCAAATGTGCTTTTGATAAGCTTGATAGCTGCAGGAGCAGGGTTATTGATATTTTTCATAGTTTTGCTGTTTAAAAAATTCTCCAAGAAATAATTGACAACACATTCCGCAGATAAAGTAGAATTTCAGACTGTATAGAAAGTCACGTTGCGCACGTTTTAGCCATTTTGACAAAACGCTTCGCCACAAATCGGCTTTTTATACAGTCTGAACTTTTTCATACCTCACGGCTTTGGTTTTAAGTTTTGTAAAAAACATTATTTGTCACAACATAATACAGTAAGATTATTGACAAAAAACGACTTTTGCGCTATAATTAAATTGGAATTTTATTTTGTCGGTAATTTATTCTTTTGCTGCAACAATGGACGGCGATTATACGACAGTCATTCTTTGCAAAATAAATTGCGAACTTCTTTTTAAGCTCAAAAAATGAGGTATGAAAAATGATAAGTGATATTATAAAGCAGATCTGGCCCGAGTGGGAAATAGAAGCAAAGCCGCTTGGAAAGGGTTCTTACGGGTCAGTTTATAAAGCTGTAAGAAATGATTATAACGTCAAAAGTTATGCTGCTATAAAAACTATATCCATACCCTCAGATCCCGCTGAGATTGATTCGCTTCGTTCCGAGGGAATTGACATGGACGCCACGAAAACGTTTCTGCGCGGGATAGTAGATGATTTTATAAATGAAATCCGGCTGATGGAGTCCTTTAAGGGTGTTCAGAATATCGTAAGCATAGAAGATTATAAAGTCATAGAAAAGAAAAATGAGATCGGCTGGGATATTCTTATCAGAATGGAATTGCTTACGACCCTGAATAAATATATTTGCGACAAGAAGCTCAGCGAAAAAGAAATTATAAAGCTCGGCTGCGATATTTGCGAGGCTCTTGAGATATGCAGCAAGCGCAATATCATACACCGCGATATAAAACCAGAAAATATTTTCATAAACGATTTCGGTTATTTCAAGCTCGGCGATTTCGGAATTGCCCGCAAAATGGAAAATCTGACGGTCGGGTATTCTCAGAAAGGCACGATGAACTATATGGCGCCCGAAGTGGCAATGGGCAAAAAATACGATTCGCGCGCGGACATATATTCGCTCGGTATCGTATTATACCGCCTTTTAAATTTAAACAGACTGCCTTTTCTTGACGCCCAAAAACAGATCTTAAATCCCGATGAGCGTAAAAACGCAATAGATCGCAGACTTCGCGGAGAACAGCTTTTTGCGCCGCGCAATGCTTCTCCCGAAATGGCGGAAGTCATTCTTCGCGCCTGTGCATTTGATCCGAACGATCGGTTTTCTTCTGCCGAGGAAATGAAAAGCGCGCTTTTGTCTGTCGCAAACGGCACTTATAAACTTACCGGCATTGCTATAAGAAAGCCCGATATTCCCACCGTACAGCCCGAAACTCCTCCCGAAAAAATAATTCGTTCTTATTCAAAACGAAAATATTTTACTGCAATTTCCGCTTCAGCTGCGGTGCTGCTTCTGGGCGTGGGGATAACCGCCTTCGCCTTAAATAACTCGTCATATATGTCGGACATAGGAGGATATATCGTCGGGAGTGTTCAGTCAAGCAGCAATAATGTCGGGGCAATTATAGAGCCTACATATAGCCGTCCCGCCGAAAGTTCGCAGAGCGCGCCTAATTCGGCTGCTTCGGGTCCTTACAGCTCGGAAAGCTCTTTCTCTTCGAGCAGCGGTTCTTCGAGCTTTGCGTCAGTAAACTCATCAAGTAGTTTTTCAAGTTCATCAAGTAATCCTACTATCAGCTCTTCAAGTTCATCAAGAAGTTCTTCAAGCAGCTTTTCAAGTTCATCAAGATCATATTCAAGCAGCTCTTCAAGTTCATCAAGATCATCTTCGAGCAGCAGATCAAGCTCTTCAAAAAGCAGCTCGTCGTCTTCAAGCACTCCTCCCGCAAGCGGAAAAGTTTCGATCCGCGGCATGGATTTCGATATAGCGCAAACAACAATTTTGCAGCTAAACAATTACGGTATTACAGACGCCGATCTTAAAGAAATAGGCAAGCTTGTAAATGTAACGCACTTAGAGCTTGAAAACGGGCAGATAAGCGACTTGTCGCCGCTTAAAAATATGCCGAATTTAAAGGAAATAGATCTGCGCGGAAATAAGATTACAAACCTTTCGCCGATTGAAAATATGACGCAGATCACATATCTGGATCTTAGTCAGAATCAGATAAGCGATATAACCAATCTCCAAAACTTCAATGCTCTTAAAAAACTTTGGCTCGGCGAAAATCAGATAACCGATATTTCGCCCATTGAAGGTTTAACGGGTTTGACTTATTTAAATTTAGAAGGGAATAAATTAGGCAGCATAGAGACTATTTCAAAGTTTCGCAATCTAACGGGTTTAAACCTCGCCTCCACGGAAATAAAAGACATATCGGCGCTTAAAGGTCTTACAAATTTAAAGAATCTTTGGCTTGAAAATAACATTGTAGGAGACATTTCATCCTTAAAAGATCTCACGCAGCTTGAAGAACTTTACTTGTTTAACACCGGTATATCATCCCTTGAACCTCTTTCAAAGCTTACAAACCTTAAAATCCTGTATCTGTACAGCAATTCGATAAGCGATATTTCTCCGCTCGCAAACCTTTTAAATCTGGAAACACTTGATGTAAGTGCTTGTCATATTTCGGACATAACGCCGCTTGAAAAACTCACAAAGCTGGAATGGCTCGATATGTGGATCAATGATGTAAAAGACCTGTCCCCGCTAAAGGACCTGAAAGCGCTTGAACATCTTGATTTGCACTCAAATCAGATAACCGACGTATCTGCCCTTTCGGGTCTTACAAATCTTACAATTCTAAGTTTGTACGACAATGTTATATATGATGCAAAGCCGCTTTCAAATCTGAAAAATCTGGAATATTTGTATTTATACAGCAGTGTCAGTGAAGAGGACAAAGCATACCTCAGAAAAGAACTTATTTATTGTAACATAGCTTAAAATAACTTTACGTTTTTGACAAAGCTGATTTTAATTAAATTTAGAAAGGAAAATGCGAACTATGAGAAACCGGGAAACGGATCTTGATTTTACGGGCGAAGCAAAAAAGCTGCTGAATGATGTTGTAGATGATACAAGGTTTCCCGATAAAGACGCGCTGCTTATATATAATTCACTTAAAAAACGCCTTAAATTCCGTTCCTTCGGCGACTATCTCAGGCGCTATATCTATCGTAAGGCAGGCTTGACAAAGCCTTTCAAGGAAGTGCCGCTTGACGAATACAGACTTATTATTCAAGCCTCATTTTCAGACAATCAGACGCCCGCGTCATTTTCTGCGAAGACCTCGAAACTGAGCAGCCTTTCCAAAAACTGGCTCACACAGCAGACCGTAAGGCGAAACGTCGTCTTCCTGCTTGGCTTTGGACTTAATATGAGCGTTGAAGATGTAAATATGTTCCTCACAAAAGGCATTCGCGAGCAAGAGATAAACCCCAAGGACCCGTTTGAGGTCATATGCTGGTATTGCTTTAAAAATAATTTCAACTATTTGAAATTCGAACAGCTTTGGGATATATATAATGCCATTTCTCCCAAATCGCCCGATACTGTAAATTTTAACACTGAACGGACGATAAACATCAGAAATTCAATGCTCTCTATAACCAGCGAAAAAGCTCTTGTCGCACATATTGAAAAGCTTAAAGCAACCGATACAATGTCTATGATAAGCGTCACCATTCAAAAAAGCTTTGGCGAATTGTATGATGAAGCAAGAGATCTTGTTGCGAAAATTTACAATTCAAATGAAAGCGATGAAAATGATACTGTTCGTTTTATTCAAAAGCTTTCTGAAAACGAACGCCTCAGCAGTTTGAAAAAACAAAAACGAATAGAAGAGTTCCGTGCGAAGAAAAAAGTATTTTCCCGCGAGGACATTACCGAAAGCGACATAGAACACATTATCTGCTCGGCGATACCCACCGACAGATACGGAAATATTATTCCCGCCAGATCCTCAAAACTGAGCGAACAATTTGAGGGAAAACGTTTCAGCCGACAACGTTTAAGAGATATTTTGCTGGGAAACGTTCAGGCATCACGGTTTGATCTGATAACGCTTAACTTTTTCTTGTATTCTCAGAAATTGGACATTTATCCCAATTCGAAAACGCGCTATCTTAAATTTTTGGAGTCAATGAACAAGATTCTTGAAAAATGTTTTCTTGGGAAAATGTATGTGCAAAATCCGTATGAGTGTTTTATACTTATGTGCATTTTGTCGAGCGACCCGCTCGGTACTTATGCCGATGTTTTAGAGCTGTCATATACGGTGACGGAATAGAAAAATTCGGGCTGAACATTGCTGTCAGCCCGATTCAGACTGTATATAAAGCCCCATCTACGTCGTCAGCGCCACTGCAGCAGGCACAAAGCCTAGCCGCAGTGCCGCTTCCTAGTATCTGGGGCTTTCTCTACAGTCTGAAATTTGACTTTTTATACAAACTGAATCGGGCTGGCGGTCAGCACGATTTTTTTATTCGCTGAGTTTTTTCGTTAAATATTCCTGTATTGCTTTCGGCGAAGCAAGACCCTTTAGCGCCTTGTTTGCCTGTCCCATAAAGAAGCCGAACACCTTTTTATCTCCGCTTTTGTATTGTTCTACGGGCTTTGGGTTGTTTGCGATTATCTCATCTATTGTTTTCGCGAGAAGATCGTTGTCTTCTTTTATCCATAGGTCGTCTTTCTGGGCAATATCATCGGGCTTTTCTCCCGTTTCTATCATCTTTCCGAGAACGACTTTCGCGTTAGACTGCGAGAGCTTGTCGGTCTGTAAAAGTTCAACGAGCCTTGCAAATTCTGCTCCCGTAAACATGAGGTTTTCCATGTCCGCTTCGCCAAGGTTTATTCTCCTCGTAAGCTCGCCGACAATGTAGTTCGCTACAGCTTTCGGGTTGTTATATGCGGAGATCGCCTCGTCAAAGAAATCGCAGACTTTCTTGTCGCCGACGATTATATCGGCGTCCGCTTTTTTAAGACCGAGGGAATTTACATAGCGCTCCACTCTCTGCTCGGGAAGCTCGGGAATAGAGTTCTTTATTTCTTCAAGCTCTTCTTCCGTGAAAATTATCGGCGGAATGTCGGGATCGGGGAAGTAGCGATAGTCGTGGGCGTCCTCTTTAGAGCGCATAGCGGTGGTTTCTCCGAGAGCCTCGTTAAAGCGGCGCGTTTCCTGTATAACTCTCTCTCCGCTGTCTAAAAGCTCCTCCTGCCTGTCAATTTCAATCTCAATCGCCTTTGCAATGGCTTTGAGCGAGTTTAAGTTTTTAAGCTCGGTCCTTGTGCCAAGCTCGATACTACCCTTCGGGGCAATTGAAATGTTCACGTCACATCTTATAGAACCCTGTTCCATCTTGCAGTCGCAGATACCCGCGTATTGCAAAAGCAGCTTTACCTTTTCCATAAACGCTATTACTTCGTCTGCGCTGTGGAAATCGGGCTCTGTCACTATCTCAATAAGCGGTATCCCGCAGCGGTTATAGTCTGCGAGAGATATCCTGTTTACCTCGTCATGAACAAGCTTTCCCGCGTCCTCTTCAAGATGTATGCGGTTTATTCTTATAGTCTTTTCCTCGCCGTTTACGTTTATCTTTACATTTCCCGAAAGACAAACGGGGCGCGGCATCTGCGAGATCTGATATGCCTTTGGAAGGTCGGGATAAAAATAATTCTTTCTGTCCCATTTTGTAAATCGAGATATTTCGCAGTTCATCACATATCCCGCTTTTATGATATATTCAACGGCTTTTCTGTTAAGAACGGGGAGCGTTCCCGGCATACCGCTGCATACGGGGCAGCAGCGCGAGTTTGGAGTTCCTCCGAACTCAGCCGAGCAGGTGCAGAAAACTTTCGATTTTGTCAGCAGCTCCGCGTGTATTTCAAGACCCATTGTCGGAAAATAAGCGCTCATTTTTATTCCACCTCCTTAAATTTTAGGCGCAACAGTTTCAAAATTCTGTTCCCATGCATAAGCGATACGCAGAACGGACTGTTCGTCAAAACGTTTTCCTATTACCGACATTCCTATAGGAAGTCCGCTTTCGGTATAGCCGCAGGTTGTAGATATTCCCGGAAGTCCCGCGATATTTACCGTTACCGTGCAAATATCCGCCGTATACATTTTTACGGGGTCGTTGTCCTGTTCGCCTATCTTGTACGCGGGCGTAGGCGCTGTAGGAGTAAGAACAGCGTCGCACTGTTCAAAAATATCGCTGTATTCCTTTATTATTTCCTGTTTAAGCGCGAGCGCCTTTTTATAATACGCGTCATAATAACCGCTCGAAAGGGCATAGTTTCCGAGAAGAATACGTCTTTTTACTTCTTCTCCGAAGCCCTTGTTCCTGCTGTCGATTATAAGGTCGTTAAAGGTCCTGCCTTCTCCTCTGAACCCGTACTTTATGCCATCAAATCTCGAAAGGTTAGAAGCGGCTTCCGCGCATGCTATAAGATAATACGCGGGTATCGCGTATTTAAGTCCGGGTATCGAGCAGTCGATAAGTACCGCGCCCTGTTTTTCAAGCTCCTTTGCGGCATTCAGTACAGCCTCTTTCACGCAATCGTCAATTGCGTCCGAGTAAAATTCTTTCGGCAATGCTATCTTCATTCCCGCTATAGGCTTATCAATATCCGCCGTAAAATCGGGAACGTCTTTCCTTGCAGACGTTGCGTCATGACGGTCGGCTCCGCATATTGCGTTTAAAAGTATCGCGCAGTCATAAGCGTCGTTTGCGATAGGACCGATCTGGTCGAGCGAGCTTGCAAACGCCACAAGACCGTATCTCGAAACTCTCCCGTATGTGGGCTTTAATCCCGTAACGCCGCAAAACGAAGCGGGCTGGCGTATAGAACCGCCCGTGTCAGAGCCGAGAGCCGCAGGCGCAAGCGAAGCCGCAACAGCTGCCGCCGAACCGCCCGAGCTTCCTCCGGGAACACGTTCTGTGTCATACGGGTTTTTGGTTTTTGCAAACGCGGAGGTCTGCGTAGATCCGCCCATAGCAAATTCGTCCATAGACGTTTTTCCGAGCAGAACATATCCCTGTTCGTTCAGCTTTTCAATGACCGTCGCATTATACGGCGGAACAAAATTCCCCAGCATTTTGCTGGCACAAGTGGTCTTTATACCGTCCGTGCAGATGTTATCCTTAATAGCCAGCGGAATGCCAGTAAGCATAGACGCTTGTCCCGCGTCTATCCTTTTCTGCGCGTTTTCAGCGTCGTTCATTGCCGTTTCTTTTGTAACGGTTATATAGGAAAGAAGCCCCTTGTCCGTAAGTTCTATTTTCTTTAAATATTCTCCGCAAAGCTCAACGGCGCTTATCTCACGGCAGTCGAGCATTTTTCTGAGGTCGCGGAGTTTAGCTCTTGTAATTTCCATTTTTTCTCTCCTTTATTCCACAACCTTCGGCACTACATAGCAGCTGTCGGTATTTTCCGCATTCTGAAGAAGCTTTTCCGTATCAAAGGATTTTTCGGGAATATCCTCTCTTGTTTCACTAAAGCGGATCTCGTTTTTGTCCTTTGTGTCGTCGTATGTGAGGTCAAAGCCCTTTATCTCGTCCATAAGGTCGATTATATCGCTCATTTCCCCCATGACTTTTTCCATTCCTTTTTCATCATAAGAGAGCTTTGACAGCCCGCAGAGATGTTCAATGGTTTTCATATCTACTGCCATAAGACAGCTCCTTTCTTTCACTTTTTGAATAAAAAAAGCGCGAATAAAATATACATTAACATTATATTACAGTCTATATAAAGCCTAATTAGCGTTGTATGGTTATTCACCAAAGGCAGACAATGCGTACACTGCCAACAGGGGTTGTGGGGACGAGTAGTCAGTTGACAGTTGACAAGGTACAGTATTCAGTAATATCCGAAAGCCACTTCAACGAAATCATTCTTTCCTTTCCCAAACCAACTTGCACGCCCGATTTGCGCGTTGCAACGATGGACAGATTTGCGGTAGCGGCAGCCCAAACGGCAGGGCGCGGGGCGCGCAGCGCCCCGTTGCCATTTGACGGGGCTGCGGGGACGGAGTCCCCGCTCTCTCCCCCTTCCCCCTCGGGGAAGGGGGAAGGGGGTTGGGGCGAATAAACGTTATTTAGAAAAACAACGTTTGAAAAGAACCAAAAATAGGTTTTTATACAAGCTGAAATATACATTATCATTATATTATATTTTTGCAAATTTTTCAAGCATTATTTCATAATTTTACTAATTTGGAGAAAATGACTATTTTTTTTGAATTTTGACCTTTCCATTCTTGCAAGTCAAACAAAAAAATTACTTTCATTATTGCCAATTATGCAACTTACGAATGAAAAAAACGGCAAATGTTGCAAAATGCGTGCAAAATTTTCTTGAACCAAATGGATTTTTACTAAAAAATGAAAGTTCTAAATTTATTTCTTGCAAAAAATGCTTGACAAAATATAAAAACAGTGTTATAATATGAAAGTAATTTTAAGGAGAGTTATCTCCTTTCTAACCAAATTAAGGAGTGAGGATATGCTACAAAAAGAGGGAGAAACAAGGATCCCCGCAGGATGTGCCATTTCGGGCTTTATAAATAGAAGTGGCAGACGCACCAGCGGCAGCGTTATTGTAAATTCAATAGCCTGTATGCATGAGCGCTCAAACGGTCTGGGCGGCGGTTATGCGGGATACGGCATTTACCCCGAGTATAAGAACCAGTATGCGTTCCACGTTTTCTATGACTCAAGCGAGGCGAGAGTAAAGACCGAGGCTTTTCTTGATAGACATTTTGACGTGGTAAATCTGTCGAGGATTCCTATAAGAAAAAATCCGAATATAACCGATGAGCCTCTTATATGGCGTTATTTCGTTAATCCTCTGCCGACAAAGCTTGCCGACAGTCAGCTTGACGAAAGAACGTTTGTCGCGCGCTGTGTTATAAGGATAAACGACCGGATCGACGGAGCGTATGTTTTCTCGAGCGGAAAGAATATGGGCGTATTTAAGGCTGTGGGTTATCCCGAAGATGTCGGCGACTTCTACCGCCTTGAAGAATACAGCGGCTATGCCTGGACAGTTCACGGAAGATATCCTACGAACACTCCCGGCTGGTGGGGCGGCGCACATCCGTTCTCGCTTCTTGATTATACCATAGTACATAACGGCGAAATTTCATCATATGACGCGAACAGACGTTTTATCGAGATGTTCGGCTATAAGTGCAATCTTCTTACGGATACCGAAGTTATTACCTATATCATAGATTATCTTCACAGAAGGCTCGGTATGCCGCTTGAAGACGTGGCGAAGGTTATAGCTTCTCCTTTCTGGAGCGAGCTTGAAAGCGGAAAATTCAGCCCCGAGGACACCGAAAAGTACAGACATTTCAGAAATGTATATTCAAGCCTTCTCATAACCGGACCTTTCTCTATAATTTTAGGCTACAACAACGGGCTTATGGCTTTAAACGACAGACTGAAGCTTCGTTCAATGGTTTGCGCGGAAAAGGGCGACACTATGTACATTTCGTCCGAGGAATGTTCTATAAGAACGATGTGCCCCGATGTTGACAGGATATGGTCGCCGCGCGGTGGAGAACCTGTTATAGCCGAACTTGACAAATACGCTGCGGAAAGGGTGGGAAGATAAATGGCAATAAATTTCAATAATCCTCTTTTCGAGGTATTAAGGGATCCCGACCGCTGCATAAAGTGCAGAGTTTGCGAAAGACAGTGCGCGAACGAGGTACATAAATACGACCCCGATCTTGATAAAATGGTGTCAAACGAGCAGACTTGCGTAGACTGTCAGAGATGCGTCTGCCTTTGTCCTACACAGGCGTTAAAAATACGTCCGAATGAAAATCAGTTCCGCTATAATGCAAACTGGAATATGCAGGTCATGGAGGAAGTCTATAAACAGGCAGGCACAGGCGGCGTTCTCCTTTCCGCAATGGGTACGCCTAAGGATTATCCCGTATATTGGGACAAGATACTTTTAAACGCTTCGCAGGTAACAAACCCGCCTATCGATCCTCTGCGCGAGCCGATGGAAACAAAGACTTTCCTCGGCAAAAAGTCGCAGAAGATATCCTATGACAAAGAGGGCAAGGCGCATTTTGAAAAAACGCCTTATCTTGAGCTTGATGTTCCGATAATGTTTTCGGCAATGTCTTTTGGTTCGATAAGCAAAAATGCACACGAGAGCCTTGCGAGAGCGGCGACAAAGCTCGGAACGTTCTATAATACGGGCGAGGGCGGACTTCACCGCGACTTTTATAAATACGGCGCGAACACTATCTGTCAGGTCGCTTCGGGACGTTTCGGCGTCTTCAAGGGTTATCTTGACGCGGGCGCGGCAATAGAAATAAAAATGGGACAGGGCGCAAAGCCCGGTATCGGCGGACATCTCCCCGGAATGAAGATTGACGAGGAGATCTCAAAAACACGTATGATACCTATGGGCTCCGACGCTATCTCTCCTGCTCCTCATCATGATATATATTCCATAGAGGACTTACGTCAGCTTGTTTTATCGCTCAAAGAGGCTACAAACTACGAAAAGCCCGTTATAGTAAAAATAGCGGCAGTTCATAATATCGCGGCTATTGCTTCGGGAATTGCTCGTTCGGGCGCGGATATTATCGCAATAGACGGCTTCAGAGGCGGCACGGGCGCGGCTCCGACGAGAATACGCGACAATGTGGGCATACCGATAGAACTTGCTTTGGCAAGCGTTGACGCAAGACTGCGTGACGAAGGCATAAGAAACGATGTTTCTATAGTTGTCGGAGGTTCTATTCGTTCGGCTGCCGACGTAGTAAAGGCAATAGCTCTCGGCGCGGACGCTGTCTATATCGCAACGGCGGCGTTGTTGTCGCTCGGTTGTCATCTTTGCAGGAGCTGTAATACGGGTAAGTGCAACTGGGGCATAGCTACCCAGCGCGCCGACCTTGTAAAGCGCCTAAATCCTGCGATAGGAAGCGAAAGACTTGTAAACCTCATCACCGCATGGGATCACGAAATAAAAGAAATGATGGGCGGAATGGGTATAAACTCAATAGAAGCGCTCCGCGGAAACAGGCTTATGCTGAGAGGCGTCGGGCTTACGCAGAAAGAGCTTGACATCTTGGGTATAATGCATGCGGGCGAATAACGAAAGGAGCGGCTAAAATGAAAAGAGTTTATGTAAACGAAGATTGGTGTCTTGCCTGTCATTTGTGCGAATATTATTGCGCGGCGGCAAATTCGGGCGCTCCGAATATGGTAAAGGCTTTTAAGACCGAGGGCAAAAAACCTCTTCCGAGAATTAAAGTCGAAGAGGGAAATGAAGTAAATTTTGCCGTTCAGTGTCGTCATTGCGAAGCAAAACCCTGCGTAAAGGGCTGCATTTCGGGAGCGCTCTCCGTAAAAGACGGAGTTGTTTCAGTCGATGAAACAAGGTGCGTGGGTTGTTATACCTGCGTATTGAGCTGTCCATATGGCTGTATAGTTATAGACGAAGAAGGACACAGGATACAGAAGTGCGACTTGTGCGTAAAGAACCACAACGGCGAGCCTGCCTGCGTTCAGGGCTGTCCGAATAGAGCCATTGTTTTTGAGGAGAGGTGAAAAAGATGAATTACGTTATTATCGGAAACAGTACGGCTGCTGTCGGAACTATCGCGGGAATCCGCGAGATAGACAGCGTCGGAAAAATAACCGTCATCTCCGACGAAAAGTATCACACCTATTCGCGCCCTCTCATTTCTTACTGGCTCGAGGGCAAGGTCTCGGACAAGAACATTTATTACCGCGAGCCCGATTTTTATGAGAAGAACGGCGTTGAAACTATCCTCGGCAAAAAAGTAACAAAAATAGAAGCGGAAAAGAAGTGCGTAGTTCTCGAAGACGGACTTTCCGTTCCTTATGACAAGCTTATGGTCGCAACGGGTTCAAAACCTTTTGTGCCGCCGATGAAAGGTCTTGAAAAGGTAAATTATCATACCTTTATGACCTTCGACAGTGTAAAGGCTATCCGTTCCGAGATAAAGAAGGGAATGAAGGTTCTCATTATCGGCGCGGGACTTATAGGGCTAAAAGCTGCCGAGGCACTGGCTGCACATGAAACGGATATAACAGTTATCGACCTTGCCGACAGAATACTGCCGTCAATACTCGACGTAAAAGCAGGAATTAAAATGCAGCGCCATATTGAAAACCACGGAGTGAAATTCATTCTTAAAACTTCCGTCGAGGAATTTTCCGAGCATTCCGCAAAACTTCAAAACGGAATGACCGTTGATTTTGATATGCTTATAGTAGCCGTCGGAGTGCGACCGAATACCGAGCTTGTGTCCGACGCGGGTGGAAAGGTCGAGCGCGGCATAATTACGGACATGACGCAGAAAACCACGCTTGATGACATCTACGCGGCGGGCGACTGTACCGTAAGTTATGATTCTGCCGCCGACACAAACAGGATACTTGCAATACTCCCCAACGCATATTTACAGGGAGAAACGGCAGGACGCAATATGGCAGGCAGAGAGAACTATTATCTTAACGCCATTCCGATGAATGCAATAGGTCTTTTCGGACTTCATATCATTTCTGCGGGAGATTATAACGGCGAGGAATATGTGACCGAGACGGAGAATACATATAAAAAGCTGGTGTTCCGCGACAATAAGCTGAAGGGGTATATCCTTATGGGAGATGTCGCTAGAGCGGGCATTTATACGGGAATGATAAAAGAGGGAATTGAGATAGACGATGTAAACGAAGAACTTCTCAAAGAAAAGCCTCAGATGATGATGTTCTCAAAAGAAAGACGCGAAGAAAAGCTCGGAGGTATCATAAGATGAAAATAGACGCAAAAAATATCGGTTATTCCGAGCTGAATAAGATAATGCGCGAGAGCGACGAAAGCAGGTTTGAAGTAGAAAACGTGCTCGGTCAGCGCTATATCGGCGCGGGAACGACAGGGAAGGAGATACTTATCACGGGTACTCCCGGAAATGCTCTCGGAGCATACCTCAACGGCTCTAAGATAGTTGTATACGGAAACGCACAGGACGCTATCGGCGACACAATGAACGACGGAGCGATAATCGTCCACGGAAACTGCGGCGATACTGCGGGATATGCTATGCGTTCGGGCGAGATATATGTAGAGGGAAACGCGGGCTATCGCGTCGGGATACATATGAAAAGCTATAAGGAACTCTATCCGATAATCGTTATCGGTGGAAAGGTCGGCGATTTCCTTGGTGAATACCAGGCGGGCGGCATCATAATCGTCCTCGGAATAGGAACAGAGGGCTGTCCTGTCGGAAGTTTCTGCGGAACGGGTATGCATGGCGGAGAAATGTTTATCCGAAGCGAAGAAGCTCCCAAAGGACTTCCGAAGCAGGTTTGCTGTACGGAGGCTACCGCAGAGGAAAAAGAGCAAATTCGCCGCTATATCGACAGATTTGTAAAACACTTTAAGCATAATACCGATGAGCTTTTAAGTTCAAAGTTCTATAAACTTATCCCCAACTCTGCAAATCCCTATAAACAGTTGTATGTAAACAATTAAACATAAAACGCCGCGGCGTTTTATATCCCGCCGCGGCATAAATCATACGACATTGAGAGGTTTTATGAAGATCTTCATCAACGCAAAAACAGAAGAAGCCTGCAAAGACCTGCGCGACATTCTCGGCGAATCAGCCGAGGATTTTTCGCTGTGCTTTGATGATGAAAAACAGTTCGATTTCGGCGACTGCGGGGCGATAATCGTTTCAACGCCGCTAAGGTCGGAGTTCGGACTGAATTATGTGAGCGAAGCCTCAAAGCTTACTTCTTCGCCGATAATCGTGCTTGCGAGAGCGGATATTGCGGAGGATGTGCAGAAAAGAATAAAGTTTACGGGAGCGTTTGTCCTAGAAAAGCCGTTTAAAAAGAGCGTTCTGCAGAACGCCCTGAAAATGGCGGCTCTCGCAAAGGAGAACATAAACCGCCTCGAAGATGAAAAAAACAAGCTGTCGAAACAGCTTGATGATGTTAAAATAATTGACCGTGCAAAGTGCTGCCTTATACAATACCTTAATCTCACCGAAGAACAGGCACACCGACACATACAAAAGTTAGCGATGGATACCCGCAAAACCCAGCGACAGATAGCGGAAGATGTTCTGAGAACATACCTTTCCGATACTTGACCATTTTTATGCGGGAAAGACGGCTCTGTTCAAAGAGCAGTTGTTTTTTGATATTCATCTAAAAATCTTCTGATTTTTCCTTTACATATGACACTTTCGGAGCGTTCGCCAATAACGCTCCTTATTTTTTTGAGAATATCCCGCGCCTCTTCTTCGTCGGTAAATTCAATCTCAACTTCATAGTCTGTTTTTGCAAAATATTCGCTCATGTCGAGGTCTATTTCCGCGCCGTCAAAGCGCTTCACAAGCCTCTTTGTAAAAAGTTTTCCCAGCCGTTTTACATCGGGGATATCCTCTCCCGACATTTCCGAGAGGAGCTTTCTCGAAAGTTCATTGGGCAAAGTATCGAGTTTTTTGGAAAGCTCGACGCGCGAAAACTCTTTCTTGGTAGGGAGTTTCATTTGCAGGAAAAAGTCTCCGTCGATCTCGCGAACGCGCACGGTTATGCTTCTTTCGGACAAATTAAGATCGTCGGTGTCATAGTAGTAGTTTGTCTGCAATATTGTTTCGTCCCACGAAAACTCGTTTAAAAGTCTTTCATACTGTTCGGCAGAGAGCATTGTCTTAAATTCGTTTTCTATCATAAATATCCGTCCTTTCCTCTTATGGAAACTTCTCCCGAATTTACTTCAAACCTTCCGCTTTCATTCTCGCAGATAAGACAGCCGTTTTTAGCAATGTCCACTGCCCGCGCGAGCTGTTCTTCTTTCCCACGGATAAGTTTCACTTCGCGCCCTAAATTTAAAAGCCGTGCTTTGTATTCTTCATAACATTCGTCAAAGGTCTGCTTTGAGCGAAAAATAGTTTTTTCCAGTATTTTTTCGCATAACGCCTTTTTCGGTATCTCTGTATTTGTCACGGTTTTAAGCGATATAGCGTTTGGAAGCTTCATATCTTTGAAATAATTGTCGCTTTGTGATATGTTCACGCCTATCCCGCATATAACGTTTAGACATTCACCTTTTTTTATGCTCTCGCATAAAATACCACAGACCTTGCGATTTTCGATAATTATATCGTTAGACCACTTTATGCCCGCATTTATTCCGAGTTCTTCAATTGCGTCGCAAACCGCAAGTCCGACGCGCGCAGTTAAAGTCATAAAGTCCGGCGGGTCTTTAAGAAGTATAGACATAGCAAGCATACCCTCTGCCGTATCCCAAGAGTGACCGCGCCTGCCTCTGCCGAGGGTCTGCTTTTCGGCGGTAACGCAATCGCCGTCCGACAGAACATCACACCGTTCTCTCAGCCAGTCGTTTGTAGATGTAGTTTCATTGAGATAAAAAATGCCGCTCATCTGTCATTTACCCCTAAGCTCACGAATAATTATAGATATGGCGCGGTTTTTGTCGATCTCAATTATTCCGTATGAGGGCTTCATATCGCCTCTGGGAAGCGCCGCGCTACCGGGGTTCATTACATAAATGCCGTTTACTATATCATTAAACGGGATATGCGTGTGTCCGTACAGCGCGATGTCGCAGTTATTATCTCTGGCATTTTCCGTGAGCAGACTGAGCGTCATCTTTACTGCGAGTGTGTGTCCGTGACAGCAGAAAATATTTACGCCTGTGCCTGTTCTTACAACGTGTGTTGTTTCATGCAAACCGATGTCACAGTTTCCTCCGACATAAACCGCAGGCAGCATAGGATTTGCCGCAGTAAAGTCCTCAAACTCGGTTTCTCCGTCGCCGAGATGAATAAGCATATCCGCGTCTTTGTTCTGCGATAGAGCAAGCTCAATTGCAGAAAAATCGCGGTGAGTATCAGAAATAACAAGAATTTTCATAATTGCCTCCGTTCAACTTAAAAGTATATCATAAATCGGAGACAAATTAAAGTGTTTTAAGAAAAGTTTGTTTATTATGCACAATTATGATAACGGAAGGAGATCGTTATGAACGAAAAGAATTATGATAAGCTCATAGAAGCGGCGAGCCAAAAACTTGGAACTTCGCCGTCACAGCTAAGACAGACCCTTGAAAAAGGCGATATGAAAGCACTTTCACAGGGACTTTCAAAATCGGACAAAGAGAAACTCCGCGCAATACTTTCAAATAAAGAGCTTATGCAGAAGCTGAAAAACGCTTCTACGCCTGAGGACATTATGAAAATGCTCGGCAAAAGATGAAATAAAGTTTTTACAAGAATGGGGGCGCTCGTGTGTGGACAATAATATAGAAGATTTACTGCGGGCGCTTGTAGGCGATGATGAAGATAATGAAGATAATGAAGATAATGAAGAACAGCCCCGCGAAAAAGAAAACGAAGAACCAAGCGGTTTGTTTTCGGGGCTTGACCCCGAAATGCTGATAAAGCTTATGGGACTTCTTGAAACTCTTAATCAGCCCGATGATACCGAGCGTTTTCTGCTTGCGTTAAAGCCGCTTCTCAGACAGGAAAACCGCCCGAAGATAGATTCCGCTTTAAGGCTTATAAAGTTGTTTACTATTCTTCCAATGCTCAGGGAAACAGGACTTTTCGATAAACTTATCTGAAAATCTTGTAGGAGGTGATTTTATGGTGTGGAATCCTACACAGTCCGCCTTTTATAAAATGTCGGAAGAACAAGAAAGTGTCGGACAAAAGTCTTGTAAAAATAATAACGCAAATGGAAATAACATTCATTCGCAAAACAACCGTTCGGACTGTCAATGCTGCAATTGTCGGTATAATAAAGCTCCCGTTTATAAAAACGACCCTTTGTCAAAAATGTTTTCGGACAGCGATATGCTGCTTATAGTTATTCTGATATTTATTCTCTACCGAAACGGCGCTGATAAAAAGCTTATTATGGCGCTTGCATTTGTGCTTGTATGTTAAACTGCACAAAAATTCCCGTAAAAAAACGGGAAAATTTCCGAGAAAGCACTTGAAAAAATTTTAGGAATGTTGTATAATAATATAAAAGTTATATAAAGACGCTATAATGTAGCAAGAGTACCCGTTTTATAATAAGCCACAGAGAGCCGCGGAGGGTGAAAAGCGACGCTTGTTGTACGGAGAAGTGCGGCTGCAGAGTTGGTCTGAGGAAATGCAGACCCGTTTTCCGCGTTAAGGACAATGAGGGGCATATTTGTCCGAAGCGAAGTGGGACCGCGTTATAAAACGCCTTCGCGCCTAATAGGCGCGGAGTTTTTTGTTTTTGGGAGAAATTATGTTTGATAGATTGAAAGAAGAAATTGCGTCAATAAAAGCGCGCGATCCCGCTGTGAGATCGTCGCTCGAAGTGATATTCTTATATCCGTCTTTCAGGGCGGTGAGAGATTACAGAATGGCGCATTGGTTTTTTGTACGAGGGCATTTTTTCATTGCCCGTTGGATCTCGCAGCATTCTCGCCATGTCACGGGAATTGAGATACACCCCGGCGCAAAGATAGGCAAGGGCTTGTTTATAGACCACGGCGCGGGAGTCGTTATCGGCGAAACAACAGAAATAGGCGACAACTGCACGCTCTATCAGAATGTTACACTCGGCGGCACGGGAAAAGATGTCGGAAAGCGACACCCTACTCTCGGAAATAACGTTATGGTGGGCGCGGGAGCGAGAGTTTTAGGTCCTATGAAAATAGGCGACAACTCAAAGATAGCGGCAAACGCCGTCGTATTACACGAAGTGCCGCCAAACTGCACGGCGGTAGGAGTACCCGCAAGGGTCGTTAAAATGAACGGCGTCAGAGTTTCAAACATCGACCTCGACCAGATACATATTCCCGACCCTGTTTCCGAAATTATGTGCAAGCACCTTATGTATATTGAGAAGCTTGAAAAGCAGGTAGAGGAACTTCGGGCGGAAATTGACGAGCTAAAACAGAAGACAGGAGAATAATATGAAGATCTATAACACTATGACAGGGAAAAAAGAAGAGCTAAAGCCCATAACCGAGGGCACGGTAAAGATATATTGCTGCGGTCCTACGGTATATAATCTTATCCATATCGGAAACGCACGCGCTCTTTGCGTTTTTGACGCGCTGCGCCGCTATCTCGAATACAGAGGCTATAAAGTCTTTTATGTTCAGAATTTCACGGACGTTGACGACAAAATAATCCGAAAGGCAAACGAAACGGGAAAGACCTCGCTCGAAGTTTCCGAAAATGCAATAAAGGAGTATTTTATCGACGCTGAGGGCTTGAACGTGAGAAAGGCCGACGTCCACCCGAAAGTAACGGAAAATATGGGCATAATAATCGACATCGTAAAGACGCTTGTCGAAAAAGGTTATGCATATGAGGCGGACGGAGATGTTTATTTTGAAACGGCAAAGTTCCCCGAATACGGAAAGCTTTCTCATCAGCCGCTTGATGATCTTAAAGCGGGAGCAAGAATAGAGGTCGGAGAGAAAAAACGCGACCCTATGGATTTTGCCGTCTGGAAAGCGGCAAAGCCCGGAGAGCCTTATTGGGATTCGCCATTCGGAAAGGGAAGACCAGGCTGGCATATCGAATGTTCCGCTATGAGCCGTTATTATATCGGTGATACAATTGACATTCACGGCGGCGGCGCTGATCTTATCTTCCCGCATCATGAGAATGAGATAGCGCAGAGCGAGTGCGCTACGGGCTGCAGGCTTGCAAATATCTGGATGCATAACGGTATGCTGAATGTTGACAACAAGAAAATGTCCAAATCCGCGGGAAACTTTTTCCTTGTCCGTGATATGGCTAAAGAATTTGGATATGAGCCTATACGTTTTATGCTGCTGTCGGTGCATTACAGAAGCCAGCTCAATTATACGACCGAGGTCATAGAGAGCTGCAAAGCTGCTCTTACTAGGCTGTATAACTGCCGCGAGCTTATGGAGCGCACAATGTCGTCGGCAAAAGACGGCGAATCAAAAGAGCAGACAAAGCTTGACGCTCAGACCGCAAGAGAAGCCTTTATAACCGCGCTTGACGATGATTTCAATACTGCCGACGCCATTTCCGCAATATTCGAGTTTGTAAGAAAAATAAATACTGCGCTGTCGGGTGAAGATATCACAAAAGCTGATGTGAAAATTTATCTTGATGAATTTAACTCATTGACAAACGTACTCGGTTTGTTGTATAATAAGAACGACGATATACCGAACGAGATAAAAGAACTTGTAGAACAGCGTGCCGAGGCAAGAAAGGCAAAGAATTTCGCGCTTGCAGACGAGCTTAGAAATAAGATAAATGAAATGGGATATATAGTCGAGGAAACCAAACAGGGAACTATAGTTAAAAAAGCATAAGAACAGGAGAGGTAAAAATGAAGATAAGACATTTGTTTGCCGCGGCGGCAGTGTGCGCAGGCATACTTATGACAGGCTGCGACATGTATGATTACGGCGTTACAAGCGCGCCGCCAAAGGAGATAGAGGGCTTTTCGGGAAATGTTTCGGACGTTTCTCCAAAATCGGGCGACCTTATAGCGGAGTTTGAGATAGAGGGCTTTGGGACAATAAAAGCAGTGCTGTTTCCCGAAGCAGCGCCGCTTGGTGTAGAAAACTTCCAAAAGCTTGCAGATGAGGGCTTTTATGACGGACTTACGATCCACCGTGTTATGAATGACTTTATGTTCCAGGGCGGTTCGACAAACGGCGACGGAACAGGCGGCGACGCGGCAATAAACGGCGGTTCTTTCGGAATAGAAACAGCGCAGAATGCACGTCATTTTTACGGGGCGCTGTGTTATGCAAATGCAGGCGGTATGAATTCAACACAGTTTTATATCGTCAACTGCAAGACAACGCAGGATCTTTCCGCGTTCAACTATTCGGTTTATGAGCAGATAGTTGAGGAGGGAAAGGGTTATATAAAAGAAGCGCGCGAGGCAGGACAAGCAAATGCCGAGGAATATTACATCTATCAGACACAGTTCTATCAGAACAGGATAGATTATTTCAAGGGTGCTTCCGATGCTGTTATCAACAAGTATAAAGCCGCAGGCGGCGTACCTTCTCTTGACGGAAATTATACAGTTTTCGGTCAGGTCTATGAGGGATTAGACGTAGTAGACGCAATAAGCGCCGTTGAAGTCGAGGACAACGGCGCCGGCGAGCTGTCAAAGCCCGTGGAGGATATAATTATAAAGAGCGTAAAGGTTACGACTTTCTCATAAGTGGTTTATCGCTCAAAACATCTTTATAAGATTGTCGAAATTAAAACTACGTTTTAATTTCGACAATGCGGGGAAAACCCTACTATAGGTTAGAAGTAAGATGTAAGAGGTAAGAAATTAACAGAGCTTTGGAAAGTTAAAGCTTTTTGGTTATCAAAAAGAAGAAGCCGGAGGTTAGAATTTTGACGAAAGGCAAACAACCTTTCGGATTTAAATTCTAACCTCTTACTTTCTACCTCTAACCTCTAAAAGGTTTTTTCCCTTGTGTTGTAGATTCTTATCAGTTCATTGAGCGCGGCGGTTTCTTCTTCCTTGGAGAGAGAACCGCCATTTTTGTTTTTAAAGTTTGCGGTCACTTTATCATCGGGTGTTCGCTTTATACCGTAGGCAAAACACGTCTTTTCATAACCGCCGAAGTTGAAATTTAAAGAGAGCTTGTCGATCTTCTTCGATGAGATCATAAGGCTTATTGTTTTATCGTGGTCAAATTTTTCCGTCAGTATTCCGTCTTTAAGATACCGCGAGCCCGAAACAGCTATAGTGTCTCCGCTCTCTGTCATTCCTCTTCCATTTTTGTCGGGAACAAACATAGGTATAAGCGAGGGCTTTCCTGCGGCATTTTCAGCCAGCAGATCAAGAAGCGTTGTTTTCGGACTTGTTCCAAGCTCGTGCGCATTTTCGAGCATTGAAAGAGGCTTGTCTGCAGAAGTCATACCTTCCGTAAAATCAAGGTCAGTCAGAAGTTCCGCTTTGTCCGCACAACATACGGGCATATTCAGACTGCATCTAAGGTCATAATAAAGCGAGTCGAGCGCGGGAAAAACATTTGTCTGTTCAAATCCACCGCCCAAAATCAAGAGTTTTGTTTCGCTCATATAGAGCTTTTTCCCGTCTGCGAGTGAAATTTTGTCAATGGCTTCACAAAGCGTTTTTCCACTTCCTACTACCTTTATTGCGTTTTCCTGAGAAGCGTCTATCGTATCTCCGCCGCTTCCGCCGCTTGAAAAAAGCAACGCCGAAACTTTATATTCCCCGTCATAGTCTATGGCAAGAGCCTGTATAATAGCGCGATTTCCCAGCTCTGTCATGTCCGAACACCCGCATAAAAGCGACGAGAGCACAATTAAACCTGCAAGAATTTTTGTTGACACAGTTTTTCACCTCTTTAAATTTATCCTTTCGCTTCCTGCTCGCTTACTCGTTTTAATGCAATAAATACAAGAGCCGCCGACAATATCATTATTCCGCATCTCAAAGCCGCGCATAATGCCCATATTGCGGAAAATAATCCGTCCAGACGCTTGAAAAGTGAAATATCCGAAAGCGAAGCCGAGGCGACCGAGGGGTATTCCGAAAACCCGTAAAATTCACGGAGAACAAGAAAGTTCAGTACGCATAATACTATCGGTATTATTATGCTGAAAAGCGTAAAATATAAAACCGACTTCCCCGACGCTTGTGTGTCTTTTCTGTTTACATACGGCAGAAACGCCGCAAATATGAGATATTCGCCGCCGTTTGAAAAGCGTATGAGTATATCGTTTAAAAGTGTTTTGTTGTCCGAAATTGTCCAGACGTCCGAGGTTTGAAAATAAGGAATATCCGCTATAAAAACAACCGCAGTAATTATCCCCGCCGCAACAAGAAAAAGCACTCCCGATCGCGCCGCGGCTTCAACTCCCATATATGCCGCATACAGTGCGAATATTGCCGCTACAGCAACAATAAGCCATGAGCTTGGGTTTATCAGCAGGTTTTTTTCCGCAAAGCCGTTTAAATGAAACAGCGTTTTAAATGCCGCATATATAAGCAAAAGCGCACCGAAACCCGACGAAACCCAACCCCAGAACTTGTTTTTTTCATAAACAAATCTGTGAAAGTTATCGTGCTTGAATGAAAATATTATCAGCGGCAGCGCTAATAGAAACCTTATAATCTCTGTTGCGATTATCGCGAGTATCGCTTCTTTCGGAGAGGAAGAAGTGTTTGGAGAAGTTATCTCTATGGCAATACGCGACAGGATAAGAACGCAGAAAAGCTGCCGGGCGCTTATCTTAGGAAAATCTTTTGTCATAAGTCTTCTCCCTCGATGTGGACTTTAACTTCTGTATATACCGCAAACGGAAGCGCAAGCTGCGACAGGTAGGATTCCTGCGGGATCGCGGAGTTTACGGGAACTATTGTTTCAGCATAAGGCTGTATGGGATTTTTATTTTTCATCTTACTGCCTCCTTGTTGCTTATGAAATATCCGCGCCGTTCAGACCCTGAATAGTCACGTCGCTTTCTGACAGTGTTTTCCAGTTTGACCTCACAAACATATCGCGCAGAGCTTTTGTCGAAAACGGCGAAACGGGCGACATATACGGAACACCATAGGTCTGAAGCGAACACATTTTGATTATTACAGCGCCGGCCGCAAGAAAAAGCCCGTACAGCCCGAAAAATCCTCCCGCAAGGATATAGATAAAACGCAGGATAACTATTTTTTCGTACATTGTCGGAACAACAAAACTACACAGTCCCGAAAGCGCAACCACAAGCACCATCGGCGCGCCGACAAGCCCCGCCGAGACGGTTATATCTCCTATAACAAGACCGCCGACTACCCCTATAGCGTGTCCTATTGGTCTTGGAAGTCTTATTCCCGCTTCGCGCAGTATTTCATACATAAAATGTATGAAAAGACATTCGACCATAAGCGAAAACGGCGCGGTTTGTTCGGCTGAAGCAAGGTTCAGTATAAGCGGAGAGGGAAGCATTTCGGGGTGATAAGAAGCGACCGCGACATAAGCTCCGGGCAAAAACAGTGTTATTAAATACGCTATAAGCCTTACCGTTCTTATGAAAAAAGCATAAAACGGCTTTTGAGTGTAGTCGTCGAGCGTCTGAAAACTCTCTATAAACAAATGCGGAACTATAAGCGCAAACGGCGTTCCGTCAACAAGTATGCCTACTCTGCCTTCGTAGAGCTTTGCCGCAAAAACATCGGGTCTTTCGCAGGTAGTACATTCGCTGAAAAACCAGCCGCCGTCGCCTTCGAGATAAGGTTGAATATATCCGCTTTCGAGGATAGTGTTGAGGTCTATGGAGCTAAGCCTTTTCTTTATGTCATTCAATAGCTTGGGAGATACCTTGTCCGAAATATAGCATACGCAAATGTCCGTGTTTGAGCGCGAGCCTATCTGCGACATTTCAAAAACAAGCGTCGGGGATTTTACGCGCCGCCGTATAAGAGCCATATTTGTGCGTATAACTTCTACAAATCCCTCGCGCGAGCCTCTTACATTCAGTTCCGACGATGGCTCGTCAATGCCGCGCGATTTATAGCCCTGTATGCCTATGGCAATTGCTCGGCTCGTACCGTTTACCATAATTATTGCAAATCCCGACTGAAGCTTGAGTATAAGATTCTTAAAGTCAAGTATCTCTATCTGCTCGGCGGCAGTGAGATAGACCTCAAAAAGTGAGCTCATAAGCTTTTCGGGCGGCAGCTTTTCATCTTCGGAAAGCGAGTTCAGTTTATTGTATATAAGCTCGGCGAGTGTATCTGTGCTCGCCATTCCCTCGCAGGTCAGGACAGCGATATTGTTTTTGCATACCGTCGCATTTTTTATGATAACATCAGACGAATTTCGGGTAATTTTTTTTATAGCTTTCAGGTTTTCTTCAAGAGAAGCTGTTAGCTCGTTTTTCACGGTATTATCTCCTTAAATTTTTTCTTGAATTATTTTAATCAGAAGAACAGAATTTATTCTTTTTTTGTTGACAAATGTTAAAAATAGTGGTAAACTATATATTGGTAGAGTATTATAAATGAAAGTTTATTTAACTTACATTTTAGAATATATCTGCTTGTACAATAATTTATTTGTACTTTTTAAGAGTTGGTTATAATGCGTTGAAGCGCTAAGAGGGGTGATTCTTTGAAGATAGAATGGAACAAGAAGTATACGACCGTTGCGATATATTCTCTTATAGTAATAGCTGTGGCAGTGTTGTTCGTTGTATTTGTTTTTAAGTTTGAGTCGTTTGCCGACGGATTTTCATGGGTGGGTTCGGTTATTGCGCCCGTTGTTTGCGGACTTATTATCGCGTATATACTTAATCCGCTGATGATGTATTTTGAAAACAAGTTTTTTAAAAAGCTTAAAGAGCCTTTAAAAGAGCAGGCTGTTACCGTAAAACAGCCTGGCGAAACAGAAAAATCTCATATTGAAAAAATAAAGAAAAAGGTTTCGAGCGCTACTAAAAAACAGCGCAGGAGAAATATGCTCGCGAGAGTTTTGTCGCTTGTAATTACATTTGTGATAGTGATCATAGTTGTTGGGGCGCTGGTCATAGCTGTAGGTCCGAGCATTGCGGGGAGTATAGTCGATCTTGCGGATAAGCTTCCGTCTTATGCGACCGAGATAGAACAAACGCTTGAGGACTTCTTCAAAGATAATCCCGATATATCCGCTTTTATTTTTGATGAGTTTGAGGATCTTTCTACCGAGCTTGAAAAGCTTGCTGAAATGCTTAAACCTATGGCGGGCGATATAATCGGAAACGTTTCGAGCGGTCTGTGGAGCTTTGTAATGTCGTTACTTGTGGGACTTAAAAATGTCCTGCTGGGAGTTATTATAGCCATATACCTGCTGGTAAGCAAAGAAAGGCTTCTGGCTCAGTGCAAGCAGATTGTGTTTGCATTCGTAAAAGAAAAGCACTGGAACGGATTTTTCACCTTCTGCTCTAAGAGCAACAACATCTTCAAAAAATATATTGTTTCAAACCTCGTAGACGCAATGGTAATATTTGTGTTTATGCTGATAGGAATGTTCATTATGAAAATGCCGTATGCAACGCTTGTTTCGGCTGTCTGCGCGGTTACGAACCTCATTCCGTTTTTCGGTCCGTTTATCGGAGCAATACCCTGTGCGGTATTGATATTGCTTGACGACCCGACAAAGGTCATCTGGTTCGCGCTTTTCGTTCTGATCTTACAGCAGTGCGACGGAAACATAATAAAACCGTTCCTCTTCGGCGAGACAATGGGTCTTCCCGCAATATGGGTGCTTGTATCAATTATAGTTGGCGGCGGATTGTTCGGAATACCCGGAATGCTTTTGGGCGCTCCTGTGTTTGCTGTAATATACACGATGTCCGCTGATTTTGTAAAGGCAAAGCTAAAAAAGCGCGACCTTCCCGAAAGCACGGAGATGTATGTCCAATCAATTGAGGATTTTTCAAAAGAATATATAAATTCGGACAACAACGAAAATAGTTGAAAAACACTGTTTAAGTAAAAGGTTAATAATATTGCGGCATTGAGGGAATTTCTGCAGTGCCGCTTTTTATTTGAATAAATCAGACCGCCATAATTTTTTTGGCGGTCTTTGCATAAAAGTTGCATTATTTGTTGCATTATTCGCTGTTTATGCTTTTGAACTGTTCGGGTATTGCTGCTATAATAAAAGCGTAAACAAAATAATGACGAAAGGATATGAAAACTATGAGCATAAGCTACATTGAAGAAACTGCAAGAGGCACACAGTCATTTCCCGTTGACGCGCTTCTCCTGACGGAAAGAAAAGTGTTTATTGAAGGAATGATAGATGAAAACGCCACCAGCGAATTTACAAGGAAGATGATGTATCTTTCGCGCAACAACGGACCTGTTGATATTTATATAAGCAGTCAGGGCGGAAAAATAGAATCGGGACTTGCAATGTACGACATCATACAGGGCTTTAAAAACGAAATCAATATGTACTGTATCGGCAGCGCATCAAGTATGGCGGCTGTGCTGCTTGCTTCGGGGCAGAAGGGTAGACGCTTTATCCTTCCTCACAGCAGCGTTATGATACACGAGGCTATTCTACAGGGAGAAATAAGCGGCTCGGCTACTTCTATACGACACTTGTCCGAATCCATTATAGAAACGAGAGATCTTGTAAACAGTATCCTCGCAAAGCACACGGGAAAAACTCTCAAAGAAATAAACAGCGCAACGTTGTTTAATAATTTTATGAATGCCAAAGAAGCTGTTGAATTTGGAATATGCGATAAAATAGTAAACTCGGTTTTTGAAAAGGAGGAAGTATGAAAAACGAATTTTATTTTCCTGAGGAACTTGTTTTTCCCGAAAGTAAATCAGCAAGCATGGAGTTTGCGAACAGCAAGGTTATAATAGCGGAAAACTGTAGCTATAGTCTTAATGATGTAAAGACCAGACTGAACAACAATATTCTTGTAGCAGGCGGCAGCGGTACGGGAAAAACCTCGACGATAGTTATACCGAATTTATTGCAGGCAGTCGGAAGCTATATCGTATCCGACCCTAAGGGAAATCTATACCGAAAATACGGAAGCTATCTTCGCCAAAAAGGATATAATGTCATAAATATCGACCTTACCGCACCCGACAAATCGGCGCACTATAACCCTTTAAAATTTGTAAAGACGTCGCAGGATATTATGAAAATCACAAACATAATCGTAGACAAAAAAGCCTCCGAACACACTTCGGCAGACCCTTTCTGGGATGCTATGACAACTATCCTTCTTTCTTCTATCATAGGATATATGGTCGAAACAAACTATACTCCCTTTAATTTCAGCGGTATTCTCAGACTTGTGCGCGAGGGTGAAAGAGGCGGGTCTGATGATGACGAATACAAATCCTCAAGGCTTTCCAGGCGCTTTAAATCGCTTAGCAGCAAAACGACCGACAGCTGGGCTTGCGGCCAGTTTGAAAATGTAAACGCCGCGCCGAACAGGACCTATGACACTATACGTTCTACTCTTGTAGCCAAATTTTCAAACTTCGACACGCCCGAGCTACAGGAAATGATGTCGCATAACGAATTTACTTTCAGAGATATAGGAAACGAAAAGACGGCTGTTTTCGTCACCATAAGCGATACCGACCGCTCAATGGACGCGCTCGCCAACATCTTCTTTACCCAGGCAATGCAGGAGCTTTGCCGATTTGCAGACGAACAGCCCGACAGCAGACTTCCCGTACCCGTTCGTTTTTTCCTTGATGACTTTGCTACAAACTGTAAGATAGAAGAGTTTCCGCGTATGATCTCCACCATACGTTCAAGAAGCATTTCGGTTATGTTGATGATACAGGCGGAATCGCAGCTTATACAAGGTTATGGCTCCGATAGCGCTACTATAATCGCAAACTGCGACACTTATGTTTACCTCGGCGGAAACGATTACAACACGGCGGAATCCATTGCATTGCGCTGTAATAAACCCGTCCAACAGATATTGTATATGCCTGTTGGCAACTGCTGGGTATTCAGACGAGGCTCTCAGCCCGTTTATACACATACCGTTCTTCCGTCCGAAAGAACAAAAGATACAAGAAGCAATAAATAACTATTCGGTGCAATCTCAAAATTCTGTAAAATAATATTGTCCTTAGATATTTCAGCGTTATTGATTTTAAATTTGTAAGCGGTTTGCATACCAAAGGCTTGAGCAAAAATGATATAATTAAAAGAAAATGTTGTCATTTTTTGGAGGAAAATTATGTTTTGCAGAAAGTGCGGAAATTTAATTCCCGATGACAGCGATTTTTGCTTCAAGTGCGGAACTGCTGTTGAAATGAAAGAGGAAAAGGCAATAAACTCTCAGCTTTGGGTGTATAACAACGCCATAAAAGAGTTTGATAACGCGCAGACTATTGAAGAATTAGACAAGGTGGAAAGCACGTTTAAAGAGTTGGGAGATTATAAAAATTCTGCGGAGTATGTCGAAAAATGCCGCGTAAAAAAGTTTCCCATATTATACGACAGCACAATTTCACTGTTAAAAAACGCTAAAAGCACGCAGGAATTCCAAGACGCCGAAAATAACCTGAAATATCTGGGAAATTATAAGGACAGCGAACAGCTTTTGGAAAAGTGTCGGTATGATTTAAAACTGAGCAAGTACAACGATGCATATATAAAATCAAAAACCGCGAAGACACCCGATGATTTTCTTGAAGCCGAAAAGATGTTCCGTGCGTTAGGGGATTTTGAGGACGCTGCACAGCTGGCAGACGGCTGTCTTGAAAGTAACAAGGAAAAGCGTTATGCTGCGGCAGATGAGGCAATGAAAAAAGCGGAAAGCGTAGATAGTTTCGCCGAGACGGCAAAAGAGTTTGAAGCGCTTGGCAATTATAAAGACGCTGCAATAAAGGCTGATAAGGCGCGTAAAAGCACAGCTCTTTTGGATAAATATAACGAGGCTTATGAGAAAATGCAAGCTGCATTTTCGACAAACTCAAATTCCGAAACCCTTTCCGAGCATTATCATCCGAAAAAATATTCGCAGGAGCTGAAGTGCTCAGTTTGTACAAAAATAATTACAAAGACAATGGAAAGGTGTCCTTTTTGCTCAGAGCCTAACCCCTATTATCAGAAAAGCTCCTCTCCAAGCAGCGCCAACGCTTCCGCAAACAACCCCTATGGCAGTGCAAAAATCACAAACGCTCCCAATAAAAACACTAATAATCAATCCGCGGACAACGATGAAGACGGTTATAAGACATTTGCAAGTGTTCTGGGCATAATTTATGCTATAGTTGTATTTATTGAAATTATTATCCTTTTCGGCAGCGGAGATTGCACTTGTACGGGCAGACCTTTTGAGATAGAATATTATGTTCCTGCTGCACAAACATTTGTAGGCGTTGTTTTTATCGGAGCAGCCGTTGTCGGTATTCTTTGTCTTATCTATAAGTTGACCCATAAAAAGTGATTTAAAGAAATAGAGCCGCTTTATCTGTACATAAAGCGGCTCAGTTATTAAAAGATATTTTAAAACAACCCTATCGACTTTACGAGAAGAACCACGAGCAATATGGGCGTCACAAACTTTATCATAACGATATACAAAGTCTTTCTGCTCATTTTACAGCCCGTTTTCTCAACTTCTTCGATCACCGTGTGGGGCTTTACTACCCAGCCTATTAGTATACAGGTCAGTATCGCGACTATCGGCATAAGCAGGTTGTTGCTTATATAATCCAATATGTCGAGTATCTGCGCTGTCGTTCCGTTCGGGAGCTTTGCCTCGAAATAAAGTAAATTATATCCGAAGCATACCAGAAGCGCCGCAATAAGCGTTATCAGTGTTTCAATGCTCGTCGCTTTGTTTCTTGACATACGCATTCCGTCCATAAGGCTGGAAACGACCGCTTCCATTATTGAAACCGCACTTGTAAGCGCCGCAAAAAGTATCATGGCAAAGAATAGTATCCCGACAAACCTTCCTATATCGCCCATTTGTGCAAATACTTTCGGCATCGTGACAAACAACAGACCGGGTCCCGAAGAGGACATACCCTCGTTTCCTTCAAACGCATAAACCGCGGGGATTATCATAACTCCCGCAAGAAATGCTACAAGCGTGTCAAATATCTCAATTCGGTTTATCGAGGTCTTAAGGTTCGCGTCGTCTTTTACATAAGAACCATATGTTATCATTATTCCCATTGCGACGCTAAGACTGAAGAAAAGCTGTCCCATAGCGTCAAGAAGCGTAGTGAAAAAGCTGCTCACGGTTATATTTGAAAAATCGGGAATAACAAACTTTCCCAGTCCTTCAAGTCCCGTTCTCGTAACGCCGCTGTCGTCTGTGTGAGTGAGTGTAAGAGAAAATATCGCTATGACAATAACGAGTATCAGCAGCACAGGCATAAGGATCTTCGACATTGCCTCAATTCCATTGTTTACGCCCCTGAATACGATAAAAGCTGTGATCGCAAGAAAAATTAACATCATTATAACAGGCTCGATCTCGCTTGAAATAAAAGAGGTGAAATAGCCGTTTTCCGCCGCTTTAATGCCGTCGCCCGTGATGAAAACAAAAAGGTATTTTATTACCCACCCGCCTATCGCGCAGTAATAGGGAAGTATTATCGCAGGAACTATACACGCAATAACTCCGAGCGGCTTCCATTTGGAACTAAGCTTGCCGTATGCGGTGAGGGGGCTTTGCTTTGTCATTCTGCCTATGGATATCTCGGTTATAAGCAGCGTAAACCCGAATGTAAACGCCAGAACAATGTAAATAACCAGAAAAAGCCCTCCGCCGTCTTTTGCCGCAAGATAAGGAAACCGCCATATGTTTCCCAGTCCTACAGCGCTTCCTGCCGCAGCAAGTACAAACCCGAGCGACCCCGTGAAAGAATGTCGTTTTGTTGCTTTTTCCATAAATTACCTCCAAATCAAAAAATCGCTATTTAAATTATAGCACATCAGAATAAAAAAAACAACATTATTTTCACATAAAAACCTAATTTGTGAAAAAACCACCAAAAACGGCGGTATGCAAATTTTTAAAAGGGGAGACCGAAGGGAAAACTATTTCAAAAAATTTCCTCTTCGGTCGCTGCAATTCGGCTTAAGGGTTATTTCTGATCCATGAAATTACTCCTTGATATTTTTTTCGCAGAGGGAGATTTAATTGTCTTGTCAAGAGAAAAGTCGGGGTCCTCGTCAAATAGCCTTTCGTTTATCTCGTCAAATTTTTTAAGTCCCGAATGTATGAGAGTTTCGACGAGCCTGTCGCGCTCGTCCTCGGGATATTGATATCCTGCGCAGCGTATAAACTCATAGCGTTCTTCATTTGATAATCTCATACCTATAGCCAGCGCAATTACACGGTGTTTCTGAGGCTTTCTTATTTTCCCGCTTCTGAATTTGCATATGCTGCCTTTGTCATATCCTATCTCGTTTGCCAGTGCTTCAACATTGTCTATGTATTTGCTCAGATATTCATTCAGCCGTTTCCTGCAAAATTCACTTTTTTCAAGTCCAGAGCTTTTTACGGCATTTTCAAAGTTCTTGTCAAATCCGTGATATTCGCTGAAATCAAGCTGCTGTTCTTTAGGTTTATTCTCATTAGTCTCCCAAAATTCAACAGGCTTTACAAGATAAACATTGATACAAGGCTCCGAGCTTCTGAAATGCACGCCTATTGATTCAGACATACATTTTTCAAACATATCCCTGTATTTCATTCCTCCGAGAATTGGAAATGAAATGCTCTTTATCCTGCTTTTTTCCGCATATGAAAGTATTCTCAAACAACACCTACTTACTATAAAGCGAGTTTGTTTTTCATTTTTTGAGCCCTCGGCAAATGAATAAGGAAAATGCGCTAAAAAAATGCTTTGACAGCCTAGCGGCTTTCCGTCTATTACCTTTATCCCTCCGAGCGGAAGGTCTTTTATCTGTCTTATCTGTGAAAGGAGACCGCCGACTGTCGCCATTCTCCTCGGAGCTCCGGTCATAGCGTCAAACCTGAATGAATTTTCCTTTATAGGAATAACCATTGCTTCCGAATTATAATCTAAAATATCGCCCGTAACTATCTTCAGTCCCGCAGCATCGTTATGCTGTTCTTCCTGCGGCTTCTCAGACAGCGGTATAACGAGAGAAATGTTCATACAGGATTCCTCACATCTGATATGTGCCCTTATAGCTGCTGTCATAATTTTTTCGGTTATATCTCGGAATAATTCCCCGCCAATCAGAGGAAAACAAACGGAGCTAAGTCTGTTGTCGTCCGCCCATTTTAAAGCTTTAAGACAGGCTGTTCGGAGATACATACAGTATTTTTTGCTTTTCTCATTATTGCTGTAGTATACGTTGGGAACGCAGATGAATATGATGTTTTTGAAGTTGGAGTTCAGACCGTCAGTTACTGCTATTTCTCCGTATTCTGAAAATTCGGAAAGCTTTTCTTTGAGTTTATTTTCCCCGACAAGAGCCGCAAATCTTCCCGAAGCTCCTCTGTGAACACGCGTATAACCTTTGTGAACGGGAATAACTATAGCGTCGGCTTTCTGACTTAGAATATCTCCCGATATTATTTTCAGCGGCAACATCATCACCCCATTTCTTTGCCCGTAAATCTTATTTTAAAAGCTTCGTTAATACTTTCTCATCGGCGTTTTTCAGCGTCTTTAAAAGATGCTCCTTGATTATCTCAAACGACCTTTCGGGCTCTTCTGAATATGCCTTTGAGATATAATCCTTTCCGAACATGGCTTCCGGAGTGGTGTATTCCGCAACGCCCCAGCCGTAGACGTTTCCGCGTTTGTCCTTCATATAAACAAAATCTGCAGTGTTTACATAAGTCTGCATTTGCAGACGCGTTATTACCGTTTCAAAACCTACGTTTTCGCCTTTTCTGTAGTTCAGCGCGCTTTTTATCTGCTTTGAGATTATAGTGCCGTTGTTTGAGATAAGGTCGTATACATCCTTGTCTTTTTTTGACACAAGCCCGTCGTCCCATCTTGCGTCAAAATCATAGCCGTTGCGGCGGTAGTTGGCTAAGACGGGATACCATTCCTTGCTTATAAATCCCGCCTTTCCCGCGAAAACCTTTCCATAAACGCAGCGCCCGTCCTGCGCAATAGGACCTTTCCATTCCCACGGTCCGTCCTTGTCGGGAGCGAACCATAACTCTGCGGGACAGTTTTCTTCTACGGAAAATCCCTCTATCCCGTTTGCAAAAAATGGAAGGAATCCTATTTCTTCTACGACCTTTATAATATCCTCGGGTGTTTTTAATTTTCTGAATTTCAATTGAAAGACCTACCTTTTAAAACCATTCTTTCGTCAATTTTTTTCATTTACATTATACAATTTTCCGCTTCAGTTTTCAAGCCCTTTTTTAATTTGCTGTTTATCATTTTGAATTTAACAACAGTTTAACTACAATCTGTGGCGAAATGTCTTACATTTATATTTAGATAGTACCAAAAATTTTTGTATATTTTTAAAGAGGTAACAGGCAAAATGGCTTCGCAGGACAAAAGTGAGCTTTACGATTTCATTGAAAACACGCTGATGAACGGTTTTGTTCAGCTTGCGCGCGTAAACGCAGTATCTATTTCGAACATATATGCATAAAAAAGCACCGAACATTTTTTCTGTTCGGTGCATCTTTTATTTGGGATTATCAGCGTAATACTCTTCGCCGTTATCAAGACAAATCGCCGCAAGTCTCCCTCCGTGAAGAAATCCGCCGCAGTCTATGGCGATGTGGTTGTTTTTCTTAATTATCCTGCCTGCCGACGGTTCATCTTTCATAAGTAAGGTCGGGGTATGTCCTGTGACGAGATATATGTCGTCAAAATACTTTAAGTTATGAACGTTGCCCATTACATACAAAGTATCGTTATCTTTAAGGTCTATCTGCTCCGGTATATTCAAAAACAGATCATACATTCCGTGTATGTCGGACATTACATAAGTTGACAATATAGCATCATTCCTTTTTATGTTATATTGCGGTTTTACAAGTGAAAGCGTTTTGCTGTGCTGAATTGTTATGTATCCAACGTAAAACATTATTCATCATAATCGGGATATTGCACGGGAGCTGCTCCAAATTCCTTTATAAGTTCTGCGGTTTTGTTAAATTCATCAACTATACGCAGGACTTTACATTGAAAGACCCAATTATCTCCAAAATCAAATAAGAACTTAAAGGCACTGCCTTTTAGCAATCCTATCTCGCTGATTTTATAATTGCAGGTGGGGCGATCTTCTTCATACTCGCAGGCATCTTCAAAAAAATAGCAGTCGTCTTTGCTCCACTCTTTATTATCCATGAAAAAGGCATGTGCGTGGTCGTTGTCAAAATCAAATGCCCATAGTATCGTATCCGCCAATTCCTCCAAGGTATAGTCCTCGGGAACTTTAATGTGACGATAACATCCCTTTTTGACAGAAACGCTGAAAACATATGACTTTCCTTGCTTTTTGTTTTTCATAGTAAACACTCCTTTAATTTTAAATTACCTATCGGAAATCAAAGCACTTCTTTCCTTAATTATACTTAAAAAAAGTGGTTATGTCAATAGCTTTTATTGACTTAAATTTGCAGAAGTGAAGAAACCGACTGTAAAAATGCTCAATTCTCGTGCTGATATAAACTTTCCTCCGAGTTATCGGAAAGTATAGAGTTTACTTCGCTGATGTAATTATCGGGAATTATGTTTTTTACATACCTGGGTTTTTCTGTGCGGCGGAATATCCAGCTTGAGTAAAGCTTCATTTCGAGCATAGTATGAAGCGGCTTGTTTGCTTTGACTGAAAAATAACGCGCGTCGTCGGTTGAATTAGCCCCCATAAAAATCAAGGTGTCGCAGTTGTTGATTATAGTTTTATAGCTGTCGCCATAGCCTATTTCAAGCTGACCGAGCGATTGAAGCATAATTATGGTGGAAATGTTTCGAGCTCTGATGTTGCTGATGATATTGTCAAAGTTTTCAATGCGGCAGTTTGTTGCAAAATCGTCCATTATAAAGGTCATTGAAACGGGCAGCCTTCCGCCTTCGCAGTGATTGTCCGCATAGTCGCAAAGCTCGTTTAATGCCTGCGAGTAGAACATATTTGCAATCGCGTCTTTTGAACGATCCGTATCCGACACGATAACAAACATAGCTATTTTTTCTTTGCCAAATCTCGTAAAGTCAAAGTGACCGTCGGAGAAAAGCTTTTGCAGCTCCTCGTTGTCAAAGTTGTTTAGAATTGCCGTTAAAGTGCTTACAACGCAGGAAAGTGTTTTTTCCGAAAGCGTTATGAAATTGTGGAACTTTGAGTATGCCCAGCTGTCTTTGCCCATTATTCTGCAATCGGTTTTATGCTTGATAAAATCCCTGTAGATCGGCTTTTTATAACGTTCTTCAATATCTTCGCAAATTTCAATTTCATTAAACATCTTTACCAACTTACCAATGTCCATATCCGGCTCATGTCTTTCGTACATATAACCTATCAGAGCACATAGTAATGTTTCCGAAGCTCTCTCCCAGTATGGGTCGGGAGCAGTGGACTTATTGCCTGTTGAGCCGTATACTAAAGTATGTGCAACCTTTTGTATATCGTTGGTGGTTTTTATATAGCTGAGAGGATTGTAATGCATTGAGCTTTCAGGGTGAGTAAGGTCAAGCTTCATCACCTTATATCCCATTTGCCTCAGCGTGCCTTTCAAAGAGCGGTAAAGACCGCCCTTTGGATCGGAGATAAGCACGCTTCCGCCGCAGTTCAGGGAGTTTAGAACTCCCATGACTGATGATTTTCCGCAGCCCGAAGGCCCTATTACGGCGATGTTGTTGTTAAGCCCTGTTTTGCTGCTGTCCTTGGTATAGCTGGTGCCGTCAGGCATAAAGAGCCTGCCTGTATTGTCATTTGAAATCATAGATTTTGTCCTCCTTAAAATTAAAGTTCCTTGATTATCATATCTACCATACCTGTTTTTATGGCTTCATTTGCGTCCATATATGTGTTTGCGTGCATTATCGCGTTTATCTCCTCGGTGGAAAGTCCCGTATAAGCCGAGAGCATTTCGCTCATCTTGTCGCGTATAGCAATAAGCGAGTCGGCCTGATTTCTAACCGAGCTTGCCGAGCCTGCCGCGCCGTTCACCACAAGCGGTTCGTGCATCATAACTTCTCCGTGCGGCATAATGTATCTGTGCCCTTTAGTACCTGCCGCAAGAATAAGCGACGCCATACTGTACGCCTTTCCCATGCACACAACGTTGATATCGACTTTCTTTGAAAGCATCTCCATAGCGTCAATGATAGAAAGACCTGAGCGTATTTCTCCGCCGCAGCTGTCTATGTACAGCGTTATCGGCGTGTTGTCGTCCGCAAGCACCATCATAGCTTTTATCACTGATGAAGCATTTTCTGCGTCAATATCCTCTGTGAGGAATATTTTTCCTTTAGCCGCAAGCATTGCTTCAATCTCAAGTTGATTTGTACCGTGTGCGTCTTCATAAATAATACTGTTTAACATAATATTATCTCCTTTATGTAATATAAAATAAAAATTACTTAGGAATTATCAAATGGCCATTTTTTCTTCCTGTAACTGCATTATAACACAATATTTTTCATATGTATACTTTCAAATCGGAAAGTTTTAATTTTCCGATTTGTTCATATAAAAACACCGCAGTTTAAACAAACGGCGGTGTTATGCGGTTCTTTAGAAAAGCCTCAAAATTTTGCAATTTTTGTTCTAAAAAACTTTTTGTGAAACTTATTTTTTTCAAGGTTCCATTGAAAAATCGTGCTTTTTGTCATTTTTAAGCTTGATTATGTATTCGTAAATGTCATCAATCGAACGCCCTATGTACAACGCCTGCGTAAGCAATCCCCATAAATTCCAGTCCATAGCGTCAAATTCCAGTTTTTTGTCTATAATTTCATCCCAGTCATTTCTGCAGGTATGAAGAAATCCTTCCTGCATAATATTTAATAATTCGTTTCTGTTATCGAATAAATATTCGTCATTGTACGGGACGCGCATAAAATTCGTGTACAAATTAGTCAGCGGTCCTATACGGCTGACTATTTCTATAATATCGCTTATGTCGGAAAGTTCACGGCAGCAAAGAGTGCAGTCGGAATTTAGTAAAAGTTTGCCGTTTTCGTCAAATTCATGATTAAATACTGTTATATCGGTGAGTGTATTTTTCATATGCTTCGAGATTTTGTCGGAAATATCTTTACATACCGATTCTTTGTCATTTACGGAAAGCGTGTGGTATTCTTCGACAATACGCGCTCTTTGGCTTGCTGTATTAAAAGACGCAGAATTATACCACCCGACGCTTGCCTTTTTGTACTCATTGTCAACGCTGTACAACGGGTCGTCAATAAACGCATAGAAGTGATCCAGAATTATCCTGCAAAGAATATCCGGATATTTGTATATAGGCGTAAAATCATTAGCACTAGAGCCTTCAAACAGATCTACATAATTTCTTTCCCCGCTTGCAATCAATATAGGTTCAAATCTTTCGCTCACATTATAAGACTGGCTTCCGATTTTTATATGCAGATTTTCTATTATACTGTATCTTACATCTAAATCCATTATAAACTCGTCATCTTGTATTATCCTTTGATAATCTTTGTAATCTATTCCGCAGAGTTTTTTCAGAACGCCGTACAGTTCAGTGCGAAAACCGTTGTCTATGATAAAGTTTAAAAGAGAGGCAAATGAATTTTTTATTTCATAATCGTCATACATATTGACATAATTATTCAGCTTAGTGCGTAAGTTCTTGTATTTGTCTGGAACAAATCCGTAATTATCTTCGCACATATTATAAAATTTCTCAAGAATATTGTACTGCTCATACACATCTAATTTCTGAGTTATTCCCGAGGTGTCCTTGCATTTTTTCAGCTTGCTGAACTTTTGGGGAGTCATGCCGATAGCTTTTGCGATTTCGCTTTCTTTCATTGATTTTCTGAAAATGCCTAGTACCTCCATATTGAGAAACTCTGCAAATTGCCATGTGGGCATAAATGAATAACCGCAGTAAAATTCTCTGCTGTTAAGATATCGGTATATCTTGTCGAGTATCTCCTGCCTTTTTAAAGTGCCGTTTAAATATGCATTAACGGTAGGCTTGCTTATCCCCACCGCTGTGGCGATATCATTCTGTGATACTTCCAACAGTTCCGCAATATCTCTTAGCGTCATGTCGTCAGTTCTCAGTTTTGAAAAACAGCAGTACATATTTGTGCCTCCTATGATATGAACTTATTCCAGCGTCTCAGCACATCTTTAAGCGTTTCATCAAGGTAAGAATACGCCTTTTCTTTTATCCATTCGGGAATACCGTAAGCCGCCTCGGCGATACTTCCTGTGATAGCCGCCAACGTATCGCTGTCGCCGCCGAGAGAGATAGCGTTTCTTATTGCGTCCTCAAAGTCCGTGCTTTCCAGAAAAGCAATTATCGCCTGCGGCACGGTTTCCTGACATGTTTCATTAAAACGGTATGTCGGACGGATCTCGTCTAAAGTTTTAGACAGGTCATAGCTGTATTCCCGTTCAATACGGGTCTTAATGCGTCGTTTGCATTCGTCAGGGTCGTCGTTGATAGGCTTTTCATAGTCGCCGCAATATCCGCCGAAATAATATCGGCACATAAAAATAGCGTCTGCCGTAGCCATTGCGCCCTTTATGCCCTCGGGGTGATCATGAGTTACCGCGGCGCTCAGCCTTGTAATCTCCATTGCTTTTGACGGCAATATTCCCGTCCTTGCCGTAAACCCGCAGTCCCACACCCAAGCGCACGGCGAAACGCGCATTGCCGAGCCGTTTCCGAAGCTGTTGTACGGTTCACGGTCGTCCGACATAAGCCAAGCACCGAACCTCCCGCCGTAGTCCGCATTCGGGTACATTCTCCCGTACTTTTTCATAGCGTCAATGAAGTCGTCTTTCCCGCCGCCGTTCATAACCGCTTCCGCGACCGCGCAGGTCATAACTGTGTCGTCCGTAAAAAAGCAATCCTCGCGAAACAGCGGAAAGTCCTTTGTTTTGATATTGTTCCACTCGTAGACAGAACCTACTATGTCGCCGATTATTGCTCCTAACATAAAAACTTCCTTTCTTAAATGCTGGTTGTTGCATAATTTAGTTATCCAGAACTCATATATTTTATATTTTTAAGTACTTTTGTTATAACTTTCCTGCTTGTTTGAAGGTAAATAATATATTTTCCCGTCCTTACAAATCAGTTGTACATCTTCGGTGTACAAATCTGATGTATCGCAATTGTTTTCAAGTGGTTGACTTGATATTTGATTTGCTATCATGTTTGCTACATCTTCTTTAATAGGCTTGTATTTAAGATTATGATTAAATAATGCGGGAATATAATGAATTGAGAGGTCAAGACCTTCTCTTTTACGCCTGTGTTCGTTAATATCAATTCCCAGCTGTTTTATTGAAGTTTCATGCCACTCAATCAATGAAGCCTGAGCGTCTTTCGTTTGTTTCATATATTTCTGTAAAAGCGAATTGCAGTGTTCTCTTGATACAACTCCCATGTTAAGTGTGTAATACAAGTCGGAAATTTTATAAAGTAGATTAATTAATGCATTCTGGTACATATACCAGTTGTTTGCTTCATATATTTCTTCCTCATAAGATGTATAATTCAATTTATTATTCTTGGCAAAGTCATTAAGGGTTATATTAACTTGACCAAGCAATTCAGTACATTCTTTTTTCAAATCATTAAGCTGATTGATTTTTGATGTCCTTAAACTGTCATTTTCAAGAATTTCAACTTGAAATTCAGCAATTTCCTCAACGCAATTAACAAGTGAAAATACACGGCTTCGAAACTCATTGTCTTGAAAATTAGATATTTTTGAAATTTCATCTTGGACTTTTTCAAGCTTAGAGTTTATTTGAGACATATAATATTGACCGACAACTATTGATGCAATACTCATGGCTGTTGCAGTTGTATTTGTTAAGAAAGTAGCTCCTTTATGGTTTTGAACAGCAACTAAATTTGCATGACCCTTTATTCCGTTTGCTCCATGATAGATGCCGCGAACTGCACCTTCCATTGATTTAGAATTAGAAAGTTTAGCACCAGCAGGAATTATGACACGGTATAGAACTTCACTTCCGGATTTTACTGCTTGAGAAGCATTGAAAGCTGATAAACCTGTTTGAGCTAATCCGGAAATAAGTTGATTAACGAACGCAAAAGTTTTATTTTCGGTTATTTCCACCAGTTTATTTTCATCGGGTATTTCTTCTATCGACAGTATATCCATTTGAATAATAGACTCATCATTATTTTGTTCCTGTGGAGAAATTTTGTTGGCTTCATCTAATATAACTGAATCTACATTGTTAGTAAATTTATTTTTTTCATTAGAATGAACTTTTTTCTTTTGCCTATAAATTAATAAAACAACAATCGCGGTTACTAATACAACGCATATTCCTATAATTACTACATATTTCATATTTCAAGTACCTCCTAATTATTATTATAAACCAGCCAAATAAGTAACGATATATGTTTTGTCATATGTTATTCGCGTTCAAAAGTACCACGCACTCAACGTGCCTCGTCCTCGGAAACAAATCGAACGCTTGAACCGTCTTTACCTTGAACCCAATCTCCGAAAGCCGTTTGCAGTCGCGGGCAGCAGTCGCAGGATTGCATGAGATCATTACTATCCGCGCGGGGGAGAGGCTTGCACAAAAATCGAGCGTCCTTGCGTCACAGCCCTTTCGCGGCGGGTCAAGCAGTATAACATCGGGCTTTTCCAAAATGTCAAGCACAGCTATATCGCCCGCATTCGCACAGATAAATTCTGCGTTCTGAACTCCGAGCCTTTTGGCGTTCGCTTTGGCATTTTCAACCGCCTCGGGAATTATTTCAACGCCGATTATTTTCTTGGCACTTCCTGCCATTGAAAGCCCTATCGTTCCCGCGCCGCAGTATAAATCAAGAATAACTTTTCCGTTTGGCTTTGCAAGTTCGGCGGCTTTTCTGTAAATTTTTTCGGCGGCTTTGGTGTTGACTTGATAAAACGACTTCGGCGAAATTTCCACGGGAACGCCGCACATCTCGTCCGTAATATCGGCTTTTCCGTAAAGAAGAATTTCCTTTTCGCCTAGGATAACGTTTGTCTTTTCGGGATTTATGTTGAGGACAACACCCGTTATTTCGGGGAATTTTTCGGAAATCTCCCGCGCTAACCTCATAAATTCGGGAACTTTTCTTTTAGCTACAATAACGCAGCACAGCCCGCCGTCCTGCTTGTTCACGGATTTTCGCAGATAGATGTGACGCAAAACGCCCTCGTGACGTTCTTCGTTATAAGCGGAAATTTTCAGCGCCTTTGCCTTTTGGACAATAAACCGAGATATTTCCGAAAAAATCTCGGGCTGTAAAAGACAGTCGTTTACGGGAACGATTCTGTGAGTTCTTGCGGCAAAAAAACCGCAGTACATCTCGCCGCTTTCGTTTATTCCGACAGGCATTTCGAGTTTGTTTCTGTATCGCTCGATTTCATCGCTCGGTTCTATCGGCAGAAAATTTATGTTTTCAGCCCCAAACCCTCCGATCTTAATAAACGCATTTTTTACAAAGTTCTCTTTCGCTTTAAGCTCGGCGTTATAGTTGATGTGCCGAAACGCACAGCCACCGCATTTTCCGAAAGCAGGGCAGTCGTTTTCGATCCTGTCGGGAGAGGGAAGAAGTATCTTTTCAATTTTCGCGTAAGCATAGCTTTTGTTTACCTTTAAAACTTTTGCTTCTATCTTATCGCCTATCGCCGTAAACGGCACAAACACCGCCATTCCGTTATATTTCCCGAAACCGAAGCCCTCGTTTGTTATGTCGGTAATATCAAGTGTGATAATCTCGTTCTTTTCCATAAAAATATCCTTATACATTTACAGCGGACCTTGAAAGCCCGCTGTTTTTGATTGCACCGTTTAATTTATGCAGCCTGTATAAAAAGTCAAATTTCAGACTGTATAGAAAGCCCCAGATGCTCGCATTGAACGCTTCGCGTACAACGCTGAAGCGGTGCTGCGGCTAGGCTTTGTGCCTGCCGCAGTAAGCCGCCGCGTTATCCGCCTTCTGCGGATAACGCTACGCCGCAGATGGGGCTTTATATACAGTCTGTATGTGATTTTATTAGCGCATACATTTTCATATCTATCACTTTATCGTTTTTGATAGCGTTCTGTTTTAATAATCCCTCATATTGAAACCCTGCTTTTTCAAGCACACGGCAAGAAGCGGAATTATAAGCAAAAGGCTCCGCGTAAATACGAACAATATCAGTGTTATAGAAAACATATTCACAGATTTGTTTAACAGCTTGTGTCATAATACCTTTGCCCCAGTAATTTTGAGCAATATAATATCCCAATTCAGCGGTTAATCTGTGTATATTTCCTTGGCGAAACACACTGATACTTCCGATTGCCTTATCATCAATTGTGACCGCAAAAGCAAAGGTATCATTTTTGTCAGCGGAAAGCATTGCGTTGATATACTGTAAACCGTCTTTTTCCGTATATGGAAATGGCAAACCATCTCTTAAATTATCCTGCAAGTTCTTATTAGATAAAGTCTCTGCCAAATCTGCCGCGTCTGATAATCTCCACTTCCTGATATTACAATACATTTTTACTCCTATAAGTTATATTGGATCTTAATATCATCACTAATGTAAAAGAGAATTTATTTATCTGCTTTTTATCTCATCAGCCGTTTTTATAAATTCATTAAACAGCGGGTGAGGACGGTTCGGTCTGGATTTAAATTCGGGGTGGAACTGAACTCCCACAAAAAACGGGTGAACGTCCCTCGAAAGCTCAACTATCTCAACAAGCTTTCCGTCGGGCGAAAGCCCCGCAAACTTCAAGCCCTTTTCCGACAATTCCTCGCGGTATGTGTTGTTAAATTCATAGCGGTGGCGGTGGCGCTCGTAAATAAGCTCGTCGCCGTATACCTCGCGCGAAATAGTCCCTTCTTCAAGCTTGCAGGGATACAGTCCGAGCCTCATCGTGCCGCCCATTTCAACGCCCTTCTGGTCTGGCATAAGGTCAATAACGGGATATTTAAACTCTCCGAATTCCGAAGAATTTGCGTCTTCAAGACCCGCGACGTGCCGCGCAAACTCAATGACCGCCATCTGCATACCGAGGCACAGACCGAGATAAGGTATCATGTTTTCGCGCGCATAGCGAACGGCTTCAATTTTGCCCTCAATGCCTCTGTCGCCAAAGCCTCCCGGAACACAAATCCCGTCAAGACCACTGAGAACTTCATTTGAATTTTCCGTAGTCACTTCTTCGGAGTTTATCAGCTTTATTTCAACCTTGCAGCCATTTACCGCACCCGCATGGCGAATGCTCTCCATAACGGAGATATAAGCGTCGGGCAGTGAAACATATTTTCCTACAAGTCCGATGGTCAGCGGCTTTGAGGCATTTTTCTGGCGTTCTACCATCTGTTCCCATTCGGAAAGGTCGGGAACTCTGTCCTCAAGCCCCAAAAGTCTGCACGCCGAGTGTGCAAGTCCCTCTTTTTCAAGCATAAGCGGAACTTCATAAAGCGACGGAGCTGTTAAATTCTGTATAACATCTTCTGTTCTGACGTTGCAGAAATTTGCGATTTTCTCGCGCATTTCCATAGGAACTTCCATTTCGCTCCTCAATACAAGAATGTTCGGCTGTATTCCGAGCGAGAGCAGTTCTTTTACGGAGTGCTGAGTAGGCTTTGTTTTCAGCTCGTTTGAGCCGCTTATGTAGGGGAGAAGCGTAACGTGAATATACAAAACGTTTTCGCGGCCTTTTTCATAGCTTACCTGGCGTATAGCTTCAAGAAACGGCGTGCTTTCAATATCTCCGACCGTTCCGCCTATCTCGGTTATTACAACGTCAACGGGCTCTGCGCCGCTGTTAGCCGCGCGGTAAACGCGGGACTTTATCTCGTTTGTGACATGGGGAATGACTTGAACCGTTCCGCCCAGGAAATCACCTCTGCGCTCCTTATTAAGAATAGTCCAGTAAATTTTGCCTGTTGTCACGTTTGAATTTACAGACAGATTTTCGTCAATAAAGCGCTCATAGTGACCAAGGTCAAGGTCTGTCTCCGCGCCGTCGTCGGTCACGAAAACCTCGCCATGCTGATAGGGGGACATAGTGCCGGGGTCAACATTAAGATACGGGTCAAATTTCTGGATCGTCACGCGATATCCGCGCATTTTGAGCAGACGTCCGAGCGAAGCTGCCGTAATGCCCTTTCCAAGTCCCGAAACTACGCCGCCTGTTACAAAAATATATTTTGTTGCCATTTCACTTCTCCTTTTCTACAAACTTATATTCATTATAACATAAGCGGTCATTTTTTTCAACCACATTAGAAAAAATTTTTGAAATTTAAAATTTCCTATTGACAACTATTACGGTTAGTGATATAATTATTACAGTAAACGTAATAAAGAAGGTGAGAAATTGCGTGACAATATAAAAGGCGGTGCGCTGACTGAGGTCACATTCTTCATTTTGCTTGCGCTTTATAATCCTAAACACGGATACGCGATAATGCAATTTATCGAAGAAAAAACCAAAGGTCGTCTGACGCTCGGAGCGGGAACGCTGTACGGCGCGCTTTCATCTCTGGAAGAAAAAGGCTGGATAAGTCAATGCGGAGATACTGACGGGCGCAAAAAGGAATACCTTATCACTGACGCGGGAAAAGCTGTCTGCGATAAGGAAATCATCAGATTAAAGGAACTTTTGAAAATTGCCGAGGATATAATGGAGGGCTGATTATGACAAAAAAATATTATCGTTTCTTTTGGGGATTTCTGAAAAAACAGGAAAAATGGCTGAATGAAATGGCGGATAAAGGCTTTAGATTGACCCGCACAGGCAGAGCGTGGTATGAATTTGAGGAGTGCGATCCGAAGAAATATCGCTATGCGGTAGAATTTGTAGGTGAAAAGTCAAAGCAGAACGCTAAGGAATATGCGGAATTTTTAGAGGACTGCGGTTATAAAGTGATATTCAAGAATTTAAATCTTGATTATTCCGTAGGTAAAGCGATATTTCGTCCCTGGGCGGAAAAGGGCGGTAAAATTGCAACAACAGCGGGAACTTTCAATAAAGAACTTCTTCTGGTTGAAAAGGAAAACGACGGGAAAGAATTTGAACTTCATACTACCGAAGATGACATTAAGGAATATCGGAAAACAGTGCGCAAGCCTTGGATATTTTTCGCTGTTACGGTAGTTGTTACTTTATTGATTTGTTTTGGGGCGATTTTTATTGCAAAAGAATTTAACTGTGTAAGCACCCGCTCGGCATTGCGGGTAGGTTATGTAGGCAGTGAAACCTTGGACGCCTGGAGCGGAAGATACACCTTGCTTGACGGAATTATGGAGAAAAGTATTTATCCAAACTCGGATATCCTGCGTATAGATGTTGAAACAAATTCGGGGGCAATCTCAATCGAAATACGGGATAATGATGATAAAATCATTTTTGACGAGCAAAATATGGAAACCTCGTATTTTGATGTAGGTGTATCGGGAAAGGTCAATGTCAGAATTAAGGCAGATAATCACAAGGGAAGTTTTTCAATAGAATAAACAGGGCAATTTAAAGCTGAAAAACAGGGGAAACTTTTTGTTTCCCCCAACTTGCTAAAATGTTAAAATACCTGTTTAATCAGTATCTTGTTTGTTTTTCTTCTCAATATTATGAAGAACAATCAGCATAACAACGCCGTAAATTACAATGCTCGCCATCATAATTATACCTATCAGGCGGTCGCCGATTTTTCCGTCGCTGAGAATTAACGGAACATCGTCGTCAAATACAAATATAAAACTGTCAAAAATTCCGATAAATATTGCCCAGAATGAAGAAATTTTCAGAGGTCTGACGCCGTTAATGCCGATAAAACAGCCCTTTGCAACGCATCTGAACTGATAATAGAAAAAGCAGATAATCATAATAAGACACATCGGGAAAAAATACGATTCCGCGTAATTGAAAAATTTGTCCATTACCAGAATATTTGTCATTCCAGCCAAAACGAAAATGCACATAGCTTCAAGCCAGAGTTTCGTCTGCAGAATTTTCTGCCGTTCGTCATAAATTATCTTCTCTTTTCCGCCGTTGCCGATTATCATATTTTCGCAGAACTTGTCAAAAGATTTAAGGCTCATTTTTGTTCCTCCTCCCAGAACAGCTCGTCAAGCGTCTTACCGAGCGCTTTACAGATAGCGATACATAAATTTATTGTAGGATTATAGTCGCCGTTTTCGACCGCCGAAATTGTCTGCCGCGTTACATTTGCCTTTTTTGCAAGTTCGTCCTGCGACAAATCAAGAGCGGCTCGCGCGGCTTTCATTTTGAGATTTTTTGCCATAACTTCACCTCGATTGTATTGTAACATATTCTTGGAAATTTGTCAAGTATATTTTACAAAAAATCAAAAATATTTTTCTTTTCGATGTTTTAAAGCACAATAAGACAGTAAATATATTATAATGTATATATTAAATTTTTTCGGGAATAATTTACATTGTAAGTCAATAAAGAAATTTTTACTACAAAATATTTAAAAATTTTCAAAAAACCCCTTGACAAATAAAAAGTGGTGTGATATAATAAACAAGTCGCCGAAAGAACGGCGGCGACGGTTCCTTGAAAATTGAACAATATGAAAGAACGAATGAACACAGCTGCGAGAGTGGATTGCCGAATGTT
>CANQFZ010000009.1 GCA_947600065.1 uncultured Clostridia bacterium | reverse complement strand
AGCGACGAGGGCGAAGAGAATAAGCTCACAACAATGAGCTTTATTTCAATCCACGCTCCGCGCAAGGCGGAGCGACTGTGTAAAAGCTCATACCGCCGTATGCGCTCTCAATTTCAATCCACGCTCCGCGCAAGGCGGAGCGACGGCAGCTTCTTTCATAATTTGATATAAAAAATGATATTTCAATCCACGCTCCGCGCAAGGCGGAGCGACGAGGGCGAAGAGAATAAGCTCACAACAATGAGCTTTATTTCAATCCACGCTCCGCGCAAGGCGGAGCGACTTAAAAATTCCCCTTTCTTATACTATTGTACACTATTTCAATCCACGCTCCGCGCAAGGCGGAGCGACCGTTGTTTGCGTCAATTACTACATGCTCACGCCCATTTCAATCCACGCTCCGCGCAAGGCGGAGCGACGGAAGCGGTGTACTCAAAGCGAACGCGGGAGCGCTATTTCAATCCACGCTCCGCGCAAGGCGGAGCGACTTTTGAGCGCCCCGCCCGAAAACTCGATATAGTCGGATTTCAATCCACGCTCCGCGCAAGGCGGAGCGACGATGAGCTGCGCGATTTCCGCTCTTTTCTCGTCCATTTCAATCCACGCTCCGCGCAAGGCGGAGCGACTGTCCGCGCCGATTATGCCCATTTGCTCGTTAGTATTTCAATCCACGCTCCGCGCAAGGCGGAGCGACGCTGTCGGCGCTTGGTGAGCTCCTTTCATACGCCATTTCAATCCACGCTCCGCGCAAGGCGGAGCGACCGTCAATGGCGTATATTTGTATACATTCACAAAAAAATTTCAATCCACGCTCCGCGCAAGGCGGAGCGACTTTTAGACTTACTTGTAGTAATCCTCGAACCGCTATTTCAATCCACGCTCCGCGCAAGGCGGAGCGACAAATTGCTGAGCTAACGGCAGGACGGGCAGAAAGGATTTCAATCCACGCTCCGCGCAAGGCGGAGCGACGAGCAACAGCGCAACAATGCACCAACACACGCCCATTTCAATCCACGCTCCGCGCAAGGCGGAGCGACTAAGATTCAGATGAGTTATCTTGCCCTTGTGATTTATTTCAATCCACGCTCCGCGCAAGGCGGAGCGACACAGCTTGTATTTCGTGTAAGTTCCGTCCCCGAAACATTTCAATCCACGCTCCGCGCAAGGCGGAGCGACCGTAAGCGCTTTCAGAAGTGATTATTTCCGTATCAATTTCAATCCACGCTCCGCGCAAGGCGGAGCGACTTTTTAAAGCAAGTATTTGATGATGATAAAAACATTTCAATCCACGCTCCGCGCAAGGCGGAGCGACCTTCACCAATCTGTCCTGCAGGGTTCGTTGCTATATTTCAATCCACGCTCCGCGCAAGGCGGAGCGACAGGCGGTTGCTGGTTTTGCCATAATCAACGAGTTATTTCAATCCACGCTCCGCGCAAGGCGGAGCGACTTTGGCGGGAAACACCTCACAAGGCAGCACGGGATTTCAATCCACGCTCCGCGCAAGGCGGAGCGACCAGGCGTTAATTTTAGGCAGTTATCCGAGAAATATGATTTCAATCCACGCTCCGCGCAAGGCGGAGCGACTATTCTGACCCGCCGTGGTGCCAAACTAAAGGCAATATTTCAATCCACGCTCCGCGCAAGGCGGAGCGACATTTACCACAAAATACAAAGATGCAAAAGCTGATGAATTTCAATCCACGCTCCGCGCAAGGCGGAGCGACCTTACCGTGAAAGGCATTACAAGCAAGGCAGTTGCTATTTCAATCCACGCTCCGCGCAAGGCGGAGCGACTAGAGTATGAGGTCGTAGGACACGGGCATTTCGGCATTTCAATCCACGCTCCGCGCAAGGCGGAGCGACACATCGGCGGAATAAACGCCGACGGCATAACCAAATTTCAATCCACGCTCCGCGCAAGGCGGAGCGACTTTGCCCGCTTGCGAGAGTGGCACAAAGAAAGGGATTTCAATCCACGCTCCGCGCAAGGCGGAGCGACGTTTTCATCACCGCTTGACTTCGCGAGCGGTGATATTTCAATCCACGCTCCGCGCAAGGCGGAGCGACAAACGGCGTGGATTTTTCAAAAATGTCCGTTGGTATTTCAATCCACGCTCCGCGCAAGGCGGAGCGACCAAGAAATACTATTTTTCAGATTTGTCTTTGAGGATTTCAATCCACGCTCCGCGCAAGGCGGAGCGACCCCCTATCAAGATTGACGGGGGATATATATGGATATTTCAATCCACGCTCCGCGCAAGGCGGAGCGACAACAAACAATTTGGCTATGCGGTAGTTCGTATTATATTTCAATCCACGCTCCGCGCAAGGCGGAGCGACATCGTTACAAGCGGTGAAGTCAAAGCAATCCCCGATTTCAATCCACGCTCCGCGCAAGGCGGAGCGACCGACTACAATTTTCTGCTGACGCGGGGGAGAGGTATTTCAATCCACGCTCCGCGCAAGGCGGAGCGACGATTCCGTTGCGCTTACTTTATCCGCCGCACATAATTTCAATCCACGCTCCGCGCAAGGAGGAGCGACTTGGCGAGATGCGCGTGACGCAGAAAGAGCTTTCCATTTCAATCCACGCTCCGCGCAAGGCGGAGCGACGTGAAAATTGGAATGATGGGAGATAAGCATAGAAATTTCAATCCACGCTCCGCGCAAGGCGGAGCGACCAGGGAGGTAAACAATGCAACACCTTGAAGATGATATTTCAATCCACGCTCCGCGCAAGGCGGAGCGACCTATAAGCTGGAGTTGTGTTTCTTGCACGGCAAATTTCAATCCACGCTCCGCGCAAGGCGGAGCGACAAACTCAATCGGTACAACGTCCTGTGCCTCGATTATTTCAATCCACGCTCCGCGCAAGGCGGAGCGACCATTCGCTTTCACTTTTAAATCCATCGCCAAGTATTTCAATCCACGCTCCGCGCAAGGCGGAGCGACGTATGCTTATTGTTATGACATACCACCGCCATATAATTTCAATCCACGCTCCGCGCAAGGCGGAGCGACGAGCCCGTAGAGGAAAACGAAGAAAGCTCTCGCGATTTCAATCCACGCTCCGCGCAAGGCGGAGCGACTAACAGGCCGATAATAAGGATAAAGAATAAATTATTTCAATCCACGCTCCGCGCAAGGCGGAGCGACTGCAAGCGTAAACAAGGATACAACGTTTTTAGGAATTTCAATCCACGCTCCGCGCAAGGCGGAGCGACGCCGTTCCCTGATACGCTCCGCTCATTGCGCTTATTTCAATCCACGCTCCGCGCAAGGCGGAGCGACGACAGGTTTACACGATTACACACAAAAGTGTAACATTTCAATCCACGCTCCGCGCAAGGCGGAGCGACAAATAGTTCACCTCCTGTTCGATTGACGGCAAGTATTTCAATCCACGCTCCGCGCAAGGCGGAGCGACATAAGGACAAGCTACAAGTACGCCAAAGACAAAATTTCAATCCACGCTCCGCGCAAGGCGGAGCGACTGCAGATAAAGCCATTATAGCGATGTCTGACAATATATTTCAATCCACGCTCCGCGCAAGGCGGAGCGACGCAATTGTTAATATCATATAAGTTTTCGCAAACTATTTCAATCCACGCTCCGCGCAAGGCGGAGCGACGATAAATCTGCCGTGTCGCCCTTTTCGCCTTTGGATTTCAATCCACGCTCCGCGCAAGGCGGAGCGACGTATTTGTGTTATTTAAAACAATGCCCGTAATCCTATTTCAATCCACGCTCCGCGCAAGGCGGAGCGACTGCATTGATATTGCTTGCTGCAACTTTTCGGGATATTTCAATCCACGCTCCGCGCAAGGCGGAGCGACAAGGCTTGGACAATGTATGACTATAGTAATGAGATTTCAATCCACGCTCCGCGCAAGGCGGAGCGACGCTATACTGTTGCTGGGTCGCCGTTTTTGCAAGGATTTCAATCCACGCTCCGCGCAAGGCGGAGCGACGTAGTGGTTGGAGTTGCAATAGAGCTTATTGGAATTTCAATCCACGCTCCGCGCAAGGCGGAGCGACCCCTCTTTCGCAAACGATACGCCGTTACCAAGGATTTCAATCCACGCTCCGCGCAAGGCGGAGCGACGCGGGCGTGGTGGTGTCGCTCTTGCCGAGCGGGCGGATTTCAATCCACGCTCCGCGCAAGGCGGAGCGACAAGGTCAATGTTGTTCAGACAAGAGGTGAAAGCACTATTTCAATCCACGCTCCGCGCAAGGCGGAGCGACGGCAAAACCCCTTACATCTCGCAACGGCGATACTATTTCAATCCACGCTCCGCGCAAGGCGGAGCGACACAGGCGTGCGAACAGCCTTTGTATGTATCAAAGTATTTCAATCCACGCTCCGCGCAAGGCGGAGCGACTTGGTAAGGTCATAGAAAATAATAATATAAGAAATTTCAATCCACGCTCCGCGCAAGGCGGAGCGACGGCAAAGAAATTAACAATCAATCAATCTGCTTGGAAATTTCAATCCACGCTCCGCGCAAGGCGGAGCGACCTAAAAATGCCCAAGACGGCTATTGACAAAAGCATTTCAATCCACGCTCCGCGCAAGGCGGAGCGACGAGTATATAGAAAACGGCGACATCACCGAAGATATTTCAATCCACGCTCCGCGCAAGGCGGAGCGACCGAGCTTTTGGCAACAGGCAAAGTAACAATCAAGATTTCAATCCACGCTCCGCGCAAGGCGGAGCGACTTAACTCGGACTTTGAGCTTGAAAGGCTTAACAGCATTTCAATCCACGCTCCGCGCAAGGCGGAGCGACGATGTTTTTGCAGTCGGACAAAGCATAAGCCTTATATTTCAATCCACGCTCCGCGCAAGGCGGAGCGACGCGGTGGACATTAGTTTATCGTGTAATTTTGTTTACTATTTCAATCCACGCTCCGCGCAAGGCGGAGCGACCAACAACTTTTTCAAAAAAATATGTACAAATATATTTCAATCCACGCTCCGCGCAAGGCGGAGCGACCCTAAAAATCCGCCTATGTTTCTGTCGTCAATATATTTCAATCCACGCTCCGCGCAAGGCGGAGCGACTGTGCCGCGGCTGTACGGTCGCCGCTCTCCTCGCATTTCAATCCACGCTCCGCGCAAGGCGGAGCGACGACGAAATGACGGGTAAGCTGACGGCTCCCACATTTATTTCAATCCACGCTCCGCGCAAGGCGGAGCGACAACAGCATACTAAAACAAAATAGAAAGGAGTTTGAATTTCAATCCACGCTCCGCGCAAGGCGGAGCGACCCCCCGACGTTCTTAGCGGGAGTATAATTTCGGATTTCAATCCACGCTCCGCGCAAGGCGGAGCGACCTGCCCCTCGGCGTTAAAGCTACGATAAGCGTTCAATTTCAATCCACGCTCCGCGCAAGGCGGAGCGACACCATAATTTACAATCTTAGCGACTCGCTTTCCTATTTCAATCCACGCTCCGCGCAAGGCGGAGCGACCTTAAGATATCTATACCACCTGTTATTGAGTTGATTATTTCAATCCACGCTCCGCGCAAGGCGGAGCGACTTTCTTCATTGAATTTGTGCTTGCAGGCGTTGGTGATTTCAATCCACGCTCCGCGCAAGGCGGAGCGACCAATATGTCATAGCAGGTGTTTGTGGATTTGTCAATATTTCAATCCACGCTCCGCGCAAGGCGGAGCGACGGGAGAAACTCTGCGTTTGAAGGAAAGTTATACTGCATTTCAATCCACGCTCCGCGCAAGGCGGAGCGACCACGTTCCGGGCAATTTTAAGTTTGCGGTTGAGGATTTCAATCCACGCTCCGCGCAAGGCGGAGCGACGGGGCAAGGAAGTATATGACAGCCGCATAATAAAAATTTCAATCCACGCTCCGCGCAAGGCGGAGCGACCAGGGACACGAGAACGCGCACGATTAGGAAAATCAAAATTTCAATCCACGCTCCGCGCAAGGCGGAGCGACGGGACAACTTTCACGGCAACGGAAAACCATTGTTATTTCAATCCACGCTCCGCGCAAGGCGGAGCGACCCTGAAATAATAAAATTGGTGCAGGGCTTGCTTATTTCAATCCACGCTCCGCGCAAGGCGGAGCGACGGTATGCTTATTATAGTATACCACCGCCATATAATTTCAATCCACGCTCCGCGCAAGGCGGAGCGACCTGTTATGCTATATCCAACTAATTATAAGGGTATAATTTCAATCCACGCTCCGCGCAAGGCGGAGCGACTTTTGTGATGGTTTCCCTTTTTTGGCTTGGGATATTTCAATCCACGCTCCGCGCAAGGCGGAGCGACGACAGTACACAGGATTTAAAGATATACACGGCAAATTTCAATCCACGCTCCGCGCAAGGCGGAGCGACGTCCGTTGGTCGTGCTTTTTGTATACATTCACAAATTTCAATCCACGCTCCGCGCAAGGCGGAGCGACTGCAAATTTCACTTAAAATCTCGGAGCATTCCCGAAAAAATTCGTGAAACTTGTATAAAAATTAAATGTGAAATCAAAAATCTTCACAAAAAATTATCTGAAAATAATAAATATTGCTTCAAAAACAGGTGCGAATACCGCGCGTTTTTATGTGAGCTTAGGTTTCGCACTACAGCAAAAGGGGCTTGTCCATTTCGGGAGCTGACTTTGCCCCATAGTGTTCAACCTTTGCTTTCTTTGCATCTCCCAGATAATAGAACCTCAGCGAGTCAACATTTGTGTCTATTGTATCAAGTAATTTTTGCTTTAAGACCCGCCATTGCGCCGTATCAACTATACATTCAAACACAGAATTCTGCACGCGAACGCCGTAATTTACACAGTGTTTTGCCACATGACGCAGGCGTTTTTTGCCTTCACTGTTTTCGGTATTCACATCATAAGTAACTAATATCAACATTTTACTTCCACAAAAACGGCGGATATCCGTCCAAATCTCCCCGCAGGTATCGTGCCAGCAGCAGCGCCTGCACATAAGGCACTAGACCCCATTTTACCTTTTCTTTCAAAAACGGGTGAGTTATCTCATCATCTTTTCTAAGCTGCCAGTTCTTCAGAAACTCACGCCGCCCGTCGTCTGTAAGCAGCACAGCTCCGTTTTCCTGTTCAATAAAAGCGTCTTTTGTGATAATTCTTTTGTTTATACATGTCAGCACAAATCTGTCGCACAGCGGCGCTCTGAATTCTTCTACAAGATCAAGCGCCAGCGAACGTCTTCCGGGGCGGTCGGTATGCAAAAAACCTACATAAGAGTCAAGCCCGACTGATTCAAGCGCCGAACAGCACATACTTGTACAAAGAGAATGCGCGAACGAAAGCATTGCGTTCACCTTGTCGAGCGGAGGGCGGCGGCTTCTCACGGTAAAATTAAAATCATCCTTTTGCTGTAAGATCATGTCGTTGAAAACCGAGAAATATACTGATGCTGCTTCGCCCTCTATTCCTCTGAGAGAATCCTTGTCACTAGCCGCCAGCGCACTTTCCGAAGCGGTTTTCAGATATGCAGACTTTTGAGTAAAAGCATCGGTATCAACTCTTATCGAGTGGTCGCGTATCGTTCTTTCAAGCGTCCAACGGCAGTTATACAGCTTCGCCGCTATCATGCTTTTTGCCGTTAAAAGGCTCTTTTCCGCATTGTCTGCTGTACGGTACTGCTCCCTGCGGAGCAGAACATTTCCGCATATTTCGCCCTCAACTCTTGCCATAAATTTTCCAGAACGTGAAAAGAAGACCAGTTCCCGATTTTCAGTAACACATTTTTCCATGAGCGCGGGCGACGCTCCCGCCGAACCGAACGCCATTATCCGCTCAAGATTGTGGAGCGGCAGACGCGCTATTTCCTTGCGTTCTTCCCACACAACGACATTTTCTCCGTCAAGCGACAGATAACGGTCGGGAGAAGTTATATAAAGCGTATTCAGCAGGTTTTTCATGTGTCGTCCTCCAGTGCGCTTTTAAGGTATTCCGAGGCTGACTTTGCTTTTTCAAGCGACGGCAGACAGATGTTTTTCAGCGAACAGGCATTGCATGATTTTGTTCGTTTAACTTTCGGGGTATATCCGCGTTCAAAGTACCCGCGCATTTCCAAAAGCATTTTTTTCGTTGAACATCTCAGCTCTTCACTAATTTCAACACATTCGCGGCGGCGAGGTTCGCCATAAAATATAAATCCCTCGTTTATCTCACAGCACAGCATTTCTTCAAGACATAAAACCTGCGCGCACAGCTGAAGTCGGTCGCATTCATCGGGCTTTGGCTTTCCGCGTTTGTATTCAACAGGCACGGCTCTGAATTTCCCGTTAAGACTCGGAATAAAAACTCCGTTTGTTTCATCGCGGGTAAATTCCACAACATCACATTCTCCGCTTATTCCAAGTTCCCGCGACATAACTCTCATTGCGCGAACGGTTATAACATTGCCGCGCTTTTCGTGAAATTCCGCGTCATGAGCGTTTTCGTGCATAAGCCTGCCGTCGGCGGTGCGGAAATTTTCTTCCCATTGTCCTTCAATATGTATCAAAGCCCATTGTCGGCGGCAGAACGCAAAATGCTGTATGCCCGAAAGCTGTAAAAAATCGTCCTCGTTATACATCAGACAAGATCTAAAACTTCAGGCTTAACACCTGTATCTTCGACCGTTATTACATAATCGTCAAAGCAAGAAGGCTGCTTTATTCCGTCTTTGAGCTTTATCTTTACAGAGCGGTGAATTTTAGCGGAGCTTACCTTCGGGGTGCGGCAGTCATGCTCCCACCAGTAAACTCTGCAAACCTCCATGCTACCCTCGGGACGCGCCGAAGATGCGTCGTTCTCGAAAAGCGTAGTAAGGGCTTCTTTTATCTTTTCCGCATCGTCAGAGGAAAATCCCGTTTTATCCGCAAGCTGACAGTTTATACTTCCGTTTATCACATACAGCCCGAAAGCAACGCGGTGTTTCATGCCCATTGTGTCGGACGCTTTTTCGTTCTTGCCGCCCTCGCTGTTTACACTTTTTGTTATCTGCATTGAAATAATATCAACGGGAGAAACGCTTATTGCCTGCTGAATTGAAACAGGACCACGCACGCCTACGGAAACGCTGTCGTTTTTAAACGCGAATACCTGTCCAAAACTGCGTACATCTATCCATTCTGCACACGCTGCTTTGGCAAAATCGTCCTGATTTGTGCCTTTGCCCTTGCTTATTTCTTTCAGAACGCTGTTGTTAGAAACGCGCTCCGAAAGACTTCCGCAACCGTCGTCGCAGCGGTCGTTAGACTGAACGAAAACTTTTTCGCCCATATCCTGAAGTCTGTTGCGCAGTTTGCGTTTAATGCAGACGTCGGAAATTTCTCCAAGACCCGTTATGCTCTCGCGCGGACGGTTTCCGTTAAGCGGGTCGCCGTTGGGGTTTGCGTTTGTCGCGGTTACAAGCACCGTAAAATCAATTTTGTGTTCAAGCATTTTTATTCCTCCTCAGTTTTCTTTGTTGACGGTTTATAAATTTCTGCCGAAAAATGGTGATAGCCGAGCAGATAATTCGGACTTAAAGCGCTGTCGTCTTCAAATTCTTTTATTGAAAACTTGTCCATAATCTCATTCAGCATTTTTTCATAGCGAAGTCCTGTCCGTCTGCCGTATTCGTTTGATTTGTCAAGATACGGACGCAGTTTTCCCTCAATGATCTTCCATGTTGTCCACGGTCTTTGAGCAAATGCGCTCCAGTATCTGCGCGCATTTGTCACGCGGTCGCTTTCGCTTTTTTCATAAGTGCTCCTCTCGGCGGCGTCAGCCACTGAGAGCAGGCAGCCGTAGAGATAGCTGCGGTCGGTTTCGTTGGGATCATAAGACATAGAAATAACTCCTTCCTTTCGGTCAATGTTGTTTTTTCGTATCAGACCGCAAGCCGTTTCAAGGATCTTGCGGTGATTTTTGTATTTTTCGTCGTAAGCAAGCGGATTTGAAGCCTTTTTGCAGATCGCTCTTACTATATCCATAGGCAGCCGTCGCCCTTGTGTTATGCAGGGGAGAAGACGGAGAATGAGGTCTCTTCTGAAATCGGCTTTACATTCTATAAAACCTTTTGAGTTTTCTGTTCCATAGGCGTAATTTGTTATTTCATAAACGGAAAAAGAGTTTACTTTTCTGTATTTTCCGTAACCTCTGAACGCTTTTATATCCTCGTGCCACTTCAGTAAATTTTCATAGAACAATGAACCCTCAAGTTCATCATACAGTGAAACGGAAAGTCGTCCTGTCGTCGCCGAGTCAAGGCACATTATCATAACTTTCGAGTTAAACGACATTTCCGATTTGTCCCCGAAAATTCGTTTTTTAAGCAGATCGCTGTATTCCTTTTGCACGTCAATGTCCGATTCGCTGTTTCCGAAAGGGTCTTCGCTTTCGTCATATTCTTCGTCTTGGTCGGGAATGCCCTTACAGTAAACGTCGGGAATATTATCCATTGTGCTTGACCAGATAATTGAAGTCAAAGAATCAAAATGTATTCCTTGTCGCGCAATAAGCCATTTTAGCGCGCTGTGCATTTTCTGGCTGAACTCATAGCTTACCGAAAACGCTTCTTTGTCGTCTGAAAATCTTCCGCGATAGGTGAAATTTTGCATATCATTTGTTGAAATGATCTTTGCTTTATCTCCGCTGTTTCTGATTTTTGAAGGGTGCTTTTCGGCGGGAGGGAGAACTTTTCCCAAAGCATAGCACAAAACAGGCTCGCCGAGCGTAGTGTTGTAATAATCAATAAACCTTTGAGACAGCTCGGCATTTTTCCATGTCCGTGGCTCGTCTATACCGTTTATCAAAAATCTTACAAAACATTTCTTTTGTTCTATCGTTGCTATTTTTGAATCATCGAGCTTTCCCGTTGTTTCATCAATTGACAAAACACCGCACCTTACTAAATCGGCAATGACATTTCCTTTGCTGATGTAATTATACAGCGCATTTACGGCGGGGTGGGTATATTCGCTTTCGCTCCATTTTTTCAGCTGTTTAATATAAAGAGAGAATTTTTCAGAATTGTCGCTCCCTTTGCCGTCTGCATATTGCGGATAATCGGCAGCTATGTACTGAAGATTGTCAGCGAAAGGCATTGCCGCGTCTCCGCTTGTCCTGTTTGCAGAATCTTCCGTAACCAATATAGGAGTGTTTTTTCCTTCTTCTTTTGAGAGTGCATTTGCTCCATTAAATTCGCCGTTTTCGTCAAGCGTTATCTGTATCTGTGTGTTTGCGGTGGAGTGTGATATTTTCGGCAGTCCTTCTTCTCCATCAAACTCCCTCCCGCACTGCGTTTCATAGACACTGTAAAGTTCATTCTCCCAGCTCATTCGGTTCACCTCCGAAAATCGCGGACAACCCTTCTTCGGAAAGCCCCGAAAAGTTTCCGAGTTCTTTTCCGAAAGGTTTTATGGCTTGGGGCTTTATGTGGCGCTTTATCGTGCATTCTTTCGGCGGTATGAATTCTATAACGCCGTCTTTCATCACGGGATTCCAGAAACGCACCGTAAGAAAACCCTTATCCTCGTCAAGCTCCGCCTCGTCCGCATATGTTATGCCGTGGTACATAAGACTGTACGGTATTTCTCCCGTATTGTCGTAAAAGCCCTTGCCCTCGCCGAATTTACAAGGCTCAACATAACCCTGACATTCGCGCGTTCCAAGGAAAATATCGCGCCGTCCGCCGCGCTCAATCATTCGCCGCGCTATAGACAAATGCTTTCCCGCGTTACGGTCACATTCGAGTTCGGGGCGGTTCATGTTCCACTCAAAATGCGCCTTTACCTGATAGCATACATCGTCAAGATAGGTGTAATAGGCGAGGTCGTTTGAACCGTCGTTATACTTTATCGGTCTTACGCCTCTTCGGACTGTCCTTATCTGATTTACCACGCGAACCTTGTCTATTATCCAAACTATAGTAGGTTTCCAGTATACGCTTTGAAGTATGCCTTTCAGCGCCTCATAGGTCGGTATCATGTATGTACATCGCTCGCCGCCGACCTTTGTCAGGATATCGGTCATCAGTGCCGACGCTCCCGTGACCTTAAATTCAACGCCCCATTCTCCGCTTTTTTCCACAATATCACTCCTTTCAAATTAAAAGCAAATCCGTTTCGGACGGCTCGTCCGTTATCCCGAATTGCTTGTTATAATACCTTTCATCAAGCGCGAACGCTCCGCACTTAAGCTCGTAAATGCCGCCGCTTTTGCCTATCCTGTCAAAAAGCTGAGGATAGATATTTACGGTGTATTTCTGCGCCTGCCTCAGAAGTTTAGCCTGTACGGCGGGAGTAATTTCCGAATTTAAAGCCGCTGTTATTTCCTTTGCCTTGTCGTCATACGGGACAATTATCCCCTCGGTCTCGTCCGATATGACCTCGAATTTTTTGCCCGCTGTTTTAAAAGCTTGTGCGCAGTTTCTGATTGCTCTGTTTCCCGACAACATAAACCAATCATTATTCAGCGACAGGAAATTCAAAAGATTTCCGTCGGGGTCTTTGGTGCTGAAAAATAATTTCGTTGAATTTCTTCTATACAGTTCGGAAAAATACGCCTCCATTGCCTCAACGCCAAGAAGATCGGCATATTTTCCGCTTTGGAGCATTGCTATTGAAATGTTCTGAGCTTCGGATATTTCGGGCAGCCCGTTTAGCTTTTCACCGCGAATATTGAGCAGATAGACGGGTCTTTCCCCGCCGAACTCTCCGCTTCTGTTGCAGCGCCCCGCAGCCTGAGCGGCATTGTCCATACCCGCAATAATTCTCACAACGCAGCCGAACGAAATGTCAACTCCCGCTTCAATCAGCTGAGTAGTAACGCATATCTTTCCCGACATTTTTTCCCGCAGCGCGCTTATGATTTCCCGCCTGTGCTGCGGACACATATTCGTGCTTAAATGCACGATATCCGCGTTCGATATTTCCTTCAGCGCCCCGAACAATTCCCTCGCTTCGGCTTTTGTGTTTACCACAAGCAAAAGGCTTTCAAATTCTTTTTGCTTTTCAGCGCAGAACAGCGCGATATCTTCGGCGTTATATCCTTCGGGTCTGAACAAATTTTCTATCTTTACCCTTTTGAAAACTTCAAAGTCTTTTTCCGTATCTCCCGTGATGTTCGGCGTGTTATTGTCAAGTAAAAGCGGAAATTTATCCAGTTTATCAAACGGCGGCTGTGTAGCGGTGCAGAGGACGATTGTCGCGCCGCAGACAGATGACAAAAAATTCATCGCAAGGTCAAAAATATACACGCATTTTATCGGCAATGACTGTACTTCGTCAATGATAATGACCGAATTTGCAAGCCTGTGCATACGTCTTACATCTGTTGTTTTTCCCGAAAAAAGAGAGTTCAGCAGTTGTACCATAGTCGTCGCAATAACAGGACTGTCCCATTTCTCGCTGCGAAGTTCGTATTCATGTAGCTCGTTACGCTCGTTGTCATTTATTTTCGACGCATAATCTGAATGATGTTCGAGAAAGTTTTCCTCGCCCGCGATCCTGCGAAATTCCTCGGCATTCTGTTCAAGTATCGACAAAAAGGGCGCGGTGTAAATTATGCGTTGCTTTTTGTGCCTTTTGCAATATTCAATAGAAAACCTCATCGACGAAAGCGTTTTTCCGCCGCCCGTAGGAACGATGAGCTTTGTTATGCCGATTTCATTTTCAGCGGCAGCTTTACAACGCTCGGAAATATTTTTCCTCCGTATTGAAATGTTGTCCGAAAGCCCGTCAAATTTTCCGAGGCGCTCGTTCATATGTTTTTCCATTAAAACAATTATCTTGTCAAAACTATATTCGCGCTCGGTTTTTTCGTCGGACATAAAGTCAGCCGTATCAATTCTGTCCGCGTCAATAAGTATAGACTCGGTAATTCTTTCAAACATTCCCATGTAAAAAGCATATGCTTTTGCCTGGCGCTTTTCAGGAATGTATTTTGTAATGCCGACAATTATTCTTTTAATATTTTCGTATTCTTTCGCGGCATTTGTGAGCATTTCATCTGTTATTTTAAGTTCGGAGAACGAACTAAAATTGTTTAAAATTTCATCATAATTTTCGGATTTTTCCGTAAGCCTTGAAAAATTATCCGTCCCCTCGTCGTCTACCCAGTCTTTAAGCCCGTGATGAGAAAGGATAACGCGTCCGATAAACCTTCCGACATAATTTAACGGTTTATTGGTTTTGCTTTCAGTAATAGAGCGGATATATTTTGCGCCCGCAAAGCTATGGTCAATCTCACCGCGGCGGCAGGAGTTGTCACCATGAATATAATCGTTGAATTTGTATATCAGCTTTCCTATATCGTGCAATAGACCCGAAATTTCACATATAGAACCAATGCCAATCTGACTGCCGAATTTTCGCGCAATTTCCGATACGTTTTTACAGTGTTCGGCTACTGTCTGTACATTGTTATCTTTTTGGCGAATATGCGCGGCAAATTCCATATTAAACCTCTTTTATACGAATATTTGTTTTTTAATTTACAAGACCTGATAATAAATTGGTCTTTAATTTTAATTATATGAACATTATAACATTTAAAATAAAAAAGTCAATTAGGTTTAAATAAATTTAGTAATATTTAACAAAAGATTATGGCAAAAATAACATTCTGATGAAAGAATACATTTAAAAGTAAGGGTAAGCGCATTATCCGCCTGCGGCGGAAAAGGGTGCTTGCACTGCTGTTCAACCTTTATAAAAAAGATTTTCTAAACCTATATGTTAAAACCGCTTTTCGGGAAGTGCGCATTTTACGGTTTTTGCGAAGCAAAAATTGAATTGCCCTTTTAGATGTAAGAAATAAGAAGTAAGAGGTAAGAACTCGGCGAACAACCGTTCGGTACAAATTCTTACCTCTTATCTCTAACATCTTACTTCTAACATGGCAATTCAAAGTAAAAATGCGTGTCTAACCTTTACAAAAAAGATTTTTGCAAGTCAGAATTTAAAACAACTTTTCGGGGTGTGCGCATTTTTACGGTTTTGCTTTAGCAAAATTGAATTGCGCTTTTAGATGTAAGAAATAAGAAGTAAGAGGTAAGAAATGAGCAAACAACCGTTCGGTACAAATTCTTACCTCTTACTTCTTACATCTTACCTCTAAGTTGGTGCAGGTGACGGGACTTGAACCCACATGACCTTGCGATCACTAGCACCTGAAGCTAGCGCGTCTGCCAATTTCGCCACACCTGCATATTTAACGTTCAGATTTTTACTCGGCTGAAGTACCCGAGTTTATCAAAAACGGCAACCCGTTTCTCACAAAAATAGCCCTGTCGTAACGTTGCCCGAAGCCGGCTCGTCTGCCAATTTCAGCGTTAACGAAGTTAACTCGCACACTTTACGAAACTTTTAGAACAAGGATTATTATACCACAACAATTTGTTTTTGTCAAGTAGTTTTCACACTTTTTACAACAATAAAAATTGCAATATTAAGGCTGCCCAAAAATCAGCGGCGCCGCATTATCCCGACTTGGCGGTAAATGCGGCGTCTAAAGTTTTATTTGCACGAATATCGCGGGTCACTGCGGATAGCGCGTTATGATATAGTTCCATTCCTCGGCGGCTTTTGATAGGCTGAGAGTTCTTTCCCAGTGGACAGATCTGTTATAATTGCCCTCGGCAATTGTCACCTTGTCGCCATCTACTTTAAGAACTATAACAGAATGATTGTCGTCGCTTAGCCTTATTATATCGCCCACTCTCACGTTTTTAAAATCAAACGAATATCTTCCCGGAAAATCGCCAAATGCCGCGTCGCTTAGTTCAAACGCAAACGCAACACATCCCCTTCCCGTATAATTGACTCTGGGAAATATTGTGCTTGAAACATAGCTGTTTTTCTCATTCGTAAAGGACGTTCCCTCGGGATATTTTTGCTTGAATGAAATAAGTTTGTTGTATACCTCTTGCTCGGTCGGGATCTTGTCAAATGTAATTGTAATGTCGCCCGCGGTTTTGTCGGTATATACCGCCGTTCCTTTGGCAGTCGATGTCGGCTGTTTTATGCTTTTCAGCACATAATTAAAAATGCCCTGCATTTTGTGCTGTGCATTTATAACAGTGCCGCATATCGAACAGTGCGCGCCCTGCGAAAGTCCTGCCTTTCCATATTCGGGAATAACGCCCTTGTCAATGACAATCTTATGTTCGCAGGTCTCGGGGTCAACCGTCTGCGCGGGTGCTGATGAACTTGCAGGCTTGCTTGATGAACTCGAAGGCTTTACCGTTGAACTCGAAGATTTGCTTGACGAGCTTGAAGGCTTTACTGTTGAACTAGAAGATTTGCTTGATGAACTTGAAGGCTTTACCGTTGAACTTGATGATTTGCTCGATGAGCTTGAAGGCTTTACCGTTGAGCTTGATGATTTGCTCGATGAGCTCGAAGGCTTTACTGTTGAACTTGATGATTTGCTTGATGAGCTCGAAGGCTTTACTGTTGAACTTGATGATTTGCTTGATGAGCTCGAAGGCTTTACCGTTGAGCTTGATGATTTGCTTGATGAGCTTGAAGGCTTTACCGTTGAACTTGATGATTTGCTTGATGAGCTTGAAACATCAACTAATGAGCTTGAAGATGACGAAGATTCCGAAATTGAACTTTCGGCATTTGATGAACTTTCAATATCTGACGAACTTGAAATTTCCGATGAGCTTTCGGCATCAGACGAACTGACAGAATTTACCGAAGAACTAATCGAAGAACTGTCGGGCGAGCTGTATGTACTCGAACTGCTTTCAACTGACGAAGACCCGACAGTCGAATTTGAAACGTTTTCATTGCAGCCTGTTAAGAACACTACGGCTGCCGCAAACAAAGCAATTATTCTGCTTCTTTTCATTTGTTTACTTTTCACTCCTTAAAATTGTTTACGCTGTCATTTATAATATTATCAAATAAAATGAAATTTGTCAATGCTAAAATAATGGCATCATGGGTTAAGCACACTGTTTGAAACAGGCTTTCCTTTAAGCTCCTCAAGACGCTTCTGAAGATAAGTATATCTTACGCTTAAAAAAGTTACCACGCCGCTCGGATTTCCCGTTGAATACTGGTTGTTAAAATACCAAGTTGTCATAAACTTATTCGGATCGTTTTCAACATGGGGCTTTATCATCTCATAAACGCGCAGAACTTTTTCTTTAAGCTCGGGGAGCTTATCCGCAAGCTGTTTGCAATAATCAAGATATATCGCGTAATATTCGTCTACAGCCATAAGCTTTTTCGCCAGCGGGCGGCTGTTCATATGAGAATTATTATACACTCCGATAGTCGGAGATGCAATGTCGGTATACGCGCTCATGCTCGGCGCGTTCATGTCCCATGGGATCATAACAAGCTTTCCGTCTACGCTGTAAAAATAGTAGTTGTGGGCAAATAACCCGCCATAGCCGTCGCGGTTGTCAACGACTGCGTTTATTGCCAGCATTTTCAGCGCCGAATCAACATCTAGATACTTTTCTATATCGCCCTTTTCGCCGAGAGGTGCTTCGGAAATTGCTTTTATAAGTAAACTTATATCCGTCATTGAAGTGTCCGAGCCTTTTTTCTGAGTAAAGCATTTCAAAGACATACTCGGCAGAAGAGTTGCGTTGTTTTCTCCCTCGTAGAGATTGTGCTTGTGAGAATTGAAATAACGTTCAAGATAACTGGAATCAATAGCTTCAACTCCTACATAAAAACCTCTCAGCTCGTCGTTAAGATAGACGTTGAAAAACGTAACGCAAGAGGCATATCCGTCTAACATTCTAAAAGCCTCATAGCCTAAGTAATCTCTCATAAGCGAATAATCGTCGCCGCCGTTATTCAGCGCAAGCTCGTCAAGTCCCAAGAAATTTCCGCCGTCTACATATTTATCGAACTTAATCTTAAACGGAAAACGCAGGTTTTGCTTTTCTACAGCTTCATAGAGTGAAGCATTTCCGCGCGTTTTTATTCCGACGTTTTCAAAAACTTCGCCGTCGATAGAAACGTTTGCGGGAAAATAGGTCTTGCTGTAGGGGTTGGCTTTGAGCTTGTTCCAGTTTTCGGCGGTCATTTCTATGCGAATTTCATGCACTTTTTCTTCGAGCATCCAGCTTACATATTCGGGCTCTGTTTTTTCGGGTATTTCGGGAATGTCCGAATTTTCGGGAACGGAATTGCTGTCAAGACTGTCGGAATTGTCCGAAAAAACGGGAACAATGTCGGGGCGGGAACTGTCAGTGCGTGAGCTGTCGGGAAGGTCGGTACAACCTGAGATAATTGCTGCCGCTATAAGTAAAGCTAAAGCTCTGATGATTTTTTTCACTTGTATCACCTCATGAATAATCAGACTGATATTATTGTAACATATATCCGAAAAAAAATCAAGTATAAACATCACACTGCTTCAGCTTGTATAAAAAGTCTAATTTCAGACTGTAGAGAAAGCCCCAGTATGCTCACATTGAACGCTTCGCGTACAACGCTGAAGCGGTGCTGCGGCTAGGCTTTGTGCCTGCCGCAGTAAGCCGCCGCGTTATCCGCCTTCTGCGGATAACGCTACGCCGCAGATGGGGCTTTATATACAGTCTGAAACATCACACTGTTTACAAAGTACGGTAGATAACAGTTGACATTTTTGTTTATGAGGTGTATAATTCTCTATGGTAAATTTTTTTGAAAGGTAAAAGGTGAACAAAATGCAAAAAGAAACCGAAAGAAAAAGAAGCGCCATAGGCGAATATTTTCATAATCTGCTCGATATGCGAAGCAATATGTTGAGCTATGACGAGCTTAATGAGATGATGAAAGAAAATACCGTTATACACGGCGCAAATATGTGGATATTGATGCTGGCGATACTTATTGCTTCTATAGGGCTTAATGTAAACTCTACAGCCGTTATAATAGGCGCTATGCTCATTTCTCCGCTTATGAGCGGTATTCTTACAATGGGATATTCGCTGGCTATCCGCGATATCTCAATGCTTAAGCATGCGGCTTCGCGCTTTGCGACGCAGGTAATAATAAGCCTTATAACCTCGACAGTCTACTTTTTGCTCTCACCATTACATACGGCGACAAGCGAAATGATAGCCCGCACAAGCCCCACGCTCTGGGACGTTCTTATCGCGCTGTTCGGCGGTATCGCGGGCGGAATAGGAAACACAAGACAGAAGACCAGCAACGTTATCCCCGGAGTAGCTATAGCGACAGCGCTTATGCCGCCGCTCTGCACGGTGGGCTATGGAATTGCTACGGCGCAGCTGAGCTTTATAATCGGAGCGTCTTATCTGTTTTTAATTAACACGCTGTTTATTGCGCTTTCGGCTTTCTTTGTGACAAAGCTTCTTAGAGTTCCCGCGCACACGGAGCTGGACGCTAAAAAAGAAAAGAAGATGCGCAGAGCCATAACCGCGGCAGTGGTAATAACGGTAATTCCGAGCGTTCTGTTCGCGGGATTTACGGTGTATAAATCGGTCCTCGAAAAAAATGCGGACGATTATCTGAAAAAAGAATTTGTGTTTTCCGAAACTCAGCTTGTACAAAGCAATGTCGACTATATGGACAAGAAAATTTCGGTATCGCTTGTGGGAATGCAGATTTCGGACGACAGGATAAACGAGCTTGAAAACAAGCTTTCGGATTACGACCTCGGCGGCTTTACTCTGCAAGTGACGCAGAACAAGAGCATAGAAGGCGAAGCCGACGCCGACAAGGTGACTATTGCTGTTCAGGAAAGCACCATTCGCGACCTACAAAGTCAGCTTGAAAAGGAAAAGGAAGAAAACGAGAGGCTGAATGAAAGCCTTGGCAATATAACGGACTGTTCGGCTGTTTCAAAGAAGGCTTCGGAGATTTTTACCGACATAAAGGACATTCGCGTTGGGCTTATGTATGGTGAAAGCGGACAGTATATCCTGCTTTCGGGAGTTTCGGAAAAGGAGCTTTCGGAGTCTGAAAAGCAGATAATGGAAAACTTTTTAAAGAGCGAAAGCGGCGTTTCGGAAGCGGTGCTAGATATTGACATAGAAATTACAGAAGAATAAACAAAAGGCTGTCGAATGTATCGACAGCCTTTGTTCAGCTTGTATAAAAAGTCCGATTTCAGACTGTAGAGAAAGCCCCAGTATGCTCGCATTGAACGCTTCGCGTACAACGCTGAAGCGGTGCTGCGGCTAGGCTTTGTGCCTGCCGCAGTAAGCCGCCGCGTTATCCGCCTTCTGCGGATAACGCTACGCCGCAGATGGGGCTTTATATACAGTCTGCTTTATTTTTATATACGCCGATTTTTATGCCGCAGTGTTTGCCTTTTCAAGCTTTGTTTTAAATATCTCGATTGCAAGCTCTCCAAACCGCTTTAGGTTTTCTTGGGGAAGATAAAGCGTTGTTAAAAAGTCATAACAGGTTATAGAGGCTCTTGTTACGTTTTCAGGCTTTTCTTCTGTGAGCAGCGACAGCAGCTCGACTACATTCGGGTCGGACAGCTCGCTTTTATAAATCTTAAAGGTAAACTCATAACCGTTTCCATCGCCATGGTCGGATACAATAAAATCATAGCAAATATAATCTATAGTTTCATCTTCGGGCATGAGGTTGTTCTTGTCGGTTATAAAGGCAATGGTCTTTGTATAGCTTTCGTAAATTGCAAGCGAAATTGCATCCTTGTCGTGACCTTCCTCGGAATTTAAGAAGGTTACATTGCCTACCCTCTTATCCGAGCTTCCGACAACTCTCCCCTGCTGTTCTTCGTAGATAAGCTTTATAAGCTCGTTTATCTTTTCGGGCTTTAGCGTTCTGCCGCCGATATAGCCTTTATACATTATATCACAGCTGTCCAGATTGTAGTTTTCGAGCTTTGAAAGAAGCTGGTCGTTGTATGCCTTGAGCCCTATAGGGATATTTTTGAAGTCGTTTCTGCACTTTTCGCCCGTCTCGTCATAAAAAGATACGCGGTATACTCTGTCCACTTGGTCGCCGTTTTTAAGAGTATATCTTATGCAATACTCCCCGCCTTCATAAACAGGCTCTCCCGAAATGTTGTATCTCCGACGTCCTGTTGAAAGCAAGTCGTTGTCTATGCTCGGTTTATATATTTCGAGAATATTAAGATGCTTTTGACGGACAGCGGCTATATCTTCCTTGTCGTTGAATTTATAGTCATTAAACTCAACGGATACGATATCGTCAACATTGGGGAGCTTGTTTCTAAGCCCAAAAGCGCCCGTGATCCTGATAAGAACAATTGTTCCCATAATCGACGCAAACGAAGCGGCAAAAACTCCCAATCCGACAAAGAAGTTTTTCCAGCCCCTGCGCATTGAAATTTCAAACACCAGAAAAATGACGCCCGATACTATTGCTGTGGCTATAATCACAGGAAAAGCAAGTTCGTTGTAAGCATCGGTAGTAATTATTATTACCACAACATATACTATCAGGGGAATTATGAAATAAAAGCCGTATTTATGCCCGAACGCTCCGCCTATGCGTTCGGCTTTTCTGAATTTCGACAGGAAAAACGCCGCGCAGATTATAACGGCAATTACCGCGCACCAGGCAATAATGTTCAGCATATTCCCCACAGCATACAGCTCGGGGCTGCTTTTGAAAGAAACTTCTGCCTGCTCGACAGTCCCCAAAAACATACGGTTTATTTGTGAAAGATTATCGGTGTTCGTCCATGTGTTGGATACCAAAGGCAAAAGACCTTTTATGTTTTCTTCAAGCTCTGTGTATTCAAAGCCCGTTATATTAGAGCAGAAAAGGCTTACACTGCCATGTATGACTGTTTCAAGGGCAACGACGAAAATTACACCGCAGGCAATAGCGCCGATTATCCTGCCGCTTACCGCGGCGGAGAGCACGCCTATTGCATATAAAAAAGTGAGCGTAAAAAACACTGTCAGCACGACATAGGCATAATACCCCGTATATTCGGCGGAAAAGGAATATATTCCCCCCGCCGCCGCGGCAAAAGGTATAGACAGCGCCGAAACAAGCGAAAACGGCAAAACGCTCAGTATATATCCCGAAAGAAGGTCGCCGAAAAACCGCTCGCGGTGGCTTATTGGCAGACTTCCGAGCATATCCGTCTTATGCTTGTTTATGCAGAAGTCAAAGCTGGAAAACGCCGTATATGCCGCAACTCCGAAAGCAGCAACGAGAGCGACAATGTATATCATTCTCGAAAACATCATCAGCTGGTCTCTTTGGCTGTAATCCATATTGCTGCGGGAGATAATAAGCAAAATGACAGAAAGCTGTAAAAACGCAATAAGCCCGACTATCGCGCTTATTGCGGCGATAAGTTTTTGGTCATATATCTTAAAACGAAAATAGTTTTTAAAATGGTCAGCTGTCGAGTTGGTTTTTGTCATAGCCGAGAGCCTCCATTTCATAGATAAATATTTCTTCGAGCGAAAGCGGAATGAGGTCGCAGAAAGAAGGTCCTTTTGCCTTTACAGCTTCAAGGCTCTTTTCGGCGTCGCCCTGAGCTATGATATAGGTAAGCCCCGAATTATGCTCGATAAGCAGAATATCAAGCTCGGGAAAGTCCTCTTTCGCGGGCTCTTTTTCAAAAGAAGCCTGTATCTTGTGGATATTTCCTTTAAGCTCATAGAGGTCGCGCGTAAAGATCATTTTTCCGTGGTGCAGCATTCCGACGGTATCGCAGAATTCCTCGATCTCTTTTAAGTTATGCGAGGAAATAACCACCGTCATTTCGCTGTCAGCCATTGCTTCTACCATCATTTTCTTTACGGCAATTCTCATCGAAGGGTCAAGTCCGTCGAAAGCCTCGTCGAGAAACAGATATTCGGGTCTTGCGGCAATGGCGCAGATAACAGCCGCCTGGCGCTTCATACCCTTTGAAAAAGCCGAGGTCTTTTTGTTGAGCGGAAGTCCCAAAAGCGCATGAAGACGCGAGAATATATCGTCGGAAAAATTCGGATAGAACATCTTGTAGAATTTTCTCATCTGATTTAGGGTCATATTTGAATACTGCGCCGTTTCGTCGCTTATGAAAATAAGCTTTTGCTTTGTAGAAGCGTTGTCGTATATAGAAGCGCCCTCTATTGAAACAGTGCCGCCGTCGGCTTTATAAACTCCCGTGAGTATCCTCAGCATGGTGGATTTGCCCGCGCCGTTAGAGCCTAAAAGCCCATAAGCCGAGCCTTTTTGTATTTCAAATGAAACATTGTCAAGTGCTATAAAGCCGTCAAAATTTTTTGTAACGTTTTCAAGTTTAATCATTGGTTTACTCCTTACTTGCGATACTCTTTCCGAGCAATTTCAATATCAGTTCAACTGCGCGGGCTTCGTCCTTTTTGTTTATAAATACATTTCCGTAGCCCGAGCTTGTACGCCTTGCCTCTATCAAATAGGTGCAGTCGGTGGGGTCTATAGAGCACAGCGATATAAGCTCCGCTACATCGGGGTCTTCGGAATCCGATGTAACATTCAGCCGCAGATAATTTCTGTCATTGCCGATATTTATGCTGAACGAATAGCTCATAACGACTTTATCGTTTCCGCTTAACATGGGATCTTTCTCATAGTCGTTTATGGTAATGCGGTTTTCGGGATCTTTAATGAAATTATAGACGTCTTCATATTCATAAAAGATAAAGAACATCTCGCTTTGGCGTTCTCCGTCCTTTGTATAATACGCGTTTACAATATCACGGTGCATTGTCTTATCGGCGGCAATGTACTTCTGAGCATTGAGCATAAGCTCCTTAAACTCTTCGGTCTTTTCGGGCTTTATCATAAATTTTTCGGTTATTCTGTAGGAATGCTCGCTGTCTACCTGTTCATCATAATCAATTATTCCCGCAAACGAAAGATCGGAATATTCGCTGCTGTTCATGCTGAGAACTCCGAAAGGATAATCTCCCTTTTGCGTCAACGACGTGATTCTGCCCGCAGCGCCATAAATGATCCACTGATCTTCTCTGTTTCTTGCGCTATATGACCTCAAAACCGACATACCGTTTTTCAGCGTGTATCTTATTTCAATGCCTGTTCCCGTTTCGAGTTTGTCTTTTTGCGTCAAAAGCTCCTTATGCTCGGCGATTATTCCTTCTATTGCATCGGGGTCGACATATTCAAAGGCTTTGTTTTCCGCGATAAATACTTGATTTCCCCATACCTCGATTTCTGCAACGTCCTCTGCGGCGGGGACATAGTCCTCTGCGCCAAAGCCTTTTGTAGAGATAGAAACTCCGCTGAATACAAGGCATACCGCGCATACTGCCGCGCAGCCGATAAGATCTTTTAAAAGGCGCTTTGTGTTTTTGGTATGGATAAGGTCAATGATGATAAAGCACAAAAACCCGAGGACCGCCGCAAAGATATACGTGATAAAATTGACGCTGCCGCTGACGCAGAACACAACGCCTATAGCTAATGCCTCTAGGAGTATTGCAAATACGGGGAACACTTTTTCATAGACAAGGTCCCTTCCTATGCGCTCGGTCTTTCTGTATTTTCCGACAAAATATGCCCCGACCGCATATGCAACAGCAAGAATTGCGGCGACAACATATTCATAGGTTTGCGCTTCAATGATGTGATAACCCTCGAACATTGTTGCGAAATAATCTCCCCAGAAGTACACGAAATCGGGGATAAGTCCGACGGGCGGGATCCAGTGTACCATACCGAACGCCATAACGTCGGCGCTGACGCCGAGCAGACCCGAAAGAGAAGACAAGGTATAAACAAAGATCGTTCCGGGAATGAGACCCGCGCCCGCTAAAGTATAGAAAACAGACGAGCTTATTTTTCCGCAAAGAGACACCATAAGCGAAGAAAAAGTGTAGGTTGAAAAGACTATAAGCCCAAGCTCAAAAGCTCCTTGTGAAAAATTTGCGGGAAGGTCGGCGATCTTTTCTATGCCGAACGACCCGACGTATCCCGACATTATGCACACATACGGAACAGTAATAAGATACGGCAGGCACACCGCCGCTAATCCCGAAAGAAAATCTCCGAAAAATCGCTCGGTATAATTAAGCGGCAGGCTTCCTATCATGTCGGTAAACGCGCGGTTATTATAGAATTTGAAGGACAATATGGGCGTAATGAAAGCAAGCGCCAAAAGTCCGAGCGCAGATACCGCAAGCCCCAATATTCCGTAAATAACGATCGCCATGTTGAGATCATTCAGCCATTGAGGATAAAAATTAAGCATATTCCCGGAGTTATCATAATACTCCGAAATATTGCTTACATAAATACCCAAAAGCGTTATGGAAAGTGCAAAACCCACCAATGAAAGCACTATGCTTGCAGCGAAAATTCCGATATGGCTTTTGAATTTGTAGAGCAGATATTTTGAGAAATTGCTTTTTTTCATTTAGATAGATCACCTCTGTTTTGAGAAACTTCGCTTACTATTTTCAGCAGTTCCTCCTCCGACAGTCCCAGGGCAAGGGCAGCCTCTACCGCCTCGGCAAACGTTTCGGAAGTCTGCTGATTAAGCTTATTTATATATTTAGCACGCGGCGAAACATAACTTCCCTTTGCAGGTACGGAATATATCAGCCCCTGCCGCTCGAGTTCGACATAGGTTTTCTGCACGGTGTTGGGATTTATGGTCAGCTGCTTTGCTATCTCGCGCACTGCGGGGAGCTTTTCTCCCTCTTTCATCTCTCCGCTTATTATAAGTTGGGTTATCCTTTCGCGGAGTTGTTCATGTATGGGCGCGCCGCCCTGAAGTTTCATCGAAAACATACTTATTTTCCTTTATATGAATAAACTTTATTCCGCGACATTTGTATTAGTAGTATTAGTACAGTCTTACTATACCACAACTAAATACATTTGTCAATACCTATTTTAAATTTTTTTGCAATTTTTTTAATTTGTATAAGTTGTACCGTATACACGGCACAGTATTCGGTAATTGCCGAAAAGATGTTCGCTTGTTATTGCGTGGATTAGGCTTAAAGGCACATAGCCGAAAGGAGTTTTCCCGCCCGAACCTTCTCCTGCCCCAAACCACCCAGCCCGCTCGGTCGGCGCCGTTGCCGCTTGCGCGGCTTGCTCGCTCTGCTCGCAATTTTGCTTCGCTCTGCTCGCAATTTTGCTTCGCTCCGCTCAGCAAAATTACGGCGCCGACTTACCTGCTTTTCCTTGGATTATTCTGTTTTGATTTAAACGCACACACCCGCAACCAACTTCGCTCATTTATCACTTTTGAAAAACCTTAACGAACTTCTTTCCCGCACAAAAGTTAATGCATTTCTGAGTAAATTTCCCGCTCAAAGCATCTTTGTAGAATTGCCGAAATTAAAACGTAGTTTTAATTTCGGCAATGCGGGGAAAACTCTTGTTTTCCCCGCACCCTTTAGCGCTATTTAGCCGTTATTGAGGGAAAACTTTTTTGAAAAAAAGTTTTCCCTCAAACTCCCTTTCAAAAAACTTTCGTGCCGCCGCCCGTAAGGTGGCTCTTAAACGAAAAGTTCTTCGCCGCTCGAAACAGCTTCTTACTTACTCTGTTTCCTATGCCTTTGGAACAATCCCGCCCCAAATGCCAACAACGAATCGGGGATAAGCTTCGAGGCATAAACCAACGCTTTTGCCGCAATATTATCGCAAATAAGAAATGTTCCGCCGAACATCTCGCGAACGGCGTGTTCTGCGATCTGCGCGCTGTTTGCGGGTGGAATAAGAAATTTTACTTTCGCTACCTCGCTGAACTCCGTTTCTACGGGTCCCGGGCAAAGCACCGACAGATGAACCGAACTCTTTTTTGCAATAAGCTCCTGCTCTACCGCCTGCGACATTCTGACAATATATCCCTTTGAAGCGTAATATGACGAGAAATAAGGTCCGGGAAGAAATCCCGCAATGCTCGAAGTGTTTAGGATATACCCGAAATCGCGCTTTACAAAATCCCTCAAAAACAGCTTGAACAGTATATGGAACGCGCGGATATTTACGTCCAGCATATCAAGCTCGCTTTCAAGGTCGGTGTCCGTAAACGCTCCGAAAACCCCGTAGCCCGCGTTGTTTACAAAAATGTCAATGTTATACTTCTTTACCTTTTCATAAAGCCCGAAGACCTGTTTTTCGTCCGCAAGGTCGGCGGTTATCGCCTTTACCCTCACCCCGTATTTAAGAACAAGCTCCTCTTTAAGTTCAAGCAGCCTGTCGCGCCTGCGCGCGGTTATTATAACGTTTATGCCGTGGCGCGCAAGACTGCGCGCAATGTCTCTGCCTATTCCCGAGCTTGCGCCCGTAACAAGTGCTACCATAGTTACCTCCCATATTCATGAAAATTTTTTCTTATAAAAGACCGTTCCGAAAGCAAGCCCCGAAACGCCTCCGCAAAGATGTCCGAAATGTGAAACATTGTCGTTTGCCGTTATGCCGCTGTATATCTCCTGCCCGAGATATATTGCCGCGATAAGAATAAGCGTTATAGGTATCTCGCCTTTTTTCATATTTGTAAACGCGCTCAGTATTATCAGCAGGAAAACTATCCCCGAAGCGCCGATTATGCCCGTGTCAAAAAACAGCATATTCAGTATTCCGCCCGCAACAGCCGTTATGAATATCATTATGCACATATTCCAGCTTCCATAGCGCTCCTCTGCGATAGGACCGACAAGCAGCAGCATTGTCATATTCCCCGCGAAATGGGCGAAATTTGCATGACCGAACGCATACATGAAAACTCGCAGATAAGTCAGCGGGTCGAGCAAATTCGGGTGACCATAACAAATAAAAAGCAGATTGTTTGACGCGCCGCCCGTTATGTAATTTAAAATCAGCGACACCGCACATATGGCGGCGAATGTAAGAATGACAGGTGAATTATACGTCAGCCTGAATTTCGGTTTACTCATATCTTTCCTTTCAGCTCTCTAGCCAGTCTTGCCACCGGCAAGCCCATAACATTATAATAATCGCCGTTTATCCTCTTTACCAGAAGCGCGCCTTTTCCCTGTATGCCGTAAGCGCCCGCCTTGTCCATAGGCTCGCCCGTAGCGACATAAGCGCGTATCTCCTCATCGGAAAGCGGATAAAACTCAACTTCGGTATGCTCTGCGAACGTCTTTTTCCCGCCGTCCTCAAAAATAATGCACACGCCCGTATAAACGCTGTGTACGCGCCCCGAAAGCAATTTCAGCATATAAAACGCGTCCGCTTCGTCTTTCGGCTTTCCGAGTATTTTCCCGTCTGCGGCTACGACGGTATCCGCCGCAACTATAAGCTGTCCTTTATGCGCGGAAAAAACCTCGTCCGCCTTTTGTCCGCAAAGCAAAAGCACGGCGTTTTCGGGAGTTATCCTTTCGGGAAGCCGCTCCTCTCCCTTTGCGGGGATTATCTCAAAATCGCCCGTTATAAGGCTCAAAAGCTCTTTTCTGCGCGGGCTTTGGCTTGCAAGTATCATTTCTTTAAGCCCTCGGTTTTATGCTCGGGAGTAAACGGGTGGAGCGGGGCATAGATCTCGTTGTAATTTTCAATGCACTGTCTGATTATCTCGACAGCCGCGTTATGCCCCATAACTTCATCGACAGCCGTTTCCTTATCTTCAAGCTGTTTATAGACGCTGAAGAAGTGGCGCATTTCCTCGAAAATGTGTCTGGGAAGATCTTCTATCTTGCTGTAAGAATTAAAGGTCGGATCGTCAAAGGGAATAGCGATTATTTTCTCGTCGTTCCTGCCGTTGTCGATCATTGTAATAACGCCTATGGGATAGCACCTTACAAGCACAAGCGGATCTATCGGCTCATTGCAGAGAATAAGCACATCAAGCGGATCGCCGTCGTCTGCGAGAGTGCGCGGGATAAAGCCGTAATTTGCGGGATAGTGGGTAGAGGTGTACAAAATGCGGTCAAGTCTGATAAGACCCGTTTCCTTGTCTAGCTCGTACTTTTTCTTGCTTCCCTTTTCTATCTCAACGACAGCAAGGAAATCATTCGGTGTTATTTTATCCGGATTTATGTCGTGCCATACGTTCATAATTATGTCCTTTCAAAAATTAGTTATTTTATAGAATTTATTATACAATATTTTTACGGAATTTGCAAGGGTTTTTTTATTACCGCCGACAGCCGGGGAGAAAAAATTCCCCCGCTCTATGCACATAGTCCGAAAAATTAAGCTTCTAATAAGAAAAATAATTGAACACATTAAAAGCCGACTGCATAAAATGCACTGTAAGCTATCTATCAGGAGGGCGCTATGAAAATTCTGGTCATGGGCGGAGATGAACGCATGATATTCGCGGCCCGCGCGCTCGGCGCAGACACGCTTTATCTCGGCGAAAATATGAACATAAACGGAAAATATGAAGCGATAGTTCTTCCCGTGCCGCTTTCAAAGGACGGCGAAAACGTAGCTTGTCCAATCGAAAACACAAAATTCCCGCTTGAAAAAATAACGGAATTTGCAAAGGAGAACGCGTTTATTTTCGCGGGCGGGCATTGTCCGAAATTAGACGAGATCTGCCGCGAGAAAGGATATAGGCTCGAAAATTATTTCGACAGTGAAACGCTGACGCTCAAAAACGCAAGGCTCACCGCCGAAGCCGCGGTCATGCTGATGATACAAGCTTCTAAAGGCGCGCTGTTCGGCGAAAAGGCGCTTATAACAGGCTATGGGAGGATAGCGAGGTTTTTAGCGAGAGATCTTGCTTCATTCGGCTGTATGGTAACTATCGCGGCAAGAAAGCCCGAAGCCCGCGCGGCGGCGGAACTTGACGGATACGAAGCGATTGACACGGGCAATTTTCGCGGCAACATCGGAAAATTCGGATACATAGCGAATACCGTTCCCGCGCAGATATTCAAAGAAGATGATCTCAAGGGCGCAAGCGCTGTATTCATAGAGCTTGCAACGCTTTCGCAAGAGCCTACGAAAACATTTTGTGAAGCAAACGGCTTAAAGTATATTTTCGCGGGAGGACTTCCGGGGAAATATTCTCCGAAAGCCGCAGGAGAATATATTGCAGATGAGATAAAAGCAAGGACAATGTATTCATAATGCGACATTATTCCGCGCAAACGCGCGTCCAATAAGGAACACTAAGGAGCATACATTTATGAATGACATAGAAAAACTTTCGGGACTGAAGGTGGGGTTTGCGGTATGCGGTTCTTTCTGCACATTTGAAAAAGCGTTTTCGGCTCTTTCGGCGCTGAAAGAAGCGGGCTGCGAGCTTACGCCGATAATGTCCTTTAACGCGTACTCTCTCGACACGCGGTTCGGAACGGCACAGGAAAACGCCGCGAAGATGTTTGAAATAACGGGAAAAACGGTGCTTCATGATATAGTTTCGACAGAGCCTATAGGTCCGAAAAAGATGTTCGATGTGCTTGTAGTTGCGCCCTGCACGGCAAACACCCTCGCAAAGCTCGCTACAGGGATAACGGATTCTCCCGTATGCATGGCGGTAAAAAGCCACCTCAGAAACCAAAGACCCGTAGTTATAGCGGTGTCCACAAACGACGGGCTTTCGGCATCTGCGAAAAATATCGGGCTGCTTAGAAATTATAAAAACTATTATTTTGTTCCGCTGGCACAGGACGATTATATTAAAAAACCGTTTTCGCTTGTCGCGGATTTTGAGAAGATACCCGAAACAATTATCGCCGCGCTTGACGGAAAACAGTTTCAGCCGCTTTTAGAGGTAAGAAATTAGCGCATTATGCGCTTCGCGCAAAACGCTGTAAGAGGTAAGAGTTAAAGCTCTTACCTCTCAGTCTGTATAAAAAGTCCTGCTTCAGACTGTAGAGAAAGTCCCAGATACTAGGAAGCGTTGCTGCAACTAGCCTTTGTGGCTGTTGCAGTGACGCTGACGATGTAGATGGGGCTTTATCTACAGTCTGAGAGGTAAGAGTTCAAGCTCTTACCTCTATTTTTCGCCACGTTCTGAAAACATCTGTACTTGACACGGCGACTTTTAAATGTTATAATTTAGTAAAAGAACTTTTTATTATTCAGGAGGACTTATGACAGCATTCAGCAAAGCGGACATCTTGCTTCCGAAATTAAAGAACGAGGATATGACAAAGTGGTCGGTCGTTGCCTGCGACCAATACACGGGCGAGCCCGAATACTGGCGCGAGGTTGAAAAAATTACCGAAAACAGCCCTTCAACGCTTAGGCTTATACTGCCCGAGGCTTTTCTCGGAGAGAACGACGAGGAGCGCACAAGACAAGTAAACGCGAATATGCGCAGCTATCTTGAACAAGAGCTTTTCGATGAACACAAAAACTGCTTTGTATTGCAAAAGAGAACACAGACGGACGGGCGGCAGCGCGTCGGTCTGATCGGAAAGATAGATCTTGAAATGTACGATTATAACAAAGGAAGCCGCTCGCAGGTGCGCGCGACAGAGGCTACAGTTGCGGCGAGAATACCGCCGAGAGTTAAAATTCGTATGGACGCGCCGCTTGAGCTTCCGCATATAATGATACTCATCGACGACCCCGAAAACACCGTTATTGAGCCGCTTCTTGAAAAGCAGCTTGAAAAGCTCTATGATTTTGAGCTTATGCAAAACGGCGGACATTCGGAGGGGTATCTTGTTGACGGACAAAACGCGGATACTGTCGAAAACGCTCTTGATATCTTAGCTCGGAAATTGGCGGCGGAACAGGGTTGTTCTGCGGAAAACGCGCTTGTTTTCGCTATGGGCGACGGAAATCATTCGCTTGCTTCGGCAAAGGCATGTTATGAAAGAAAAAAGGCTGAAAAAAATCCCGACGCCGAGCTTGCGCGCTATGCGCTGGTAGAGATAGTGAACCTGCATAGCAATGCTCTTGAATTTGAGGCAATACACAGGGTTATGTTCAATGTTGACAGCGACAAGCTTATTTCGGAAATGACAAAAGCCCTCGGTCTTTCAAAATCTCCCGCCGAGCAGGAAGTTGAGATCCTTATAAACGGTAATGTAGAAAAATTCGGGATAACAAAACCAAGCTCGAACCTTACGGTAGGCTCGGTTCAGAATTTCCTCGACGGTTATCTTTCCGAAAACGGCGGGAAGATAGACTATATCCACGGCGAAGATACCGTTAAAAAGCTCTGCGAGAGAGAAAACGCGGTCGGCATAATTCTTCCGTCAATGAAGAAAAGCGAACTTTTTCCGACCGTTATAAAAGACGGCGCGCTTCCGAGAAAAACGTTTTCAATGGGACACGCAAACGACAAGCGCTTTTACTGCGAAGCGAGAAGGATATCATTCGGAAAATAATGGACAGCATTGACGAACTTTATTTTGTTGAGAAGAATTGTTTCGGCGACCCATGGACAAAAGAAATGCTCGAAAGCGAAATTTCAAACAAGCTGTCGGTTTTGGAAACCGAAACCAAAAACGGCATATTGTGCGGATATGCGCTGGGGAGAGTTGTGGCTGATGAAGCGGAGCTTTTCAAAATAGCGGTTTTGCCCGATTTTCGCAGGCAGGGAGTAGCTGAAAAGCTGTTGACAAAAATACACGGACAAATGCGTCAAAAAGGCGCATTTGTATGTTTTCTTGAGGTAAGGTCAAGAAATATGCCCGCTGTTTTGCTCTATGAAAAGGCAGGTTATCAGCGTGTGCGCGTTATACCCGGGTATTACGGTGACGACGACGCAGTTGTTTTAAGGCGTGAGTTGTAGTTTTCCGAAAACCACTATTGCGCCGCCTGCCGTATTGAGTATCGTTACGAGAACCGTTTTGCCTATGCTTATCCTCATTTCGAGGACAATGTCGGAAAGGTCAATTTTCCTTGTTTTTCTGAACAATATACCGCTTTTGGCAATAAGTGAATTTCCGCATACGCTGTACTTTAACGAATAAAAGTAAACGCACCAAAGCATTTCGGCAATTATCCCTGCAGCAACTGCGACAACTTTAAGTATTCCCCATAACAAAAAGAAAAGCAGGCAGGAAACGACAGCTATTGATATTAGGATAAAGTAAAATGACGAACGGCATTTAATTTTGTCCAACTTCTATCACCTAAAATCTTTGTGAAAAATATAAATTCTTTTTTAACAAGTATTGACAATAACTTGAAAATGATGTAAAATAGAAGAAGTTTTTAAACATATAGTATACAAAAGGAGAAAGCTATGCTTGAGATAAAGAACATTACAAAGGATTATGTTACGTCAAGCGAAACCGTACACGCTCTGAGAGATGTTTCCATAAGCTTCCGCGAGAGCGAGCTTGTGGCGGTCTTGGGCCATTCGGGCTGCGGAAAGACTACGCTTCTGAACATAATCGGCGGTCTCGACCAGTACACCTCCGGCGACCTTATAATAAACGGAAAGTCAACAAAGCAGTTTAAGTCCAGAGATTGGGACACCTACAGAAACCATTCCGTGGGCTTTATTTTCCAGAGCTATAACCTTATTCCTCATCAGACCGTTCTTTCAAACGTCGAGCTTGCGCTGACCCTTTCGGGAGTATCAAAGCGCGAACGCAGAGAACGCGCTGCTCTTGCGCTGCAAAAAGTAGGACTCGGCGACCAGATGAATAAACGCCCGAATCAAATGTCGGGCGGTCAGATGCAGAGAGTTGCCATAGCAAGAGCGCTTGTAAATGACCCCGATATATTGCTTGCAGACGAGCCGACAGGCGCGCTCGACAGCGAAACTTCCGTTCAGATAATGGATCTGATAAAGGAAATAGCCAAAGACCGCCTTGTTATTATGGTAACGCACAACCCCGAGCTCGCCGAACAGTATGCGACGAGAATAGTCCGCCTTGTAGACGGACAGATAAAGAGCGACAGCGATCCTTTTGACGCTTCAAAGGACGAAGCTAAATCCGAAAAAAGCGCGGGTTCTAAAACCAAGAAAACCAAGATGTCGTTTTTTACAGCTCTCGCGCTTTCGAGAAACAACCTGCTCACGAAAAAAGGCAGAACGTTTTTGACGGCTTTTGCGGGAAGTATAGGCATAATCGGAATTGCGCTCATTCTCTCACTTTCAAACGGCGTACAGCAGTATATAGACAGCGTCGAGCGTTCTACCCTCTCGGCTTATCCCGTTTCAATACAACAGGAAACTATAGATTATACGAGTATGATGTCGGCTATGATGGGAATACGCGATGAGGCAGAAACCGAGCGCGACCCCAACCGAGTTTATACAAACAACATCTCGACCGAAATGATGAAAACAATGCTGTCTGAGATAACCACAAACAACCTAGCGGAGTTTAAGGAGTATATCGAAAGCAATCCCGACAACATTTTAGACAGCGTTTCGGAGATAAAGTACAGCTATTCTCCCAGCTTTTATATCTACGGAAAAGACCTCAACGACGAGATATTCAGAGTAAATCCCTCTACCGTTATGCAGTCGATGTTCGGCGACGGAATGGCTTCGAGCGTTGAGCAGATGACAGGCACATACAGTTCTATTTTCGGCGGCGCTAATGGCGGAAGTATGTACGACGTATGGGAAGAACTTATGAGCGCAGACGCCGTAAAAGAACAGTACGAGGTCCTTTCGGGAAGGCTTCCCGAAAGCTATAACGAGGTCGTTATAATCGTAAACGAGCACAACGAACTTTCGGATATAACGCTCTATGCGCTCGGACTGCGCGACCAGACGGAGCTTGCGGATATGATGTCCGCAATTATGAACGGCGAAACATTCGAGATAGATACGGGCGACCTTTCATTCACATATGACGAGCTTATGAAACTTTCGTTTAGGCTTCTTGTTCCGAGCGATTTTTATCAGGAGAACGCAGACGGCGGCTATGACAATATGACCGACGACAAGGACTTTATGCAAAAAGCCTTTGAAAACGCTCCCGAAATAAATATCGTCGGCATTGTCCGCCCGAACGACGACAGCCTTATAAATTCCGCGAACAGCGGCGGCATAGGCTATACTCATGCTCTTACGGAATTTATGATAGATCGCGCGAACAACAGTGGTCTTGTAAAACTTCAGCAGGAAAATCCCGAGGTTGATATTTTCACGGGAATTGAATTTCCGAAGAAAGACGAAGAACCCGAAGAGCCTATGACCCAGGAAGAGGCTATGCAGGTGATTATGGGAATGCTTTCTCCCGAACAGAACGCACAGCTTTCCCGGGCGCTTATAGCTTCGCTTACTCCCGAACAGCAGGCTCAGCTTATGCAGCTTCCTCCCGAACAGCAGCAGGGCGCGCTGTTTACAATGGTTGAACAGACAAAGATAACACAGGCGTTTATGTCGGTGCTTACTTCCGAGCAGATACAGACGCTTATGCAGCTTACGCAGAAACCCGAAACGACAGAAGCAACCTATGACGGAAACCTTGAGCTTCTGGGAGTTGCAGATCTGTTAAAGCCTTCGGCAATAAGCATCTATGCAAAGGATTTTGACGGCAAGGAAAAGATAACCCGGTTTATAACCGATTATAATAACAAAAAAATTCAGGAGGACAAACAGGAAGACGCGATAAACTATACCGACTATGTGGGAATGATGATCTCGTCCGTATCGAATATTATAGATTCAATTTCTTATATACTCATAGCATTTGTCGCTATCTCGCTTGTTGTCTCCTCAATAATGATAGGCATTATAACCTACATCTCCGTTCTTGAGAGAACGAAAGAAATCGGTATTCTCCGCGCAATGGGCGCTTCTAAGAGAGATGTTTCGAACGTATTTAACGCCGAAACGCTCATCATAGGATTTGCGGCAGGCGCTATTGGAATAATAGTAACGCTTCTGCTTAATATCCCGATAAATATAATTATCGAATATCTCACGGATATTGAGAATATGTCGAAACTCCCGTGGCAGGGCGGAGTTATACTCGTTCTGATAAGTATGTTCTTAACGCTAATTGCAGGACTTTTCCCCGCAAGCATTGCCGCGAAGAAAGACCCCGTAGAAGCGCTGAGGACAGAGTGATAGATCACTCTGTCAGTATACAGGGTACAGTGGACGCATTGAACGCTTCGCGTACAACGCTGTAGTCAGTTATGGTGTCTGCTGACGCAGACATTATTAGATTGTTATCGGACTGAAACGTTTTGGAGCGTTATCTGTAGTCAGTTGACAATCATAATATTAAGCAAATTGAACAAGAGTAAAGAGCGTAAACCTGCAATAGGCTTACGCTCTTTAAATTATAGAACAATCTAATATTATCCGCGAAGCGGATACCTTTTACTGCATACAGCGTTGTACGCGAAGCGTTCAATGCGTACACTGTACATTGTATACTGGCATATAAAACAAACAACGCCCCTAAACGACACATCTTTGATTTACCGTCAACCCCAAGGGTTTAAAAGTTCCTGCCACTCCACCCCCAGTTGTCGGTGGGGGAATATTTTACATAAACCTTGTCTGCGGGAACGCCGAGGGTGTTTCCGAGAATCTTGCAGACCTCTCCCGTAAACTTGTCATAAGCTGACCCCGAAGCGTTTCCGTAAAGGCTGACCTCTACAAACGCTATTTTCGGGCTTTGCTCGCCTTTGAAATAGAGCGGAACATTCTCCTCAAATCCGACCATAAGCCAGCTCTCGCTCTTTCCGAGCATCGACACCGCTTTTCCGAAAGCGGTTTTTATTTCGTCCTGTTGTGCACTTGTAATTTCTCCCGAGAATTTTGTGTTAATAAACGGCATAGTGATTACCTCCTGAAATTTTTCTTTATTGTATCATATTTTTGGCAAATAATCAAGAACTTATTGAAAAAAAATATCGGATGTGTTATACTGTTATTAGACTTAAATAAGAGGTGATTTTATGAGCAAAACGACTTGGAAAGGCGGAACGCTTTTAGCGCCCGTGCCTGTAGTGTTGGTGTCATGCGGAACGGTCGAAAAGCCCGCCGCGCTTACTGTAGCATGGACGGGAACAATAAGCTCCGACCCGCCCAGGCTCTATATTTCTATAAGACCTGAGCGCAACTCCTATGAAATTATCAAAAATTCGGGAGAATTCTGCGTAAATATGATGCCGTCGGAAACCGTCAGAAAGCTTGACTATTGCGGAATAAAATCTGGAAAGAACGAGGACAAGCTTGCAAAGCAGAAGCTTATTGCACTTCCCTGCTCGAAAATTTCCGCTCCGCAAATTGCCCAGAGTAAAATTTCTCTCGAATGTAAAGTCGTCGACATTATCCCCCAGGGCTCGCACGATATGTTTATTGCAGATATCGTGGCAGTGAATGTAGACGACAGTATTCTTTCCGAAGAAGGAAAACTGAAGATAGAACAGGCAGGACTTATCGCCTATGCCCACGGAACATATTTCGCGCTCGGAAGAAAAATCGGCTCGTTCGGATTTTCTTGTAAAAAGAAGCGCACAAAAAACGTTTCCGTAAAAGACACTGAAAGGCGCAAAAAGTTGAAGAAATAACCGCTCATAGACTTATTGTTTAATTTCAAGGAGAAGAAATGGTAAATATAGGGAACGAATGGGACGCGCTTCTTGCGGACGAGTTTAAAAAGGACTACTATTTAAAGCTAAGGCAGTTTCTTATTTCGGAGTATAATTCGAGGCGAATTTTTCCGCCGATGAATGATATTTTCAACGCCCTGCGCTATACGTCCTACAGCGATGTAAAGGCGGTAATTATCGGACAGGACCCCTATCACGAGATAGGTCAGGCACACGGGCTGTGCTTTTCGGTGAAAGAGGGAGTAGAGCCGCCGCCTTCGCTTGTGAACATCTTTAAGGAAATTCATGACGAGCTTGGGATAGAGCCGCCGAAAAGCGGAGAGCTTACGAAGTGGGCGAAAAGCGGAGTATTGCTCCTAAATGCAACGCTCACTGTACGCGAGGGACAGGCTAATTCTCATAAGGGTATGGGCTGGGAGATACTGACCGACCGAATTATAGAGCTTTTGAATGAGCGGGAACAACCAATAGTGTTCTTGCTCTGGGGAAGAAACGCCCGCGACAAGGCGCGTCTTATTACAAACCGCCGTCATCTCATTCTACAGTGTGCCCACCCAAGCCCTCTTTCGGCATACAACGGCTTTTTCGGCTGCGGACACTTTAAGAGGGCGAATGAGTTTTTGGAAGAAAACGGGATCGAGCCTATCGACTGGACGCTGTAGGCAGTATACAGTGTACAATGTACAGTATTCAGCTATGGTACCCGCCTCACGGCGGGTAGGATTTAGATTGTTATCGGACCGAAACGTTTTAGAGCGAAACCCTTTTAGAGGTAAGAAATTAGAGGTAAGAGGTAAGAAATCAAAGGTTGTTTTGGAGAAAAAGTTATTTGATTTTCAGAGAAAGAAGCTAGAAGCTAGAGTTTAAACCCCAGCCTCTTTTTATCATAATATTCAACAGACAACCTTTCGGTTATTACTGCATACTGTCCCCTGTAAACTGTCAACTGCCCAACTAGAGACTAGAGGCTAGAAGCAAGAGGCTGGAGTTTAAAACAACGAACAACTTTTCGGTTCTTACTGCATACTGTACCCTGTAAACTGTCAACTGCCAACAGGGCGAGTAAACGTTATTTAGAAAAATACCCTTTAGAAGTAAGATGTTAGAAGCAAGAAGTAAGATTTTAAATTAAGACGTTATCTGCTGAATTTATTGTTTATCATCGGCAATACTATTTATGTAATTTGACAGTTATTCAGGTCTTATTTTGTCACTTATTGCCAAAAATTACATCTGCTCTTGCATTTTAATTGGAAAAGGTGTATAATAAGATAAAGTTGAATTTTGAATAGCTCATAGGAGGTTTAATATGAAGGCATTCGGTATTTTTATGATAGGATTTCTTGCGGCTGCGGGCGGCGTTGCTGCGGCGACTTATCTCGCAAAGAAAAAGCTCGAAAAGGAAAATGAGGACGATTATTTCGACGCGTGGGACGATGAGGACGACGAGGACTGGGATTTCGATTTTGACGATGACAGTTCTGTCGGAAACGAAGAAGCGGTTGAAGGCGCGGACGATATCTTCGGCGAAGAGACCGAAGACAGCGACACCGAATAATCAAATAACACAACTGACTGTGTAAAAATTAAAGTGTCAGACTGTAGAGAAAGCCCCAAACGCCGACGGCGAAAATGGGGATTTATATACGGTCTCACTGTAATTGACTTGTTTTCTGCAATTATTATTACAGGGTGCATTGCGCTAGGTTTTTTGCCGTTGGCGCAATGTGCCTGTTTTTTTGTGAAAACCACTTGAAAAAATCGGCGGGTTATGTTATAATATTTTATAATGATTTTTTAAAGAAAGAGGTGTTCCTTTTGAAGCATATCGTAACGGTTAATAAAGCGGATCTTAAAAAGAGCGCGGAAAAGGGCGGCTGCGGAAAGTGCCAGTCTTCTTGCCAGTCTGCCTGCAAAACATCCTGCACAGTTGCAAACCAGAAGTGCGCGTCTGTTGACAGGTAAAACTTAGCGAGCAGGAAGCGCAGGTCAAGGCTTGCGCTTTTTGTTTTTGCAAAAAAATGAGAATAAAATAGGCGTTCTTTAAAGCCTCGGTCTGTATAAAAAGTCTCTTTTCGGGGTCTCGGGGGAGGCTGCCACCTTTTTGATGTAAGAGGTAGGGAGTAAAAATCTAATCTCTTACTTCTTATTTCTAACCTCTAAAAGGGCAGGGCGCAGGGGCGCGCCGGCGCTCCGCATTCTCCCCCTTCCCCCTTTTAGAGGTTAGAAATTAGAGGTAAGAGGTTAGAGTTTTAAAGGAAAGATTGTTCGATTTTCGTAAGTATTCCAGTCTCTAGTCTCTTACTCTAAAAGTCAAAAAACTTTATCTCCCAAAAGGTCCTCGAAATTCTTACCTCTTACTTCTTACATCTAACCTCTAGAAGGATAGGGCGAGTAAACGTTATTCTGAAAAATTACGTTTGAAAATAACCGCAAATAGGATTTTATACAAGCCGAGGCTTTCAGCCTTCAGACATATGGAGATTAAGATGATACATAAATTTAAACAGTTAGGACACAATATAGTGCTCGATGTAAATTCAAACGCAGTCCACGTTATGGACGACTGCGCGTTTGATATGATAGACCTTGTGGAAATTCCTCTGCCAGAAAAAATGCCCGAGGAATTTGTCGGAAAGCTTGAGAAATATCCCGAGGATACCGTCAGAGAAACCTATGCGGAGCTTCTGGAGCTTGTAAAACAAGGCACGCTCTTTTCTCTCGACACCTACGAGCGTTTTTCCGACACCTCAGTAAAAAGCCCGATAAAGTCAATGTGCCTGAATGTCGCGCACGACTGCAACTTAAGGTGCGAATACTGTTTTGCAAAAAAGGGAGATTTCGGCGGAAAGCGTGAAATAATGTCCCCCGAAACAGGAAAAAAGGCAATTGATTTCCTCATAGCTAATTCGGGAAACCGCGAAAACCTTGAAATGGACTTTTTTGGCGGCGAGCCGCTTATGGCATGGGAAACGGTGACTTCTACAATCGAATACGCACGTTCTCTCGAAAAAAAGTACGGGAAGAATTTCAGGTTTACGATAACGACAAACGGCGTTCTTCTTGATGATGAGAAGACAGATTACATAAACCGCGAGATGTCGAACGTTGTATTGTCGCTTGACGGTAGGCGCGAGGTGACAGACAGGATACGCACTTCTCTAAACGGAAAAAGCGTTTTCGACCTTATCGTTCCGAAGTTTCAGAAGCTGGTAGAAAAGCGCCCGAAGAACAAGGACTATTATGTCCGCGCAACGTTTACAAAATACAATCTCGATTTTGCGAATGATGTTCTTGCACTGAGAGATCTGGGCTTTGACCAGCTTTCGGCTGAGCCCGTTGCGACCGATCCGAAAATGGACTATGCAATAACGGAGAGCGATCTGCCGACGGTGTTTGCCGAATACGACAGGCTGTGCGAGATAATGGCAAAACGCACCGAAAACAAGTTCAATTTCTTCCACTTTATGATAGACCTCGACCAAGGTCCCTGCGCGATAAAAAGGCTGAGAGGGTGCGGCTGCGGAAACGACTATGTCGCGGTAACGCCGAACGGCGATATTTACCCTTGTCACCAGTTCGTAGGCATTGACGAATGGAAAATGGGGAGCGTCCTTGACGGAACGTTCAACGACGACATAAAGAGCTATTTCGCAAAAACTCATATTTACAGCAAGAAAGGCTGCCGCGACTGCTGGGCGAAGTTTTACTGTTCGGGCGGCTGCAACGCAAACAGCTTTCTTTACGAGGGCGACTGCCGCGCGCCGTACAAGCTCGCCTGCGAAATGCAGAAAAAGCGCCTTGAATGCGCGATAGGGCTGGAAGTTGAGAAAGCGATAAAAGAGGCTTAAACATAAGAGGTTAATTTTTTAAAACCAACTTTATATGTATATAGTTATTGCGGGAGCGGCATATTCAAATATTAAAAAACCGTATTAAAACAGTGACAATTGAGTTTATTTAGCAGGAGTTGAGCATCATGGGATTTCGTTTCAGAAAATCCGTAAAAATCTGCAAGGGCGTTAAGGTCAATTTTTCAAAATCGGGAGCAAGCCTGACATTAGGCGGGCGCGGACATTCCGTGACGCTCGGAAAAAGATCGCGCGTCACTGTCGGCATACCGGGAACGGGCTTGTCATACAGCACGAGCTTATCGGGCGGGAGCAAATCAAGCTCTTCCCGTAAAAGCACCTCTGCAAAAAAACGTTCGAGCTCGACAGCCGTTCCGAAGCAAGTCAAGGTTGTAATGAGCCCCGACGGAAAAATTGAACTCAGAGACGAAAAAGATCTTCCTATTGTCGACCCGTATGTTGTAAGAACAATAAAAAGCACCGATACATACAAGGCTCAGGTACAGGCTCTTGAAATTAACAGACGCCAAATGCTTGACAATGCCTATAATGAAGCGAAAGCCGAGAATGACAGATTTATAGAAATATACAAGCAATCTCCGAGGGTTGATAATATTGAACAATATTTAAGTGTTCTGAATAATCTCAGACCGCCCGTTTACACCCGCAGGGAATATGACATTCCATACCCTACGGAAAACAGTGTACGACAAGCGCTTGATGAAGAAGCAAAGACATGCGTAAAGGGTAATATCTTTAATATAGGAAGGCTTCGCAGGGAATATGTTGAGGCTAATCTGTATTCCCGCCTTAAAAGTGAAATAGACAAATGGAACGAAGAAAAGCAAAAGTTTGATCTTGAAGAAGAAAGTCGCTCGGCAGCAGAAACGGGAAAATTCAACGAGCAGTATATTGCCGACAGAAATTATATGAATGCTCTCATAGAGGGAGAAGATGAAATAATAAACGATGCTGTTGAAGAATGGATAGCGTCATGTGAGCTGCCTGTAGAAATAAACGTTGATTTTGAATGGCAAAGGGAAATGGGTGTTCTATACCTTGATGTAGATTTACCCGAAATTGAAGATCTGCCCACTATGGAGGTTGTAAAGCTTGAAAGCGGGAATCTCAAGGAAAAGAAAAAAACGCAGGCGACTTTAAAACAAGAGTATGTAAAGCTTGTTTTTGGGCTGGCAATTTTTATTTCCGCAAATCTATTCAATATAAGCCCCGCAATTCATGATATAGTTATATCGGGCTATACACAGCGCCGCGACAAAGCAGGCGATGAAAAGGACGAATACGTTTATTCGATAAAATTCATAAGGGAATATTTTGAAAGCAGCGTTCTGGAGAATGTGGATCCTTTGAATTTTTGCATGCGGTTTGAAAATAGATGCAATATTACAAGCACAATGCTGCTCAAAAAGATAGAGCCGTTTGAAACAGAATAATTTTTCTTTATTTTAATTATTTCTTCAATTTTATGTCACATAAAAATCACATTAGCGGATTATAATCATTCCAGAAGCCAAGAAATACAAAGTTCATTCCCTCATTACAAAGGGATTTCAGAAAGGATCTATGACATGAAAGACTATAATGAAAACAACAATGAAATTAAAACGCCGTCAAAACCGCGTAAAGAACACCTGACCGCAAAGGTCGCAGCGCTTATCGCGGCGGTCGCTATCGTCGGAGGCGGCTCGGGTTTTGCGGGAACATATCTCGCAAGCAAGCAGTTCAACAACACCGTTGTTGAAGATCAAGTGCTTGATACGAACAACTCCCTCCCCTCCCCCAATATTGACACAAGCGCACCTACCCCAACGCTCGACGACCTCCAAGCGGAAGTTTCCGCTCCGACCTCAAACACCGAGATCGAATACAACAGCGACGGTACTTATAAGTACACGCGAGACCTTGTACAGGCAGTTTCGGACAGCATAGTTTATATTGACGTTTCGATAAACTACAACGGCTCGAAAACTCTGTACAGCAGAGGAAGCGGCGTTATAATCTCAAAAAACGGTTATATCGTAACAAACAACCACGTTGTTGAAAGCGGAGATTATTTCTCCGTTAAGGTCAATGACAATGCGCACGACGGTGAGTCTAAAACCTATGACGCAAAGCTTATAGGAATGGACAGCGACACCGACCTTGCGGTTTTGAAAATTGAAGCTGAGGATCTTACTGCGGCAGTTCTCGGAGATTCCGACAAGCTGCATATAGGCGACGACTGTTTTGCTATAGGAAATCCTCTCGGACTTGAAACATCTGTTTCAAAGGGCATTATTTCGGGACTTAACCGCCAGGTCAACACCGCAAATTATGCGCTTACTTCTATACAGACCGACGCCGCGATAAACAGCGGAAACTCGGGCGGCGGACTTTTCAACGGCTATGGAGAAGTTATAGGCATTGTAAATGAAAAGTATGTTTCAAGCTATGCGGAGAGCCTCGGCTTTGCGATAACGATAAACGACGCAAAGGGAGTTATTGAGGACCTTATTTCAAAGGGTTATGTTTCGGGCAGAGCGCTTCTCGGAATAACCTATACTCTCATTCCCGAATCATATGCGAACCGATACGGAATACCCGCGGGAATGCAGGTAAAGTCAATTGACAGCTCGCTTGCAATCTCAAGGAGCGGACTGAAGGTTGGCGACACCATAACCGAGATAGACGGTCAGTCCGTAATTACGGGTGATGTAAGCAAGATCCTTGCGGCAAAGAAGCCCGGCGATACCGTAACGCTTACGGTAGTTCGCAGCGGAAACTCGGCTAACAGAACCGAAAAGATAGAAGCAGTTCTTTCGGAAAACACAGGGAACACCTAATAGAGGTTAGAGGTTAGAAGTAAGAGGTAAGAATTCAAAAGTTGTTTTGGAGATAAAGTTATACGGTTATCAAAAAAAGAGGCTGGAGGCTAGAGTTTAAACTATAGCCTCTTTTTTCTTTATATGCGTTATATTGACCGAACAGCATTTAGGGTGTTACTGAATACTTTACCCTATCTACTGTCAACTGCCGACAGGCGGGGCGCGGGGCGCCCCGCACTTTCCCCCTTCCCCATCTAGAGGTTAGAGGTTAGAAATAAGAGGTAAGAAATTCGGGGAGCTTTTGAGGATTTAAGTTTATTGATTATTACAAAGAAGAAGCTAGAAGCTAGAATTTGTTTTGAGTGGAAAACAACTTTTCCTCTTAAACTCTAGCCTCCAGCCTCTTTCTCTGAACATCAAAAAACTTTATCTCCAAAACTACCTTTGACTTCTTACCTCTTACAGCGTTATCCGCCGTAAGGCGGATAACGCGCTTACACTCTTACCTCTAGCAGGTTAGGGCGAGTAAAGGTAATTTAGAGAAATAAGGTTTGATAAGAACCGCAAATAAGATTTTATACAAGCTGAGAGGTAAGAACTTTGAGGTTCTTACCTCTTAATTTTTACATCATATCCATAAAGCTTCCGATAAGCTTTGCGGCTTTTGCGGCAGTTTTGCGGCGAATACGACGGTTGTCCGAAAAATACTTTACAGCTGCGAAGGTTGCGCCGCCGACTGCAAGACCCGCCGCCGCACCTTTGATTATGCCTGATGCCTGACGTGCCATACTATCACTCCTTTTTGAAAGTTTGCAGCAATATTTTCTGCAAATTTTCTCCGAAATATGTTTTCCATTTAATCACATCATCGGAAAAAGTTCTCGAAAATGTAATTATCCGTGTATTATTGTATGCATTTTCCTGTGATATAATAAGGTTTTTGTAAAAATTGCAACAGAGAAGTAAACATTTTTGCACATTTTTGTAAAATGATACAAAATGCAAGTTTAAAATAAAAAACTTGCAAAATTCTATTGACAAATCCTGTTTTGGTGATTATAATAATGACATAAGCAAGGGAGCTTGAAGCGGAAATTCCGAGCGCGGGATCTTTCCGTTTAGGCTCTTTTTTGTTTTATCAATTTTAAAAGGAGCGGTATTTATGGTAGAGTATCTTGCAACGCTTTCGGAAGCGAGCGTTCAGGAGGTCGTCGACGCCGAAATGTTTAACGTCGGCGACGGAAACGGTATATGGTATCTTATAGGCGCGGCGCTTGTATTCTTTATGCAGTGCGGTTTCGCAATGGTCGAAACAGGTATGACAAGAGCCAAGAACGCAGGAAACATCATAATGAAAAACCTGATGGATTTCTGTATAGGCACTGTCGTTTTCATCTTCCTCGGATTTGGGCTTATGCTCGGCGAGGACGCGCTCTTCGGGCTGGTCGGAATTCCGACGCTCGATATCATCTCAAACTTCGGCAATTTTGACAGATGTGCGGAATTTGTATTCAACCTCGTTTTCTGCGCAACGGCGGCTACGATAGTTTCGGGCGCTATGGCGGAACGTACAAAGTTCCTTACATACTGCATCTACTCGGGAGTAATAAGCGCAGTTATTTACCCGATAGAAGCTCACTGGATCTGGGGCGGCGGCTGGCTCGCACAGATGGGCTTTGTTGATTTCGCGGGTTCAACGGCAATTCATATGGTCGGCGGTATGTGCGCTCTTATCGGCGCGGCAATGGTCGGTCCTCGTATCGGAAAGTTCGACAAGGACGGAAAGCCGAGAGCAATTCTCGGTCACTCAATGACGCTCGGCGCTCTGGGCGTGTTTATCCTCTGGTTCGGCTGGTACGGATTTAACGGCGCGGCGGCTTCTAATGTAGAATACCTCGCGAACATCTTCCTTACTACGACGATTGCCCCTGCGGTAGCTACTTGCACGACGATGGTATTTACCTGGATAAAGCACGGCAAACCCGATGTTTCGATGTGCTTAAACGCTTCGCTCGCGGGACTGGTTGCAATTACGGCGCCGTGTGCCGATACAGACGCGCTCGGTTCATTCATAATCGGTCTTGTATCGGGATTTCTGGTATGCTTCGGCGTTTGGCTGCTCGACTACAAACTTAAAGTCGACGACCCTGTCGGCGCAGTCGCAGTTCACTTCTGCAACGGTATCTGGGGCTCGCTGGCGGTCGGATTGTTTGCGACAGGAAACGGACAGAACGGCGGCGTAGCAGCGCTTCATGATCCGAGTGCGAAAATGCGCGGTCTGTTTTACGGAGGCGGCTGGGAGCAGCTCGGCGTTCAGGCGCTCGGAGTTGTTTCGGTTCTGGCTTGGACAGGTATAACGATCTTCCTTACGTTCCTTCTTCTCAAAAAGACTGTTGGTCTCAGAGTTTCACGTCACGAGGAAGTTGTCGGACTTGACTCTACAGAACACGGTCTGCCTGCGGCATATGCGGACTTTGTACCTTCTATGCAGGTTGAAGTTTCTTCTACAGGCAAGGAAAAAGAAGTCGACACTCTCGAAAAGGTTGCTTCTACAGAGCAGGCTGTACCTGTTGTACATAAGAAATATGTTCCTACCGACAGCAGCGTAACAATGACGAAAGTTGTTATCCTTACAAAGCAGGATCGCTTTGAAGCTCTCAAGAACGCAATGTCTAAGATAGGCATTACGGGTATGACGGTAACGAACGTTCTCGGCTGCGGAATGCAGAAAGGCTCTACGGAGATGTACCGTGGCGTTCCCGTTGAAACTCACCTGTTGCCGAAGATAAAGATGGAGATAGTCGTATGCAAAGTTCCCGTTGAGACGGTTGTTGAGACGGCGAAGGAAGTTCTTTACACGGGCAATATCGGTGACGGAAAGATCTTTGTCTATGACGTTGCTGACGTTATCAAGATAAGAACGGGCGAAAGCGGCTACGACGCGCTCCAGGACGAATAAAGGTCAAATTATAATTCAACGGCAATGTTGGAGAATGTGTAGAACACAAACAGAGTTTCCCTCGGCAATAGTCGGGACGAAATATAACAAACGGGGAGGACGTGAGGTCCTCCCCCCATTTGTAGAGGTAAGAGATTAGAGGTAAGAGGTAAGAGCTGTTTTGAGCGGCGAAGCTCTTTTCCAATCAAACCACATTACGGGCGGCGCATAAGAGTTTTTTGAAGGAGAGTCCAGAGAGGAAACTTTTTTGCAAAAAAGTTTCCTCTCTGGTGGGGGGCGCGGGGGCAAAGCCACCGCCAACGGCAAAAGGCGCTAAAGGGTGTGGGGAAAACAAGAGTTTTCCCCACATTGCCGTTTCAAATGCAAGCATTTGAAATGGCAATCTTATAGAGATGTGTTGAGCGGAAAACACATTTAGTGTGAAAAAGCCTTTGAGCGGGAAAGAAGCTCGTTAAAGTTTTTCAAAAGTGATAAATAAGCGGATTGCCTTTCTTTTATTACTGAATACTGTGCACTGTCTGCAGTACACTGCCAAACCCTGCCCGAAATGGGGCGGAGCTATTGCTTATCTGGCTGTTGCGATGTCATCCTGTTGGTATGTCCTCTGACTCTTTGGTTTCAATATCGCATTTCGGGAGCTGCTGTTTAAGCCAATTTATGTTATCTTCACCGATTTGGTTATTAAACAAATTCAAATGTTCCAGATTAGTAAGTTTTGCAAGCGCGCTTATATCGCTGATTTTATTTTTGTTCAAATATAACCAGTGCAGATTGTTAAGGTCTTTAAGTGGAGTTAAATCGCTGATTTTATTCGCGTTCAAAAATAATTATTCCAAATTTGTGAGATTGGCTACAGGTTCTATATTACTGATTTGATTGTCGTCTAAATATAATATCCGTAATTTCGTTAAATTTTTAAGCGGAGTTATGTCACGGATTTTATTATGACTTAAATATAAATATGGAAGGTTAGTAAGAGTTTCAAGTGGAGTTAAATCGCTGATTTGATTGTTTCCCAAATCCAACTCTGTCAAATTGGTAAGATTTGCAAGAGGGGTTATATCGCTGATTTTATTGTTAGTCAAATCCAAATATGTAAGATTAGTAAGATTTTTAAGTGGGCTTATATCGCTGATGTGAGTGTAAGTCAAATCCAAATATGTAAGATTTACAAGCTTGCCTATTTTTTCTACGTCATCATTTGTAACATTTTCATTTTTAAATAAATTCAATTCAGTCGTTGTAGCAATATCATATTCTACGCCTAAAATTGTCACCGTACCGCTTGCAGAAGGAGTTGCAGGCTTGGAGCTTGAAGAACTTGCGGGCTTTGAACTGCTTGACGCAGGTTTGCTTGACGAGCTTGCGGGTTTTGAGCTTGAAACCCCTACACTTGAAGAACTTTCAGCCAAACTGCTTTCTTGCTTGGAACTGCTGACAGCGGAGCTTGAAGAACTTTCGGTGTTTTCGGACGAGCTGTTTTCAGACGAACTATTTTCAGACGAGCTTGAAGAAGATGTACTATTCTGAGAAAAACTGTTTGGATTGTCCGTAACACTGCTCTGCTGTGAGCTTTGAGAGGAGCTTTCGTTGTCCTCGCCGCACCCCGACAGAAGGAGCGCCGCCGCTAAAATTGCCGATAAAAATTTTGTTCTTTTCATTTTTTCCTCCTTAAATTGACAATAAAAAAGTGCGCAGCCGAAGCCGCGCACTGCAAAAAACGCTAAGCTTCGTTGCTGCTACACAATTTCAATACTCCCAAAAAAGGCATACCAAAATAAAGCCTGCGCATTTGCTATGAACAATGCAGCATGCCTATTGGAAGTTTTATTAAATTGTGTAGCAACTTCATTCTAACACATACCCCGTAATTTGTCAATAAGTTTTTTGCGCAATAATTAAACAGAAGTGTACGTTTGTCAATGATATGTTACACTTTTCTCAAAAAAATATGATGTTAATAACTTTGAACGAAATCAGCCGCTA
>CANQFZ010000008.1 GCA_947600065.1 uncultured Clostridia bacterium | reverse complement strand
AATGACCCCTTTCGTTAAATTTTAATTTGCTATATCTCTATTATATCACATTGTCTAATAAAAGGGGTGCATTTCATACCTCTTATTTCTTTTATAACAAACTTTTTTAAACGCAATAAATAACTTTTAGTCCAAATTCTTACCTCTTACTTCTAAAAGGGTTTTGTTATCTGAAAAATAATTATTATTAACAACTATGCAACACGAAATTCAATTGTTTTTTGCTTTAAATAATGAGCTTTTTCATCAGCCAATATCCATTTCTATATCAACAGGTTTCGCTATATCCCCGCGAAGGGTATAATCAACCTGAACCCTTATGCCGTCTTCTTCGGGATAGTATCTTTCGTTTGAAGTTACTATTTCAAAATCTTTATAAAAATTCTCCTCATAGAGCGCTATCTGTTTTTTAAGCTCCGAAACGGCGTTTTCGGGACTTCTTTTTATTTCCTTCGGAACATACTGTGTAAATATCTCCGTTCTTATTTTTACATTTCCGTTTAGTATCAGTTTTGTTTCCTCGGAATAAAGCGAGTTTTCGGCAAACGCTCTGCCGAAGAAAAGCGGATATTCGTCGTCGCCGAAAATAAGATAGCTAAAGCGCTTTTGTTCGCCCTCTGCGCGCATTACAGTTTCACTGTACGGAACAAAAAACTCTTTCGTTTCGGAAAATTCTCCGATAATTTCCGCGTCCGAATGTATAAACATTGTCTTGGTCTCACCGTCAAATACCGTTCCCGAAACGAGCAAATCGCCCTCGTTCACGCCGCTTCCTACTGTAACGACCGAGCCGCCTTTTCTTATGGTCTGTGAAATGATGACCGCAGAATGTGAAGCAACGATATTTCTTGGATTTGTGCCTTCTATTTCGGGAGCGGGTGTTCCTTTATGCACCTCAACCTTCAGCCTGAACCCTTCGCACGAAACGTCCGCCCATGCACAGTCGGGAACTTCGAGCATTATGCGCTGTTCGGCATCGGAAAAGTTTATTTTTGAAACGCTCGTGCCTATCCCTATCCCACATTCTTCAAGAATGGGGTTAATTTCGGAAGGCACTGCCTCGCCGTCATATTGTATGTCAATTACCTTTGTTCCGAAAATTGATATTATCATTATAAATACAAGAAGTCCCACATAAAGCCCCGCTCTTGTGCGGTATTTAGACAATGTAAAATATAATCCTTTCCGCTCTCTCGCGCGTATTCTTACGCCGTTTTTGCGCGCAAGAGAAGCGGTCTTGTAATAATCGAACGGCGACACCTCGCCGCTTATCTCCGATCCCGAAGCTTTAAGTTTTCTTATTGGAATATCGCTTTCAAGAAGCGCCGTCACAAGATTTTCCTGAAACCCGCCTATGCCCGAAAAACCGACCGTTCCGAAAAATAAATCTGAACGCTTTTCCTTTTTCATTTGTCAGACCTTCTTCCAGAACATTTGTCCAGATCCACGGAGGAAATTTTCCCCGTTATTTTTACTCCCCCTACGCCGAAATTTTCGAGCACGAGCGGTGTTCCCGAAATGCGTATATCGGTTCTGCATACGCCGAGCGTTATAAATTCCTCGTCGCAGGACAAGACCTTCCGACAATTTTCAACGTATATCTCCGATATATCCGAGCTTGAATTTATCCGTATAGTTATCACACATTCGCGCATAGAAAGCTCGTCGAGCGCTATAAGCTTGTCATATAATATTCCCATATAAACACCCCTTTAAAATACTTGTCTATTTATATGCATATGGACAAGAAAATAGACCGTGTTGGCAGTTGACAATATACAGTGTACAGCATTCGGGAGAGTTTTTTTTCAAACGCTATTTCTCTAAAAACGTTTATTCGCCCCATCCTTCTAGAGATTAGAGGTTAGAGGTAAGAGGTAAGAAATTTGAGGAACTTTTTGGAAATAAAGTTTTTTGGTTTTCAGAGAAATAGGCTGGAGACTAGAATACTTACGAAAATCGAATAACCTCTCCTCTCAAACTCTAGTCTCTAGCATCTAAATTTCTAGCCTCTAGATGGGGAAGGGGGAAAATTGCAGGGCGCTGCGCGCCCTGCACCCCGCAGACAATTGACAGTGTACAATGTACAGTATGCAGTAAAAGCAGAAAGGTTGTCCGATGAAAATAAAATATAAAAAGAGGCTGGGATTTAAACTCTAGCCTCTAGCCTCTTTCTATAAACATCAATAAACTTTAACTTTCAAAAGCTCCCCGAAATTCTTACCTCTTACATCTTATCTCTAACCTCTAGAAGGGGAAGGGGGAAAGTCGCGGGGCGCTGGCGCACCCCGCCCTGTTGGCAGTTGACAATATACAGTGTACAGTGTACAGCAAAGGTACCCGCCTTACGGCGGGTAGGATTTAAATTGTTTTTAAAGGAAAGGGCGTAAATCTATCGCAGGCTTACGCTCTTTTAATTATAGAACAATCTAAATATTATCCGCGAAGCGGACACCTTTACTGCATACTGTACACTATATCCTGTATACTGACAAAACGCCCTTGTCCATCTCGCATACCGTGTCGCAAAGCACGTCGATATCTTCGGCGGAATGTGAGGCGATAAGTATAGTCTTGCCCCGGGCTTTCAGATCAAGCAGATATTGCCGCATATCCTTTACGCCGTCTTTGTCCAGACCGTTCATAGGCTCGTCGAGGATAAGAAGGTCGGGGTTTTCCATTATCGCCTGAGCCAAGCCCAAACGCTGGCGCATACCGAGAGAGTATTTGCGGACGTGGCGTTTAAGGTCGGGGTCTAAGCCGACTTGTTCCATTGTCCTTCGTATGTCGTCTCTTGAAATATTCCCGCGCAGGTCTGCTAAGAGCTTCAGATTTTTATACCCCGAATAATACGGTATAAATCCAGGCGTTTCTATGATTATTCCGACGTTTTTCGGAAAGTCGCAGTCTTTTCCGATGCGCTTGTTGTCGACAATTATCTCACCCGTATTCGGTTTTACAAATCCGCATATGCATTTCAGAAGCATGGTTTTTCCGCTGCCGTTTCTGCCGATAAGTCCGTGTATCTGTCCGCGCTCAAAGTGTACGTTGATGTTCTTTAAGATTGGGTTTTTCTGTAGTGTAAGGTTTACATTTTTAATATCTATCATGTCAGTAATTCTCCGTAAATTTTAATTTTTTCAAAGCTATAAAACAACCTGTAATAAGAACCGCTATAAATGCCCCAAAATATAGGAAAGAAGCCCATAAGGGATAGATAGGTTCGCTGAATATATTAGTATAGTGATACCAGAGTATAGTGTTTGACGTGGGAAAAGCCCACCTTATTCCGCTTGAAAGATTTGCCGTTACTGTTCCGAGAGCCATTATTACAACTGCCGCCGCAAGTCCCGCGGGACCGCCGAAGAGAATTTTCACCAGATAAATAATAAGCGACAACGCCAGCAGATAAGCTCCCAGCAGAACGCTTGTCTGCCAAACAGCCGTTATCATCGGTATCTGGTTGTAAAGATTTGGCGGAAGAAGCAGACTGTCAAAGCTGTATGCCTCGTCGGGAAACCGCGCCGCATATTTCTTTACAGCCTCGCTCCATTCCGTTCCGAAATGTCCCCCCGAAAACAGGATACTTGCTAAAAATATCGCGGCAATAAACGTCGTTATCGCCATTATCAAAAACAATATCTGCCCGCAAAGCCAGCTCTTTTTTCCCGTCCTTGATATAAAGAACATAGAATTTCCGCCGAGCCTCGGATAATCCGCCAGCAATATCAGAAAGACCAGCGGCATAAACAGCAAAAGCGCCGAGGAATTTCCTACTGCAATATACGGCTCGAATATTATCATTGTGTCGCCGAACTTGTCCGCGCGTGCCGCAAGAGGGTCTATTACGAGAGTTTTTATGAATATCATCAGAATGCCGAGGATTATTATTCGAGGGTCGGTTATCCAGTTTACATATTCCGTCCTTGCGACGCCCCAGATCTTCCGCAGCTTATCCACCGAAATCGCCCCGCTTTCTTTCAATTATCATAAACGCCGCCAATGAAACCGCGAGAAGTATTCCGTACATTATAAATGTCTCATAGTATTTCGTCATGCTTATGTCCATAAGTCCGTCGGGATTTAAAAACTTCAGCATTTCAATAAAGCCTTCGCCATAATCGTTGTTCCAGGTGTCCATAGTGAGCTTGCTGAAAAGCTGTGACAGAGCGTATTTGAGGAAAAACGGTATGCATATTATCAGATATTTGCTTTGCAAAACGCTTGTAAGAAGCATAGACGGAATGCTCTGGAATATTGCAAATACCCACATATCCAAGACCAGAATGTAAAACTCCCCCGACATCATTTTCGCCGTTTCCGCCGCAAAAGGCTCCATTTCGGAAACGCTCGGGAAAAGGAGCATTACAATCCCCGAGAATATGACATACCCCAAAGTAACCGCCGTGCCGCCCGAAATGATCCCCGAGAAAAACCTTGACAGCTGCCACTTTGTTTTTGAGGAGCGCACCACCTGAAACCGCAGAGCGTTTTCTTCTCTCTCGGCACACATTTCGGGAACAAAGCAAAACGCCGCTATGATCGGAACGAAAAGCGAAAACCACGAGCCCCGCGCGCCATAGCATACGTATATATTGCAGAACTCAAAATGACCTTTCAATTCATCGGCAGAAAAACTAAAGAGCGCATTTATCACTGAATATCTGTTTCCCGTTAGGGTGTCATCATATATCACGGAAAAGAACAACAGCGCCGCCGTTGCGCCCACGCAGAGCCAAAAATTCCAAGAGGTAACTGTTTTTCTAAACGATATTGCTGTTTCACGCATAATGTTTTTTGCTTCTTATCTCCTTTCTGATGTTTGAATTTAATAAACGGCTTTATTTTATAATAACCCCAAGGTTATTTCAGCCTTTATAAAAAGTCTTGCTTCAGACTGTAGAGAAAGTCCCAGATGCTAGGAAGCGTTACTGCAACTAGCCTTTGTGGCTGTTGCAGTGACGCTGACAACGCAGATGGGGCTTTATCTACAGTCTGTAATAACTCCAACGTTATTTGAAACGGCATATTGTCTTATATTCCCGCCGTCTTTGGCGTCGATATAGACGAAATATGTCAGATGGTCGTTCGGGTTATAAGCGGTGAGCTTCCAGACGGGAACGACCTTGGCTTCGTGCGTCAGCGGATTTAAGCTGCCGAGCTCTATCGGAACATAAGACGAATAGTAAACAAACTCTAAATCATTTATTACAAACTCGACTTCCTTTGTTAAGCCTTCGGAGAACTTTTTTACAGCCTCGTCTGCCGAGATAACTTTTTCAACGCTTTTTACATCTGAAATTCCCATATGTAACGGCATTGACGAAAACATGTCTACATTGTCGCTTTCTATCATCAGCGCGGTTGCGCCCTCGCCGAGATAGTGATTTTTCATATTGTTCTCGGAAACCGTATTTCCTATAGGACAATGCTCGAAATTGACGTCTGTCAGTTGCTTTTGCAGATCGAAATAAAATCCGTATATATCGCCTATCTCCAAAACCTTTACGGAGTAAACCTTTGTGGTCATATTTTTCTCTACGCTTTTTCCTATAGGCGCGTTGTTGATATATTCTTCAAAGAAACGCACTGCGTCGCAAATCCTTGTTTCCTTGTCAAGCAGCTTGAAGGATTTTTCGCTTGTGGGGCTGTAAGTGCCTTCTACGCTGAAATATTGGTCTAAAGAAGCGGCAGTCGACATACGCTCATAAACCAGCTTGTTTTCATATGCATATTCAAAGATTTTTCCGTGGCATACGCTAAAGCTCGAAATATTCGGCGTAGAGGACATATTGACGGGGATCTCCTCGTCATCGCCCTCGCTGTATCTCAAACTGATGATCCCTTCCGTCTGCTCAAAGTCTTTTACAAGTCCGCTTTCTACTTCGGGGTTTTCGGGAAGGTCTTTATAACTGTTCAGGTTTTCCAAGGGCTCTGTCCATGTATAGGAAAAATAGTCCTCGTTAAGTTCGCTGTCGGGGAAGAAATAGGAGTATGCCTTTCTGAAATCTTCTATAGCCATTTGCGGCGTATATTCTCGTCCGACATAATCGTTGTCGGAAAACGACCTGAATTCATAGACCTTTGCTTTTTCGGGGACGTTTAAATAAAAGTCTTCCGAAGCCTTGAAATTATCGCATGCGTCTATTGCGCTTTTTATCTCGTCTTTAGAAGCGCTTGATATTTCGATTTCCTTTCCGCCCATTTCTTCCAGAGATATGTTTTTAAGTTCGCCTATCGGCGTAGATTGGTCGCACCCAGACATAAGCACTGCGCAAGCTAATACCGCTAAAATTGTTGTTTTTGTTTTCATAATGATTTTTCCTTTCGTGTTTAAAATTGTAGATAGAGTTGTAGTTTACATAGTGTAAAATTAAACGACGTCGCCCGTTATAGCAATAACTTTCTCATCTCCCTCCGTCAAATTCTCCCGTAAGAGCGTTTAAATAGGCTACATATCTAACGCCGTCGTTGGTGTTTTCTAAGGTCAGCTTCCACGCGGGGTGTGCTTGTGTAAAGTTTTCGCCGATCTGCCCCCAATATATTTTTTTGTTATCTCTGTACAAAAGTTCAGCCCTTGTCACTTCAAAGTCTACATAGTCCGTCAGTTTTTCGGAGATGGTCTTTACTGCTTCATTAAACGGTATAAAATCCGTGTGCTTTGTTTCGTCGAACGCCTTATATGCATTATAAGTCGCATATGCTCCCTCAACGTCGTCCGTAACGACCATACACCCCATAGACATATCTCTGTCCATACCGTCAACATCAGTGCCGTCATAGACATAACTAAACGGGATATTGTCAAACGATCTTGAAGTTGTAAACTGAAATACACAATGATCGTCGGTTTCCGAAATTTGATAGACATAAACTTCATTTACATGGATACCAAACCCCGAATGTTCTGCGGCGGTCGGGATAGATACGATATAATCTTCAAAAAACTTTACCGCTTCTTTTATTGATATTTCTTTGTCGTCAAGCATTTTAAATTTTTCTTCGCTGTCGGGAGGAAAGCTCCCTACAAATTCGGTCGCATGGTTCGTTATGAACGCGCAAATATTACTTGATGCAGAATAAGTTGTTTCGCCGTTCTTTTGTGCAGAATATTTTTCAAGAACGCCTTTGTTGAAGGTGCAATAATCGTTTCCGAACGGGCTTCGATAGTACAAAGAAACGCTTTCCTCGCGTTCGGCATAATCCTCTTTATAAACCATAAACGTCAAACCGTCGTGGACATATCCGCCCGCCATATAGGTGTCGTATACCTCTTTGTTGCTGAGTGGGAAATAACCATCATCTACAGCCAAGGTTTTATCAACATCTTCATAATTGTTAAAATAATAAAGGCAATTTTCATCTAGTTCATGGTTGGGGAAAAGGTATTTAAAAACGGTTTTAAATTCTTCAAGTTCTTCTTTCGGCTGGAGCTGATAAGAAGTGCCTGTGACAAATTCGCTCACATGGTCTATGGTTTTAGGAACTAAAGTATAAAAGAAATCATCGCTTACTTTAAGGTTGCTGTTTTGTTCTATCATTTCTTTTACTTCTTCATTTGTATAATAGGTTATAGGATTTTCATGTTTTTCTATAGGATCGCCAAAATTGAGGTCGGGGTTTGACGAATTGTTGTCATTATTTTCACAGGCTGAACATAATGTAAGTACGGCGATCGATAAGAATAGTGCCGCTAGTTTTTTCATGGGAAACACCTCCTTAAAAATTGCCGCCCTTTCGCCCACAAAAGGGCGGCAAAAACTAATTATTCAACGCACACTATTTCGCCGCTTGCCTCTACATAATTCCCAGCAGGGCTTATAGTAGAGTATATCTCAAACTGAACGCCATATAACGGCTTAATAGGATTTACCTTTATTGTATTTGTCTCTCCGACTCTTGTCAACTTTGTGGAAACTTTTTCTACTTCAGTGCTGGTAGTAACAGCGGTAACAGTGCCGTATGTTCCCGCAAGCTTGCATGACATAGACATAAGGGAGACTTTATACCCATCTGGTGAATACATCATGTAGCAAAAGTCTTTTGTACCTGTATATGTACCTGTGTTAGCCTGATCACGATAAGTTGTTTTCCATGAATAAGATCTTACGGGTACAGAAGCTGCACTTGCAGTAATGTTTAAAGCTCCGATTGTTGCAGTCATAACAACTGCCATAGCTCCCGCTATGATTTTTTTAAGTGATTTCATATAGAAACCTCCTCCTTTAGAATAAAAATCTTCGGCATATTATGCCACTTTTACTTCGTCACTGTAAGCAGTGACAGTTTCGGTTTTGCCTGCGCTGTTTGTAAGCGTAAAAACAAATTCCGGAAAATTTTGATTTTATTGCACCCCCGTTCTGCATAACAAACTGAGTTTTGTTTCTTTAAGAAACTTTTACTTCGCTACTGTAGATAGTGATTGTTTCAGTCTTGCCTTTTGTGTTTGTCAGCGTGAAAACTGATTTAAGACGATATGTACCGCTTGACAGCCCGTTTTTGGTATTAACAACCGAAATGGTATTGGCATTTATGGATTTTATCCAGTGAGCGCCATCAACACTATTCCATATCCAAAACCAACCGCTGTACTTTTCCAAAGTCTGCTCGACGTTTATGCTTACTGCATCGGCACCACGGGTTTCACTTGTACAATATGCGCAGTTGTCAATTATTTTTATTATGCTTTTTGGGTCACTCGCAATCTCATAAGCCGGAGCTATACCTTCATCAGCATTCAAATACATTGTTTCTGCGCTTGTTGTCGCCATAAGACTTGTACATAAAACAATCGTAGAAAATAATATTACCATTATTTTCCTTAGAACCATCGGAAACACCCCCTCTCATATTTATTGAGAGTTTTTACCTCTCTATAATATAAGTCTTTTTTAGGGGTTATTTCTTATGCTGTTATTTCTTATTTTAATAAAATTCAGCACTTTTTGCCAAATTTAAAAGTTCTTCTTTGGACAAATTGCTGCCAATTTCTAAAATATAATCTCCGTTATCCCATATAAAACAATTTGAATTTATAACTTCACTGCTCAAATCGAGAAAAATTCCGTTATGCTCATTTTTATCTAATTCGACCAATTTACCTTTTTCAGTATTAAGATGAAACGAAGTAAACTCATCTTTAACATATTGGCTGAACGAAATAGTTTTACCTGTTTTGTTATCTATGTAACTTATGAATTCATAAAACGGAGATGAAGTTTTATCCAAGACTTCATATTCTTCGGGGATATTTGGCAAATAGTATTTCTTCTCAATAGTAGTCGGACAATTTTCAGTGTTTATAAAAAACAGCTCGGTGTTGTCACTATAAACTTCACCTCGAAAGCTCTGTGATATGAAATAAGTCGCAGAACATCCTGCCAAAACAGCTAAAAAGGCTATTAAAATTATCAGCATTATATTTTTTCGTGTAAATTTTATTGTTGGCGTGGGAGCGGGAGCATAATAATTTTTAAATTTTCTCGTGTTCTTCTCGTATAAACTGAAAATGCGTTTCATTGAGCGATTGTGTTTGCGCGAAAAAACGTGTTCGGGTACATCCGCATATTTCGCCCATTCGCGCTCGGCGTATTCTTCAAGAATTGATTTAAATACATTTTCCGTCATCATTCTCATTCCTTTCATCAATAAAATGTCTTATGGCTTTTTTTGCTAAGTAAAGTCTTTGATAAACCACATTTTCAGAAACCCTGAGAGCTTCTGACGCTTTAGATATTGGCAATTCTAACAAGCAGACAAGTATCAGAACCTCTCGCTGTAAGTCAGGAAGATGTTCAATAAACAAAAGTATTTCATTGTGGGATATGTTATCAAATAATGCATTTTCAAGCGGGTTATCGTTATTTCGATAAATTACATCATCAGAAAGCTCTTCTGTTTGAATCCTTTTGTTTTTATTGAGCATATCAATAGCCACATTCCTTATAACAGCACAAAAATAATGAAACCTTTTTTTATCGCTTAGTGAGAAAAAAGTATCGGGCTTATTTGCAATCTCCAAAAACGCCTCTTGTACAGCGTCCTCGGCGTCTTCGGGATTATCAAGAATTTTAAGGGCTATATTGTAAAAGCGGGCTTTGTATCTTTCGTAAAACTCCGCAAATTCATTTCTTTGTTCTTCATTTTCCAGAACAGCTAAAGCGGCAGATATCATTTTTACCTATCCTTGTTTTTCACTGTGTTTTTTCCATTATATCACTAATAAATGTAAATTGCAATATAGTTTTGTGACGATCTGTCTTTTAGTGAACATTAAAGCCCTCTTGCTTTTATATAACGCCGTGTTATGCAGATATGCCGCAGAAGGCGGGGTTTGGTATAAGTCTACAAAAAACGGAGCAATTTGGTTTTAAATTTTGGTTGTTCATACATTGACGAGAAAATACAAAATAAGATATAATAACATTATGGCTTTAAATGCGGCATTGCCGCGTGTTATCAAGAAAGGAAATAATATGTTTTGTAAAAAATGTAATTCGGAAATACCCGAAGGCTCTAAGTTCTGCACAAACTGCGGAGAGCCTGTTCCCACTTCTGTGGAGACAATAAGCGTATGTCCGAAATGTAAAAAACCCCTCGCCGGAAATGCAAAGTTCTGCGCCTTTTGCGGAGCTTCTGCAGACGAACCCGCCGTTAATACGGCGGCAGAGGATACAATTCGTCTGACTGGTAATTTTGCACCCGCCGAACCCGTTGCTCCTGTCGAACCCGCTGCTCCCGTAAACCTCACAAAGCCGAGCGTTCAGCCGTCCGCAATTCCGCAGATGAGCGAGCCCTCTTATGTCGGAGCAAATCAGCAGGTCACTTATTCGGGAACGACCTCGGGAATTACCTCGGGAACAACAGGCTACATACCGCCTTTTGATCCCTCGGAGAACACGGCTCAGTCGCCCGTTATCGTTTCAAATGCTCCCGCTGCGGCGGCAGTAAAACAGAAGAGCGCGAAGAAGCCTATTATTATCACGATAGTGGCGGTTCTGGTTGCGGCGCTTATCGGCGGAGGGTTTTTGTGCTATTTTAATTCTGCAACAGTTTTAAGTACCTTTATGGGAAAAGCAAACTATGCTGCTATGGTCGAGGGCAACTCGATAAAGCAGATGGCACAGTCTTTCGACAAGGCTTCTTTAGCTAGCAGCATTAAATCCTATTCCGAGTATTATGCTTCTCTCGGAAATGTATCAAATATGGGCGGCTATGGCGGAATGTATGGCGGAATGTCCGTTCCTATGTCGGATACGGTAACGTCTGATGACGGTCAGAGCGTTGATCTTTCTTCGGCGTTTGCGGCATTTAATGAGTCAATGAAGAACCGTTTTGGCGTAAATTCTGTGGAAGTTTCTATGGGAGTGAACGCACAGCTTACTGACGAAGCGAAAAGCGAGATTTTGAAAAACACCGCTATGACCGAAGACGAGCTCGACGAGATAGTTGAGTTTATGAATAGATCCAAGATGACGTTGGGTGTTGCTTCGAGCGAAAGCTCTTTAGCCTATAACGTTGCCGCAGACGCAAGCGGATTTAAAGTTGACGCAAGGGTACTTGTAAACGACGAGGGAGAAGTTTATCTTGTCCTGCCGTTTGCTTCGGAAAAAGGACTAAAGGTAAAGCTCGAAAATGTAAACGGAACGGACGTTGAAATTTCCGAACCCGAAGAGGCGGTTTCTCTTGAATTTGACGAAAAGGAATTAGAGCGCTTTATAAACGAGGTAGTTGAAATCTACATCGAAAACTACAAGGATTCCGAAATAGAAATGGAAAACGGCGAGATAAGCGCGGCGGGCGTTTCGGTTTCGGGAAAGGTGCTTACTGCCGAGTTTGACAGCGATAAGATCGAAAAGCTTATAACCGACATTGCGGACAAATTCGCGTCTGACGATTACTTTGTAGGCAAGATAGTTGAATATATAAACAATATCGGCATTGAATATACCGAAAGCGATCTTAAAGATGACCTCGAAGATCATATAGACAATATAAGAATAGACAGCTCTCTGTCGCTTAAAATCACGACTGTTATAAACAACAGGGGAGACGTTCTCGGAAAAAGCTGCGAATTATCCGCAGGAAAAAACAACGGCATAGTATTATCTTATATCTCGGGCGGAACAAAGGAAAGCGCATATGAAGTAAAGTCAAAGGGACAGTATACCTTATCGGTAAAGAACGAACCCGAAAACAACGAAAATGGTCTTGTCACTATAAAAATGACCGTTGTAAACGGCGATGAAAAGCAGACGGCTTCTATAAAGCTTAAATACTCCGACGCAAAGACCGAAAAGTTCTGCGGCAAAGATATGAGTGTCGGAAAGTATGAGCTGAGCATTGACCTGCCCGATGAATTTGCTGATTACAACGCCGAGGCGGCAGCGCTTCTGGACGATACGACCTTTGCCATAACTAACTCTGTAGAAGGAAATTCAAGCTCGACTAAACTTGAAATTAAAAACAAGACCTACGGAAGCGTTTCGTTAGACCTTGTTCTGACAGTAAAGGACGACAGTTCGGCGCTTGAAAAGCCCTCGTCTGTTCTTGACTTTACGCCTTATATGGACGGAACTTATCCCGACGATGATTTCAAAAACGAGCTTATAGACTATCTCAATACGGTGCGCGACGCTATAACAAAGCAGGACGGTGGAGATCTCGGCAACGCGGCAGTAGACAGGATAGATGATATTATAGGACAGGTTGACACAGTAAGCACCGATGTTCTCGCAGAGCTTCTTGATGATATCGCAGATGACGAAAACGAACTCACGGAAAATTACGTAAAATACGGCTTCTATTTCTACAGCGAAGAAAACTCGGATAAATATGAGGAGCTTTCACAGCTGATAGACGATTATGACGACCTTTATGATGAGATAGAAGACAAATGCTATTACAGCTATAGCGGCAATATTTCTTCCGAGGAATACAAGGAATATCAGTCGAAGCTTAAAGAGCTTTCAGACAGGAAGAAAGCCGTTATTGCCGATGCCGAGGGATATGTTTCCGCTCCCGAGGACGAGACGGACATAAATGTTCTTTATATCCTGAGCACTGAGACTTCAAGCGGCAAAAGCGATGTAAATGACATTTATTCGGAATATTACACCTACTTTACCGATTCCGAGGATTTCTACAACGAAGCCTACGAGCTTTATTCCGACTATGGCGAGCTTTACTATGACATAACCGAAGTTTTGTATTCATCAAAGGATACCGTAACTTATTCGGAATACAGCGGATATCTTGACCGCCTGAATGCCCTTAATGCAAGGAAAGACGACCTTGATAAAAAAGCAAAGATACAGGCGGGAGAAATGGCGGCAGCGTGATTGCACGAATATAATGACCAAACTTCACCTCGGGATTTTTCCGAGGTGAATTGCTTTATACGGCAATAATCATATTCGATTGGTTTTAGTCAAGAAGAACAGAACTGTCGTGTTTTTCTTTTTGTTTATTATATCACAAGGTACTATATATTACAATATACTTAAAGCACAAAAAACCGCCGATTTTTCGGCGGTTTTTGTATATTTTATACTATCAACTAACAACGCCGCACGGACAGTATTCCGCGCGGCAATTGTTTATGTAGGTTTTCTTATCCTTAGAAATCAATGTCATTAACAGCAGAGTTCGCGAGCTGAAGCTCTTTCTTCGGTATTCTCTTCAGCGGGTTGTAAACATACTTCTTGCACGAATCATAGGACTTTACATCGCCGAATTTCGAGCAGGTTATTGTATCGCCCGAAGCAGCCGTACCGAGAGCGCAATATTTGCACGCGGGCTTTATATTATTTCCGAACAAAGCTTTTCTTGCCATAATAAAATACCTCCAAAAAAACATTCTACCTATTTACATTATATCACGCTTTTTTTAAAATGTCCACAGGTATTTTCTTTTAAAACGTAAAAATAATGGAATTATTTTTAGTTATTTTAACAATAAACCTCATTTCGAATATATCGGGAGAACATTAAGCGTCGCTTTTCTTCCGAGGTCTCCGTTCAGCGGAACTATATGCAGCGGGAATTTTCCGATAAATTCCTTTCCCGCTATGCCGAAAATGTCGTAAAAGCGTTCGGGCTGCTGAGCGTTTATAACTAGGAGATAGCCTTGGTCGCCGTTTAAGGTTATGCCGCGCAGCCAGAGAGCATTAACTTCGGGGAGTTTTTTCGCTATCTCGCAGAGCTTGTTTGAAAGCTTGAGAGGATAAGGATTAGGAGTATACACATCGACTGGCGTATTCCCCGTAATAATGTGATTTGCTCTGCCTGTGCGGAGCACCTGCTTCTTTTCGCGCCATTTGGAAACGGCATTTCTGCTTATAAACAAATTGTCGTCGAAAGGATTTATCATCATTCCTTCGCAAGCGCCGCCGTCCGCTATCACTCCCGAAATATAGTCAAAGTCGGTTATTATCGTATAATGCTCGCCGAATGCATCGCATTTTTCAAGCTCGCTGTCGTCCGTAAAGACAGGGAAGATCTTTCCGAATTTTTCATTTTCAAGTAACATAAATGATACCTTCGCATTGTCATCGAGCTTATACGTTCCATTGTTTTCCTTTATCGGCTCAGGCGAAATTTTCACTGCGCAAACAAAATTTGCCTTCATTACTATTTCCGTAGCTATGGCGTCCATGAGCTTGTTTTGCGATGCAGTGTCGTCTTCGGCTGTTGCGCGTCTGGTTGTTAAAAGCTTATGGAGCTCCTGTGATTCGAGTTTCTCATTTATTCTGTATTTATTTGGCATTTTGACCTCCGTGTTAAAAGATATTTGCCTGTCATAAAATGCGGCATTATTAAAAACGCTCTCAATTATTTTCTTTGTATATCGCCGCAATGGAAATATCGTCTCTGCTGCCGCTGCGGGAGCGCGTTCTGAGGTGTTCTTCAAGAGCGTCTGCGGTGTCGGTTTCAATTGCAGAGAAGATCCTTTTCCCGAATTTCATAAAATCCCCGACATTTAAAAACGAATTTATCAGCCCGTCGCTTGAGAGCGAAACGCCCGAAAAATTCCCCTCGCTGTAAAATGAACGGAAGCTCTCAATGGCGTTGTTGTCGCAAAGCGAAGTCGTAAGGTTTCCGACAAGCTCCGCGTCGTCGGGCATAGGGCAGAATATCTCTCCGTCCTTTTGAACAAGAAAGTTCCCGTCGCCTATCTGAAGTCCGAAACAGCCCCTTTCGGTTATGCCTGCGACAATGAGCGTCGCTCCGTACATTACTTCGTTCGCTATTCCGCCGTATTTATCGCAGACAGCCTTTTCTTTTTCACAAAGCGGATTTTCGCGAATGTGCTTGGCAATTTCGCTGTTCCAGCCGCAGATTATGTTTGCGGCAATTCTTCTTGCGGCGATAATGCGGTCGTTTTGAAATATCCTGTCAATGCCGCCGTTCTGCGCGGCAAAATCACTGACAGAACGTATAGCGACATTTACAGCCATTTCGCTTCCGAAAGCGCTGCGAAAATGCCGTTCGCTTCCGTGACCGTCGGAAAGTATGGCTAATGCGAGACTTTCCGACAAACAAACCTTTGCGCTGTCCTGACACGGCAGACCCTCGCACTCATGAGAAGCGCCGCGAACGGACAGAGCATATCCCTTGAATTTTGTGTTTTCAAGCATAATTTACCCTATAGAGCAATTACCAGCCCTCTTCTATATCCTCGCTTATTTCGGAGCTTTCCGCATACTCGCGTATCTGCTCTGCGGCAGTCTGCTGTTTTGTGCGGAAATCTTCTTCTGTTTCCGCAAGGCGAATGCTCCTGCTGCCTATTTGAGACGACGTTATTGCAACAAACTTTACGAGCTTTGCAAGCGCTTCGCCGTTATGCGCCGCGACAACGCTGTCGGGGTTTTCGGTAAAGCGGGCTAAAATGTCCGGGTCTGCGTCTTCGCCTATTGCTACTGCGGCTTTTATTCCCGCAGAATACCAGCGGTTGCGGCGAAGTTCTTCAAGACCTTTTTCAAAGTTGTCCGTAGGATATCCGTCAGACATAAGTATCATAACGGGTGCAAAAGACAGCGACGGGCTGTTCATAAACGAGTTTCTCGACAGCTTTGAGTTAAGCTCGGAAAACGCTCTTCCGAGGTCTGTAACATTTTCGGCGTCGAGCGGTTTCCATTCAAAATTTTCGACAGATATAGGCTCGGGATACATCCACTCGCTCCCGCCGGAAAATTTTAATACCGCTATTTTTATATCCGCGTCTGCTCCGCCTATTCCGCGTATTTCCGAAATAAGCTCTTCCATAACGGCGTTTACTGTTCCTATCTTAGAGCCGCTCATACTTCCCGAGCAGTCTATAAGCAGGAAAAGCACCATTGATTTTTTGGCGATCTCTTCTGCATCGTCAAACGGATTTATGGGCATGGTTGTTCTTCCTCCCTTAAAAGATGTATCGTTATTAACACTTGTTTTCCCTTGTGGGCTTGTTGGCAGGGTATACACAGCATACAGTGGACAGTGTACAGTAGTCAGTTACGGTACCCGCCTTGCGGCGTGTAATATTAGATTGTTATCGGATTGATACGTTTTGGAGCGCCACCGTCCGGAGGCTAGAGTTTTAGAGGAGAGGTTATTTCTAGCCTCTAGCCTCTTTCTATGAAAACCAAAAAACTTTCTCTCCCAAAAGTTCCCCGAATTTCTTACCTCTTACCTCTAATCTCTAACCTCTAAAAGGTTAGGGCAAGAAAACGTTATTGAGAGAAACAACATTTGAAAGAAACCACTGCTGAATACTGCATACTATACATTGTCATTATACCACATTTAATGCTTTTCGTCAAGAGAAATATGGCATTGTTGAAAACTTTTTAATATATTTTGTAAAAAAATAGTTGAATATAAGCACAAGTTATGATACAATATGAGAAAGGGGAGCATTTAAATATGAAACTCAGAATTATCGCCATTTTACTATTAGCTGTATTTATGTTTTCGGGCTGCGCACAACAGCGTGATATAAGCGAGCTTACTATATTCGTTGCCGAGGAAAGCGGCTCGACAGATAACAGTAATGACAACAGCGAAGATAACAGCAACAGTGGTTCCTTTCCCGAGCCCGAAATAAAACCCGAGGAGCCCGAATATGTCGGCTTTTTCAGTGAGGCTGCCGTTCATACCATTGACCTTCAAATGCCCGCTTCCGATTGGGACTACTTTATAAATCATCCTCTGGCTAAGACATATACAAGCGTTGATGTCGTTATAGACGGTGAAATGTATGAAAACGCGGGAATACGCACAAGAGGAAATACCTCTCTGACATGGTATGTTGATTATTCCAAAATGCGCCCGCCGTTTGAGATAAAGTTTGACAAGTATATTGAAGACAGAACGTTTATGGGGCTTGACGAGCTTAGTCTTCTGAACGCTGCCGATGATCGCTCTTTTCTGAGGGAATATTTTGGTTATGAGGCATTCAGAGCTCTTGACAGCTTTGCAGGCTGCGTGACGTTTTTTAATATAACAGTAAACGGCAAGCTTCAGGGTCTTTATGTCGGAGTTGAATCCGTTGACAGCAGTTATCTTGACAGGTATTTTAACAGCCACAAGCACAATCTTTATAAGGCAGAGCCGCAGGCAACGCTTCTGCCGAATATGAACTACAGCACTCTTGACCAGAAAAAGGGAAATGATGAAAGCAAGACCGACCTAAAATATCTGACAAAGGCTCTGGACGAAATGCCGCTTGGCGAGAAGGGAAATATCGAGGATATATTGGACGTGGATTCGGTGCTCAAAAATTTCGCGGTAAATGCCGTTATTCATAACTGGGACGACTATGCGGGAAAGCACGCCCACAACTACTATCTGTATCTGAACGACGGGAAATTTTACCTTCTCCCGTGGGATATGAACGAAAGCTTTTTACAGTGGGAATCAAGCTATAGCCAAAGCGCAGGCTCAAAGCACGATATAATAACGCCTCTTACTTGGGCGGCGGCGCCTGCCGAAATGCGTCCGCTGGTAAAAAAGCTGCTTGCGGTAAATGAATATTATCTTAGGTATCTGGATTATTGCGAGCAGCTTAATGTCTGGCTAAGGGATATTGATGAAAGCGGCAGGCTCAATGCTCTGCATGATATGCTCGACGAATATGTAAAAAACGACCCTACCAAGTTTTACAGCTATTATGAGTTCGGCATGCAGTTCAATAAAGCCTATTACTACGGCATTGCCTATTTTATTCACGACCGCACGGCTTATCTTACAAAGCGTATAGAGCAGATACGCACGGCAAATAAAAATCCCATAACGGGCTTAGAGCTTGTCGCGTCATAATTAAAAGCATTTATTGCACTATTATTCGTATAAGACCTTCAGTTATAAAGGAGCGCTATGAAAAAATTCCTTGCAGCAGCTTTGACAATAACAGTGCTTTTGATGTCGGGATGCCGCGGCAATAACAAAGCTGCTCCGCTTGAAATTGTTATAAGCAGTCAGGCGGAAGGCTCCGATACCGAAATAATTGACAATAATGATGATGAACCAAATTCGGGCTACGACTTTTCCAAGGAAGAAAAGGAGCCCGAATATGTAAACTTTTTCAAGGAGACAGCCGTTCATACCATTGACTTTCAAATGCCCGCTTCCGATTGGGACTACTTTATAAACCACCCTCTGGCAAAGACATATAGAACTGTTGATGTTGTTATTGACGGAGAAATGTACGAAAACGCGGGTATACGCACAAGAGGGAATACCTCTCTTTTTGCCTATATTGATTATACGAAAATGCGCCCGCCGTTTGAAATTAAATTTGACAAGTATATTAAAGACAGGACGTTTATGGGGCTTGACGAGCTCAGTCTTTTGAATGTTGTGGACGACAGAGCTTTTTTGCGCGAATACATCGGATATGAAGCATTTAGGGCAATAGACAGTTTTGCTCCTTATGTGACGTTTTTCAATATTACGGTAAACGGCAAGCTCCACGGTCTGTATGTCGGAGTTGAATCCGTTGACAGCAGCTTTTTAGAGCGCGTTTTCAACAGCCACAAGCACAATCTTTATAAGAGCGAAACGCAGACAACACTTCTGCCGACAATGAGCAAAAGCGCAATTACCCAGCAAAAGGGAAGCGACGAAAGCAGAGCCGATTTGAATTACCTTATAAAAACGCTTGATAAAATGAAGCTCGGCGAAAAGGAAAATATCGAGGATATTTTAGACGTGGACTCTGTTCTTAAATATCTCGCAGTAAATGCCGTGCTGCATAACTGGGACGATTATGCGGGATACTATGCCCATAATTTCTATATGTATGTAAACGACGGAAAGTTTTATTTTATCCCGTGGGATATGAACGAGGTATGTCTACAGTGGCAAAGGCATTATGACCCGAGCGACGGCTCGCGGCAGGACATTGCTTCGCCCATAACGGGAGATATTTCGGTTTCACAGCGCCCGTTGGTTAACAAATTGCTTGCGGTAAATGAATACTATAATAAGTATCTAAATTATTGCGAACAGCTTAATGAATGGCTAAAGGGCATTGACGAAAGCGGTTGGCTTATTGATATGCGAGATATGCTGGACGAATATGTAAAAAACGACCCTACCAAATTTTACGATTATTCGTCATTTACCTATCAGTTCAACAAAGCCATTCGCAACGGTCTTTCATACTTTATCCACGACCGTTGGGTCTATCTTACAAAACGTCTGGAGCAGATTCGCCTGGCAAACAAAAATCCCATAACAGGCGCGGAACTTATTGCTAATAATTAAAAGCATATTAAATGAGAATTATAAAATAATTGCAACCTTTTCGACTTTTTTAAAGTATTTATTACAGAAAGGATAATTCGATATTGTTTAAGTGATTTAAAGTTGGGGAATTGGGGAAAAATATGAAAAAAATACTTGCGGCATTTACTATAGCGTCTTTGCTTATGCTTTCGGGGTGCGACAAGAGCGACAAAAGCTCACTGCAGATAGAAATAATCGACGCCGAGAGTAACAGCTATACCGACGAGAACAACATACAGCAAAGCGGCTCTTATATTGACGAATATGTTGATAATGAAAAGCCCGAGTATGTAAAGTTCTTTGAGGAAAAGAAAGTGCACAGGCTTGACATAACTATAGCGCTCAGCGACTGGAGCGCGATTTGTGCTGCGCCGCAAAAGAAGGAATACAAGAGCGCGGATATAACGATAGACGGTAATACAATAGAAACCTGCGGTTTTAAAACTCACGGAAATTCTACGCTCAATCAGGCGGTGACCTACGGAGATGTTTGCTTTCCGTTTAAGATAAAATTTGACAAATACACCGAAAACACCTTTATGGGTCTTGACGAGCTTGTTTTGTGCAACAATTATATAGACTCTTCTTATGCGCGGCAATATGCGGGGTATGAGGCGTTCAGGGCGATAGGAAAAGACGCCCCGTTATCCGCATTTTTCAATGTATATGTAAACGGAGAGCTTCTGGGGCTGTATACGGGCGTAGAAGAAATAGACGACAGCTATCTCGAACGCGTTTTCGGAAGTCACAAGCACAATCTTTACAAAGCGGACGAGCTTGCGACGCTTGCGCCCGATATGCCCTCCTGGTCGATAAAGCAGAAAAAGGGGAGCGACACTTCTAAAGCTGACCTTAAAAATCTGATAAAGGTGCTTGATGAAACGCCGCTCGGAGAAAAGGGAGAAATAGAAAGCGTGCTTGATGTAGACTCGGCGCTCGTTTATATGGCGGTGGGCGCGGTAATTCATCATTGCGACGGCTACGGCGGTTATTCGGCTCACAACTATTGTTTGTATTTTAATGACGGAGTATTCTACGTGGTGCCGTGGGATATGGACTTATGTTTTTACCAGACGGGCTGGGGATTTTTGCCGAGCGCTGGAGCGCAGATGGATATTGCCGACGGGCTTACGGGAGCGGAGAATATAAAAGAGCGTCCGCTTATTCAAAAGATTCTGGCGGTAGACGAGTATTATGAAACGTATCTTGAATATTGCAAAAAAGCTCTCGAATGGCTCAAAGAGTATGACGAAAGCGGAGCGGACGAGCTTTATGAACTTATCGGCGAGAGCGTTAAAAACGATCCGCGCGGTAAATACAGCCTATTTAACAGTGAGTTTAACCACACCTATCACTACGGCTTCGCGGGCTATATAAGAGAGCGCGTTGCTTACCTGGAGAAACGATTAAATGAGCTTGCATAAGATTGACATCTTGGCACGTTGACAGTTGACAGTGTACAGTCGACAGTATTCAGTAAAGCTATCCGCTTCGCGGATATTATTTAGATTGTTCTATAATTAAAAGAGCGTAAGCCGGCGATAGGGTTACGCTCTTTTTTCTATAACTTTATTTCTTTCAACTACGCACTTCCGCCCTATCCCCCTAACCCCCTTCCCCGAGGGGGAAGGGGGAAAGTCGCGGGGCGCTGGCGCGCCCCGCACCCCGCCCTGTAGTCAGTTGACAGTATACAGTTTACAGTGTACAGCAAAGGTATCCGCTTCGCGGATATTATTTAGATTGTTCTATAATTAAAAGAGCGTAAGCCGGCGATAGGGTTACGCTCTTTCCTTTAAAAACGATCTAAATACGTCCGCCGAAAGGCGGACACCTACTACTGCATACTGTACCCTGTACACTGTATACTGCGCCCGCCATAATTTATTCTACAACCTATAAATCAAATAACATCCTTTAGTGATTTTACAAGCTTATAGATTTCATCGGGCGCAGCCTCGCCGTATTTTTCTACCAGCCTTACTATTGCCGAGCCGACGATTACGCCGTCCGAAAGCTCAGACATTTTTTTCGCCTGTTCGGGATTTGAAATTCCGAAGCCTATTGCCGCGGGAACTTTGGCGTATTTCCGAACGCTCGCCATAATTGACTTGAGGTCGGTCTTTATCTCGCTCCTTACGCCCGTAACGCCCATAGAGCTTACTATGTACAAAAATCCGTTTGCGCTTTCAGCTATGGACTTTATGCGCTGTTCGCTGGTGGGAGCTATCATTGAAATAAGCGCAACGCCGTGAGCCTTTGCCGCGCCGTCTGCTTCGTTCTTTTCCTCAAACGGCAAATCGGGGCAGATAAGACCGTCTACGCCTATCTCTGCGCATTTTGCGAAAAACCTGTCGTAGCCGTATTTATAAACGGGATTTACATATGTCATAAACACAAGCGGAATGTCCGTCTGAGAGCGAACTTTTGCGGCAAGCTCAAAGGCTTTGTCCGTTGTCATTCCCGCCTTTAATGCCCTTACGTCAGCGCCTTGAATTACGGGACCTTCGGCGATAGGGTCGGAAAACGGAATACCTATTTCTACCATATCCGCGCCCGCCTTTATAAGCGCCATTATATTTTCATAAGAAGCCTCATAGCTCGGGTCGCCCGCCGTCAGAAAGCCTATAAAGGCTTTTTTGTTTTTGAATGCGTTTTCAATTCTGTTCATCTTTTGTTCTCCTTATTCGTGCAGATCAATTCCGCGATAGCGGGCAATTGCCGCGACATCTTTATCTCCGCGACCCGAAAGACAGCAAATAATGATGTCGTCCTTTTTCATGGTCGGCGCTATCTTCATAAGATGAGCGACAGCATGAGCGCTTTCTATTGCGCATATAATGCCCTCTGTACGCGCGATATACTCAAACGCGTTTACTGCTTCGTCATCTGTAACGGGAACATACTCCGCTCTGCCTATTGAGTGAAGATAAGCGTGTTCGGGACCTATCCCGGGATAGTCAAGTCCCGCAGATATTGAATAAACAGGCGCGATCTGCCCGTATTCGTTCTGGCAGAAAAGGCTCTTCATTCCGTGGAAAATTCCGAGCGTTCCCGTTGCAATTGTTGCCGCGGTCTCTCCCGTATCAACGCCGCGCCCCGCCGCTTCACAGCCGATAAGGCGAACTTCCTTGTCGTTTATGAAGTTATAGAACATTCCCATAGCGTTTGAGCCGCCGCCTACGCAAGCCATAACGGCGGTAGGGAGCTTGCCTTCTTTTTCAAGTATCTGCTCTCTGGCTTCTTTAGAGATAACGCTCTGAAAATCGCGCACTATCATCGGGAACGGGTGAGGACCCATAACCGAGCCTAAAACATAAAGCGTGTCGTCAACTCTGTTCGTCCAGTCGCGCATAGCCTCGTTTACAGCGTCTTTGAGGGTCATCGTGCCAGACGTTACGGGGTGTACCTTTGCGCCCAAAAGCTCCATTCTGTAGACATTGAGCGCCTGTCTTACGGTATCTTCTTTTCCCATAAAAATTTCACATTCAAGGTCCATAAGCGCCGCCGCCGTTGCCGCGGCAACTCCATGCTGTCCTGCGCCCGTTTCGGCAATTATGCGCGTTTTGCCCATTTTTTTGGCAAGCAGGCACTGCCCCAAAACATTGTTTATTTTGTGAGAACCCGTGTGGTTTAAGTCTTCGCGCTTGAAATAGATCTTTGCGCCGCCAAGGTCGCGCGTCATCTTCTCCGCATAATAGAGCAGGGACGGTCTGCCCGCATATTCGCGGTTCAGCCTGTCAAGCTCCGCGACAAATTCGGGGTCGTTCTTGTAATGTTCATAAGCCTCTTCCAGCTTGTGAATTTCGTTCATCAGCGTTTCGGGGATATACTGTCCTCCGAAATCGCCGTAACGTCCATTTGACATAAGTAACTTAGCTTCCTTTCATTTCGTATTAAACAGACTGTATATAAAGCCCCATCTGCGTTGTCAGCGCTGCTGCAACAGCCACAAAGGCTAGTTGCAACAGCGCTTCCTAGCATCTGGGGCTTTCTCTACAGTCTGTATTGTGATTGATTTCTAATCGCCTTTACGGCAGCTATCATTTTTTCGCGGTCTTTTATTTTGTCGGTCTCAGTGCCGCTGCTGAGGTCTACCGCGAACGGCTTTAATTTCGCGGCGGCTTCGGCTAAATTATCGGGAGTAAGCCCGCCCGCAAGAAAAAACGGCGTTTTGATCTTTTCGGGGTCAATGAGCGAATGATCGAAGCTTATCCCGCTGCCCGTGCCGCTGTCGAGCAGGAGAAAATCAGCTCCCATATCGTCCGCCCTTTTTATGTCGTCCGCGCTTTCTACCCTTACGGCTTTGATTATCGGAACGCCCGTAAGCTCTTTTAATCTTTTGATATATTCCGCGCTTTCATCTCCGTGACACTGGAGCATATCCGCTATTCCGCGCTTTGCAAATTCCGCAAACTTATTTATGTCGGCATTTACCGAAACGGCGACCGACTTTATCTTCGGAGAAAGCCGCGACTTCAGCTTTTCGGCAGTATCAATGTCAATGTTCCTATGGCTTTTCGGAAACATAACTATAAAACCGATATAGTCGGGCATTGCCTCGTTTGCGTATTCAATATCTTCTTCGCGGAACATTCCGCATAATTTTATTCTGACCGCCATTTCACTTTTCTCCGCGCAATTCTCTAAGCTTTGCCGTCTTGTCCTCTGCTCTCATAAGAGCCTCTCCGACGAGAGCCGCGTTTGCTCCGATATCACGAAGTTTTTCAACGTCAGCCGCAGTCGCTATCCCGCTTTCCGAAACAAAGACCCTGTCGCGGGGAATAAGCTCGCGCAACCGAGCGGAATTTCCCACGTCTACCGTAAATGACCTGAGGTCGCGGTTATTTACGCCGATTATCTTCGCTCCGATATTTACGGCGCATTTTATTTCTTCTTCGTTATGAGTTTCGACAAGCGCCGACAATCCCAGAGAATGAGCAAGCTTTAAATATTCTTTCAATTGCTGTTCGCTAAGAATTGAACATATAAGCAAGACCGCGCCCGCTCCGAGAATTTTCGCTTCGTATATCATATACTCGCTTATTGTAAAATCCTTTCGCAGAACGGGGATATTTACCGCGCTTGTTATTTCTTTCAGTATTTCATCACTGCCCTTGAACCAGAAAGGTTCGGTAAGGCAGGAAATTGCCGCCGCGCCCGCTTTTTCATAATCCTTTGCAATTTGCAGATAAGGAAAATCCTCTGCAATAACGCCCTTTGACGGAGAAGCTTTCTTTACCTCGCAGATAAAAGAGATGTCATCGCCGCAAAGCGCTTTATAAAACGGAAAGCCATTGTAGACGGGGAGCGCTTCGGCTTTTTCGCGTATCTCCGAAAGCGGTATTTCCCGCATCTTTTCGGCAATTCTTTCGCGGGTCTTTTCCGCTATTTCATCGAGAATGTTCATAGATGTCATTCTACCTTGTTTGAAACTTCGATATACTTTTCGAGAGTTTTCATTGCCGCGCCGCTGTCTATCATCTCTGCCGCCTGCTTTACGCCGTCCTCGATAGAAACGCCCTTGTAGATGTGGAGCGCCGAGCCTGCGTTAAGCAAAACCGCGTCGCGACCCGCGCACTTCTTTCCGCCGAGAATTTCCCTTGCGATTTTAGCGTTTTCCGCAGGGTCGCCGCCGCGGATCTCGGACATATCGTGGCGCGAAAGACCAAACTGCTCGGGGGTTATCTCGTATTTTGTAAACTTATCGCCCTCAAATTCAATTACGGAAGTCGGAGCGCTTACGGATATCTCGTCGAGCTTATCCTGACCGTAAACCGCCATTCCGCGCTTTACTCCGAGCTTTACGAGAGTTTTCGACATAGGCTCCAAAAGGCTCTCGTCATAAACTCCCAAAAGCTGATAAGAAGCATGAGCGGGGTTTGTAAGCGGGCCGAGGAGGTTGAACACGGTAGGAATGCCTATTTCCTTGCGTACGGGTCCGACATACTTCATAGCCGTATGGTATTTCTGCGCGAACATAAAGCACATTCCCACCTCGTCCAGAAGCTTTACACAGCCCTCGGGAGATACCGAAATGTTTATGCCGAGGGCTTCTAAAACGTCTGCCGCTCCGCATTTTGAAGAAGCCGCGCGGTTTCCGTGCTTTGCTATTTTAACGCCCGCCGACGCGCATATAATTCCCGAAATTGTCGAGATATTTATAGACTGTGCGCCGTCACCTCCCGTTCCGACTATTTCCATAACGTCGCCGTTATAGCTTACGCGCGTTGCGCAGTCGCGCATTACATAGGCGCTCGCCGAGGTCTCCTCGACCGTTTCGCCCTTTAGGTGAAGCGCGGTGAGATAAGCGGCGGTCTGTGCGGGAGTTGTGTTTCCCGTCATTATTTCGCGCATTACTTCCGACGCTTCGTCAAATGTGAGGTTTTCGCCCTTTGCGGTTTTGATGATTGCTTCTCTGATCATAATAAATTCTCCTTTTCGGTTTAAATTAAGTTCTTATTTTCAAAAAGTTTTCGGCAAACGCCTTTCCTTTTGTTGTCAGTATACTTTCGGGGTGGAACTGAAGTCCGAACACGGGAAATTCTTTGTGCTGGACTGCCATTACTTCGCCGTCGTCCGTCTTTGCCGTTATCTTAAGCACCTCGGGCATTGTGCTTTCGTCTGCGGCAAGAGAATGATAACGCGCGACTTCGAGCTCTCCGCTTATCCCCGCGAATATCGGGGAAGAAGTATCGTATTCGATAGTTGACTTTTTCCCGTGCATAAGTTTTTTCGCATAGGTTATCTTTGCTCCGAAAGCCTCGCAGATCGCCTGATGACCGAGGCATACTCCGAGTATCGGGACTTTTCCCTCCGCTTTTATCACAAGCTCCTCGCAAATTCCCGCATCAGAGGGTCTCCCCGGACCAGGGCTTATTATTATATGCGAGGGACTTAACGCAAGGACTTCTTCACAAGAAAGCTCGTCGTTTCTTATCACCTTTATATCGGGATCTATTGCGCCGATAAGCTGATAAAGGTTATATGAAAAGCTGTCGTAATTATCTATAAGCAATATCATATTCATACCTCCTGTGAGGCTTCGAGAGCCTTTACGACTGCCTTCGCCTTGTTTATACATTCGGTAAATTCGTTTTCGGGGACGCTGTCCGCTACTATTCCCGCGCCGCTTCTCACAAAAACCTTTCCGTTTTTCTTAAAGCAAAGGCGGATAGCTATACAGGTGTCGAGGTTTCCTCTGAAATCAATGTAGCCTATCGCGCCGCCGTAGATACCGCGCTTGTTGTTTTCGAGCTCGTTTATTATCTCACAGGCGCGTATCTTCGGCGCACCCGAAAGCGTTCCCGCAGGCAATACCGCGTCTACCGCGTCCAAGGCGCAGAACTCTTTTCTTATCTGTCCGCGCACCGTCGAGCCTATGTGCATAACGTGTGAATAGCGCTCTATGGACATATACTTTTCTACTTCGACCGAGCCGAACTCCGAAATTTTTCCTATATCGTTCCTGCCGAGATCGACGAGCATATTATGCTCGGAAAGCTCTTTTTCGTCTTTCAAAAGTCCGCGTTCGAGCTCCTTGTCCTCTTCGTCGGTCTTTCCGCGAGGGCGTGTTCCTGCGAGCGGGAATGTATGCAGAACGCCGTTTTCGAGCTTTACGAGCGTTTCGGGACTTGACCCCGCAACTTCCATATCGTCGCTCGAAAAATAGAACATATACGGCGAGGGATTTAAAGTTCTTAACATTCTGTAGGTGTTAAGAAGGCTTCCCTCAAAGTCCGCTTCGAGCCTGTTTGAAAGAACGACCTGGAAAATATCGCCCTCGTAGATATACTTCTTCGCCCTTTCGACCATTGCGCAATACTGCTCTTTGCTGAACAGCGGGTGAAACTCGCTCATAAGGCGCGCTTCGTGTTCTTGCTCGGGCTTTCCCTCGGTTATCAGCTTTGCCATTTTGTCAAGCTCTTTTTCGGCAAGCGCATATTCCTCGTCAATATTGCTCCCCGAAATGTTTGTTATGAGGATTATTTTCTGTCGGATATTGTCGAAGGCTATAACGTTGTTAAAGAGCATAAGGTCAACGTCCTTGAAATGCTCCTCGTCAAGCGCGTCGAGCGTCAGCCTCGGCTCGCTGTACTTTATATAATCATAGCTGAAATATCCCACCAGTCCTCCCGTAAAGCTCGGAAATCCCGCTATAACAGGCGACTTGAACCCGCTCATAAGTTTTCTTATATACTCGGCGGGGCTTTTTACTTCGAGCGTTTCGGCTTCTCCCGAAAGCACGTTTTTGGCGGTGAGCTTTCCGTTTATGCAGGAAATTTCAAGCGTCGGGTCGTACCCCAAAAACGTATACCGTCCCCATTTCTCCTGGTTTTCAACGCTTTCGAGAATATAGACATGGCGGCTCACCGACTTTAGGATTTTCAGAACTTCTATAGGTGTTCTGATGTCCGAGAGGATCTCTTTTTTAATAGGTATCCTGCTGTAATCCGCATATTGTTTTGCTTCTTCTTTGCTTGGGACTAACATATCATGCTCCTTTCAAAACTAAGCGAAGCGGTATTCTTGCGGTAAAAAAACAAAACCGCCCCTGTGACAGTATTTCTCTGTCATAAGGACGGTGAAAATAATCGCCGCGATACCACCTTAATTCGCGGAAAACTCCGCGCTCTCTGCGGGTACTGACATACCCCTGCGATTAACGCTCGCGCACGTCGCAAAATACTCGCCGCACATTTGCAGTTAGCGGTTTTCCTTTAGCGCCCTCGGCAGTCCATTTAAGAACCCGGACTGTATATAAAGCCCCATCTGCGTTGTCAGCGTTACAGCGTTTTGCGCGTAGCGCATAATGCGAACAGCCACAAAGGCTAGTTGCAGCAACGCTTCAGTGTTGTGCGCCGCAGGCGCTCAATACGAGCATCTGGGGCTACAGTCCGGAGCTTGACAATATACAGACAGATCATTACAATACGGGTTCAAACGCTCTGTTTTCTGCGGTATTCTCAGCAACGACCGCTCTCTGTGAGTACATAAGCGCCTTTATCTCTGCTTCATCGGTTTTTAAGGCATATTCAATTCAACAAAGTTATTTTACCACAACACTTCTTTTTTGTCAAGCGGAATTTTTAAATTTTCATCTATTTTTTACAAATCATCTTTTCCGTCACTAAAAAACGCTCCCCTCGCCATAAGTCCCGACATAACGCAAACTCCCGCCGCTCCCGCGTCTAAACAACTTTGCATATTGTCCGAGGTTATCCCGCCTATTGCGTAAACGGGAAGTTTAACGCTCTCGCAAACGGCTTTCAGAAATTCAAGTCCGCGCGGAGCTAAGCCCCTCTTGCAGTCTGTAGCGAAAATATGCCCCGCCGTTATATAAGAAGCTCCAAGCTTTTCGGCCGTTTTCGCTTCCTCAACGCTGTGGACCGAAGCGCCTACAGTTTCAAATTTAGAGCATATTTCCTCATTCAAAAGGCTTAGCGGAAGATGAAGCCGTTTTATTGAAAGCTTTCTTGCAACATTTGGAAAATTATGGATATAAAGTTCTATCCCCGAAATTCCTAAGAGCTTTTCCGCAAGAGCGGTATATTCATCTTCGCTTAAATCCTTTTCGCGCAGGATAACTTTTTTTATTCCGATTTTCGCGAGCTGTTCAATTCTCTGTTCAAGCGGAATTGCACACAACTTTCTGTTTGTAACGCAGATTATCCTGTCGCGCTCGCTATTACTTAACATAAACATAATCGTTCATAACAGGCTGAAGTCCGCGCGAGCGGATAGCGTCGCAAACCTCCGTAAGCGTTCTTCCGTCGCTTATTTCAAACTGGTCGTCGCCGAGGGATTCTTCGTCGGTATGCGAGCCTATTCCCGTGCTTACGCCTGCGGAAATTTTCGTCGCGCACATTCCCACAACGTTATCTCTGAACCCCGCTCTTTCGCGCGTTGAGATAGTAAGTCCCGCAAACGGCATAAAAATGCGGAACGCGGTCATTACCTGCAATAATTGCTTTTCGTGAACGTCGCGCGGGTTTATCTTGTCGTTGTTTATTATCGGGCGCAGACGAGGGCAAGAGAACGAAATTTCCGCATGGGGATATTTGCGCTGGATAAGATAAGCGTGCACTCCCGCCGCAAAAGCGTCCGTTCTGAAATCGTCAAGCCCCAGAAGCGCCGCGAACGCAACGCCCCTCATTCCTCCGCGAATTGCGCGCTCCTGCGCGTTCAGACGGTAGGGGAAAATGCGCTTGTGACCGCCGAGGTGAAGCGTTTCGTATTTATCGGAGTTGTAGGTTTCCTGGAATACCGTTACATAGTCCGCTCCGCACTCGTGGACATACTTGTATTCATCGGTGTTCATCGGGTAAACCTCAATTCCCACGTTCTTAAAATACTCGTGAGCTATCGAGCAGGCGTTCCCTATATATTCAACGTCCGACATCTTGCGGCTTTCGCCCGTGAGAATGAGAATTTCTTCCATTCCCGTTTTGGCAATCGCTTCCATTTCACGCCTTATTCCGTCCGTATCCAGCTTTGCGCGGCGGATCTTGTTGTGACAGTTAAACCCGCAGTATACGCAGTAATTCTCGCAGTAATTCGAGATGTACAGCGGCGTGAAAAGGTATACGCTGTTTCCGAAATGCTTTCGCGTTTCAATTGTCGCCTTTCTCGCCATTTCTTCAAGAAACGGCTCTGCGGCAGGCGACAGCAGCGCCGCGAAATCCTCAATTGACGGATACTCGGCCGACAGCGCGCGCTTTACGTCCGCAGCCGTGTATTTTGTATAATCATACGCTTTCATTTTTGCTATGACCTGATTGCCGATATCGGAGTCTAAAACTTCCATATCGGGAAGATAAGTCATATGGTCGATTTTTTTCTGTTCCATTTTTTGCCTTCCTTTATTCTGTTATATTTTATCCACCTATAATGGGCGGTTTTTTCAAAAGCAGTTATGTGTCAATCCTTTTAAACTCATGTATATTTTTATTGCGGTATACTATGTCTGTTCTTACAGTAAACCCCATTTTTTCCCAAAATTCATTTCCGAGATTATTCCTCTCAAAAACAACAAGCGCCGCTTTGTTTATGCCCTCTTTATCAAGAGCGTCAATCACGCAGTCGACAAGCTTACGCGCTATACCCCTGTTTCTGTACGCTTCAAGTACCGCAGTGTGATAGATATAGCCCCTGCGCCCGTCGTGCCCTGAAAGTATTGTGCCGACAATTTTGCCGTTGTCACAGGCTACAAAGTTTGTCGTGGGATTGCGCTTAAGAAATCTTGTTATGCCGTCCTTGGTGTCGTCTGAGGAATTAAGCCCCATGCCCTTTGTGTTTATCCACAAATCGTATATGCCGTCAAAATCCTCAACTGTCATTATCCTAATATTTATCATGATTTTTCAAAATTATCTCCACAGCCTTGCTTGCCTGATGCCCTGCGCAAATCATAACTCTCGAAGCGGTAAGCCCCTCTCCGTCTGCAACGTCTGTTTTCATATCCCCGCAGATAAAAAACCTGTCCGAAATTGTCCGGGTAGTAATGTCGTTCGCTCTGCCAAAGCCCGCCATACCCGAGCCCGAGATGACCTTTACTTTCTTGTTGCTTGAAAGCAATGTGTTTACAAGAACGGCTTTGCTTTGCGCATTGTCGAACGCCTCGCAGACTATCTGACAGCCTCCGAAAATTTCCGTGCAGTTCTTTTCGTCAATGAACATATCATATGTTATAACATTGCAGAATGGGTTTATTTCGCTTATTATCTCTTTTATCGCCAAAGTTTTTTTCATTCCGAGGTGCTTTAAGGTATACATCTGTCGGTTTATGTTGGAGAGTTCAACTGTGTCAAAATCTGCGGCGATAATTGTTCCCGCGCCGCTCCTCGCAAGCGCGCAGGCAATATTCGACCCTAAGCCCCCAAGCCCCGCAACGCCTATTACGGCTTTTTTCATCTTTTCATATATCGGGAACTTTGAGCGCGAATTTACCGCTCTTGAAAATTCTTCTTCGGTAATTTCCACTTAAATTATCCCCCGCCTACAAATCCTACAACTTCAATTTCGTCGTTGTCGGAAATCCTTGTTTTCGCGTATTCCGTTTTCGGCAGTATCTCGCCGTTTACCATGACCGCCACGCGCTCGGGCGAATATCCCGTATTTTCGAGATATTCGGAAATCAGCGCGTTTTCGGCGTTTATTTCTTCTCCGTTAATTCTTGCCATAATTACTTTTCCTTTCGGACTTTCTATAGGTGGTATGACCCGTCATTATTATAGCATTGTTTTTTTATAAAGTCAATAGTTTAAAAAGGTTAATGCTCAAAATGTTGACAAAAACAGCTATACGCTGTTCGGATCGTATAGTAACCTATTTGTGTTTCTTTTCAAACGTTATTTGAAGAAACAACATCTGAAAAGAACCACAAATATGTTTTATATTATTAAAACCTCTTTTCGGAAATTTATTGACATTTGGATTTAAAAGGTATATAATATATGAGTATTCAATCTTAAATACAATAGGTAAGAGAAAAACGTATTGCCTCCAATTCTTACCTCTTACCTCTAATTTCTTACATCTAAAAGGGTAAGAGAAAAACGTATTGACCTCAATTCTTACCTCTTACCTCTAATTTCTTACATCTAAAAGGGTAAGAGAAAAACGTATTGACCCCAATTCTTACCTCTTACCTCTTATTTCTTACATCTAAAAAGGAGATAATTAGCCTTTGGACATTATTATAATAGGCTGCGGAAAAGTAGGAGAGGCTCTTGCGGAGCAGCTGAATGAACAGGGAAACAACATAACCGTTATAGATACGGACGCGAAAAAGCTAAGCGAAGTATCGTCAAAATGCGACGTTATGGGAGTTACGGGAAACGGCGCGACGCACCTTGTCCAGCAGGAAGCGGGCATAGAACACGCCGACCTTATGATCGCCGTTACGGGCTCGGACGAGCTCAATCTTCTGTGCTGCCTTATTGCAAAGAAAGCGGGCAACTGCAAGACCATTGCCAGAGTAAGAAGCCCGCAGTACAGCAGTGAAGCGCCGTTTTTAAAGGACGAGTTGGGTCTTGCTATGGTCATAAATCCCGAACAGGCTGCTGCTGCTGAAATAGCAAGAGTTCTGCGCTTCCCCTCGGCTATGAAGATAGATACATTCTGCAGGGGGAGAGTTGAGCTTATAAAGCTCAGATTGCCCGAAAACTGCCCGCTCGTCGGACTTGCCGTAAAAGAGCTTTCTTCAAAGCTCGGCTGTGATGTTCTTGTATGCACGATAGAGCGCGGCGACGACGCTTATATAGCAAACGGAAACACCGTATTTGAGGAGCGCGACGTTATTTCCATAATCGCCTCTCCCAAAAAAGCAAACGACTTTTTCAGAAAGATAAACTACAAGTCAAAATCCGTAAAAGACGCGATGATAGTAGGCGGCGGCGAGATAGGACATTATCTTTGCGATATACTTGTAAACGACGGGGTGTCCGTAAAGATAATAGAAAAAGACGCCGAGCGCAGCGACGAGCTTTGCGCACAGTGGGGAAACGCCGTTATGGTCATAAACGGCGACGCTTCGGACCAGGAAGTTCTTCTCGAAGAAGGCTTGCAGCAGGCGGGAGCGTTTGTTGCTCTTACAAACCTTGACGAGGAAAACATTCTCCTGTCGTTGTTTGCGCGAAGCGAAGGCAACGCAAAGCTTGTGACGAAGATAAACAGAATTGATTTTGAGGACGTAATAAAACATCTTGACCTTGACACTATAATTTATCCCAAGAGCATAACTTCAGATACGATAGTGCGCTATGTACGTTCGCTCAAAAATGCGCAGGGAAGCAACGTCGAGCAGCTCCACCAGGTCATTAAAGGCAAGATAGAAGCGGCGGAGTTTATCATTCGCGATTCCAGCGCGGTGACCGAAGAACCGCTTATGAAGCTGAAACTTAAAGACGGGATACTTGTCGCGGCGATACTGCGCGATAAAAAAGTCGTTATCCCGCGCGGCTCCGATACTATTAAAAAGGGAGATACCGTGGTTATTGTTTCGGCGGATTCCGAGCTTCACGATATTACGGATATTCTCAGATAACGGGTAAAGTTTATGAATTACAGAATGATAACTTATATCCTTGGCTGGATATTGATATTTGAAGCCATATTTATGACAGTCCCCGCGATAACCGCCGTTTGTTACGGAGAAAGCGCCATATTGTGGTTCGCCGTTACTGCGGCGATATGCCTGGCGATTGGATTATTGCTGACAAAAATAAAAAAGCCGCAGGACAAAAAGCTCTATTCCCGCGACGGTTATGTTATAGTATCGCTAAGCTGGATAGTATTGTCGGTGTTCGGGGCGCTTCCGTTTTTCCTTTCGGGGGAGATACCGTCCTATATCGACGCGCTTTTTGAAACGGTTTCGGGATTTACAACGACGGGCGCGAGCATACTGAGCGACGTTGAAAAGCTCTCAAGATCCATGCTCATCTGGAGAAGCTTTACCCACTGGGTCGGCGGAATGGGCGTGCTTGTGTTTATAATGGCGTTTGTAAGGCTATCGGGCGCGCAGAATATGCACATAATGAAAGCCGAGTCGCCGGGTCCGTCTGTAAGCAAGCTCGTGCCGCGAGTAAAAACTACCGCGCTTTTGCTGTACGCTATATATTTCGTGCTTACGCTGGCGGAGTTTATTCTGCTTATAGCGGGAGGAATGACGCCGTTTGAGGCGCTTAATACTTCGTTTGCTACTGCGGGCACGGGCGGTTTTGGAATTTACAACACGAGCATAGGCGGCTTTTCGGCATATATACAGATAGTAGTTATAGTGTTTATGCTTTTGTTTTCGGTCAATTTCAACAGCTACTTCTTTTTAATAAAAGGCAAGATAAAAGACGCGCTGACCTCCGAGGTCTGCATATTCTTTGCAATAGTCGCCGTTTCGATAACCATTATTGCATTTAACATAAGAAGCATGGTCGGAAATCTGGGAGAAGCTTTTCTTGATTCCTCGTTTGCGGTCTCGTCCATTATCTCAACAACGGGCTTTTCGACAGTTGATTTTAACCCATGGCCCGAACTTTCAAGAACGATACTTGTCCTGCTTATGTTTATAGGCGCTTGCGCGGGAAGTACGGGCGGAGGAATAAAGGTTTCGAGAATAATTATTCTGTTTAAAAGTCTCGGAAAAGAACTGCTCGTTATGATACATCCTAATCAAGTGAAAAAAGTAAAGCTCGGCGGAAGACCCGTCGACCATGAAACGGTGCGCTCGGTGAGCGTGTTTATAGTGGCATATCTGCTGCTGTTTGTGGCGTCTATGGTACTTATATCGTTTGACGAGCATGACTTGATAACAAACTTTACGGCTGTCGCGGCGACCGTCAACAACATAGGTCCGGGTCTTGAGCTGGTAGGACCTACGGCGAATTTCGGCTTCTTCTCGGTGTTGAGCAAGATCGTGCTTATATTCGATATGCTCGCGGGAAGGCTCGAACTATTCCCGATGTTACTGTTGTTTACGCCTGCGACATGGAAAAAATAAAAACAGCTTGAATAAATAGTCAAATTTCAGACTGTATAGAAAGCCCCAGTATGCACGCGTTGAACGCTTTGCGTGCAACGCTGAAACGCCACTGCAACTAGCCTTTGTGGCTGTTCGCATTATGCGCTACGCGCAAAACGCTGTGGCGTTGACAACGCAGATGGGGATTTATATACAGTCTGATAAAAAAGGAGGATAAAATGCCAAACAAGACCTATATTACCGTGCGATATGCGGAAACCGACTGTATGGGCGTTGTACACCATGCAGTATATCCCGTATGGTTCGAGATAGCGCGGACGGATTATATAAAAGCCGCGGGAATGAGCTATGCGGAGATAGAAAAATCGGGGATAATGCTCCCCGTTGCGGGGATAACCTGTAAATACAGACTGCCCGCGAAATACGACGACGAGCTTGTTATAACCGCGAGGATAACTCGCCTGAACGCCGCGAAGATAGAGTTTTCGTATACCGTGGAAAAAAAGGGCGAGAGCGGTATTCTTGCCGAGGGAACAAGCTCCCACGGCTTTGTTGACGCAAAGACTTTCAAGCCGATAAATTTCAAAAAGCAATGTCCCGAATTTTTCACGGTGCTGGAAAGATATGCGAAAATTGACGAGGAGGAAACGACATGAAAAAATTTACGGTTATAGCGGCAATCGCAGTTATCCTGCTCGCGGGGTGTTCTCCGAGGGCAAACGAAGCTGGCGAAAATTCGCAGGTGCAAAATTCGTCCGAAAACAGCACTTTTTCATCAGAAAACAGCGAAAATTCAAACTCGAATTTAACCAATGATTTTAGTTCAAGTTCGTCTTATTTAAATAATAATAATTATAGTAGTAATAATAATAATTTTAAGCCCGATTCCGGATCATCGAGCGAGTTAAGCAGTCAAAGCGCGGAAAATTCGTCAAGTTTGTCAAGCTCTTCAAGCTCAACTCCCACTCAATCCTCATCAACCCCATCTAGCAGCTCTTCGAGCAAGCCTGCATCATCATCAAAGCCCGCTCAAAGCTCATCAAGCACGCCGGCGCAGTCAACACCCGTACAGAGCAACAGCAGTGCAGTTTGGCACAGTGATGGAAATGGTGGCGGCTGGGGACATATAGGTCAAACGCCTGAAGGTAAATGGGTAGATAAGCCAGGCGGACGTTTTTGGAATGTTGGTAGAAGATTCTGGTATAGCGAAGAAGACTATAATGCCGGTAAACCACCTCTTGATAACAATATAGTTTACCCTGATATGCAAGATTTACCTCCAATTGACTGGGATTAAATTAAGTTTACATAGAATGTTTTTTAGCCCTCGGTGAAATAACCGAGGGTTTACTATTTCTATGAAAGGAGTAAACAAAATGAATTTAAAACAAAGTGTACATGTATGGCAAAGTTTATTACTTTCAACTTTAAGTTTTTTATATGATATAGTCTGCTTTACATTTATTGTGGCACTAATTACTGTAGTCCTGTACGGTTCTTTTACAGGCGTAATAGTGCCATATTAATATTTGCTAAAATACTTTAGAAAAGGAGATTTTAATATGCAAATAAAACAAAGCACTCATGTATGGCAAAGTATATTTGTTACTCTCACGACATTGCTTATGTGTGTATCTTTAGCAGTTACATCTTTTGCAGGTTACGTCGGAGAGGGCGGTGGTCATACATGGGGTGGCTCAAATGCAACAATAGGTTTTACTCTTGATGGCAGCCAACTTGGATATCGCATCTATTTAGCAGATAGTTCAACCGGAGAAGTAAAGAAAGACAGTAATGGTTACATCATAATGGATATTATGTCAAATAATTTTGATTATGAATTTGCCACAGGCGATGCAATGACATATTATGGTGGCTATAGACCGCGTACAGATCAAGATGCAGCAATAACATATATTGACTCAGATACAATGCCAAGCGGTATGCCTCTTGCGATATATTATAGCGGCGGTAGCTGGCATGGAAACGGTTCTACACTGCATGACTGGATGATGCAAGATTGCACCGTATCCGGATACAGCGGCGGTCATAATGTAGATATGATAATAAAGAAATATTTAGGCGCTGAGGCTTTCACAATGGTACAGGAAGGAAAAGCCGATTTTATCATAGAACCTGTATATGTGATTCCTGTATTCAAAACTCGAACGACAACAAAGCCCTCTTCGGGAAGATATGAGTCTTATACGGTAGAAAAGGAAGATAAAACAAAAGTAACATATTATTGCCCTTGGGCAGGCATAACCTTTTATGGTACATGGTTTGAAAGTTTAGAGATACTTACAAAGTATGATGGTAGCCATTCATTTATGGGTCCTGTTTCAACGGCGACCGGTAATGCAATGTATTTAGATGAAGACATTTTAGGATTAAAATCAGCCGCAGGTAAAAAAGTTAGTTCCGGTAATTATAAAACACCAAGCACTATAGGAAACTGGGGATTTGGTATTCATATCTATAAATCGTCAAACACACCAACCACCCCACCGCCAACATCTATCAAAGTCTACTACCACCTCTACAACAGCAGCGACGTCCAGACCGCACTTAAAACATCAACATTCGACTTAGGCACAAGCTCCACCAAACAATTCACGCCAAGCACCGCATACGGAACACCCGTCGCGGCTTGCATTCGGAATAACGCTATCCCCCTCTTTGTTTCCCCGCATTTTCCCCCAACAGCAGTATCGCGCACATTGCTATAAGACAAACCGACAGCGCCGCGTTCCCCGAAAAAGCGCTTGTATAGGCGTTTCCCGCAATGGTTTCTTCGCTTATGCTCGGAAGAAAAAGCGAAAACAGTGCCGAAAATAACGCGCTGAGAGCGGCGGCAGGTATCCTCGACAGCAGAAATTTTCCGAGAGGTATCCTTCCCCCGACTATCGCCGTTATCTGAAGCGCAACGCACACTCCCCCGAAGCTCAGAAGCGCCGCGCATATCGGTATTGAGTTTGCTCCCGCAGTCATTTCCTTTATCCTCGTGACTTCTAAAATTGACGAGAATATAACAGCGTTTTCGCCGAGCGGCAAAAAAGCCCCTGTTTCTTTCAGTGCCGCAGAAATGACCGAAAAAATAACTATCATCGTGCAGACGGAAAACATCGCCTTTGCCGCGGCGGAAACAGAATTTATAAAACAGCCCGCGCTTAGGTCATACCCGCCGCATGCTTTTTTCAGAGTTATCTTTTCTTTTGATAAAACTACTGCCGCCATAACAAGCGACGATAGAAAGCACGATAAAAACAGAAATGTTCCCGCAATGGCGCTGTTGAATACGACTTTTCCCACCATACCTATTATAAATGAAGGACCGCTCCCGAAACAACAGCACATAAGCCTTGCCGCGTCGTTTTTTTCGAGCCTGTTTTCACTTACGAGAGAGGAAAGCAGACTTGCTCCGACAGGATATCCCCCGATATTTGAAAGCAATATAAGCCCGCAGATCTCCTCGTCTGTTCTCAGTATTTTCGACAGAACGAACGTAAACGGCTTTAAAGCGGTCTTATACAGCCCGCTTTTTTGAAGATACATTGCCAGAGCCGAAAATGCGAACAGCGACGGGATAATTATTTCAAGGCAGTCAGAAACGGCGTTTGAAACAGAAGCGCGCGCCTTGTCCGAAAATATCAGCAAAAATCCCGCCGCAAAGAGAGCCGCCGCGGAAAGGGCTATTATCCTTATGTTTTTAAGATTCCTTAGCATTTACCCCCGCTACTCCTCCCGCCGCGCCGAAAATAACGCTTAGTATTATCTTTACAAAAAGCATAAAGCTCCCCGCTTTTCCGAATATTATCGAAAGCAGAATTATCGGCACGATAAATGCCGCCCCGCATAACGCTCCTGTTTTAAGACCCGTTTTTCTTTTAATTTTACCGACAAGCCGCCCGTTTATAAAACTCCCTGCGGCGATTGCAAATATTGCCGCCGCGCCCGCTAAAGCCGTAACGTCGGTTATAAGCACTATAAGCGCGGCTATCCCCGATATCAGAAGCAAAGCGGCATATCCCGCCGCTATTCCTATAGCATATGGAACGAGCCGAGGATTCTTCTTCTTTTTTCGCATAAATATCACCCCTAACGGATTTTATGCGAATATCGGACGTGTTAGAAGCAAGTACAATAAAAGTATACAAAGTGTTGCTTTGTTCAACTATTATTTCAAAAACCGCTTTAAATCCTTGATTTGTGACTTTTAACAGAAAGTTTATAAAAAATTTCAGAAATTCTATTGCAATTTACAAATAAATGTGTTAAAATGTAAGTTGTAGATAAGTGTCCGATTTTTCGGATACCGAATAAAACTTAGGAGGAATAAACCAATGGCTAGAGAAAAGCTAACGATGGACGGCAATAACGCCGCGGGTCACGTTTCTTATGCGTTTACCGATCTGGCTGCTATTTACCCCATCACCCCTTCTTCCGTTATGGCGGAAGTTACAGATTCCTGGGCAACCGCAGGAAGAAAGAACATTTTCGGCGAAACCGTAAAGGTCGTTGAAATGCAGTCGGAAGCCGGCGCTGCTGGCGCTGTTCACGGCTCGCTTTCCGCCGGAGCACTTACAACTACATATACCGCTTCGCAGGGTCTGCTCCTTATGATCCCGAATATGTACAAGATCGCGGGCGAACTGCTTCCGTCGGTTATTCATGTTTCGGCAAGAGCTGTTGCTTCAAACGCTCTTTCGATCTTCGGCGACCACAGCGATATTTACGCTTGCCGTCAGACGGGCTACGCTATGCTCTGCTCGACCAACCCCCAGGAAGTTATGGACCTCGGAGCTGTCGCTCACCTTTCTACGATAAAGGGCAGAGTTCCTTTCCTGCACTTCTTTGACGGTTTCCGTACCTCTCACGAGATCCAGAAGATCGAGGTATGGGATTATAACGATCTTGCGGAAATGGTAGATATGGACGCTGTTCAGGCATTCCGCAACAGAGCTCTCAACCCCGAGCACCCTGTTCTTCACGGTACTGCTCAGAACCCCGATATCTTCTTCCAGGGCAGAGAAGCTTGCAACACTTATTACAATAATATCCCCGCTATCGTTACGGAGTACATGGACAAGGTAAATGCCAAGATCGGCACGAACTACAAACTGTTCAACTACTACGGCGCTCCCGATGCAGAACAGGTAATAGTCGCTATGGGTTCCGTTTGCGATACTATCGAGGAAACTATCGACTATATGCTTTCACAGGGCAAGAAGGTCGGACTTGTAAAAGTAAGACTTTACAGACCGTTCGTTTCAAAGGCTCTCGTTGAGGCTATTCCCGAAACAGTAAAGAAGATAACCGTTCTCGACAGAACGAAAGAGCCCGGCTCTATGGGCGAGCCTCTTTATCTTGATGTTGTTGCCGCTCTCAACAGAGAAGGCAAGTTCCAGAACGTTCCGATCTTTACGGGTCGTTACGGACTTGGTTCAAAGGACTGCAACCCGTCCCACATCATCGCCGTTTACAACAATACGGATAAGCCCGTATTCACTGTCGGCATCGAGGACGATGTTACAAACCTCTCGCTCAAGGTTACCGAAAACCCGAACACCACTCCCGAGGGCACGACCTGCTGCAAGTTCTGGGGTCTCGGCTCGGACGGTACTGTTGGCGCAAACAAGAACTCTATCAAGATCATCGGCGACCATACCGACATGTATGCTCAGGCATATTTCGCATACGACTCGAAGAAGTCGGGCGGCGTAACCATTTCTCACCTGAGATTTGGTAAGACCCCGATAAAGTCCACCTACTTCATAAACAAGGCGAACTTTGTCGCTTGTCATAACCCGTCGTATATCGACAAGTATGATATGGTTCAGGACGTTGTTCCCGGCGGTTCGTTCCTGCTCAACTGCCAGTGGTCGGTAGACGAGCTCGACGAAAAGCTCCCTGCTCCCGTAAAGGCATACATCGCAAAGAACAACATCAACTTCTACATAATCAATGCTATCAAGGTAGCTAAGGAGATAGGTCTCGGCAATAAGACCAACACCGTTCTTCAGTCGGCGTTCTTCTCGATCGCAAACATAATCCCCGCCGACCAGGCTATCGAGTATATGAAGAAGGCAGCTTATAAGTCGTTCGCAAAGAAGGGCGAGGATATCGTCAACATGAACTACGCCGCTATCGAAAGAGGCGCAGGCGAAGTTATAAAGGTTGACGTTCCCGCTTCTTGGGCTAACGCAGAGGGCGAGCTCGTTCACCCGCACTTCGAGGGCGACAACAAGTTCCTTATTGACTTTGTAAACAAGATTCAGGTTCCCGTAAATGCACAGCGCGGCGACCAGCTCCCTGTTTCGACGTTCGTTGACATTGCAGACGGTACGTTCCCGCAGGGCTCTGCTGCGTTTGAAAAGCGCGGTATCGCTGTAGACGTTCCAAAGTGGATCCCCGAAAATTGTATCCAGTGTAACAACTGTGCAATGGTATGCCCGCACGCTGTTATCCGTCCGTTCGTTTACACCGAGGAGCAGGCTGCAAAGCTTCCCGAGGGCGTAGTTACAAAGGACGCTATGGCAATGCCCGGCATGAAGTATACCATGGCAATTTCTACTCTCGACTGCACGGGCTGCGGCGTATGCGCTAATATCTGCCCTGCGGGCGCAAAGGACAAGGCAAAGAACGCGCTCGTTATGTCGCCTATCGAGACGGTTATGGAACAGCAGAAGTTCTTCGATTATGCTGTTGCTAACGACAACTCGAATGACGCGGCAGTTGAGAAGTTCAAAGAGAGCACCATCAAGGGCGCTCAGTTCAAGCAGCCGCTGCTCGAATTCTCGGGCGCTTGCGCGGGCTGCGGAGAAACTCCTTATGCTAAGCTCGTAACACAGCTCTTCGGCGACAGAATGTACATTGCAAACGCTACGGGCTGTTCGTCAATTTGGGCAGGCTCTGAGCCTTCAACTCCTTACACCACAAACAAGGAAGGTCACGGTCCTGCGTGGGGCAACTCGCTGTTTGAGGACAACGCAGAGTTCGGTCTCGGTATGTTCCTCGCTCAGGATACTCTCAGAAACAGAGCGCAGAATTGCTTGAAAGTTCTCCGCGAAAAGGCTGAGGGCAAGGGCAACGCCGAAATGGTCGGACTTATCGACAAGTATTTTGAAACAAAGAACGACGGCAAGGCAAATGCTGAAGCTACAAAGACTCTTGTAGCAAAGATCGAGGCTTGCAACTGCGGAAGCAAGGAAGCAACAGATGTTCTCTCGCTCAAGCAGTACCTCTCAAAGAAGAGCCAGTGGATCTTAGGCGGCGACGGCTGGGCTTATGATATCGGCTACGGCGGACTTGACCACGTAATTGCTTCGGGCAAGAACGTAAATATCCTCGTATTCGATACCGAGGTTTACTCCAACACGGGCGGTCAGGCTTCTAAGGCTACAAACGTCGGCGCAGTAGCACAGTTTGCTGCGGGCGGTAAGGACGTAAAGAAGAAAGACCTCGCAGGCATAGCTATGAACTATGGTTATGTATATGTTGCACAGATAGCAATGGGCGCAGACAGAAACCAGTGCTTAAAGGCAATTGCAGAGGCTGAAGCTTATGACGGACCTTCGCTGATAATCGCTTATGCTCCTTGTATCAACCACGGTATCAAGGGCGGACTTACAATAGCTCAGCAGGTAGAGAAAGAGGCGGTAGAGGCAGGTTACTGGCATCTGTTCCGCTTCAATCCCGCGCTCGCTGACGAGGGCAAGTCTCCGTTCACTCTCGACAGCAAGGCTCCTACGGGCGACTACAAGGCATTTATGATGAGAGAAGTTCGTTATAACTCTCTTATGCGTGCTAATCCCGACAGAGCTACCGTTCTGTTCGACAAGGCAGTTGCAAACTCCAAGGCTAAGTACGATCACCTTGTTGAATTGCAGAAGGCTTATAAGGAAGAGTTTGAGAAGGCGTAATGCTCAAACGAGTTAAATAATTCGGCACAATATAACACTAGAAAGGCGGTTGGAGAAATTCAGCCGCCTTTTTGGCAGTATACAGGGTACAGTGTACAGTAGTCAGTTAAGGTGTCCGCTTCGCGGACAATATTTAGATTGTTTTAAGACAATAGGTACATGAGCCTACCTTTAGGGGTACATTTCAAAACGTTCCAGTCTGATAACAATCTAATATTACCCGCCGTAAGGCGGGTTCCTACTACTGCATACTGTACACTCTACCCTGTAAACTGCCAACAGGGGTCGCGGGGACTTCGTCCCCCGCGACTTTCCCCCTTCCCCATCTAGATGTTAGAGGTTAGAGGTAAGAGGTTAGAATTTTAGAGGAGAGGTTATTCGATTTTCATAAGTATTCTAGCATCTAGCCTCTTTCTCTGAAAACAAAACAACTTTTCCTCCCGAAAGCTCCCCGAATTTCTTACCTCTTACCTCTAACTTCTAACCTCTAGAAGGGGTTAGGGGGTTGGGGCGAGATAACGTTTGAAAAGAACCACAAATAGGTTTTATATGTAATTCATTAGATGTTTGATTAAATCAACAGAAAAGCACGAACGTGTTGTTTGATATCGGAATGTCGGGTGTTATAATAAAGATACAAAAAGAAATGCGGCGCAGATAAATGCACGGCATTAAAAAATCAAAACATTAAAACGGAGGTATCTTATTATGAACACGGACAAAATTTATGCAGAGGCTATCGTAAACGAGTATTCAAAAAAGAGCGCGACAAAGGTCGTGCAGCTTAAAAAGCTGGACAGGGCGGCAAAATTGCCCGCTCAGATATTTACCTATACATTCGGCATTATCTGCGCGCTTATCGCGGGCACGGGAATGTGCCTTTGTATGGGCGTTATAGGCGAAGGAACGACAGTTTATATGATAATGGGAATTGTCATAGGAATTATAGGTTTTATCGGAACTGCCGTCAATTATCCTATCTATAAGAGCATTCTTCAGAAAAGCAAGGATAAATATGCGGGCGATATAATACGTCTTGCAAGGGAAATAGCCGACAGCGAGGAATAAAGTATATCATATCCGAGCGCTGATAATAAAAAATAAGAAAGAAGGTAAAACGGTTGAACAAAGCGGAAAGCAAATATTTCAGTACAGCCGCACGAATGGACGAGGCACTTATTGAATGTCTGGAAAAAAAGGATCTTGAGTACATTACGGTAAAGGAAATATGCGAAAAAGCAGGCGTCAACCGTTCTACCTTTTATCTTCATTATGAAACTATCGCGGACCTTCTGAACGAGTGCGTTGAATACACAAATAAAAAGTGCTTTAAAAAATTTTCGCCCGAGCTTTCGGACGTGAAAACGAGATTAAGCTCGGAAAATATAAAGGACTATATCTTTATCTCTCCCGAATACCTTAAACCCTTTTTTGAGTTTGTACGCGAAAATAAACGATTGTTCAAGGTCGTGCTTTTAAACCCTTCGGTTTTTGACTCCGAAAAGACTTTTATAAAACTGTTCGACGAGGTATTTTCTCCCGCAATGGATAAGTTTAAAATTGAAAAACAGCAAAAGCCCTATGTAATACATTTCTATCTCGGCGGGATAATATCGGTCGTAAAAGAGTGGATAAAAAATAACTGCGCGGACACTATCGAGGATATAACGGAAATATGTATGTTCTGCATTGCGCCAAGCGGTATTGAAGGCGGACTTGAAAACCGTCGGAGAGATCTGAAATGAAAGAAAAGAGCAGTATATTAAAATTTAAAAACGACAAGCTGTTCAGAGCCGAAGTGCTCTTGTATTTCAGCCTTGCAATAAATCTCATTTACGCGCTGTTGCAGGGCATAAACGGGATAGCCGCACGCTCTATATGGTCGGGAACGCTTGCGTTTTATTATCTCACTTTAAGCGTCATTCGTTTTTCTTTGCTTATAGGTCGCGGGAAAATGACGCTTTTGAAAAAATGGAAAAGATATGTCGCTTGCGGCGCTGTTATGCTGCTTTTGGTATTTGCCTTATTCGGTATACATTGCATAACGCTGTATATGGGGCATACAATAGTTTATCCGGGATATATGATCTATGCTATAGCCGCATACACTTTTTATTCGGCAATTGCGGCTGTAAGAAACATAGTTGTATACAGAGCTTATCATGACCCCGTTCTTTCTGCGAGCAAAGCGCTTTCGCTCGCGACTGCGGCTATTTCCATGTATTCGCTCCAGTCCGCGCTTATCTCGGCATTTGGCAATTCGGAAGAATTCAGGATAATTATGGGAAATTGCCTCGGAGCGGCGGTGTTTTTACTTATTTTGTCAATGTCGGTCTATATGCTGATAAGAGGGCTTTTAGAAATAAGAGGTAAGAAGTAAGAGGTAAGAGCGTAAACCTATCGCAGGCTTACGCTCTTTATAATTATAGAACAATCTAAATAACGTCCGCGAAGAGGACACCATAACTGACTACAGCGTTGCACGCGAAGCGTTCAATGCGTACACTGTCAACCGACTACAGCGTCGCTCGCCGTATATTCTTCGAGAGAGCCTGCTTTTACCTGAATACAGATATAGCTTATCGGGGAATTGTCTGCCGCAAAGAACTGCCTTTTAGCCGCGGGGGAAATTCTCAGCCAGTCGCCTGCTTTAAGCTCTACGCTCTCTCCGTCAATGACAGCTTTTCCGCTTCCCGAAAGTATAGCATAGATCTCTTCGTTTTTCTTGTGGGAATGGACAAACGGAACGCTTGCGCCTGCGGGAAGATTGTTTATGCTGATCTCCGCGCCCGTGAGAGAAAGCTTGTCATGAAGCTCAGTCCTTGCTTCTTGTCCTACGTTTACTTTTGTGAAATTGCTCATAATAATGACCTCCGAATAAAAATAGTTGTAACCTTTGTTGTTACAACCATATTATAGCAAAATTAAGTTGTAATGTCAATACTTACAACGCATATTTGTACGCTTGCACAAATTTTTTACTGTTTCATTGTAACTATTGACATTACAACAAAGAAGTGTTATAATGAATTAAAAGGGCAGGGGGTGTTTTTGTGCAGTTTTCTTCAAGATTTACCATAGCAACGCACATTTTGCTGTGTATTGCTATGTTTGAAAAAGAAACTAAGGTGACTTCAAATTTCCTTTCGGGAAGTATAAATGTAAATCCCGTTATTATACGGAATATTCTCGGATCGCTTTCGTCTGCGGGAATGGTCGGTATAAAACAGGGAATAGGCGGCGCGTATCTTTTAAAGCCTGCAAAGGAAATAACGCTCCTTGATATATTCAAAGCGGTAGAAAAAGAAGAGTCGCTTTTCCATTTTCACGAGAACCCTAACCCCGAATGTCCGATAGGAAGAACCATTCATTCGGTCATGGACGGTAAGATCGAAACAATACAATCCGCAATGGAAAACGAAATGAAGGATATAACCCTGAGCATGCTTCTTGAAGAAGCAAAAGAAAAAATGTGACCGCACGCTGTTGGCAGTTGACAGTGTACAGTGGACGCATTATGCCCTTCGGGCAAAACGCTGTATTCAGTTATGGTGCCCGCCGGCGCGGGCATTATTTAGATTGTTATCGGACTGAAACGTTTTGGATAAAACTGTAAAAAGTTGCTCGTGTGCATATTGACTTAAAACAATCTAAATAATATCCGCCGCAAGGCGGATACCTAAACTGTACACTGTCCACTGTACACTGTAAACTGTAAAATGTATACTGAAACCCTCTCATGTACTGTTTCCCTAAAAATAGCTTACCTTTATCCTCTTGCCCATACGCTTTAGGCAATCGGAAAGTTCCTCGACCAGCTGCATTTTGATGTTGAAGTTTATCGGCAGTTCGGGATTCTGGTGGGCGGGATTTATCGCCCTGCCGACATAAAAGTTAATGTCCGTCGCTTCTTCAAACAGAAGTCTCGATATAAGCGACGCTCCGTCGCGCTTAAAGCCCCAGACCTCATAGCTCTCGTTCTTTTCGAGATAGTCCTTCGCGTATTCAAGCACGCGGTTTACGGTTATAACGCCCTCTGTCACAAGGTCAACGCCCTCAAGCTCCGCTGTCGGCGGAATGTCCGAGCTCTCAAAGTTGAGCGTCGGGCGCAGCGGTTTTCCTAAATACTTCGCCGCAACAGTAGAAGTCGTTCCTCCGCAGATGATATGCTTTCCCTCTTTCGAGAAGAACAGCGACATCATTCTGTCACCGTCCGCGCGGTTTGACGGAGGACCGAACAGAATGTTCATAGGCTCGCGCTTTCTCACTTTGACAACGCATGCCGTCGCGTCGTCGCCAGGCTCGTGACCGTAGATCTTGTCACATTCGTCAACGAGCATTGTCGAAAGCGTCTTTGCCGTATAACCTCCCGCCGTTATCGCTTCCATATAGTCGATAATATCCTCGCGCTTCCAGCCGAAATTATACGCCCTGCCTATGCCCGCGTGCGGGCAGCCGTCGCTCATTGCAATAAAAACGTCGTTCTCGCGCAGCTTTACGGTGGAGCTGTATATTTTCTTTCCGCCGATAGTGGTTTCCGTGCGCGGATAATCAAGATTTTTCCCGTCGCGCAGAAGGATTATCAAGGGGTTGTCATATTGAATAAGCTCCGCAACTTGGTTTTCGATAAGGTGGATAATGGTAAATGTCGAATATGCAACTCCGCGCTGCGCGTCAATAGGGAGCGTCGCCGCTATCGTTTCAACGCAGTCTTCGAGCGAAAGCCCTTCAGCCATCATCGTTGAAATTATCTTTGCGGTGAGGGTAGAGAGAATACTCGCTTTAACGCCGCTCCCCAAGCCGTCCGCAAGGACAATGACCGAGGAATTTTCCCCCTGTTCGACAACGTCCACATGGTCGCCGCAAAGCTGCTCGCCGAAATGGTTTATGCTTTTATATCCGACTTCACAGCACAGATTATTCATCGGTTATCGACTCCTTCAACTTTGTAAGCGCGATCTTCGTTTCCGCGGCAGTTTCGCCCAGCAAAGACGCTATTTCTTGAACTATCCTCATCTGCTTGTCAACTACCTTGTCCGCTATTTCAACGGTCTGGCGGCTTATGTTCTCTTTCTTCTGGCGCTCGGTCTGTTCCATTGTTTCGTCGCGCATAATGCAGATAAGAATGTGATATTCGTGGTCGTGAACAATGGTGAATTTTACAAACTTCTTGTATTCCGCGAGATAAGTCCTCACATCGCGCAGGTCTTTTCCCGAATTCATTACTTCAATAAACGGCTTAGGATCCATTATCCTTATTACCTGATCTCCGAGCACATCGGACGCAGAGCGGATATTCATAATCTTCCGCGCGGCATTGTTTATCTGCTGGACTTCGAGATTTTCATTTACGACAATAAGACCGTTCGGGGTGTTGTTTACGATATTGTCCGAAAAGCTCTCCGCCTTGTCCTTGAGAAACGGCAGGCACATCGAAATTTCCGACTTTCCGTTGTATATCGCAACGGCTTTTTCGCGGCAGGTGTTGTATCCGCAAGAGCCGCAGTTCAGCTCGTCCGCAGGCTTGAACTTTCCCATCTGACGGAGAATAGAAGCTATCTCGGTCTCGGTGGGCTGCTGTGTTTTAAGTTCGATAGGCGTAAACAGCTTTCTTAAATCATTAGTGTCCTGTTCGGCTATATCAAAATCTTCCTTGCCCGCATAAGTCGCAACGGCAAGCGTACCTCCGACCGCCGAGCGCACCTCCATAGCAGGGCCGCCTATACAGCTCCCCTTGCAGGCTGACATTTCTATAAAGCACTTATGTATCTTTCCGCTTTCAATGTCCTTTAGCGCCGCTATACAACTGTTCACGCCGTCTATCGCGAGATAGGTATAACCCTCCGCGTCTAAGTCCATTGTTTTTAGTATGCCGCCCGTCGTCGGGAAAAAGCGCGCGCGGCTCTTTTCGTTTGCGTCGGTTTTCTGTTCAAGCGTTATGTTCTCCGCGCGCAGCCAGTCCGAAAGCTCGTCGAACGTAAGCGCCGCATCTACCATACCGTCATAATACTGCGCCTCGTCTTTTTTGGAGACACAAGGACCTATGAAAACAGTCTTTGCATTGGGAACGCGCTTTTTTATGTCCATACAATGCGCCTGCATGGGGGAAAGAACGTCCGCTAAATATTTAAGCTCCGCATGGAAATATTTCTGTATCAGCAGATTTACCGAGTGACAGCAAGAAGAAATAACAATATCGCGCTTTTCTTCCTTTAGAAGTCTTTCGTATTCTTTTTTAACTATAGTAGCGCCTATAGCTGTTTCTTCCACGTCTGTAAAGCCCAGTTTCTTCAGCGCATCGGAAAGCGCCTCAATGCCCGCGCCGCCGTAATTTGCGATAAATGACGGCGCAAGGCTCGCTATAACGGGAACTCCGCTCTGCAAAAGCACCTTTACTTTTTCGACTTCGCTCACTATTTCCTTTGCATTCTGCGGACAGACCACAACGCACTGTCCGCAGAGTATACATTCGTTGTTGATTATATGCGCCTGGTTCCCCGAAAATCTGATGGATTTAACGGGGCAGTGGCGTATACATTTATAACAGTTTTTGCAATTTGATTTTTTCAGTGTCAGACAATTCTGCATAAATTAAATTCCTCTTTCAAAGCTGCTAAGGATCTTTTCGCTAAAAAACTCGTTGAAGTTTTCGCGGGTTATGCCCGTATAAACTTCATCGTCTATAGTAACGGAAACTCCCTCGCGGTTGCATTTTCCTGTACAGAAGCTCCCCGCAAGCGTTACATAGCCGTCGAGCTTGTGCTTTTCGACGGCGCTTCTCATAAGCTCTACAATATCCTGCGAGCCTTTGAGGTGACAGGAACTTCCTACGCAAATCTGCACTAACATACTATACCGTCCTTATTACTCGTATTCTACGACATTTGCCCACGAAAGCAGGAAATCGCGCTCTTCGGGCTTTCCCTTTACGGATTGAGAAGCCGCGACAATAGGCATCCACTTTTGGACATAGCGCTTGTCTGTCCTGCTTTTTTCGCAGAACAGGTCAAGATAGCGGTTAGCAAGCTCCTCGTTCCACGAAAGCCACATTACGAGATACGTTCTCGCAGCGTCCGCAGAAGCGTTTCCTTGTGTAACGTGCGCCCAGTCTATGATAAAAGGCGTTCCGTCGGTCTTTATGATGATATTTGACGGACAGAAATCGCCGTGGCAGACCTTGTTGTGATTAGGCATGCCCTCAAGGCGTGTGTGCAGGTCATAGCGTGTGTTCGCGTCAATATCCGCTTCGTCTATCTTTCTGTGCATTTTATCTTTCAGCTTGTTGAGGAGCGGAGATTTTTTCGACTGAACTTCAAGCTGTAAATTTACGAGCATATCGAGAGCTTCTCCTGCTTTTGCGGGGTCGTCTTTCATAAGCTGAGAAAGCGTTTTTCCCTCAATATATTCGGACACTATCGCCCATTTTCCGTCGATGGTCGAAACTTCGATTATCTTCGGGATATTCAGCCCTGTTTTTTCAATACGCGCTTGATTTAGCGCTTCGTTTAAAACGTCATCTTTTGAGTAATCCTCGTTGAAGAGCTTTATGCACTTGTCGCCGTCACGGTAAACGGTCTTTGTGTTTCTTACGGCAATAACCTTATCCAGATTCATATATCGTCCCTCACTTTCTCTTTCCATAGTATGCGTTAAGATACATCTGCTTTATCTCGCTCATAAGCGGATAGCGCGGGTTTGCGCCTGTGCACTGGTCGTCGAAGGCATTTTCGGTCATCTCGTCGAGAGTATCGAGAAATACCTTTTCGTCTATTCCATAGTCCTTTATGGTCTTTTTAATTTCTATCTTGTCTTTGAGGTCGTTTATGAGCTTTATAAGACCCTCGAGCTTATCTGCGTTTGTCTTTCCCTTTACTCCGAGATAATCGGCTATCTCTGCATAGCGCGAAAGGGTATGCGGATATGCATACTGTGAGAACGTTCCCATTTTCGCGGGAACTTCTTCGGCGTTAAAGCGCATAACTTCTTCGATAAGAAGCGCGTTTGCTACGCCGTGAGCCAAGTGGTGATAAGCGCCGAGCTTGTGAGCCATAGAGTGGCATACTCCCAAAAATGCGTTTGCAAACGCCATACCCGCCATTGTCGCGGCATTAGCCATCTTCTCGCGCGCCTTTACGTTGTCGGGTTCGTTATATGCTATGGGCAGATACTCAAATATAACTTTAAGAGCCTGAAGAGCAAGACCGTCGGTATAATCCGTAGCCATAACCGACGCATAAGCCTCGAGCGCGTGAGTAACTGCGTCAATGCCCGAAGCGGCTGTAAGTCCCTTCGGCGCCGTCATATGGAAGTCGGTGTCAATTATCGCCATATTCGGCAGAAGCTCATAGTCCGCGAGCGGATATTTAACGCCCGTTTTCTCGTCGGTTATAACGGCAAAAGGAGTTACCTCCGAGCCTGTTCCCGCAGAAGTCGGAACAGCTACGAAATACGCCTTTTCGCCCATTTTCGGGAACGTGTACACGCGCTTTCTTATATCCATAAAGCGCATAGCCATATCTGCAAAATCAACTTCGGGGTGTTCATATAGCACCCACATTATCTTCGCCGCGTCCATTGCCGAGCCGCCGCCCAGAGCAATAATAACGTCGGGCTCAAACGCTCTCATCTGCTCCGCGCCTTTTATCGCGCAGGAAAGCGTCGGGTCGGGTTCTACATCGAAGAACGCCGCACGCTGTATTCCCATTTCATCGAGCTTATTGAAAATGGGGTCGGCATTTCCGTTTTTGTATAAGAAGCTGTCTGTAACGACAAAAGCCTTTTTGTGCCCTTTAAGCTCTTCAAGAGCCACGGGCAGACAGCCCTTTTTGATAAAGATCTTCTGCGGAGTTCTAAACCACAGCATATTCTCTCTCCTCTCGGCAACGGTTTTGATATTTAGCAGGTGCTTTATACCTACGTTTTCTGAAACGGAGTTTCCTCCCCACGAGCCGCAGCCCAGCGTAAGCGAGGGAGCGAGCTTGAAGTTGTAAAGGTCGCCTATTCCTCCGTGAGAAGACGGCGTATTTACAAGTATGCGGCAGGTTTTCATGCGCTCCGCAAATTCGAGGAGCTTTTCGTTTTCCGTTTGCGCGTTGAGATAGATAGACGAAGTATGACCATAGCCGCCGTCGGCAATAAGATGCTCCGCCTTTTCAAAAGCGTCTTGAATGTCCTTTGCCTTGTACATAGCGAGAACAGGTGAGAGCTTTTCGTGTGCAAATTCTTCAGAGATATCTACGCTCTCTACTTCTCCAATCAGTATCTTTGTTCCCGCAGGAACGTCAACTCCCGAAAGTTTCGCTATCTTATATGCGGACTGACCGACTATCTTTGCATTTACCGCGCCGTTTATGATTATGGTCTTGCGGACTTTGTTTATCTCGTTCTTTTTAAGGAAATAACAGCCGCGGTTTATAAACTCTTTCTTTACTTCCTCATAGACATTCTTGTGGACAATTACCGACTGCTCCGAAGCGCAGATCATTCCGTTGTCGAAAGTTTTTGAGTGGATAATTGAGTTTACCGCAAGCAGGATATCCGCCGTGTCGTCGATAATTGCGGGGGTATTTCCCGCGCCGACGCCGAGAGCGGGCTTTCCGCTCGAATAAGCCGCCGTTACCATTCCGGGACCGCCTGTCGCAAGTATGATGTCCGATTCTTTCATAAGAAGATTTGTCATATCGAGCGACGGAACATCTATCCATGCTATTATTCCCTCGGGAGCTCCCGCCTCAACAGCCGCCTCGAGAACGACCTTTGCCGCCTCAATGGTAGACTTCTTTGCGCGGGGGTGGGGGCTTATGATAATGCCGTTTCGTGTTTTAAGGCAGATGAGGGTTTTGAATATTGCGGTCGAGGTGGGGTTTGTGGTAGGGATTATCGCCGCGACAACGCCTATTGACTCCGCGACTTTCTTTATGCCGTATGCCTTGTCCTCCTCTATTACTCCGCAGGTTTTTACATCTTTGTATGCATTGTAGATATACTCCGCCGCATAGTGGTTTTTGATTACCTTGTCTTCGACAACGCCCATGCCCGTTTCCTCATAAGCAAGCTTTGCGAGCGGAATACGCGCCCTGTCTGCCGCGGTCGCCGCGGCGAGAAAGATCTTGTCTACCTGCTCCTGAGTATACTCGGCAAACTTTTTCTGAGCTTCTCTCACGCTTGCGATCGTTTCTTCGAGCTTTTCGACGCTGTCAACGATACCGTATTCTTTCATTTACTGCCTCCTGTTTTTAAAAAAATTCAAATCATCACATGGCGCAAAAATTGTTTGCCCTTTAAACTTATGCGCAGTGATAATTCATTATTGTTATTATACCATAAGTAATAGTATTTGTCACTACCTTTTTTTAAATAAAAATATTTAAAATAGAGCAAAATTTTTGAAACTTTTTACAGAATTACGAAGTATGGTTTATGAAAGCATAATAATAAAACTCAAAGTGTGCTTTTAATAATCTATAATAAAAAGGAGGAATAAATCATGAAAAAATTCTCTGCAATTATCTTAAGCACCATTTTGGCATTATCAATGACGGGCTGCGCTATGAGCGTAAGCGCCGAAGACCTGATGAGCGGCATAACGGCAAATGAAGTTAAAACAGACATAGACCTAAGCGACAACACGGGGATCATGGACTTTGCGGTAGAACTGTTTAAAAACTCCGAAAACGGCAAAAACACGCTTGTTTCACCTTTTTCTGTAATGTGCGCGCTGGCTATGACGGCAAACGGCGCGGACGGCGAAACGCTTTCGCAAATGGAAGAAACGCTCGGAATGTCCGCGGGGAAACTGAACGCATATATCCGTAAATACGCGGAAACTCTCCCGCAGAGCGAAAAAGTCAAACTAAGCCCCGCAAATTCAATATGGTTTGCAGAGGGAAAAGGCTTTACGCCGAACGCAGATTTCTTGCAATTAAATGCCGACTATTACGGCGCGAGCGTATACAGAGCGAAATTTGACAACTCGACTGTTCGCGATATAAACACATGGGTAAACCAAAAGACCGACGGAATGATAAAGGAAATGTTGAAAGACCTTTCGTCCGACGCAGTTATGTGCCTTGTAAACGCGCTGGCGTTTGAGGCGGAGTGGGGAAGCGTTTACTACAAAAATGATGTAAGAACAACAACGTTTACAAAAGCCGACAAAACAACGCAGAATATTGAAATGATGTACGGAGATGAACACACTTATCTTGAAGATGAAAACGCAAAGGGATTTCTGAAATACTATGAGGACGGGGGATATGCTTTTGCGGCATTGCTCCCCAATGAGGGAATTTCCGTTTCGGATTATGTGCAGTCGCTGACGGGTGAGAAGCTCAAAGCGTTGCTTGACGGAAAACAGAGCTGTCCTGTTGACACGGGGCTTCCGAAATTCAAATGCGAGTGCAGCTATGAGATGAACGAAATACTGGAGCAAATGGGAATGACGGATGCTTTCAGAGCCGAAAAAGCCGATTTTTCAAAGCTTGGTTCATCAACTGACGGAAATATTTATATAAACCGCGTCATTCACAAAACGTTCATCGAGGTCGGCGAAAAGGGAACTCGCGCCGGCGCGGCAACTGTTGTCGAAATGAATGCTGAAGGGATGCCGTTTCCCGATGAAGTAAAAGAAGTGATACTCGACAGACCGTTTGTTTATATGATAATCGACACAAACGCGAATTTGCCGTTGTTTATCGGAACGGTGACGGAAGTAAAATAATTTTGCAGGGAAAAAATGTAAGAAACAAAAGTCTGACAGGATAGCAAAATATTAGGGGAAAAGTAAATCTTTTCCCCTGTAATTCTTACATCTTACTTCTAACCTCTTACCTCTAAAAGGGTTTACGCTCTTATAAATAAAAATGTCGGTAAAAACTATTGACAACAGTTTATAAAAATGATATAATAAACTCAATAATAGTAAAGGAGTTTTTTAAAAATGACTAAAGAAGATTTACAGCAGTTCAGAGAAATGATGAGCGAGATCATAGACGAAAAACTTCAACCGATCAACAATCGACTTTATAATATCGAAGAACAAATTACGGATATGAAAACAGACGTCAGTGTTTTGAAAACAGACGTCAGTGTTTTGAAAACAGACGTCAGCGGTTTGAAAACAGACGTCAGCGGTTTGAAAACAGACGTCAG
>CANQFZ010000007.1 GCA_947600065.1 uncultured Clostridia bacterium | reverse complement strand
TGAAGTAAATCACGGTAGAGCCAGTTGCAATTAAAATCCTGTCCGGGATATTTTTCTTTAAGCAATGAACAAATTTCCGAGGCTGTTCCGCTGACATCCTTCCACTCACAAATAAAATCATGGATTATGAATGAAAAAATATCCGCCTTCTTTTCAGGCGGATCATCAAGTAAAATCCATTTTGCGTTTTTTCTTTTCAGATTTAATTCAAGAGCAGGCGCGCCTCTGCCGCTGATATGGAGTTCAGCGTTCTCGCCGCTGCGGGTGAACACAAGCAGTCCGTCCGCGCAGCCTGCTATTCCGTTCGTTCCGGAGATAAGATTGTTGGGATTGGAGTCGCGTGCTTTGCGGTTGTGATGAACCAGCACGACAGCAATTTCAAGCTGATCCGCAATACTTTTCAGAACGGAAAGCTCACGGTAGTCCGCGCCGTATTTAGTTTCGACAGTTTCTCTGATTTTTTGCAGCGTGTAAATAACAATCATCTTCAGTTGGGGAAACATTTTCTTACACTCCCGCAAGTCATCTTCCAGTCCGTTTCCGATAGAGTTCGCAAGCAAAGTGAAGAACAAATTTTCGCTTGGTTCATCTGTAAGTTCATACATTCGCGACTGCAAGCTTATGAACGTATCCTCCAGAGCCATGTACACGACCTGCCCTTGTTCTGTTTTCCTGCCGAGGAAATCCTCTCCTTTCGCTACTGACAAGCACATATCGAGCATCATCCACGATTTGCCTATCTTGGGATCGCCCGAAAGAATGTGCAGTCCGGGATAAATAATCCCGTCAACTATGAACCGCTGTTTTTTCATCGGCGTGTTCATAATTTCAACGCTGCTTATCAAATTTAACTTTTTCCTTTCTGTCATTTAATTCCTCCTGTCAAAAAAATTTCAGAAAACAAAATCCCGCCGAAGTACGACGGGATTGCCCTCTATAATCTTACCGACACGGGAAAACAAAATTATTCACTCTCGGATAAGATTTTTTTGAACTTTGAAATTTTTCTTGAAATAGTGCTTTGAGAAATGCCGAGCCTTTTTGCAATCTCGCTTTGATTATATCCCTGAGAAAGCAAAAATATTATTTCACGCTCCTGCTCCGAAGATTCGGCAATCAACTTTTTGATAAGCAAACGCATATCTGTCGTGAATTCGACATTAGTTTCATCGACAGCGTCATTCCCGTTTTCAACAAATTCGTCAAGCGAATTTACCTTGATTTTGGCGCGGGTGTGATAATATTTCTTATAGTGATCCATTTTCGGATAATTCAGTGCTTTGTTCGGATTGAAATCCTCATCACACGAGAACTTTTTTGCGGATTGTGCCAAACTCATAATATCCAATGTCTGCATAAGCGCGTTGACGGTATTGTGTAACGCTTTATCAGCAATTTCGTCGGTATAGGTTACCGTGTCGTCATCTATGTCAACAACAAGATTTGGGATAATAAATTGCTCAAAAATATTTTCGAGAACCCTGTCGTCACCGCTGATTTTGACAACCTGGTCCGCAATGATACGCTGCACTCTGTCCCTAATCAGTTCGGGCGGGAAGTCTTTTGAATAGCAGTCCTGCGGGTGAGTTAAGCCAAGCGTCTTTGCAATTGATTCCCATTCGTTGTTGATATGCTCCAACACCCTGTTGTAAAGTTCAAGCTCGTCCTCTGTGTATTCCGACGGATCTTTGACAGGCAGGGTAGAGAAGTCGTTTTCGTGGAAAAATTCTCTGAGTTTGTCCAAAGTTATTTCTTTTTCGTTAAAAAGGTCTGACAATTTTTTCTCCTTTTTGTGCTATTTTTAAATTTCAATTGCTTATTGAATATTATACATCACAAAGTATGGCTTGTCAAGGTGTTGTGGTTTAATTATATCAAGTAAATTTCGAGTTTTCCCATTGCAAAATCACCATTATTCAACATTTTTATTGACTTTTATTTCTAAATATGGTATAATTAAAAATGGAATATTCTATATATGCAACTCGTTTGAAGAGTTAAAAAAAGAGAAAATGTTTTAGAAAGGGAATATTGTTTATGGACAACCAAATGCATAATCAGATAGTAAGTTTTATATGGGGTATTGCGGACGATTGTCTGCGTGATGTATACGTGCGCGGTAAATATCGTGACGTTATTCTTCCGATGACGGTCATTCGTCGTTTAGATGCCCTTTTGGAGGACAGCAAAGAAACCGTTCTTGATATGAAGAAAAAATTGGATGATGCCGGAATTGATAATCAGTGGGGCGCGCTTTGCAATACTGCGGGACAGGCATTCTGCAATGCTTCGCCGTTCCGTCTGCGCGACCTTACAAGCCGTGCGAAGAAACAGACCTTAAAGACGGATTTCGAGGCGTATCTTGACGGCTTTTCGCCTAATGTGCAGGAGATACTGGAAAAGTTTAAATTCCGAAATCAAATTGACACCATGATTGATGCGGATATTCTCGGCGCGGTTATTGAGAAGTTTATATCGCCTGACATCAATCTTTCTCCAAATCCTATCTATAAGGATGAGGCAAAGACGATTGTCAAGCTTCCCGGACTGGATAATCACGGCATGGGTACGATTTTCGAGGAACTTATACGCCGTTTTAATGAAGAGAACAACGAGGAAGCCGGAGAACACTGGACTCCCCGCGATGTTGTTGAACTAATGGCCGACCTTGTGTTTATTCCTGTTGCCGACCAAATCAAGGACGCCACTTATTCCTGTTATGACGGAGCTTGTGGAACCGGAGGAATGCTCACAGTTGCGCACGACAGGCTTTTGACCTTGGCGGAACAACGCGGGAAGAATGTGTCTATTCACCTTTTCGGTCAAGAGATCAATCCGGAAACTTACGCCATCGCTAAAGCCGATCTTCTTCTCAAGGGTGACGGAGACCAGGCAGAACATATCAGCTACGGCTCTACGCTGTCTTTAGACGGAAATGCCTCAAGACAGTTTGACTTTATGCTGTCTAATCCTCCGTATGGCAAAAGTTGGAAAACCGATGCCGAGAAAATGGGCGGTAAGAAAGAAATTCTCGATACTCGGTTTAACGCCTACCTTGACAGCGGTGAAACTCTATCAATGATTCCAAGGACAAGCGACGGTCAGCTTTTGTTCCTGCTAAACAACATTTCCAAAATGAAAACAGAAACTGTTCTCGGCAGCCGTATTGCTGAGGTTCACAACGGCTCGTCTATTTTCACGGGAGATGCGGGTTCTGGAGAAAGTAACGCACGCCGCTACATGATTGAAAATGACCTTGTAGAGGCAATTATCGCCTTGCCGGAAAATATGTTTTACAATACCGGCATAGGTACTTATATCTGGATATTGTCCAACCGCAAGGAAGATCGTCGCAAAGGAAAGATACAGCTTATTGATGCCACTGCTATGAAGTCCCCTCTGCGCAAGAACATGGGTAAGAAAAACTGCGAATTTACTTCGGAAATCCGTGCAGAGATACTCCGTATCTTCATGGAAATGGAGGAGAGCGAGGTCAGCAAAATCTTCAACAATGAGGAGTTCGGCTATTGGTCCATTACAGTAGACCGTCCTTTGCGCTGGCGTGTTAATGTCAATTCTGAGACAATCGGTGAAACGTGGCGAATGTTTAAGAATTACGGCTTTCAAGAACCTGATGACGGTACGCCGGAAGTGTCATTGGCAGAAATATTTAACTACGCTGAAAAACACCCAAAGGTGCGTGAAATCAAAGTCCCGAAGTCGCCCGGAGAAAGAGCGGCTGATGTTGCGGTACACAATTTTCTCATGGCACTCATAGATATGGTGCGCGTTGAGCCGTATATGGACTACAATGCCTTTGTGGAAGAACTGCGTTGCAATCCGCGCATGCAGGGCGCTTACGCTTTCACAAACTTTGAGGAATATTTGTGTTATCTGGTTGAGGTTGACACGGAGGCTGAAATTGTCCGCTCGAAAAAAGGGGTGCCTGTTGTGAATACCGATCTTCGTGATACGGAAATTGTGCCGTTTACCTATGAGGGAGGTATTGACGCATTCATGCAGAATGAAGTGCTGACCTATGCGCCCGACGCGTGGGTGGACGAAAAGAAAACGCAGATAGGATATGAGATAAGTTTTACAAAGTATTTCTACAAGCCGGTAAAGCTGCGTGAGATGTCTGAGATAATTGCAGATTTGCAGGAGCTTGAAAGGCAGGCAGACGGAATGATGGCAGGCATTATGGAGGGAATTTCATGAAAGCATACCCAGAGTATAAAAAAACCGAGCAACTTTGGATTCCTTTAGCTCCTGTAAATTGGGAAATTATAAAAATCAAATATTTATTTCAAGAACGCGTTGAAAAAGGATTTCCAAATGAGACACTGCTTGTTTCTTCGCAAAATATGGGCGTGGTTCCGAAAGCTGTTTATGGAAACAGGACTGTTGAGGCACAGAAAGATCTACATTTGCTGAAACTTGTACGAAAAGGTGATTTTGTCATTAGCTTACGTTCATTTCAGGGCGGTATAGAATATGCATACTATCAAGGCATTATCAGCCCTGCATATACAATTATGGTAAATAACGGCTTAGTTATCTCAAACTATTTTAAATATCTTGCAAAATCACAGCGGTTTATTGAATTGCTCCAAATGTGTGTAACAGGAATAAGGGAAGGACAAAATATAGATTATAAAAAGCTTAAAAATCATTATATCCCCGTCCCGCCCCGTGACGAGCAAGACCAGATCGTGCGCTTTCTGGATTGGAAGGTTTCGGAAATCAATAGGCTTATCAATATCAGGTGGAAAGAAATTGCACGGCTGGAGGAGTTGAAGAAGGCTTTTATTTCCCATGTCGTTATAAGGGGGCTTGATTCCTCTGTTACAATGAAAGAGAGTGGTGCTTTTTGGCTTGGCGCAATTCCTGCGCATTGGAGTATTGTAAAACTACGTCAAATTCTTCATTCTGTAAGCGTGAAAAACAGACCTGATCTTCCGTTGCTTTCTGTTGTTCGTGAGCAAGGTGTAATTATTCGAGATGTTGATGATAAAGAAGCTAATCACAACTATATCCCTGATGACCTTTCAAATTATAAAATGGTTCGAGAAGGGCAGTTTGCTATGAATAAAATGAAAGCATGGCAAGGCTCGTATGGAATATCGCCCTACACTGGTATAGTTAGTCCAGCGTACTTTATTTTTGATGTTGAATTTGAAAACCTTGAGTATTTTCATTATGCTATCCGCAGTAAAGTATATGTAAATTTTTTTGCACAGGCATCTGATGGTATCAGAGTCGGACAGTGGGATTTACAGATGGATAAAATGAAAGAAATTCCGTTCTTTGTTCCACCTGCTGACGAACAGAAGGTGATTGTTGACTATATTAAGTCTGCTATTCCTCGATATGAAGATGCTATTCAAAAACTTACCCAACAAATTGAGCGTTTGCATGAGTGTAAAACTCGCCTTATTTCCGATGCCGTAACCGGCAAAATCGATGTTCGCAACATCAAAATTCCGGACTATGAATACGTTGAGGAAGAAACCGAAAACAACACGGAAGAAACCGAAAATGAAGATATCGCAGAACAGGAGAAATAATATGAATTTCACAAACACAAAAGAAAACGGCTTTGAAACCCTTATTGTAAAATGGCTCGTGGAGCATAACGGTTACGAAGAAGGTAAAAATGCCGATTATAACAAGGAATTTGCCATTGATGAAACAAGGCTGTTACGCTTTTTAAAGGATACTCAGCCCTCAGAGATGGACAAGTTAGGTGTGTTCAAATCCGAGCAGAAAAAACGTCAATTTTTGAACCGCCTGCAGGGAGAACTTGCCAAACGAGGCATAGTTGATGTCCTCCGCAACGGAATTAAGGTGTATCCTGCTGACCTTATCATGTTCTACCTTACGCCGACCGAGAATAATACAAAAGCAAAAGAGATGTGGGAGAAGAATATTTTTAGCGTTACACGCCAGTTGCGCTATTCGCAGGACGCTGCTAAGCTCGCTCTGGATATGTGCGTGTTTATAAACGGACTTCCCGTTGTCACCTTTGAACTGAAAAATCAATTGACAAAGCAGAACACGGACGATGCCGTTGACCAGTATAAGACAGATCGCGATCCACGGGATCTTTTGTTCTCTTTCAAACGCTGCATGGTGCATTTCGCCGTTGACGATGCCCGTATAAAGTTCTGCACGAAACTGGCCGGCAAGGATAGCTGGTTTCTGCCTTTCGATAAAGGATACAACGATGGTGCAGGCAATCCGCCAAATCCGAACGGAATTATGACCGATTACCTTTGGAAAGACATTCTGACAAAGGAAAAGCTCACGCTTATCATTGAGAATTACGCGCAAGTGATTGTTGAAGTAGATGAAGATACAAAGAAGAAAAAGGAAAAGCAGATATTCCCGCGTTTTCATCAGTTGGACGTTGTCACAAAACTGCTTGCCGACGTAAAGAGAAATGGCGTAGGGCAGAAATATCTGATACAGCACAGTGCAGGCAGCGGAAAGTCCAACTCTATTGCATGGCTTGCTCATCAGTTGATAGGTCTTGAGCAGGACGGGCGTCCGATGCTTGATTCCGTTATTGTAGTCACCGACCGACGCATTTTGGATAAGCAAATCAGGGACACAATCAAGCAATTTATGCAGGTCAGCAATACCGTGGCATGGGCAGAACACTCCGGTGATCTCACTAAAGCCATAACAGAAGGCAAGCGCATTATTGTGACTACGATTGAAAAGTTTCCGTATATTGTGCCGCAGCTTGGGACAGACCATATCAACAACAAATTTGCAATTATAATAGATGAGGCTCATTCAGGGCAGAGCGGCAGAAACTCTGCACAGATGAACCTTGCCTTGTCAGGACTTGTTTCCGATGATGAGATGGATAACGAGGACAAGATAAACGCAATGATGGAGGGCAGGAAACTTCTTAATAATGCAAGTTATTTTGCGTTCACTGCCACGCCTAAAAATAAGACGCTGGAAACTTTCGGCACACTTGTTGCAGATGAAAAAGGAAATCCTATATTGAATGAAAATGGTGAGCTGCAGCATAAGCCGTTCCATGTGTACACGATGAAACAGGCTATTCAAGAAGGATTTATTCTTGACGTTCTTCAGAATTATACGCCTATTGACAGCTTTTACAGATTGATGAAAACTGTCGAGGACGATCCGATGTTTGACAAGAAACGTGCTCAGAAAAAACTTCGCAGTTTTGTGGAGAGCAACAGCTACACCATTGGTAAGAAAGCCGCTATGATGGTTGAGCATTTCCATGAGCAGGTCATTGCCAAGGGCAAGATCGGCGGTCAGGCTCGTGCTATGGTTGTAACTTCAAGTATCCCGCGTTGCATAGAATATTACTATGCAATAAACAAGTGCCTTTCCGAAAGACGCAGTCCTTATAAAACTATTATTGCGTTCTCAGGCGAATGCAAATATAACGGACAGGAGCCGCTGACATCGGCAAGCTTGAACGGATTTCCTGATGCAAAGATACCTAAGACCTTTAAGTCAGATCCGTACCGTTTACTTATTGTTGCAGATATGTTCCAGACGGGGTTTGACGAACCGCTCCTTCATACGATGTATGTTGATAAAATGCTCTATGACATAAAGGCGGTACAGACGCTTTCGAGGTTAAATCGCTGTCACCCCAAAAAGTATGACACTTTTGTTTTGGATTTTGCAAACAAGCCGGAAATAATCGAGGAGTCTTTCTCACGCTATTACCGCACCACAATTCTGTCCGGCGAAACAGATCCGAACAAGTTGTATGACCTTGTGACAACGATGGAGGAATATCAAGTTTATTCCGAAGAAGATGTTGAACGGGTTGTTAATTTGTATTTGAACGGAGCTGACCGTGATAAACTCGATCCTACGCTTGATGCCTGCACAGCCATTTATAATCAGCTTGAAACGGACGATCAGATTAAGTTTAAGAGCGCGGCAAAAGCGTTCTGCCGTACATATGGTTTTCTCGGTGCAATCTTACCTTATGGAAATGCAGGCTGGGAGCGGCTTTCTATTTTTTTGAACCTGCTGATACCGAAACTGCCCTCTCCGCGTGATGACGATCTGTCGCAGGGTATTCTTGAGGCTATTGATTTGGAAAGTTATCGCAATGAGGCTCGTGAGTCCATGTCGATTAAGTTGGAGGATTCCGACTCAGAGGTTGATCCTGTTCCTGCCGGCAAAATCGGTCATATTGTTGAGCCGGAGATGGATCTGCTTTCCGTTATTTTGTCCGATTTCAATGATATGTTTGGAAGCATCAACTGGAATGATGCAGATAACGTGCGCAGGCAAATTCTTGAAATACCCGCAATGGTATCGCGTGACGAAAAATATCAGAATGCAATGCGAAATTCTGATGAGCAGAGCGCAAGACTTGAAAGTGAACGTGCTCTGCAACAGGTCATCTTTTCTATTATGGCAGACAATATGGAACTGTTCAAACAATTTCAGGACAACCTTTCTTTTAAGAAATGGCTGTCTGACCTTGTTTTCAATTTGACTTATAACAAAGAGGGTAAACCATATGATGCCCCGCTTCAAGAACATAAATAAGGCAAATTATAAATTATGAATAAGAATAGATAGTCTGTTTTATTAAGATAACAATTAACAGGAGTTGAAATAAGATTGATTTCAACCCTGTTATTGCTATAATCTTAAAACATTACAAAGAAAGGTCAAAAACATGGAAACTAATCTTATGATAATATGGAAACAAAAAGCTTTAGAAAAGAAATTTATTCTTCCCAAAATTAAGGAAATGCTAAAGCTTATCTTTCCGGATACAAATGACGAATGTATTTGTTATAGTGAAAATAATACCACTCATTTTTTGCAATATAAAATTACAAAAGATGAATCAGATACTGTATATTTAAAAATTGAGTGTAAATATAGTGAAGCTAAAGCTGCAACTATACTTAGCAACGTTAGAGATAAAATTTGTGGTGGAGATTATAGAAAAGATTATTCAATAATATGTACATATGATGAAGCAAGTCTTTCTTTTTGTTGTAGGTTAATGAAGCCTTTGGGAGTTTTTGAACGCAGACTAAGGCAGGTAATGTATCTTACTACTGTTAAAGCTTTTGGTTACGACTGGGTTTCAAAGACATTCCCAAATGATCTGTTATCAAAATTAAAAGATATTACAAATGGTGGTAGTGATGAAAAGTTAACAGAATCAGCATTTGAATATTTGAACTACTCTGATATTGTAAAGTATCTTTTTGATGAGAAACGAGAAAATTTGGATGAAGTGATTGATAGTGAACTTTCAGAAGAAAATATGGAGAAACTTTCAAAAAGTGAAATTATTGATATAATTAAAAAAATAAGGAAACAATCTATTTGGAGTAAGTTGTTTGCAGATAATAAGGATTTGTTGACTTTAAAGGATAAGATAGATGTAGTTAGAAAATACAGGAATGATACTATGCATCATCATAAAATGTCCGATAGCTATTTTAGAAGCGCCAAAGCAGAATTAAGAAGTGTAAATAAAACATTAAATCATGCTGTATATGAGATAGAAAGGAAATTATATGCTCCCCAAGATTATTTTTCTGTTCTATCTGTTGTAGGTGAGACGATTTTACAAATGGTTAAAGGTATTTGCAATGCATTTGATTTAGGAATAGCAAACATATTTAATACTGTTAATCAAGTGTATGAAAAATTACAAACAATGATAGACAATACTTACTTTAATGATGAAAATAAATTTACAAAATTGTTCAATGCAAATATGTTAGAACTACCAAATACTGTTACTCAAAATAAAGAAGAAATTACTATCGAAGAAAAGAAAAAATATCATATATTACAAATCTTTGAGGAAGATTACGGTTGTGAAGGAATTCCTGATGGGCAGGAACAAATGTGCAGTGTGATTGTAAAAGATGAAAATGGTGATGAAAAGTGCATTCAAATTCCTGATAGTTATTTAAAAGAACATTACCTTAATGAAGGAGATATTATAGAAATTCCTTTGTCTTAATTAAAAACAGCTTGATAGGATTATCAAGCTGTTCATATTTTTGGAGCTGGTGAACGGACTCGAACCCCCGACCTGCGCATTACGAATGCGCTGCTCTACCGACTGAGCTACACCAGCGTATTAAATTGTTTTGGCAAACAAAGTTGCCATTTGGGAACGCTGAACGGAACGTTCATCAAACCCGCGCTATTTAACTGTAAAAATTTGCAAGACCGCGACCGCCGCCGTATCTCCTTATAGACATCACACGACCTGCGCATTACGAATGCGCAGTATCAAGCTCTGCTTGATACGTCTACGCGACTGAGCTACACCAGCGAATTTTTAAATTGTTTTGGCAACCGAAACTGCCGTTTTGGAACTCCGAACAGAACGTTCGTCATACCCATGCCGTTGAATTGTAAAAATTTACAAGACACGCAACCCGTTGCCGCATCTCCTTATTAGTAGCACACGATCTGCGCATTACGAATGCGCAGTATCAAGCTCTGCTTGATATGTCTACGTGACTGAGCTACACCAGTCTATTAAATTGTTTTGGTTTACGATTTTTTACTGTACACTTTACACTGTATACTGTCAACTGCCAACCCGCCTGCGCATTACGAATGCGCAGTATCAAGCTCTGCTTGATACGTCTACGCGACTGAGCTACACCAGCATATTAAATTGTTTTCAGTGATAACTCAAACGAGCTATAACAACATATCAAATCGCTTCGGCTTACTTTTCTACTGCACACAGAGTTATCTGCCGTAGCGTTTTGCGCGAAGCGCATAATGCGTACGTACACTGTATACTGCCAACTGACAACAGCCCTTGACATACACCGAAAAACCAACGATAATATTATATCATAGAAAAATCGGTTTGTCAAGGGCTTTATTTAAAAAATTATAACTACCGTCCTAAATTCTTTCACATCTGACCGCTACACGCTTCAGCGCTCCAACCGTACAGGTAAACAGAGTGAGATCCCAGTCACCGCTTTTCATGTCCCTAACTTGGCTTGGCGAAAGGGTTTCGAGCTGCTTTACTTCATATCTGAATACATTGCCTTCAGCGTCGGTAAAGGTCACTAAGTCTCCCGCCGAAAGGTTTTTTAGCCTGCCAAAAACCGAGGCGTAATTGTGCGCGCAGATTATCAAGTTATTGAGATACGCCGAACCCGAATACCGACAGGGCGATTTTTTCAGCCGTACATAATCCCATTTGTCCATAACGGGCAGTTCAAGATCTATCGACGAAACAGTAACTTTTCCTATGTATTTGTAACCGTCTACAGTTATCGTCGGCATTTCGCGGTTTGGGTCAAGCAGATAGTCGGGAACCGTCACTTCGGGATCGTCGCTTATCTCATCTTCTGCTTCAACCGTCTTTTCCGGAAGCTTTAGTTCTTGGAGTACGCTCTTTACCGACTCCTGCGCTCTGTTGTCGTCCCAGATGTTGTAAATAACAAGTCCCGCTGCGCAGAGAATAAACACGCTTCCTATCAGTATAAAAATTATGCCGAGCTTTCTGCGTTTACTCATCTGTATCTTCTTTCTTGATAATAAGCAGTATTCCGATAAACAGTGTGACCGAGCCGAATGCTATAAGTATCGGAACAGGCAGCCATAACATTCCTGTGTACGGAAGATCGGGATCATCGGGCTTTGTCGGCGGGGGAGCAGGGGTGTCGTTTGTGTTTGTAATGGTAAAGGTTGTGCCTTGCTGCGTTATTTTTACGGTATAATCATCGGGAACTTCCTTTTCCGTTATCTGCCAGTTATGCTTCGGGTCAAGTCCATTCCAGGTATATCCCCAGTCGCATTCTTCGTTCAGAACTTTCTCGTCATAGACTTCGCCATCGCAGAGAAGCTGAACGGTTATTTCCTGCGGGCGGCTCTGAGTGTTGTTTTCATCGTCCCATATCTTCAGCGCACGCCTTTCCAGAACGCCGCCGTTTATATCGCGCGATATATATTTAGGCGAAGCAACTACATCATAATCAGTTTCTCCCAAATCGTTTGAATAGGGAACAGTCACCAATACCGCTTGCGGCAGTATAAGTATGTCGTTTTGAATAACGGGCGAACCCGTTACCAGATAAACTCCGTCCGAAAGTCCTTCAAAACAAAGCATACCGCTTTCATCAGTCTGTTGTTCATCAAAAGGCTCTAATTTATCAGCCGCCGCATATACCGCAAGCGTAGAAGCAAGCGCTTTCCATTCGTCGCTGTTCGGGTCTTGCATCATACTTACGCGATAGTTTGAAAACTGCTCGGCGAGGGTCATACCGTCCTCGGTCATTTCTGCGGCTTTGTAGATCTGAAAAGACGCTCCTGCTACTGGCATATCTTCATATTTAAGCATAACATATAGCCTTCCGACAGCTTCGGCAGATGTCGGAACAATGTTTATTAAAAACAATGTCATGCATAATAATATGGATATGAGGCGTTTTTTCATTTATTATCCTCCTTGTTAAAAGGGGCTTTCTTCTTTTTATTTCTGAAATACAGCAGTATAACAACGCCCGCTGTTATCAGTATAAATATCACTGCAGGCAGAAATACAAACCACCAATTCCAAGTGGAAGTTATCGCCTGTTCGGCAGGGGAGAGGTCCTCGGTCTTTTCGGGAGTATCTATCCTTTTTCCCGTTACCGTAAGTCTGTGAGTATTCACGCCGTATGGAGTGCAGGTTATAAGAGTGCAAAGCTCCTGACCTTCTTCTATCCTTAGAGTTTCAAGCTCTTCGGGGAGTACTCTCTTTACGCTCTGAACTTCATAAACAAGCGTTTCATTAAGTATGTGCAGGGTGAAATTATCGCCCGGTTTCAGTTTGTCAAGGTCGGTAAACAGACGCGCCGACGGAAGTCCGCTGTGTCCCGTAAGCATAACATGGACGCTTTCTCCCTTTGCTGGCAGGCTCGACGATTCAAGATGCCCTACCCCCGTCTGTAAAACACTTTCGTCTGTGCCGTGGTAAATGCCGAGATATACGTTCGATTTTTCAACTTCGATATATCCTATAAGACCGTTTCCACCGTCGTTCAAAAGGCTTTCATAAACAGCTCTTTCTTCGGCTGTAAGCTTTGTAAGATAAGGCGTATGCTCCGCACGGTCTTTGTTATAATCGCTCAGCGCATCGAGTATCTTCTGATATTCGCTTTCTCCGAGCGACTGAACATTGTCCTTATATTCGGATATTGCCTTTTGGTTCTGAGAATCGTTTATCATATCGGCAATTGTCGGATAAAGCAGCAGCCCCAGACCCGTTACCATCATAACAACGATTATTATAATTGGCAGTGGCGAATTTGATTTTTCTTTTTTCATTTCCGCCTCATTTCCGCCGCTTTTTGTGCCGTACAAGAAGAATTATCACCACGGCAATAATTACCGCGGTAATACCGAAAATTGCCACCCAAAGTATAACGGGCATTTCTTCTTCGGGAATTACTTCTTCAACAGGCGTTTCGGGCTTTTCTTCCTCAACGGTTTCGACCCTCACTCCCTGCACAAGAAGACGGTGAGTATTAACCCCGTATGGTGTGCAGGTCATAAGCGTGCAAATATCGCGGTCGGGATAAAACTCCTGCTTTTCGGCAGCTTCGGGAAGCACCACCACCGAGCTTTCAACTCTGTATGTCAATACTTCCCCGAGAACATGGATAACAAACGTATCTCCCTTTTCAAGCTGGTCTATGTTGCTGAACAGCTTTGAGGAGGGAAGACCGCTGTGCCCCGATAAGAGCGAATGAGTTCCTTTTCCGCCGATCGGGAGTGACGAACCTTCGAGGTGTCCTATGCCGCTCTGAAGCACGGGTTCTTCCGTTCCGTGGTAGATAGGAAGGTAAATTTTCAGCTTTTCAATTTCTATATAACCTATAATGCCCGTATCCGAAGGGTCCAAAAGGCTGTTATAGGTCGTGTGTTCCTTGCTTGTAAGCAGCCCCATAAGCTCCGATTTCTCTGCAAGTCTTATGTTCCATTCTTCCGATTCTTTGAGCATATTCTGCCTTGTCGTGTCGTCAAGTTTTTTAACGTCGTCCTGATACTTTTCGATATCCTTTCTGTAGTCGAGTGAATTTATATAATCCGCTACAGTCGGATACAGCAGCAGCGCAATGCCCGTAAGAAGAACAAGCGTCAGAATTACGGCTGAAACCGCGGTATGTTTTTTACTTTTCGGTTTTGCGGTTTTTCCCATATGTTTCTACATAACCCCGCGTGCGGGACGGCAAGCCGCCGTCCCGACCGCACGGATCATTTATCAGAGTTTTCGGTTTCTTTGTTGCGCTTTTTAGCAATAATAACGATGTACACTATAGCTCCCGCAATAAGCGCTCCGCCGAGAACATAGAATATAACTGTTCCTATACCGCCCGTAAAGGGAAGCAGGGGAGCTTTTATGTTTGTCAGCGTATCGGGGATAAGACCGTTATTAAATACACCGGATTCACTTGAAGAACTATATATCTTTACATCAGTGGTTGTATCGGACTGATATGTAAATTGTGTAAGCTGTCCGTTTGTCGTGTTTATATCTTCGTCAATTGTAAATTCAAAGTCAGCCATTGTATTATAACCCGCAGGAGTTATAACTTCGACAAGAGAATATGTATCGTTGTCAATGCCTTTTACATAGATTTTACCGTCAGAATCTGATGTAAGCAGATAGTTTTCCATTGCCGCTGCTGCCGCGTCAAGAGTTTCTTTCGCAGCCGAAGCGCTAGCGGTTGGAGCCTTGTCATAAGCGTCTTTTGCTTCATCATATGAATCGATTAAATCAATAACGGTATCAGCATCTACCCAACCATTAAAGCGGCGATATGTAACGCCATCAATTTCTTGATCCATAAATTGAGCGTATTGACCTTCATCGTTTTTGAGTACAAAGTCCGCTCCCGCAAGTCCAGTGTCGGGTGCATTACTTCCGACTTTCTTCAAATCAAGACCATAAGTATATACATAGACAGCGCTCGAATGTGTCTTATTTGTCTTATTCAGTTCGTCGTTAGGATCGTTTGAATACTGGAGAATAACACTACTTTTATTATCTTTGCCGTCTTGACCCATTTTTGCTTTTTCGTTAAGGGTTACTTTATATTCAACTGAAATTTTTGAAGACGAATCTATTTTGATTGTGTTACCTTTATCGTCGGTTTCGCCATTCAAACCCATTAGGTCATAATAAACAGATCCGTCAGTAGTTTTCTCTCCCTTTTTTCCGATACGAAATTCTTTTGTACATTCGTCAGTAACTGTTCCAATCGGAGATTCTATAAAATATTGGTCAGCTTTAAGTGTAAACGTATCTGTGCCTGTTGTAATAGTAATAACTACAGTACCTTCTGTAATAGTGAATGCGTCGGAAAGATAATCATGGAATATATACTCATAACCATCTACAAAGTCAGTATAGTTCTTAGGGAGAGTACCTTCAATAACAAACGTTATTGTATCGGTAATATCTGCAGATGTTCCCTTTGTATCTCCAACTGCATTTATCCATTTTTCAACGGTAGGTATAGAAGCCTTCAGATAAATCGACTGACTTCCGAGAACAGCTATGATATATTCGGATTCAGCGTCATCATCAGCAGTATGCTTTGACGGCTCTGCAAACATATAATAGCCGGGAGCATTAACTTTATAAGAAAGCGTATCATCAGCGCCATCATCAGTCGATTTAGTGTCTAATGTTTCCGTGTAATCAGTGCCCTTTTCAAGCGGAGTTAAAACGCCTTTAGTTGTTTTCATTATTTTAGCAAATCCCTGCATAAATTCCGTGGTAGTGCCATGTTCTGCAAGAACGTTTGCCAAATCAGCCGCAGTAGATACATCTTCAAATACATTCTTTGTATCATCATAAGCCCAAGCATAGTCCGTTTCCTCTAAAGCTTTAAGAGTTGTAAGCAAAGTTTCATGACCGTCTTCAAGGCTCTTGCCCCATTTGATATTAGCAAGGGTGTAATCTTCCCATGTATCGTCCCATTCGTCATCTTCTTCTGATTCATGTACGTCATTGACAACGCCCGTAAAAAGCTGATATACATCAAACATCCCCGCTTTCATAACAGGCAGACCAGTATTGTTGTGAATGGTTATCGTAAGATTATCAGACGGTGGCAAGGGCGAAGCCGCCGCCCCCATTGCGGGCACAGCCACCGTAAGCGCCAGCAGCACCGCAATAACTGCGCTTATTATCCGAGGTAAAAAATGTTTTGTTGAAGTATTCATAAAAAACTCCTTCCTTAAAATCATTTGATTTTACTATTTTTTAAAGAACTTGGTGAACTCTCGTTTTCGCCTTTTCCTGTAAAACAGATAAATAGTCGGCGGGAGAACCATAAGCATTATTCCTAGTATTACCCATGGGTGAACGCCCGCTCCGCCCGTAAACGGCATATCATAGAACCGCGAGTTTACAAACTCAAGAACAACATTGTTGTTTTCGGTTGTTATCTTGCTGGTTACTGTCTTTCCGTCAGAGGACAACGTAAGAGCTTTGCCATCTTTGTCCTTGACTTCCTGTAGGTGAAAGCCTTTGTAATCTTTTTCCGTGACCGCATATTCCGTGCCGAAAGGAACATTCTCAATTTTAAGAGCATCTTCGTTTCCTAACTCAAACGTCATGGAATATGTTCCGTCAGTGGAACTTGTGTCAAATTCTTTCGTGATTTTACCGCCGCTAATAGTAATTACAAGCTCATCAATCACTAAAAGAAGATTGTTGTCTGTTGGCGCTTTTAATGTCAGCGTAAACGTGAACTTTTCGTCCGCAGGCTGATCTCTTACGACCTTAGTCACCGTTATTGTTCCAAGCCTTGTGTCCGCGTTTGTAAACGGAAGCGTAATGTCGCTTGTGCCTTCTGTAATAGGCGGCGAGTCAGCGCTTACAGTAGCATATGTCGCCGCCGCGAATTTGAGTTTACCTGTGTTGCTCTCATCGGTAAAAGCGTTTATTGTTAGGTATATGCTCGGCTGAGCGCAAGTGAGATTTTCGCTTGCTTTTTCCTCAATTGTAAAACCGTATTTCCCGCCTGTCGTTCCCGCAGTGGTTATACTAAGCTCTCCCAAATCAAGTTTTCTTGTCGTCCAAGGCGAAGTTTTTAGTTCTCCTGTAACGTTCGTTGAGTTATCATCATCGTTTTTGATAATCACGGTATATTTTCCGTCTTTAATTTCTCCCCAACTTTCGGGAACTTTGAGTTGTCCGCTATTTATTGCCTTTAAAGTATCGGGATCGGGAGTAACGGCAAAGGTGAATTCTTCGTCCGTCCATGTTCTTCCCTTAAGCGTCTTTGTGAGGTAAAGTCGGAAATTTCCCGTTTCGCTGTAGGTGTTTATAAAGTTCAGCTTAACATTTCCCGCAGAAGTGTATACAAAAGGACTTACTATACCGTCTTTGTCGGCCGTGACGCTTTCGACTGTCAATGTGCCGTTGTTGTCGCTCGTTACCTTCACTGTAAGCGTTACTTCTCCGTAGTTTATGCTTATACCGCCCGTTTCTTTCGTCAAACTTTCGGTTACCGTAAACGTGTATAAACCCGGAGCATTGAACTCTATTTCGGACATTGCAGCCTCGGCTGTCGTTCCGCCTGTCGTCAAGTCAGCGTATGCGACATCAATATCTTTATCAGTGATTTTAGGCTCGTGCAATTTGTAGTCGCCTGTTTCATGTTCGCCGTCATATCCGGGCCAAGAAGTTGCTTCTATAGTGAACGTAAAGCTGTCGGTATTAAGCCATTTTCTGCCGTTTATCGTTTTTGTAATTTTCGGCGTCCACTTCGCGGTTTCGGTATAAGTGTTATTAAACGGCATTGCGTGGGTTTCCGTGGCGGAATGTTCCTCGCGCTTGATTATGAAAGTAACGCCGTAGCCGAGATAATCATCGAAGTTACTTGCGGTTATTTCGTGCCAGTTGTTCGAATAGAACACCTCATATTTCTTTGAGCTGCCGCTTTCCGTAATCCTTGCTTCCCTTATCTCTCCGCCTGCAGTGACGTAGTAAACAGCATAAGTAGCCGTGTGACCGCTTGATGTCGTATAAGAAGCAAAATATTTTTCGGGATTACTCCAATCTTCAAATTTCGTCACAACATGCTGGTCGGTCTTGCAGTATGCCTTTAAATCTTCTTCTGCGCCTTTCATCGAATAAAGGCTTATCTCGATCTCGTCGATTATGCCGTCTGTAACTGCTTCGGTAGGTCTTGTAGTGCCGACATTGAGGGCATTTTTAAGAGTAATGACCATTTTATACTTCGTTTCGTCATAAGTAACGCCCTTTATATCGCCCTTTTCTTCGCTTATCATCAGAGTATAAACAATGTTCTGCGTACGCGAAGTTACGGGATAGAGATTGTTTTTATTTAATTCGGCGTTTACATTTTCAACAAAGTAGTTTCCTACGTCTACTCCATATTCCTTTGCATTTGCCTCGTCAACATAAAGAACTACATTTCTGTCTTCTGCGTCGTTTTTCGGAACAACGTCGTCCTTATTATACTTTCCTTTGCTTTCTGAGAACACCCATTCAACAGGGAACGCAAGGTTTCTGAAATCCAGCTCGTCAAACCTGAATAAGTGATTTTCGTCAACTTTGCTTAGCAGCTTGTCTTTGCTGTCATAAACTCCGTCATTTTTAAATACAAGCGTTTTTGTTTCACTGTAAGAGCCTGTTTCGTTCAGACCGCCTATAAAGATGTTTCCGTTTAAGAGAGCTTCTTTTGTTATGTCGTCCGCGCCCTCTATCTTGATTGTGAATTTATCGCTTTCGAGCCAGTCTTTCAGCAGATTTCCGAACTCGTCCATTCTTCCGCTGAACTGTTTTTCAATAGCGTAGTTTGTGCTTTGCTTTGCGGGCTGTACATAATACTCGTTTGTAAATGTAGGAGCAACGCCCGCGTAGATCTGCTTCGGACCGTAATTATCGGGGTATTTTGCGCCGTCTGTGGTCGGGTCTTGATAGTAGATCTGATTTACTTCCGCTTTGAGATACGAGTTATCAAGTCTTATAGAAGTGCCTTCTTCTTCCTTCGGGTCAAGCACTCTCGTTACTACTACCTCAAGCGTATAAACGCGCCCCGTATATATCATTGTTCCTGTATTGCTCGGAACATTTTCCCTTATCGTAAATGTATATGTTCCCGCAGCAGGGAAGGGGTGGGGATCAACTGTCTGCTTTTTATTCTCCGTACCTTCGTCTTTTGAAGTATTAAGAATAGCGTCTTCGGGGTTTTCCTCAACAGGATTTCCGTCCTCGTCAGTTTCGGCATTAACAACCATCGAAACCGACTGCTTTGTGTCAACAAGCGATTCTTCGATATCCTTTGTGCCGTTTATTGAAATAACATTCTTCGCATAATCGCTCAGATAGTTTACTATTATATCATCTGTGCTGTTATTTATCGCTTCAATAAACGCTTTAAGAGTTGCGTTAAGGTTATCTCCTTCGCCTGCATTGGTAAAGTATCTATATTCGTCTTCCGAAATTTCAATCGCTCCGAGATAGTTGTATTCATTTTCTTTAAAACTAAGTTTGTCGTTTCCATTCCAGAACTGAAGGTCAAAAGAGAAACTGTCCTCGCTGTTCCAAGCGCGCCCGACTATCTGTTTTCTAATTGCCATATCACCGTTTGCGGGGATATTTGCTATAGGTGCCTGGACATAACCTTCTTCATTAAAGGAGAAGTTCTGCATGTTCCACTTTTCTTTTTCGACGTCGCTTGCGCCTTCGGCTAACTTATGTTTTGTACAGCCCTTCGGGTGAACCATATAGAGCGCTTCCATAAATCTATAGCCCGCAGGTGAGTAGACCTCGCGCACGATATAGTGCTTATTCGGGTCAAGTCCCGCAAACGTAACGCGCCCGTTTGTTCTTGTCGTGGAGCTTCCGACCTGATGTTCGGAAAGCCATTGCAGATCTTCGTTTTTTCCGCTGTCGATTTTCTCTTGAACCTGTTCAAGCGTTATCTCCGTTTCCGAGTTGATCGTCGTATATACACGGAACGTCGCGCCCTGAAGAAAATTGTTGTCCTCAAATGCGCCTGTGTATTTCAGAACTTCGATAATACCCGAGTTTGTCGAGTTAGTTATGCTTATGTTTATTTCCTGCGTTCCGATTATTCTGTCGAGAACCGCGTGATAGGTCGAAGCAGACGACAATTCCCAATCTTCTTCCGCAAATCCCGCGAGGTCGTTCCAGTCGCTCACTCCGTCGCTGTTTTTGTCGGGAAGGTCAAACTGGTTCGTTACCTTGTCCTTGTTTCCGTCTGTAAGTTCTACCTTATATTTATAGCACTTTCCGACAAAGCTCGAATAATCTCCCGCTTCGGGCGAATATTCAAACACTTGCTTATACAGCGTGTTGCCTATTATATAGTACTCCGCAGAAACAAACCAGTCTTTTATTTTATTTCCGCCTATCGAGTCTGAAAGCAGGGGATAGGAATATGAAAGCTTGTCTATCTTTGCGAGGGGTCTTTCCTCGTAGACATGAGCTATATTATTGTTGTCTACATAGCTGAGCTCAAACACCGGCACGGGCGTTTCCTCTGTCGGCGTATCCCATGTCTTTTGAAGCGTTATGGTCTTGTATGTAGAATAGTTATAGCCTACGTCAACTGCCGATATGGTGCGGGTGTCGTTTTCGCTCTTACCGTCGCTTTTCTTTGTCGGGTCAATTCCGCCCGTGCCTACGGTTATAAACTGAACTTCCGTTCCATAAGCGGCCTTGTCATAGTTATACAGAACATAGTTATTTCCTATGATATGACCCTTTGATAGTGTTTGTGATTTACCTTGTTGTGTTCCCGAAGTAAGGATATAACTATTATTCGGACGTACAACTTCATATGCAAAAACATCTCCGTTTTCATAGGGGATATTACTGAACACATATCCGCCTATAGTGGTAACTGCTTCGCTGTATAGCTCAAAAAGTCCGCTTCCTTGGGGGTTAGTTACTGTGGCTGAATTTACAGGAGTTATAGTATCCCATTTGGAATTAACCTTATCACTGCTATTAACTTTGGTGCTTGATGTACCTTTTCTGTAGTATGTTTTGCCTTTTATCGGGCTTGTGTCTTTGGTCTTGCGGTAAAGTCTGAGAGTAATGCCCGAAAGGAGCGTGTCCTCGTCCACCATCTGGTCGTAATATCCGTTTACCACATTGTCAAAGAATACCTGACAAGAAAGATTGAAAGAATTTCCCTCTATTATATCTATCGTTCCTATATCGGAGCTAAGCGTTACGGGCTGGGAGGGAATAAATGTCCAGTAGTTTACAAGTCCGTAGTCGCTTACACTACCATAATAGTATTCTTTGGTACTGCCAACAGTCACAGATGTTTCTCCATTTGAGTTTGTAACTCCAACGGGGTGTTTTGAGCTGTCGAGATAATCTATCATTAACTTCTGACTGTCAAATTCACCGCTCTTGAGGAAATTGCCGTCCTTATTATAAAACTGAATTTGGTTTGTGGTATGGCTATGGTCGCCTATGCGGATAAATTTTTCGGCAGTAAAGCCCGTAACTCCGTCATTAAGTGCAGTAATACCGCCTACATAATCCTTGCACTGACTTCTGATATAATATTCGTTGCCGTTCACTCCGGGTTTTACGTTGTTATACCGAAAATATACGCTGTTTGATTTTCCTGTTGAATCATCTTTCAGACTTCCCATGTCCTTATAATGTTCGCGCAACACATATTTACTGCCGTCGTTCTTTACGTCAGCTTGTGTATTATCGTATGTAGTTCCTATTGCCTCTCCGTAATAAACAGCCGAATCATCATAATATATTACGCTCTTTGTCGCATCAAGAATAGAGCCTTCTGTGTCCAATTGATTTCCGTTTTTATCATAGATGTGGCTGACGCGGGTAATGGTAAAGCCTTTTGAGGCAGTCTCCATATCGGTTACGGGGAAATGTATTTCTCCCGCTTTTGTGGTGATAGTAAGCAGGTCTGCTATATTATATTTTCCTTTGGGTATAACTTCTCCGTTTCCGTCTTTTCCGTCCCAGTAAAAATAGTTTATGGAATGAGGAGTTACCGACCTTGAAATACTAACGGGAGCATACTTTTCCTTTACAGGATTTCCTTCTGCGTCTTTAAGCTTAGTGAAATCGAGCGTCAGCGTGGCTGTAGTTGCTTCTCCCGTTTTAAACGAGAAATATCCGCCCGCCCCTTGATAAGCGCCGGGTACTTCCTTGCCCTCTACAGTAACCTTGTCTATAAACTTTATATCCTCTGCGGGGTCGGGCTGGAGAGCCTTTGAATACAAATGCCCCTCAAGGTCGGTGTTCGGCATTTCAAAGAATATGGAAAACGTTTTAGAAGTTTCCGTGTTTATACTTGTAGGATATTTATATTCCGCTCCGAACTTTGTATAATCCTGTCCGCCGTTATCAAGGTTCTTTACGGATTTATAAATGGTATTTCCCGTAACATTGTCTATAAGACCGCGGTTGTCTGTAAAGAAGCCGTATGTATAAGGAGCGTTTCCGTTCCAATCCCACCTATAGATATAGCTGTCGGTAGTCAGTACGTAATATGTTTCTACCGTGTTACCGTTGTTTTGTAAAGAAAGATAATCGGCATAAACTCTGCCCGTTTCTTTCTGATCCATTTCATTAAAAACGCTAACGTCCCATGCGGCAACCAACATACCTTGTGCTTCATTTGCTGTAATCCCATCAGGAACAGTCCCGTTATAGAAATCCTCTTCTTTCCTTAAGCCCTGCCCCCTTGTACCGTTTTTGCTGTCGGTGTTGGTAGAATGGAATTCAAATGTATAAACGCCCGTTTCCTTTACTTTATAGGTAAGGGGAGTATAAGAAAATTCTTTGCCGCTTTTGTCTGTTCTGCTATTTCCCGCCATGCTCTCCATGGTTTTAGCGAGAACTTCTGTCTGTACATTCGGAATATGACCTGCGCCGTTTGTAATAACGTCAAAAGGTATGCGGTTTCCCTGAAGGTCGATAAGTACAATATCCGCCGTTGCGCCTTTTCCGAGCTTAGCCTCGATTTCATCTTGCAAATCCTTATTTGTCGATACTAATGTATCTCCGCTTATATCGAGCCGGGATTTATCTACATTTGAACCGAAGCAAATAGTGTCGCCCTCAAATGCAAAAACATGGATATAGTTTCTCTGAGTAATGCCGCAGAAAGATGTGCCCTTTGTTCTCCAGTCGAGGTAATTTCTATTAGAACCGCCGTAGTTTAACTTTCCGTCGTCTGTGCTCTCGTTCCATTTAAGATCATCCAAATTAAACTTCTTCGCGTATTCCGCTTTGCGCGCTTCCTGCTCTGCTGTAGCTTCTGCCGCAGAAGCTATATTCGACTTCGATTGCATTTTCCATGTGAGATCAACGCCGTTCAGCATAGGAACGACAAGACAAACGCAAAGCACCGAGGCAAGTATTCTTTGCCACGGAGACCTATGGCTATGCAGTTTTTTATTTGAAGCGTTATTTCGGTTCTGCATATCGTTTTCCTCCGACAATCCGCACTAGCTGACAGGCGGCAACTCAAAAATTCTGTCGTCATTATACCACAGTTTTTTTAATATTTAAAGACAATTCACCAAATTGGTCGAATTTTTCACCAAATTAGTCAATTTTTTTCGTAAAAAAAACAGGCTGTCGATAAAATCCTGTCTGCAAAACAGGGAATTTATCAACAGCCTGCTGTCATTATACAAACCGATAAAAATGAGAATTGGTTGAATTTTAGTTAAAAATCTTCGGGGGGGGGGAGTTTTTGAATTACGATCCTAATCGAAAAGATGTCTTTTCCTATCTTATAGTTTACTTGCGCGCCGTATTTTTCGCAAAATGCAAGTATCGAGCGCGTTCCGATTCCGTGGTTTCCGTCGGCGCCAATGGGAATGCCGTTTTCGTCCGTCTTTATTTCATTTGAATAAGGGTTGCTGACTTGAAGCATAAATTGCGGAGTTTCAATACAGCGACAGCGTATTATCCTATTGTCCGCATTTATTGCTTCACAAGCGTGAATTGCGTTTTCAAGAGCGTTCGCCACAACGACCGAAAGCTCCGATGCTTTAACGGGAAGCTCGTCTGAAATGTTCAGATCGTGTACTACTTCTATATCCGCTTCTTTTGCAAGAGAAAAATAATAGCTGAATATAGCGTCAAGCACCGCGTTTTTGCAATACAGCTTCTCGCCGCTGTATTCAAGCGTTTTGAGCGACGAGGCTATGTATTCTTCCGCTTCGTTTATCTCGCCTTTTTTGAGCATAACGTCTATTCCCGAAAGCCTGTGCCTCATGTCGTGGCGGGCTATTTTTATCTGCTCGTTTGTCTCGTTCATCTGGCGTATACGTCGCTGCATCTGCTTGAGTTCTATCTGCCAGAGTTCGTTTTCTCGCTCAATTTCGTTCAGTTCTTTCTGCCTGCTTAGTGTCTGGAAGATCATCAGATACATAAGCAGCATAAGAATGATAAGCGTTATAAGCATCGGCATATCGTCGGGTCGCTCCGAAATGACCGAGGGAAATGTAGACAAAGCTATTATTGTAATAAGGAACGCCGCGGCTGTCATGGTAAATATTCCCCAGCCCTTTTTGACGCTTTCCTGTATCTCAAAATATTGCCTGCGGAGCCTTTTTATTACCCCTATTTCAATAAGCAGAAATCCCGCTATCCTTGATATAAACATAAAGAGGTTGGTTGTTGGGGAAATGTAACAATTGAAGATAAGAGAAAGCACTATAATTGCAGTCGAAACCGTGTTTACAAGGCAGAACGTAAAGACAAACTGCGTGTCGCGTTTCTTTGAGAGAATAAGAGCGGCGAAAAAAAACGGAAATGTAACCGAAATCAGTATGATCTTTCCAAAACCGTCTTGTCCGAGATTTAAAAAAAGCATGATGTTAGCCGCAATAATTAAAACCATTATCCCGCACAGAACTGCCGTAGACTTTTTAGAATAGAGCTTCGGAAAAGAGGAAAGTATAAACAGGATAACAATGTGTATTGTCGACCATATTCCCGAAGAGATCCTGAGAACTTCGCTCATTGATGTTTTTCTCCCTTCATCCAATAGTCGAGCCACGCTGACAGAAGCGGAGTTCCCGATTTTTTCGGCAGAAACAGCGGTTCGGGGTTGTCTTTGAAATAGAGCTGATCCTTGTTTATGGCATTGACATAATAAAGATTTACAACGAGGCTCGCTCCGCAGCGGCTGAACCTGTCGTCTTCAAGAAGCGGCGAGCTTATTTCCGCAAAAGACTGCCTTTGACGGCTTTGGGAGATAGTCTGTCCGCCCCTCAGATGATATTTACAAATTCGGTTCGCATATTCTACATATATGATATCGTCGAACGCAAGCGACAAAATGCCGTCTTTTGTTTTTACGACGATAGAGCTGTTCTTTCGCTTTTTGATAATATCAAACGCCCTGTCTAAAGTTTTAAACATCTTGTCCTTTTCGAGGGGCTTTATGAGATAGTGGAACGGCTGTACATCATAGGCTTCGAGGGCAAAATCCTTTGAAGAAGTGAGGTAGATTATCATTCCGTCCTTAGAGTTATCGCGGAGCTTTCGCCCTAAGTCAATGCCTTTTATTGCAGGCATAAGCACATCTATGATATACAGGTCGAAATCAATGCCGTTTGCTTTTTCGAGGAGTTCAAGCCCGTTTTGGAAAGAGTGTATTTTTACGGGTATCTCGTTGTGCATTGTAAAATAATCGTCGAGCTGTTGGGTGGTGTTTTTGACCCAAATTTCTTCGTCATCACAAACGGCGATATGATGCATATTCGGCACTCCTTTCGGGATAATGATTTGACTTTCAGACTGTATAAAAAATCCTGCTTCAGACTGTAGAGAAAGTCCCAGATGCAAGGAAGCGGTGCTACGGCTAGGCTTTGTGCCTGCCGTAGTAAGCCGCCGCATTATTCGCCTTCGGCGGATAACGCTACACAGCAGATGGGGCTTTATCTACAGTCTGCTTTACGCGTTTATTTTAACACACTTAGTCTATTAAATCAAGTGGATTTTTATATTTTCGGTGGTTGTAAACAATAACAAACTATTATAGAAGCGGGTATTTTGAAATAATGACGAAAAAGTTTGAAAGGGGTTAAAAATTAGGGACTAGAAGTTATTTTGAGCGGTGAACAACATTTGATTTTTAAACTACCAAACGAGCGGCGCACAAAAGTTTTTTGAAAGGGAGCTTGAGGGAAAACTTTTTTTCAAAAAAGTTTTCCCTCAATAACGCTTAAACAGCGCATCAGGTTAAATGCCTTCGGCATTGAACCTGGGGTGCGGGGAAAACAAGAGTTTTCCCCGCATTGCCGTTTCAAAGCCGTGCTTTGAAACGGCAATCTTACGGAGATGCTTTGACCGTGAAAGTACATTCAGTACGAAAAACCTCAGAGCGGTAATATAAGTTCGTTAAGTTTTATTAAAAGCAATAAATGAGAGAACTTCATATTTTCCTTGACAATTTTTGTCGAAAATGATATAATGAAACGTAAGAAGTACGGGCTGTAAAATGCGTTTTGTCTGATTTGTTTTGGGGAGGAAAATTATGGGGAGAAAAACGTCATTTTTAAAGAAAGTGTGCGCTGTCTTTCTGACGGCTGTGATAGCGGTAGTTCCGCTGTCTAGAGCCGACAGCTCTTCAGTCGAGGGGCTTCAGTCACAAATAGATGAAAAGAGGAAAGAAAACGAGGAGAGAAAACAGCTTATTGAAAAATATAAAAGTGAGATGAGCGATAATGAAAAACTTATCAAGCTTATAAACGAACAAATAGACAGCATAAACGACGAGATAACCAAAAGTGGTCAGCTTATTATCGCAAAGCAGGAAGAGATAGACGCAAAAAAAGCCGAGATAGAAGCCGCAGAAGAAGCTATTGCAGATAAAGAAATTGAAATAGAGAACAAAAATTCCGAGATATCCGAGCTTCAGGAGAAGAATAAGGAAAATCTTAAACGTTTCGGCGAGCTTGCCAGAGCTATGTATATGAATGATGTTTCGGACACTGTCCCTATACTAAGCGGTTCGGACGATTGGTATGATTATTTTGTTTATTCCGATGTCATTAAAAACATAAGCGATCAGAGCATGGAGTTTATGAAAAGACTAACTGCGTCGATAAAAAGCTGCGAACAGATGATAAATGATCTTGAAAGCGAAAAACAGCAGCTTGAACAGGACAAGCAGAGCCTTCAGCAGCAAAAAGAGCAGCTCGACAGCGAGATGTCCGAGCTGAAAGACGAACGAAAAAGGCTCGACGACTACGCCGCAGAGCAAAAGAATTATCTTTACAGCTTAGTTGCGGATAACAATGAATTGAAGAACAAAGTAGACGGTCTGAACTACGATATTAACAAAACTAATAAAGAGATAGAAGAGTATGACAGGCAGCTGCAGGAAGAGATAAGAAAGTTACAGCAAAGCGGGCAGGGAAGTACCGAAGACCACAGCAGCGATTTCAGGTGGCCGCTTGACCCCGAATTTCACAGGCTTACTACATATTTCGGTTGGGATACGGCTTTTGGCGGAAGAAATCACGGCGGCATAGATATTGTCGGAACGGGAGTTTCGGTTTCAAGCAGGAACATTTACGCCGTTCAGTCTGGAAAGGTCATAAAAGTTTACACGGGCTGTCCGCATGATTACGGGAAGAATTACAGCTGCGGCTGCGGAGGCGGTTTCGGAAATTATATAATAATCGACCATGGCGGCGGGATCTCCACGCTTTACGCTCATTGCCGAAAGATTTTCGTAAGCGTCGGACAAACGGTGTCAAAAAGCGATGTTATTGCGATAGTTGGAACAACGGGTTGGTCGCAGGGCGAGCACTTGCATTTTGAGGTGCGCGAAAACGGAGTAAGAGTTGACCCGCTGAAGTATACGTACCACGACGTTTATTGACAATATACGGTTTACAATATCGGTACACGGTATAAAATGCACAACGCATGTATACAGTATTCAGTGTATAGTGTACAGTGTACAGCAAAGGTATCCGCCTTGCGGCGGATAAGATTTAAATTGATTTTAATAAACAGGCACACAAGCCCATCTTTATGGGTATATTTCAAAACGTTTTAGTTCGATAACAATCTAATATTATCCGCGAAGCGGACACCATAACTGAATACTGTACACTGTAAACTGTCAACTGCCAAAACCGCCGTCCGTTAAATGATAACGGGCGGCGTTAAAATTATGTGTGCATTAGCTGATTAGACGATCAGTTGTTTATGAGCTTGTCCTCTTCGTTGTTCCAGCTGTAGAGCTTGCGAACTTCTTCGCCGACCTTTTCGAGCTGGTGCTCGGCGTGGAGCTTTCTCATAGCCTTAAAGTGTACCTGCTTGCCTGCGTCGGACATATCGAGCAGGAATTCCTTTGCGAAAGAACCGTCTTGAATATCCGAGAGGATCTTCTTCATGGTCTTCTTTGTTTCTTCAGTTACGATCTTCGGACCTGTAATATAGTCGCCGTACTCCGCAGTGTTGGAGATAGAGTATCTCATTCCCGAGAAGCCGCTCTGATAGATAAGGTCAACTATGAGCTTCATCTCGTGTACACACTCAAAATAAGCGTTTCTTGGATCGTATCCTGCCTCAACAAGCGTTTCAAATCCTGCCTGCATAAGCGCGCAAACGCCTCCGCAGAGAACAGCCTGCTCGCCGAAGAGGTCGGTTTCTGTTTCTGTTCTGAATGTTGTTTCAAGAACGCCCGCTCTTGCGCCGCCGATACCTGCCGCATAAGCAAGTGCGATGTCGTTCGCTCTGCCCGTATAGTCCTGTTCAACAGCTATAAGACAAGGAGTTCCTTTTCCTGCCTGGAATTCGCTTCTTACGGTGTGACCGGGAGCTTTCGGAGCTATCATTGTAACGTCAACATTTTTCGGGGGAACTATGCAGCCGAAATGAATGTTAAAGCCGTGAGCGAACATAAGCATATTGCCCTCTTCGAGGTTCGGCTCGATGCTCTCTTTGTAAAGCTTAGCCTGAAGCTCATCATTTATGAGTATCATGATGATGTCGGCTTTCTTTGCAGCTTCAGCGGCAGTATAAACTTCAAAGCCCGCAGCTTCCGCTTTCTTCCAGCTCTTTGAGCCCTCGTAAAGACCTACGATAACATTTACGCCGCTGTCCTTGAGGTTAAGGGCATGAGCGTGACCCTGTGAGCCGTAGCCGATTATGGCAACGGTCTTTCCGTCCAGCAGGGACAGATTGCAGTCTTCCAGATGATAGAGTTTAGCCATTTTAAAAATCTCCTTTTAAAATATTATTTTAGCGCCTTTAAGCGTTGTTGACACATCAGTTTCTTACAGAAACAGCCGCTTCGCCTTTCTGTATTGCGATAGTTCCCGTGCGGACTATCTCTTTTATGCCGTAGGGACGCAGCAGTTCTTCAAAATTATTGAGCGCATTTGTGCTGTCGGATATCTCAATGGTTATTGAATTTGCGGAAATATCCGATATCTTTCCGTGAGCAAGCTCGCAGATGCTTATTATCTCGGGCCTTTGCTTCGGAGAACAGCTCACCTTTATCAGTATAAGCTCCCTCGACACCATATTTTCGGGCGCGAGCGTCTTTACTTTTATAACGTCAATGAGCTTGTTGAGCTGTTTTTCTATCTGTTCGAGAGTATAATCGCTGCCGTCCGCAACTATCGTAATTCTCGAAATGTTTACATCGTCCGTAACTCCTACGGCAAGACTGTCTATATTAAATCCTCTGCGCGCAAAAAGTCCCGCAACTCTCGCGAGAACGCCCGCGTGATTTTCGACCAGAACGGAAATAGTATGCTTCATGTTCTGCCTCCGTTAAAGTATGGTTTCGAGCATTTCGGGAACGGCAACTTCCAGCAAAAACGGTTTATTGCTTTCCGTAAGACGCTTTATTCCTTCTTTTGCGCTCTCCTTGCTGTCTACAAGCATATTCTCTATGCCGTATGAATCGGCGATTTTCGTATAGCTCGGACTTCCGTCAAGTGAAACCGCATAGAGCCTGTTCCCATAATGATTGGTCTGAAACTCTCTTACCATTCCGAGATATTTGTTTCTCATAACTATTACCTTTACAGCAATGTTATGCTGAACGCATGTCGCAAGCTCGGGCATTTCCATTTGGAAAGATCCGTCTCCGCATACCGCGATAACCTCGGCGTTCGGCTCGGCAGTCTTTGCTCCGATAGCCGCAGGCAGAGAATAGCCCATTGTTCCCATTCCGCCCGAAGTAAGAAAGCGTCCGTTTTTAAGCTCGATGTTGAGCGCTGTCCAGAACTGATTTTCGCCTACGTCCGCAACGACAATAGAGCGGTTAGGAAGATAGTTGTTAAGCTCGCGGATAAACCACTTCGGGTTTACAAAACCCTTTTCCACTTGCTTTATGCCTTTGTCAACGCGGCTCTGCGAAAGCATAGCTTTCCATTCGTCATGCTTTGGAACGGCGTTTTCGGAAACGGTATTGTTAAGCTGTTCAAGAAGTTGTCCCAATACTATGCTTATATCGCCTACGATAGGGATATTAGCCGCAACGCTTTTTCCTATCTCTGCGGGGTCAATATCAATATGAATGACCGTAAGGCCTTTTTTGAGCATTATCGGAGCAGACGTCCTGTCGCTCAGTCTTGCGCCGAGCAGGATAAGCGTGTCGCAGTTATTTACCGCGCATTTAGCACTTTCACAGCCATGCATACCGAGCATACCGAAATAGCGCTCGTTGTCTGTGGGCATTGCCCCAAGCCCCATAAGCGTCGAGATGACGGGAATGTCCAGCTTTTCCGAAAGCTCTCTCATAAGCTCCGCGGCATTTCCCGAAAACAGACCGCCTCCCGCGATTATGAGCGGCTTTTTGGCTTCAAGAATAGTAACCGCCGCGCGTTTTATCTGATAGCCGTTTCCCTTTGAACTCGGACGGTAGCTTCTTATATCTACGCTTTCGGGATATTCAAAGTCTATTTCAGCTTTCTGCACGTCGCACGGAACATCTATCAGCACAGGGCCTCTTCTTCCCGTGCCCGCAATATAAAACGCTTTTTTAAATACCTCGGCGGTATCTTCGGGTCTTTTCAAAAGATAGCTGTGCTTTACAAAAGGCTCGGCAGAGCCTGTGATGTCGGCTTCCTGAAAAACGTCGCGACCTATCTGGTCGGAATTTACCTGCCCCGTGATAATTATCATTGGAACGGAATCCATATACGCCGTAGCTATGGCGGTTATGAGGTTTAGCGCACCCGGTCCGCTTGTCGCAACGCATACCGCAGGCTTGCCTGTTATTCTCGCATAGCCCGACGCGGAGTGACCCGCGTTCACCTCGTGGCGCACCAGAATATGATTTATTCCCGATTTGTAAAGCTCGTCATAAAACGGGCAGATAGCCGCCCCGGGATAGCCGAAAATATCCGTTATCCCCTCGGCTTTAAGACACTCAGTCATTGCTTTCGCAACGGTCATTCTCTGCATTGTCCACACTCCAAAATTTTGTTTGAATATTTTTCTTTAAAAAACAAATATTAACGTTCTTTTAATTATATCAAATTCTTATTTTTTTGTCAAGATATTTTCGCTATAAAGTGAAAAAATGATGTGCGCTAACAACAAAACGCGCTCAGAAGAACGCGTTTGTGTGTTATTATGTGTTATAAAGCCCGAGTAATCAAGCGTTGTTTTTCATTACAGTGTTTATAATGCCCGTGATAATAGAACCGATACCCGCTATTAACATCAATATAAACCCGAATACTACCGCTCCGGGCGTGGAAGAACCCGAAATTGCAGCCGAGCCCAAAGCGCCAAGGCTTGTCACAGGGTCTATCATAAACTGCGCGATAAAAGCAATTACGGCGAAAAATGCTCCTACTACTCCTGCGCCCTTTTTCATATTGCCCATAAATGCCGCAACAAGAATAACGATCGCAGCGACAAACGCCATTATTGCGCCAACTCTTGCCAGAACCGCCATATCCATAGCATGGAGTGAATACGAAAGAATGTTTATGAAAAATCCTATCGTACCGATTATCGCGAGCAGTCCGCCTATAGCAAGCAGTCCGCCGCCAACCTTTTTTACAAGTGAAAAGTTCATAATTTAAACCTCCGTTATATTTTGTTACGAAGCAGCAGGTGTGCTGTCCGAAACTTCAGAAGAGTTATCCGATGAGTTTTCCGAGGAATTTTCCTCTGCGGGAGCAGAAGGCTCTGTGTCCTTTACGGTGTTTTCATATGTATACTTGTCAACGTTTTTGGTTATTGTATCATTTACCATAGCGTCAATATCTTTATAGCCGTACAATACATAATAGTTGTATCCGATAAACGTGCGATAACCTATTGTTGCATTCATCTGACTTGATGTAAGACTACCGCTTGACAAATCGACCGAGCAAGTTCCGTCGGGCAGTATCATCGCGTTTGTAAATGCATACCATGTGTAATAAACGTCGTCATGTACCTGATCCTGCAGTACCGTGTTGTTGGGTCCCGGAGCAGCGCCCTTTAACGTCTGAGTGCATTTGTAAACGCAATAAATTGCATTCCGGGGATTGGTAGAAGTTCCGTCCTTTGCGTTTAGGAAATAATATCCCAGGAAATCCGCACTCTTAAATACACAGCCATCAGCGGTATATTTATTTGCGGCAGTCGCTTTTATTGAGTCTTCCGCATGTGTTTTCATTTTGTTCAGAACATCACTCGGAATTTCATCAAGCTTTGTCACATATGCCGCAAGCCCGTCAACGGTAAATTCCTTGGATTCGGGAGAATAAACCTTGTTGTAGGTTTCGATATATCTTTCTATATCGCCCACAGACGGCTTTACCGTTATTGTCACGGTGTCGCCGTTTTTAAGACCATTTGTCTTGTCGGCAGTAAAAGTCAGAGTGCCGTCGCCGCCTGTTATGTTCAGAGTGCCGTTCGGCGCATATCCCTCAAAGCTTATGTTTACGTCTTCAAATGGGTCGAACGTATCCGCTTCTTTAAGTCCCTCAACGGTAAATTTAACTTCGCCGTCCTTGAAGTTCATTTTAAGATCTTTGACCTCTTTGGTGGTTATCGTAACCGTAACTACGTCGCCGTTTGAAAGATGATCTGCCTTGTCGAGCGAATATTGAACTGCCTCGCGCATTTTTATCTCGTTTGCGAGAAGTTCTAACTCGTTGTCGCTCTTGTTTACTTCGTCTATCCAGTCATATTCGTCTTCTAACGTTGCCGTACCATAGCCGTTTACACCCTTAAACTTTACGGAGAGCGTCTGAGCGGTATCGACTGTAGCATTGCAGCCCGTAAAGCTGAAGCACATAAGCAGCGTGCCTAATGCTATAAGCAGAGAGAAAAGCTTTTTCATTTTGTAATTCCCTTTCATAAATAATATTCCCTCGTATATAATTACTTTTTTGTTCGAGGATAATATTATTGTATCACAAATAAATTCTGCTGTCAATACCGAAATAGTACTAAAACAAAGCTAGATTATTTATAAAGTTTTGTGTACTATTTCAGTATGGAGGTGGTGTAAAATGAGTATGGTTTTCTTTAATCTGCGTATTGATGAAACATTAAACGATATGCTGGTACAAATCGCGCGCGAAGAAGGCAGAAGCAAAAACAAGCAGATAGAGTATATTCTCAAAGAATATGTAAAGCGCTATATGCAAAATTCCGATACAATAATGCCCGATCAAAGCAAAAACGGCAAAGCCAAAGACAACTCAAGATAACAAGAAAAAAGCGGAGAACTTCGGTTCTCCGCTTTCTCTACAGTCTTAGATTAGATTTTTTTAGCTGATTTTAAGAATAATTCTTATACGCAGCCCTGAGCCTTCATAGCCTCGGCAACTTTCAGGAATCCTGCGATATTTGCGCCCGCCATGTAGTTTCCGGGCATGCCGTATTCCTTTGCAGCCTCGTCGCACTGCTTGAAGATCTCCTTCATGATGTTGTGGAGCTTAGCGTCAACTTCCTCAAACGTCCAGCTGTAACGCATGGAGTTCTGGCTCATTTCAAGACCAGAAGTCGCAACGCCGCCTGCGTTTGCAGCCTTTGCAGGACCATAGAGAATGTTATTTGCAAAATAAACTTCGATAGCCTCGGGCGTAGAAGGCATATTAGCGCCCTCTGCAACAGCGTAAACGCCATTCTCAGCAAGGTTCTTCGCATATTCGCCGTTTATCTCGTTCTGAGTAGCGCAGGGAAGAGCGATGTCAGCCTTTATCTTTGCGCCCCATACGCTGCCCTCGTGATACTCTGCGTTAGCGTGAGAAGTTCTGTCAACATATTCCTTGATACGTCCGCGCTCAACTTCCTTTATCTGCTGTACAACAGCGAGGTCAATTCCGTCGGGATCGTAAACATAACCGTTCGAGTCGGAAACCGTAACTACTTTTGCGCCGAGAGCCGTAGCCTTCTGTGTAGCGTAGATAGCAACGTTACCCGAGCCCGAGATGATGACGGTCTGACCTTCAAAGCTCTTTCCGTTTGCCTTGAGCATTTCGTCGGTGTAGTAGCAAAGACCATATCCCGTAGCTTCCGTTCTTGTGAGAGAACCGCCGTATGTAAGTCCCTTTCCTGTAAGAACGCCGCTGAACTCATCTCTTATTCTCTTGTACTGGCCGAACATATAGCCTATCTCGCGTCCGCCCGTTCCGATGTCGCCCGCAGGAACGTCGCAGTCGGGACCGATGTGTCTGCAAAGCTCTGTCATAAAGCTCTGGCAGAAACGCATAACTTCTCCGTCAGACTTGCCCTTGGGGTCAAAGTCCGAACCGCCCTTGCCGCCGCCCATAGGAAGTGTGGTGAGAGAGTTCTTGAAGATCTGCTCAAATCCGAGGAACTTTATGATACCGATGTATACGGAGGGGTGAAGTCTGATACCGCCCTTGTACGGACCGATAGCTGAGTTGAACTGAATACGGAATCCGCGGTTTACCTGAACTTTTCCGTTGTCGTCTACCCACGGAACGCGGAAAATGATCTGTCTTTCGGGTTCTACGATCCTGTCGAAAACACCTGCCTCAACGAGGTCGGGACGCTTTTCAGCAACAGGCTGAAGCGTTTCAAATACCTCTGTTACAGCCTGGATAAATTCAGGCTCGCCCGGGTTTCTTTTCTTTACGGTCTCGAGAAGATCCGCAAGATATTTGTTTGTCAATGCCATTGGAATTGTCCTCCCTTTTAAAAATAAAAAATTGACTTGTTAAAAAATTTAACTTGCCTTTTAATTATACACCACTGCTCGTGAATTTGCAAGAATTTTTTTAATTTTTCTCAAAAACGCTCTGAGATTTTGTGCATTACAACAATTTATTTTTTAAAAATTATTCATCTTCAACAAAAACTCACTGCTTTTGACTTTTTGCCGTGAAATATAAATTTGATTTTGGTGCAAGCTTAGTTCATCTTGCAATTTTTGTCGGATAAAATTTCATATACTTTTCATACAAAGAAACCTTGACATTTTATGTTGAATATTGTATAATAAACATATATTGAGTATTTTGGAATGACATATTACTCAATTTGGGCGAAGGGGGAAATTTTATGTCACATAAAAGACATTTGCCGTTCGGTGTGAAAATATGTTCGGCAATTTGTGCGGCTGTCGTGGCGCTGACTTTGCCGAATGCGGCTTTTCTGAGCGAAAACAGCGCTTCGGGCAGTACGAGCATTGACGACTTGCAGGCGCAGATAGATAAAATAAAGAAAGAAAACGAAGCGCGCAAAAAGCAGATAGACGGATTAAACGGGGATATAAACGAGAACAAGGCTTCGATAAAGCTCATAAACGAGCATATAGACGGCGTAACTCTCGAAATTGAAAAATATGGGGAACTTATACTTGCACAGAAGCAAAGCATTGATGATAAGCAGATAGAGATCGAGAATGTTGAACGCGAGGTACAGGACAGAGAGATAGACATATCAAACAAAAAAGCTTATATATCGGAGCTTGAGGCAAAGAACAAGGAAAATCTCAGACGCTTCGGCGAGCTCGCGAGAGCAATGTACATAAACGACGTTTCGGATACTATCCCGATACTGAGCGGCTCGGACGACTGGTATGATTATTTCGTATATTCGGACGTAATAGAGAACATAAGCACACAAAACCTGAACTTTATGAAAAAGCTGCTTGCTGATATAAAGGATCAAGAAAAGCTTATCGAAGACCTCAAAGCGGATATAAATACCCTTGAGCAGGAAAAAGCCGAGCTTTCGGAAGAAAAAACGCAGCTTGAAAACGATATGGCTGCTCTGAAAAGCTCTAAGGCCGAGCTTGACAGTTACGCCGCACAACAGAAGGCATATCTTCAGAAGCTTGCGCAGCAGAACAAAGAACTTTTGGACAAGGTAAGCTCTCTGCAGTATGACGAAAAAGAGTCCATAAAGAAAATGGACGAACTCAACAAAGAGCTTGAAGAGCTTATCAGACTGGAGCAGGAGAAAAACAACGGACAGCCGAATTATTCGGCGGACGGTTTTATCTGGCCCGTAAGCTCGAAATATAAGAGAATTTCCACATACTTCGGATATGACCCTTGGAGAAACGGACAGCACAGAGGACTTGACATAGTAGGATCTACAAGTTCTATAGCGGGAGCGGAAATTCGCGCCGTTCAGTCGGGAACGGTCATCACGGTTTACACGGGCTGCCCTCATAATTATGGAAAGCAATACAGCTGCGGCTGCGGCGGCGGTTACGGAAACTACATAATAATCGACCACGGCGGCGGGATCTCGACCATGTACGCTCATTGTCAGAAAATAAACGTTACAAAGGGTCAGCAAATAAAGCAGGGCGATGTTATCGGAAATGTCGGCACGACGGGCTGGAGTACGGGTTATCATCTGCACTTTGAGGTTCGTGTAAACGGCGTTGCGGTAGATCCGTTCAAATATGAGTACACATACTATTGATAATAAACAGCGCGGGATTTCCTCGCGCTGTTTTGTTTTTCTGAAAATTTTGCGAAAATTGTAGACAAATAAAAAAATGTGTGTTATAATGACTGTGTATTTTTGATAAATTAGAATTTGTAAATTACGGAGAAATATATTTATGAATTTTTTCAGAAAGCATTGGTGGTGCATTGCTTATAGCGTTGTTCTTACGGCGTTTACCACGTATATTGCACTCGATACGTTTGTCATTGAACGCGTGTCTGATGTTCCGACCGACAGCGTTTCTTTCAGACCAAGCTCATCAATTATAGAGCAAAGTTCCGACTCGGAGCCTAAGCCTGACAGTGAAAGTTCTGAGAGCAGTGAACCCGAGCTGCCGCCCGAGCCTATGGAACCCATAATAACCGAGAACAGCTATATTGACGATAATATAATGATAAATATAACACAAAGCAGGATTTACGATACAGAATGTTATATTGCTGATGTACAGCTGTCGTCGGCAGAGTATTTGAAAACCGCTTTTGCAAAAGGGAAATACGGGCAGAATGTTATACAGTATACATCGGAGATAGCCGAGAGCGCAAACGCAATTTTCGCTGTAAACGGCGACTATTACGGTATACGCACGGGAGGTTATGTTATCCGAAACGGCATACTTTATCGAGAAAAGAAATATTCGGGAAATCAGGAGGATCTTGTAGTTTATCCCGACGGTTCTTTCAAAATAATAAAGGAAAAAGATGTCACCGCACAGGAGCTTTACGACCGGGGCGCGTGGCAGGTGTTTACATTCGGACCTGCGCTTGTTGAAAACGGAGAGGCTTCTGTAACAAAGAATGATGAAGTTTATGCTCACAGCGTAAGCAATCCCCGAACCGCTATAGGAATTATAGACAGTCTGCACTATGTCTTTATCGTATCCGACGGACGCACCAAAGAGAGCGCGGGGCTGTCGCTGCTTCAGCTTGCAGGGATAATGATAGATCTCGGTGTTACGACGGGATATAATCTTGACGGCGGCGGTTCTTCGACAATGATATTCAACGGACGTATAGTAAACAAGCCTACCTCTCACGGCGACGTGATAAAAGAAAGGGGAATAAGCGACATTGTCTACATCGACAGGTAAATTTTCAAAGCCTGCGGCAAAAACAGCTCTTGCATATGCCGCTATAACTTCGTTTACGGCTTTTTTCGGCGGTGTTTATGAGATATTCAGCCATGGCGTATTTTCCTATTATATGGTATATGCTTTCGGCATACCGCTTATGTGTGGAGTAATGCCGAACCTTATCGCGGCGGTAATAGGAGCTCAAAAGCCGCATAAGGTCGCTTATAATCTCTACAATTCGGGAGTGGCAACTATTACGGTGTGCTGTATTTTCGAGGGCGTTCTTGAAATATACGGAACGGTAAACGACCTTATTTATGTATATCTTTTCATGGGCGTTGCATTGTTTTTGGCAGGAATATTTGTGCATTTCACTTTGAAAATTGTTAACAGAAAATCAAAGCCCAAACATTGACCACTTTATAATGCAAGAACATGCTCCCGCAGAATTTACGGGAGCATTTTTCAAAAATATTTTCCGAGACAAAACATTTTACGTATTTCACGTTTTGCCTGCAAAACAACGGAGCTTAAACTCCGGGCTTAGCCTTGAAGGAAAGACAGTCGGTGCATTGAACGACAGAGGGGTTAGCCTCGTGTGTGCCGATTTCAATCTTGTCGAGAGAGCAATAATCTTCACAGCAGCAGTGGTGTTCACAGTTGTGGATAGTGCAGCCGATGTGCTTATTTGCATATTCAGTTCCCATAATAATTCTCCTTAAACACAAAGTAGTAAACTCGCGGTCTTGCCGCAAGTTTATTTTTTGAAGTTAACAAGCTGATTATTCTTGTAAAAAAAATACAGAAAAAAACTCCGCCTTTTCGGCGGAGCTTTGCTTCGTTATGTCATTCGGACAGATAAGATTTTACTATCACCTGTAAAAGCTCGTCGCGGTCAATGTGACGTATAAGCCCCCGCGCGTTATTAAACGTAGTGATATATGTAGGATCTTCCGAAAGGATATAGCCTACAAGCTGGTTTATGGGATTGTAGCCTTTTTGTTTCAGCGCGTCATATACGGTCATAAGAATTTCTTTCATTTCGTTTTCTCTGTCCTCATGCACCGAAAATGTAACCGTTTTATCTTTCATTTTATCATATCCTTTCTTTGTTTATTTCCTAAGCATATTATACACTTTTTTCGCCGAAAAAACAACCGCATTTATTATTTTTGATTATACAAACTGTTAAAATCTATGATTAGCACAAATTTATCAAAAAAACATTAGTGGTTTTTCACAAAAATAGTTAAAGAAAATATACATATTTATAAAATTTGCTAAAACACTTGTATATCTTGAAAATTTGTGTTATAATAGATTGGAAGCGGAAAATAGGATTGCCTACCGCCGCCTAAATTTTTTGAGGGGAGAAATTCATAATGCCAGCAGGTAAAGGCTTTGGTACAAGCCCAATGGGTTTTAATAAGCAGGAGGTCAACGAGTACATAGCCAGTCTAAGCAAGCGAATGAGCGAGCTTGAAGCGGAAAAGAAAGAGATCGAGAAAAAGTACGAGTCCGTTAAAAAAGTAGTTGACGGAAGCGACGAAAAGATCAAGCAGATCGAATTTGCCTCAAATGAAAAGATCGAACAGCTTGAAGCTCAAGTCAAAGCGGAACGTAAAAATTCCGAAGATCTTATTGATCAGGTAGACGAACTTAAAAGAAAACTCAAAAATGCGGGCGTTTCGGTCAATATTCCCGCAGGAAAGTCCGACGGTAGTTCTGCTGCGAAACAGCGCGCGTCAGAGATAATTGATGCTGCCGAAAAGACGGCTAAGGAAACTGTCGCTAAGGCAAATAAGACGGCGGCAGAAGTCGTTGAAAAGGCAAAAAAGACCGCGTCCGAAATTATGGGAAGCGCAGGCGGCGCAGGAAAGAGCGTAGATCTCAGCGGATTTATGGCAAAACTGCGCGAATTTGCAAACAGTGTAAACGCAGGCTGCAAAGAGCTTTTGGATAGTGCTTCGGAAATTTCCGACAGTCAGGGCGAGACTTCTTTTGAAATGCCCGACTTTTCTGACTATACGGCTCCGTCGGCTGATGTTCCCGAAACAAGCGGTATTGACTTGGGCGGCGAAAGCGATGCTTCGAGTGCAATGGACGATATAAACGACCTTATTGCAAGTATGTCGGGCGGAAATGTCGATGACAGCGATATGAGCGGAAATATGAACGGCGATTTCACTAGCGATGAAATTGATATGGGATTTGGGTTCGGTGATGACAATTCCTCAAAATCGGGAGTTGAAGTATCCCCGGGGCTTGATACCGACATTTCGTTTGATTATGCGGAAGAGCAGAAGGCAAGCGGCGGTGAAAGCGCGCTTGATCTTGACCTTGGCGATGATATGTTCTCAGGTGCAAAATACGAAGTGTCTGATGAAATGAATAGCGACTTGTCGGCGGATATGGCAGACACTGTGGAAGCCGATGATATAACAAGCTCCGACCTTGGACAGAGCAGCGAGATGGACGAGATGCAGAAACTTCTCGAACAGGCAGAGCTTACATTCGGAGGAGGTTCGTCCGAGTTTGAGGAGAAGACGGCTGACGCTACGGAGGCTTCGGGCGATGATTGGTCGAGCCTTCAGAGCGAGCTTGACGCACTCGAAAAACAGGACGGTGCGTCTGACGAAGCGCCTGCTTCTTCTGATAATGATAATAAACAAAGCTCCGAAAACGATATATGGAGCCTTGGCGATATGGACATGAGCGATACCGGCGACGATGATATGAGCTCAGACCTTTTCGGCAGCTTCTGAATCTGAAAAATATAACTCTTTGTAAATAAAGTCAGTTTTCAGGCTGTCGAAAATCCGCATGTGTACTTTGTGCGGGTGTTTGTCGACAGCCTGATATAAGTCGGGAATTTGACTTTTAGGAGAATTATTCCCGATTTATTTATTAAAACGTTTTAAGATAAGGTAAAGTTTATGATAGAAATGAATACCGCCGAGCTAAAAGAGAAAGCAAAATCTCTCCGCGCCGGCGACAGGGTGCTTTTGTCAGGGATAGTTTATACATCGCGCGACGCCGCGCATAAGAGAATAAACGCGCTGCTTGACGAAGGCGGAAAGCTTCCCTATGAGCTTTCGGGTGCGGCAATTTATTATGCAGGACCAACAGCCGCGCGCGAGGGAATGGTAATAGGATCATGCGGGCCTACGACTTCGGGAAGAATGGACGTATACTCTCCGAGATTTCTCGATCTGGGGCTGTCGGCAATGATAGGAAAAGGCGAACGAAGCGAAGCTGTCTGCGATGCTATACAAAGAAACGGCGCAGTCTATTTCTGCGCTGTGGGAGGCGCGGGCGCGCTCGCTTGTAAATGTATAAAAGAGTGTGAAGTAATTGCCTTTGATGACCTTGGCTGTGAGAGCGTAAAGCGCCTGAAATTCGAGAATTTTCCGCTGATAGTGGCTATAGACTGCGTAGGCGGGAATATCTTCAAGTCGGGCAGAGCAAAGTATAGAACATAGTTAAAATGCCTAATTTTTTTTGAACTTTTTCGCTAATATGTCGATTTTTTGATAAATGTGAAAAGAAATTGTTGACAAAAAGTATAAGTTGTGATAAAATGTATTGAACGATAGGAGCATAACATTGGAAGATAATTCAATGCTGAGCGATAAAGAGCTTATCGACCGAAATCGTTCGGACGGCGGATACGCCGCGGAGATCATCTCAAGACATATAAAGCTTGTTTTTGCCCTTGCGAAAAAATATTCGGGGTATGCTGATTATGAAGAACTTGTGTCCGACGGAATGGAAGGGCTTATGAGCGCCGTAAAGAACTATGATGAAGAAAAGGGCGAGTTCTCGTCTTATGCGGCAGTGTGTATTGAAAACAGGCTCAAGAATACCGTAAAACGTTCTGTAAACCGTGCGAAACGATTTGCCCGAGAAGAAGAACTGGATACGGTCGTCGATCTGAAACCTACTCCCGAAGAAGAAATCATTCAAAGGGAAAACAGCGATGATATGATACGTACCATTGAAAAAGAGCTTTCTGAGCTTGAGTATAAGTGCATAAAAGGTGTGGTCATGGGTCTTTCTTATGATGAGCTTGCAGAAAAGCTGGCAGTGGATAAAAAGTCTGTAGACAATGCGCTGGCTCGTGCGAGGAAAAAGCTCCGCGCAATTTATAAGGGTTAATATGTCCCGAATAGCTTAAAAAAAGCGCTGTGCAAATATTCTTTGCGCTGAGATGTCGGTAAAATCCGATGAGGGCTAATTTTATTATTTATTTTAAGGGGTAAATCTATGTACACTGACAAGACACTGAAGTGCAAAGACTGCGGCGCTGATTTCGTGTTCACCGCGGGCGAACAGGAATTTTACGCAGAAAAGGGCTTTGAAAACGAGCCGCAGAGATGCAAGGCTTGCCGCGATGCAAGAAAGAACGCAGGCAGAGGCGCGAGAACTTTTTATGAGGCAACTTGTGCTGTATGCGGCGGAGTAGCTCGCGTTCCGTTTGAGCCCAAGGGTGACAGACCCGTTCTGTGCAGCGAGTGCTTCGCAAAGCAGAAAGGCGAGTGATCGCCGGATAATGCGCGCGGGAAGCATTCAAACGGTTGAACAGGTTGTACCGGTGTTCCGGTAGTACAGGATGTACTGGTTGTACAGGTTATACATTTTTTGATCCACCATGATGGGCGTCTTTCCTAAGAGCATTAAATCCAAACAGCCGCAGTATGCGGCTGTTTTTTGGTGCATATTTCAAAAATAATAAAAACGTATATTATGATTAAAACGACAAACAATACTTCTGACAAAAAAGAAAGGAGTAACAGTATGAGAAAAATATTTGTTGCAGTAATTTGCGCCGCCGCTATGTTAACTCTTGGCGGGTGCAGAAATAATACGGAAAATTCATCGGACGCTTCGCAGAGCAGTTCGCAAAGCTCAGTTATATCATCGTCAAGTTCAGGCGGTTCACAGAGTTCGTCTTCTTCGGACAGCTCACAGCCAACCGATAGTTCGGCGTCTGGCTCTACAGCCGAAAAAATGGCAGATAAAGCTTTGAGCGCAGACGAATGGCCGAGCATGGAGCTTGTATCAGAGCAGAATTACGTAAACGCTCTGTTCAACGAAGAAATAGTCCTCGCAGATTGCGAGGACTTCTGCCTGATGTCAAATACGATTAGCGCCCAGCTTTATAAAATACTTCTGGTAAAGCCGAAGGCGGATAAAGAGGGAGCTATCCAAAGCGCAATGGACGATTATTTTGAATATATAAGAAATGAGGGCGCGTTCTATCCCGACCAGCAGGCAAGCGCCGCAGGAGCAGTAAAGGGAAAGACCGAAAGCGGATACATTTACATCATAGTACACCCGAACGGAACGCTTGTAGCTGACGCTATGCTGTCATAAATCTAGCTGTAAAGAAAAATACAAAAAAATATAAAAAAGTGCTTGACAAATACAAAATAATGTGGTAAAATGAATATACCTCGAATGGGGTATATTTTTTTGTGCAATTTTTTTGTACGGAAAAATTTCCCGAGAAACGCTGCCGAAAGGCAGGCGCGGAGTTTCTCGCAAAGCCCGCTGCAATGCGAAGACCGCGTGAGGGAGGCTCAGAATAAATTAGGAGGTGCCGAAAGTGAGAGTAAAAATTACACTGGCGTGTACAGAGTGCAAACAGCGCAATTACAACACCATGAAGAACAAGAAAAACGACCCTGACAGGCTCGAAATGACGAAGTATTGCAGATTCTGCAAGAAACACACTCTTCACAAAGAAACGAAATGACAAGAGGGAGGATTTTATGGCAAACGATTTAGAGCTTGAAAAAAACTCTCCCGAAAGTGAAGAAGGTCAGTCTGCAAAGAAATCAAAGACAGACGACAAGAAAAGTTCCAAAAAAGCGGACAAGAACAAAAAGGCTAAGAAAGGCCCGATAAAGTTTTTAAAGGACGCAAAAGCGGAATTTAAAAAGGTCGTCTGGCCCGGACCTAAGGAAACCACGCGCAATACAATTGTTGTCGTTGTGGTATGCCTTATTGCGGGACTGTTGGTTTTCGGCGTGGATTCGCTGTTCGGTCTTTTGAACAACTTGCTGTTCTGACGATTTACGGGGGTTAATATGGCTGATTCAGAAGCAAAATGGTATATTCTTCACACCTATTCGGGATATGAGAAAAAAGTTGCCGATGATATTAGGACACTTGTTGACAACCGCAATTTGGGGCATCTTATAGAAGATGTCACTATTCCGATGACCAAAAAGACGGTCGAAAAGGAAATAAAGGAAAACGGGTTAACTGTTAAAAAGCAAGTAGAAGTTGAAGAAAAGGTCTACCCGGGCTACGTTTTCGTTAAGATGGTCGAAACAAACGAGACGTGGTATATCTGCAGGAACACAAGAGGCGTGACGGGGTTTGTAGGTCCCGAGTCCAAGCCCACTCCGCTCAGCGAAAGCGAAGCAATGGCGCTCGAGCAGGGCAGATACAACAGCTCGGACAATTCAGCGCCCGCGTTCAAGGTCGGCGACGAAGTAGTTATAACGGGCGGCATATTTGTAGACTTTACAGGAACTGTCGCAGAGGTTGACGAGGAAAATAAGACGCTGGTCGTAAATCTCGTCAACATGATGGGCGGGATAATTCCCGCGACGATCGAATTTTCCGCGGTCAAGAAGGCTTGAGCGGTAATTCGAGGACGTTTTTCAGAAAAATTTACGGAGGATAATTGCAATGGCACAGAAGGTTACAGGTTTTATTAAACTTCAGATCCCTGCCGGCAAGGCTACGCCGGCTCCGCCTGTAGGTCCGGCACTCGGACAGCACGGCGTTAATATTATGGCGTTTACAAAGGAATTTAACGAGCGCACAAAGGCTCAGGCAGGACTTATAATCCCTGTCGTTATAACGGTTTACGCTGACAGAAGTTTTACGTTTATCACAAAAACTCCCCCTGCGAGCGTACTTATAAAGAAGGCTTGCAAGATTGAGAGCGGTTCGGGAGTTCCGAATAAGACAAAGGTTGCAAAGATCACAAAGGCTCAGCTCAAGGAAATTGCCGAGACAAAGATGCCCGATCTTAATGCAGCAAGCGTTGAGGCTGCAATGTCTATGATCGCGGGAACTTGCCGTTCGATGGGCGTAGAGGTAGTTGACTGATAAAATTAAGTGGGAGGATAATAAATTCCGCTAATGCGGCGAAAATCGCCGATAACCACAAGGAGGATTATTAGATGAAACACGGAAAAAAGTATGTTGAGAGCGCAAAGCTCATAGATTCCGCAAAGGTTTACGAGTCACAGGAGGCTCTTGACCTTGTTTGCAAGACGGCAAAGGCAAAGTTTGACGAAACAGTTGAGCTTCATATTCGTTTGGGCGTAGACTCAAAGCACGCTGACCAGCAGGTTCGCGGCGCGGTCGTACTTCCCAACGGAACAGGAAAGACCATAAGAACTCTCGTATTCTGCAAGCCCGAGAAAGAGGCTGACGCAAAGGCTGCGGGAGCAGATTATATCGCTGATAATGAAACAGTCGCAAAGATCCAGGGCGGCTGGATGGATTTCGAGGTAGTTATAGCTACGCCCGATATGATGGGCGTCGTAGGACGTCTCGGTAAGGTACTCGGTCCGAGAGGACTTATGCCTAACCCCAAGGCAGGAACAGTTACGCCCGATGTTGGAAAGGCTGTCCAGGAAGCAAAGGCAGGTAAGATAGAATATCGCCTTGACAAGTCAAACATCATTCACTGCCCCATAGGAAAAGCGTCCTTTGGCATAGAAAAGCTGGAGGAAAACTTTGACGCGCTTATGGAAGCAGTAGTTAAGGCTAAGCCCGCTGCAGCAAAGGGACAGTATATAAAGAGCTGTACTGTATCCTCGACCATGGGCCCCGGCGTTAAGGTAAACACCTTACGTTTCGGTGTGTGACGGGGGATTATTGCGCATAATTATCACCGCTCGGAGAAATCCGAGCGGCGGCTTTTTGAAAGAGCATTTTATTGCGAACAGAGCCATATGTGCATAAAATAATAAAAGGAAATCACAGGCTTTATCGACAGCCTGAATAAAGAGGAGGTAGTTTTTTGGGGTTTGCCAAAGGTTTCAATCAGGTAGAAGCGGCGGCGGAAAAAGTCGTAAGACCCATAGTTGAGGGACACGGGTATTCTTTATGGGACGTTGTTTTCATAAAAGAAGGCGCAAGTTGGTATCTGAGGATACTTATAGATAAGCCCGAGGGCATATCTATAGACGACTGTGAGAGTATCGACGGGCTTATAAACACAGAAGTTGACAAACAACCTTTCGTAGAAAAAATAGACTACCTCGAGGTAGGTTCTGCAGGACTTGAACGTCCGATAAGGCGCATAGACCAGATATACGCTTCTGTCGGAAAAAGGATAAAGCTGAAGACATATAAACTCTCAGAAGAGCTAAAAGCAAAGGACGTTAAATGCGTTCTCAAAGGCTTTGACGGAGAGAAAGTAAATATTTCGGGGGAATTTGGAGAAGCAGAGCTTTTGCTCTCGGAGATTTCTTCGATGAATTATGATGATTTTGATGATTTTGATGATTTTGATGAAATAATGACGGAGGTATAACGGAAAATGGCTAAACGAAAAACAGTAAAAGGCGAGGACTACGGCGACATATACGAAAATCTTGCGCTGTTGGCTCAGGAAAAGGGAATATCGAGTGAAATTCTTGCGGACAAGATAAAGTACGCGATAGAAAAAAGCCTGAAGTCAAATCTTCATTTTGACGATGACGAGGAAAGCTTTGTCATTGTAAATATCGACATTGAAAAGAAGATCTTTGACGTAAGCATTATGAAAGAGGTCATTGAGGTCATTGATTCACTTTATGAGCCTGAAAAGGAGATAGTTCTTGAAGAGGCTCTGAAGATCGACCCGAAAGCAGAGGTCGGTTCGAGAGTAAAATGCCCCATTGATACAAAGATGTTTAAGAGAATTGCAGCGAAGAACGCAAAGGACCTGATAAAACAGGGTTTTTCAAACGCAGAGCGTCAGCATTTAAGCGAGATCTGGGGTCAGTATGAAAACGAAGCTGTATCGGCTGTCGTTACAAAGGTAGAGCCAAAGACCCTCATCGCTACGCTTGAAATAAACAAGAACGAAGTCATTCTGCCGAGAAACGAGCAGATACCCGGCGAAGTGCTTGAAGTCGGACAGGTCATAAAGGTATATATCTCGGGCATTTCAAAGGAATATAAAGAGGGCGAGAAAAACCAGTATCTAAAGGTTTCGAGAACCGACAAGTGGTTGATAAAGCGCTTGTTTGAGCTTGAGTGCCCCGAAATATATGACGGAACAGTCGAAATAAAGGCTGTCAGCCGCGTTCCGGGAAGCAGAAGCAAAATCGCCGTTAAGAGCAACGACCCGAACGTCGATGCTCTGGGCGCGTGTATAGGTCCCCAGAAGAGCAGGATAAACGCCGTTACAAAGGAAATAAACGGAGAAAAAGTTGATGTCGTATTGTACGGCGACGACGCGGAGGAGTTTATAAAACAGGCGCTGAAGCCCGCTGATGTTGTAAAGGTCATTATCACAAATCCAAATCCCGACAAAAAGTCCTGCAAGGTCATCGTTCCCGATAGTCAGCTTTCGCTCGCGATAGGAAACAAGGGACAGAACGCTTGGCTTGCCGCAAAACTTACGGGATATAAAATTGACATAAAAGCACAGAGCGCGGTAAAGCCCGAAGACTATGAAACGATCCCGCTCGAAGAAAACGAGTCCGAAGAAACGGAGTGAGCCGATGGCTGATAAAGCAAAAGTCCCAATGAGAAAGTGCATTGCCTGCGGAGAAATGATAGGCAAGAAAGGCGCTATAAGGATAGTACGAACTCCCGAGGGAAGTATTGTCCTTGACAAAACGGGAAAAATGAACGGCAGAGGAGCTTATCTCTGCAAGGATATGAACTGTTATCAGATCGCAAAAAAAGGAAAAAAGCTCGAACGTTCTTTCAAGCACCCGATATCTGATGAGATATACGAAAGTATCCGAAAGGAGATATCGCCCGATGAATAAAACACTTTCTGCAATAGGTTTAAGCAAACGCGCGGGAAAACTTGTCACAGGGTTCGAGGCGGTATGCGACGGGCTTTCTGAAAAGGGATTCTGCGGAGTGATACTCGCTTCTGATATTTCGGAAAAGACAGAAAAGGAAGTCTGCTTTTTCGCAGGGAAATATAACAGGTCTGTTGTAAAAGCCGATTTTACAATGGACGAGGCGTTAAATGTTGTAGGAAAGCGCACGGGAGTTTTTCTCATAAATGATGAGGGACTTTTCAAATCGGCGGTAAAACACATAATATGATCGCAAATAATAAATTTCGGGGCGTACAGCCCAAAGGTTTGGAGGAAATATACATTGCCAAGTAAACAAATCAAATACAAGGTCCAGACAGTCGCAAACGATCTGGGCGTTGACAAATCGGAGCTTCTGAGCGTTCTGGACGAGGTTTTTCCCGTAAAAACCCCGAGAAAAGCTGTGTCTACTATCGGCGCGGACGAGGTCGGTTATCTTCTTGAGAAATTTACAAGAGAAAATGAGGTCAAAGACTTGTTTGCCGCATTTGCGCAGACAAAGAGCATAAAAACTCCTAAGCCTGCGGCGGAGGAAAAGAAGGAGACCAAGAAAAAGACATCCTCAAAGAAAGCGGAAGCTGCTGAGAAAAAAATTCAAGAAGCCGAGCAGCAAGAGCAGACCGAAACAAAGGAAAAGCCTGCTGAAAAGACTGAGCCTTCTGTAAAGTCAAAGGAAAAGACACAGAAGAAAGCTGAAGCAAAGCCTGCCGAAAAAGCAGAAGAAAAAGCAGAAGAAAAATCGGAAGTAAAAACCGAAGCAAAGACCGAAGAAAAGGTTTCCGAGAAAGAAGCGGAAAAAGAACAGAAGCCCGAGCAGAAGGCTTCAGGCGATGTTTGCAGTCACGAAAACCGCCCGAACAATCAGAACAACCGTTTTGATAACAAACAGAGCAACTCGCAAAATCGTGACAACCGTGATAATCATAAGCAGAACAATAATGGCAATAATAATCGTGGCTTTACAAAACAGCAGAACCAGTCTGCAAACAATCGTCAGAAGCCAAAGTTGAATAATCCGAACAAGCCGTCTGTTATAAAACAGCAGCCTGTATCAAAGCCCGCTATTGACAGCAGCAAGATAAAGGTAAATACTCCTCCCGTACAGCAGAAGCAGAAGGGCGAAGCAGTAAAGCACGGCGAACAGGTAACCAAAAAAGTCGATACAAGAGGAAGCTATTTCGAGCTTGACAAATACAACGAGCGCTATGAAACAATGGCAGGCGGCAGGGGCATGAACAACGACAATTTCCGCAGCAAGCAGAAGTTGACGCAGAAATCCCAGCAGCGCGGAAAACAGCAGTATTCGAGCAAGCGCGAGACCGAAGCGCAGAAGCTGAAAAGGCTTGAGCTTGAGCGCGCAAGAAAACAGCAGCTTAAAGTACAGATACCCGATGAGATAGTTGTCGGAGAGCTTGCGACCAGGCTCAAAGTCACCGCGTCCGAGGTTATAAAAAAGCTGTTCGGACTCGGAGTAATGGCGAATATAAACGAAACTATAGATTTCGATACGGCGTCTCTCGTAGCCGAAGAACTCGGCGCAAAGGTTGAAAAGGAAATTGTCGTAACTATAGAGGAGCGTCTTTTTGAAGACGTTGAGGACAAGGACGAGGATCTTAAACCGCGTTCGCCTGTTGTCGTAGTTATGGGACACGTTGACCACGGAAAGACATCTATCCTCGACTATATACGCCATGCACACGTTACTTCTACCGAAGCGGGCGGCATAACCCAGCATATCGGCGCATACCGCGTTCATCTTAAAGACCGCGACATAACGTTCCTCGATACGCCCGGACATGAAGCGTTTACGGCAATGAGAGCGCGCGGAGCAATGATAACGGATATAGCTATACTTGTTGTAGCGGCAGACGACGGAATTATGCCGCAGACTGTAGAAGCTATAAATCATGCAAAAGCAGCAGGCGTTCAGATAATCGTAGCTATAAACAAAATGGATAAAGAGGGCGCAAATCCCGACAAGATAAAAGAGGAGCTTACAAAGTATGACCTCGTATGTGAGGACTGGGGCGGAAATGTCATATGCGTTCCCGTTTCTGCAAAAACAGGCGAGGGAATGGATAACCTGCTCGAAATGGTAGGACTTGCCGCGGACGTAATGGAGCTTAAAGCAAACCCCGACAGACTTGCAAAGGGCGCAGTTATAGAAGCGCGCCTCGACAAGTCGAGAGGTCCTATAGCTACGCTTTTGGTACAAAATGGAACGCTCCATACGGGCGACATCATAATCGCGGGAATGGCAGTCGGCAGAGTAAGAGTTATGCGCGACGATACGGGAAAGAGCGTAAGCGAAGCAGGACCGTCGATACCCGTAGAGATAATGGGACTTTCCGAAGTTCCGTCCGCAGGCGACACATTTGCGGCGGTCGAGGACGAAAAGCTCGCGAGAGAGCTTGTTGAAAAGCGTAAGACCGAGGCAAAGGAAGAACAGTTCTCTGCATATAAAAAGGTCACGCTCGACAATCTGTTCAGCTCTATCGAACAGGGCGAAATAAAGGAGCTTCCTATTATCGTAAAGGCAGACGTACAAGGCTCAGTCGAAGCGGTAAAGCAGTCGCTTGAAAAACTATCGAGCGACGAAGTAAACGTTCGAGTTATCCACGGCGGCGTAGGAGCTGTAAACGAAAGCGATGTAAAACTTGCTGACGCCAGCAACGCCATTATCGTAGGCTTTAACGTAAGGCCTAACTCTGCGGCTGAAGAAGTTGCAAAGGAAAACGGCGTTGAGATACGCCTTTACAGGGTTATTTACGACGCTATAGAGGATATAACCTCCGCTATGAAGGGAATGCTCGCTCCGAAGATACGCGAGGTCGCTCTTGGAAAGGCAGAGGTAAGACAGGTCTATAAGATAAGCAGCGTCGGAACAGTCGCGGGTTCGTATGTCCTTGACGGAAAAATATCGCGCAGTTCGCAGATACGCATTGTCCGCGACGGCATTGTAGTCGGAGACGACAAGATAGCGGGACTTCAGCGCTTTAAGGACGCCGTAAAGGAAGTTTCTGCGGGATTTGAATGTGGAATAAGTCTTGAAAAGTTTACGGACATCAAGGAAGGCGACATTTTTGAAGCTTATGTTATGGAGGAATATAGAGAATAAGTATTCCTTCATTGTCAGTAAAGGAATGAATTATGCCAAATTATAATATTAAACGCATAAACGAGGATATTCTCAGAGAATTGTCCGCGGCAGTTGCGGGCGTGAAAGACCCGCGAGTTTCCGAAAGCTTTGTGACAATATCGCGTACAGAGCTTTCGAGCGACTTTTCATACTGTAAGGTATGGGTATCGTGTATGGGCGGGGAAGAACGCACCGCAAAGGCTGTAGAGGGTATGAAAGCCGCAAGCGGTTATTTCAAGAAAATGATAGCCGCTAGGATAAGAATGCGCAAAATGCCTGAGCTTATATTCCTTTCGGATAATTCTCTCGATTATGCGGAGCATATTGATAAGATCATATCGGGATTTTCAAAGGATAAGGGTGAAAGCGATGAGGATTGACATAAAAGAAGCGGTAAAATTTCTCCGCGAAAACGACGATTATCTTATCCTTATGCATGCAAGTCCCGACGGCGATACTCTCGGCTGCGGAACGGCGCTTTGCGGAGCGCTGCAGAGGCTCGGGAAAAACGCGAAAGCAGTATGCCCCGAAGAGATACCTCATAAATTCGATTATCTTTTTGACGCCGTAAAGGCGCAGGATTTCGAGCCTAAGACGATAGTGTGCGTAGATGTTGCGGATACAAAGCTGCTCGGTGATATGAAAGAAACAGGCGATAAAGCCGAGCTTTGCATTGACCATCACATTTCAAATACCGAATATGCAAAAAGAACGCTTTTAGATGCAGACAGCGCGGCGGCTTGCGAGATAATATACGAGATAATAGACGAGCTCGGAGTTCCTTTTGATAAGGCTCTTGCAAACTCCGTCTATACAGGAACGGCGACCGACACGGGCTGTTTCAGATACAGCAATACCACCCCGCGCACCCACCGTATCGCCGCCGAGATGATAGGCTTCGGAGCGGATTTTGCAAACATAAACTATACAATGTTTGAGCTGAAAACAAAAGGCAGAATAAAGCTCGAACAGTCGGCTCTCAATACAATAGAATATTATGCCGACGGTCATATAGCGATAATATATGCACCGCTTTCAATGACCGAAAGCATAGAGGATATCGACAGCGACGATATCGGCGCGCTCGCGAATATTCCCCGCCGGATACAGGGCGTGGATATAGGCATTTGTGCAAAGGAAAAGAAAAAGGGCGTTTATAAGATCTCGCTACGTTCTTCAAAGCTGGTAAATTGTTCCGAGATTGCACAGCTATTCGGCGGCGGGGGACATGAAAGAGCGTCGGGCTGTTCTTTTAAAGGCGGAACAATTGAAGAAGCCGCAATGAAGGTCATAAAAGCCTGTGAAGAAGCTTGTAAAAAAGCGGGAATAATATGAACGGGATACTTGTTGTAAATAAGCCGCAAAACTTTACGTCGTTTGACGCGGTCGCCGTTGTTAGAAAAAAGTTCGGCACAAAAAAAGTCGGACACGGCGGTACGCTCGATCCTATGGCGACAGGCGTTTTGCCCGTATTTATAGGAAACGCGACAAAAGCCGTCGATCTTGTTTTCGATAAAAGCAAGAGCTACCGCGCTGGCTTCAGGTTCGGGGTAAAGTCCGATACGCTCGACATCTGGGGAAACTGCACAGAACAGCAGGAGATAACCTTAACTTCCGAAGAACTTAAAAATGCGCTCGGAAAATTTATCGGAGAAACAGAACAAATACCGCCGATGTACTCGGCTCTTAAAGTAAACGGGCAGAAGCTCTGCGACCTTGCGCGAAAGGGCGTTGAGGTAGAGCGAAAGGCGCGGAGGATAACAATAACGCGCATTGAGCTAAAAGAGTTTGACGGCAGGGACGGCGTTTTTGAAGTCGATTGTTCTGCGGGAACTTATATCCGTTCTCTTATAGACGATATAGGAAAAACTCTCGGAACAAGCGCGGTCATGACAAGCCTTGTGAGGACAAAAAGCTGCGGCTTTACGCTTTCGCAGTGCGTGACAGTCGAGGATATAAAAACAAAGCCCGTGGACGAGCTTTGTATGTGGGCGGTCGATAATGTGCTTTCGGGATACTTTCCCATTGTCCTCGATGATGTACAGAAACGACTATACTTAAACGGCGTAAAGCTTGACGCGGCGCGGCTCAAAAGTACAAAAAATGCCCGTGATACGGAGATCCCGAAAGGAGAGCTTTTGCTGATATATGCAGAGGACACGCCGTTTCTGCTCGGAGTGGGAATAATAAACGAACAGGACGAGCTTGTTTCGGTAAAACATTTTGATTGTTGACAGCTAAAACAAAAACAGGTGAAATAATTTGATAGATATAACATACGGCGCTGCGCCGAGGAGAAAAACCGCCGTTGCGCTCGGATATTTTGACGGACTGCATCTGGGTCATGTCTATGTCATAGGAAAGACTTTTTCGCAGAAAGGGCTTGCGCCTGCAGTTTTTACATTCAATTGCGACACAACGCTCCCTAAATTCTCAAAGCAGGAGGACATAATCTCGTTTGAGAACAAGAGGGAAATGCTCGAAAAAATGGGCGTAGAATATCTCTACGCTCCCGATTATGCCGCTGTCTGCGGGCTTAGCTACGAGCAGTTTGTAAGCAGGATACTCGTAAAGAAGCTGAATATCGGGTTTGCGTGCTGCGGAGAGAGTTTCCGCTTTGGAAAAGGCGGAGAGGGAACGCCCGAAAAGCTCCTTATGCTATCGGAAAAATACGGCTTTTCGGCTCATATCGCAAAGGACATCTGCATAGACGGCGAGCCCATAAGTTCAACGCGCATACGCGAACTTATCCGCGAGGGAAAAATAGAAGAAGCAAACAGGCTTTTAGGCTATGAACTTAGCTTTAAGCTCCGTGTAGTCCACGGAAACGAGATAGGCAGAAAGCTCTCTTTCCCGACTATAAACCAGATAATCCCCGAAACAAACGTTATCCCGAAGTTCGGCGTGTATAAAAGCTTTGCACAGGTAGACGGAAAAAACCTCAAAGGTATAACGAATATCGGCGTGCGCCCGACTGTCGGAAAAACAGACGGGGTAGTTATGGAAACTCATATCTTGAATTATAGCGGCGATCTTTACGGAAAAAAGATATCCGTGTCGCTGTGCGGATTTTTGCGCGGCGAAAAGAAATTTGCCGATTTATCGGCTCTCAGGGAACAAATCGCCCAAGATGTAAAAAATACTCTATAAGTTTCATTTTCGGTTCACATATTTTTCACCTGACTTAATTACAATTATAATAAACAATTAAATTTCAGACTGTAAAAAAGAGTATTTCGGGCTTTATCGACAGCCTGAACGGAGAAAGCTATGATCGAGGTAAATAATCTTTGTAAGAATTACGGCTCGAAAAAAGCCGTTGACAATATAAGCTTCCGTGCCGAAAACGGCGAGATACTCGGATTTCTCGGACCAAACGGCGCAGGGAAATCAACCACTATGAATATACTCACGGGATATCTTTCCGCTACGAGCGGACAGGTCCTCATAAACGGAATTGACGTTTTAGAAGATCCTGTTTCTGCGAAGAAGAATATCGGCTATTTGCCCGAAATTCCTCCGCTTTATCTTGATATGACCGTAAACGAGTATCTTGATTTTGTATACGATCTTAAAAAATGCAAGCTTCCAAAGCGCTCTCATCTCGGAGAGATATGCGAGCTGTCGAGAATAGCGGACGTCAGAAAGCGCGTTATACGAAATCTTTCAAAGGGCTATCGTCAGAGAGTAGGTTTGGCTCAGTCGCTAGTCGGAAATCCAAAGGTACTTATACTTGACGAGCCTACAGTGGGTCTTGACCCGAAGCAGATAATAGAAATCCGCTCGCTTATAAAAAAGCTCGGAAAAAATCATACGGTTATACTGTCGTCGCATATTCTCCCCGAAGTTCAGGCGGTCTGCGACAAGATAGTAGTTATAAACAACGGAAAGCTTATTGCCGATGATACAGCCGAAAACTTGTCACATTCTCTTTCTCCCGACACTAAGCTCCTTGTGCAAATTGAAGGCCCTTCAAAAGAAGTAAAGGATATTCTTACGGGAATTTCCGATATTGACCGTGTTTATGAGTTAAAAAGCCCTGCAAAGAACGTTTCGGAATATGAAATATCCCAAAAAGAAGGCTGTGATGTAAGAAGAGAAATATTCAGGCGTATGGCGGCGAGGAATTACCCCATTCTGCTTATGAAAAACACGGAGCTTAGTCTTGAGGAAATATTCCTTAAACTTACGACAGGTGACTTTTACGGGGAAGACGGAGGTGGAGAATAATGCTTGCGATAATGAAACGCGAGATAAGAGCATATTTCACTTCTCCGCTCGGATATGTTTTCCTTGCGGTATTCTGCGGATTTTCGGGATTGTTTCTGTGGCTTAATTGTCTAAGCATCGGGAGCTCGGCTATGGGCGGAGTTTTCCAGATGATGTTTTTCATAAACGTTATATTGATACCCGTACTTACAATGAGAACTATAGCCGACGACAAGCGCCAGAAAACCGACCAGCTAACTCTTACAAGCCCCGTCAGCCTTTTCGGGATAGTCGCGGGAAAGTTTCTGGGAGCGTTTTTTGTTTTCTTTTGCGCGAGCATTGTCCTGATAATATATGCGGTCTTTCTGTCATTTGCAGTTTCAGCTGCGGACAGCCGATTTGAATGGGCAATGTTCTGGGGACATTATACGGGTCTTGTGCTTATTGGTATGCTGTTTATATCTGTAGGTATCTTCATTTCATCTCTTACCGAAAGCCAGATGATAGCGGCTATAGGAAGTATAGGTCTTAATATCGTGATATGCATGTTTGACATTATCTCAAATTATATCTCGAATGATACGCTCGCGGGGATAGTAAATTCTCTCTCTGTTTATTATAAGTACAGCGAGTTTACTCAGGGGATATTCAGCCTCAAAAACACGGTATTTCTTCTGAGCATAACGGTAGTGTTCAACTTTCTGACGATACGCGTTATCGAACGCCGCCGTTACGCATAAGGGGGATATCATGAAAAAGAAAAACAATACCCCCGAAAAGGAAAACGCATTAAAGAACGAAAAATCAACTACAACATCTGCGCGCGAGGGAAGACCCCGCAAAAAACATATCGTCATTGCCGCGGCGTTTACGGCGCTGTTTATCGCGGCGGCAGTTGTGCTTAATATAATCGTAGGAATTTTGTCGGACAGGTTCGGACTAAAAGCCGATCTTACGGCAGAGGGACTGTATTCTTTAGACAGTCAGACGGAATATTATCTCGACTATTTTCTGAATACGGATATTTCGCTTACTGTCACAAGCTCGGAAAAGAGGTTTAACGAGGGCGGAGATTATTTTAAACAAGTAGACGAGATATTGAAAAAACTCAGCGCCTACAGCAGCCACATAACGCTTGATTTTCTTGACCTTGAACAAAACCCCGATTTCGCGGCAAAGTTTTCCGAAGACGGACTTACAGAAGCCTGCGTTGTCGTTGAAAATAAAAATTCGGGAAGATACAGGATAATTACCCCGAACGATTATTTCGGGCTTACAAGTGAAGATGCGATGTATTATTACTATTACTATGGATACATTGCAGGCTCTTATATAGAGCAAGAAGCCGTTTCGGCAATGCTCTATGTTTCGGACGACGACCCTTCAAAGGTCGTATTTACCGAGGGTTACGGCGAGCACGGCAGCGAAGCGCTTTCGGACTTGCTCAAAAAGAACGGATATGAAGTTGAAACGGTAAATATTCTTACGGGAGAAATTCCCGAAGACGCGGATGTTGTAGTGGTATATGCGCCAACTTCTGATTATGGCGCGGGACAGCTCGCAAAGCTCGATAAATTCCTGGATAACGGCGGAAATTCGGGAAAGAACGTCTTCTATTTCGCTTCTTCCGAACAGCCCGAAACTCCGAATATAGAGGGCTTTCTGAACGACTGGGGATTGTCGGTAGGCTATTCTGTCATAGGGCAGAAGAACCCCGATTACCTGATAAACCGGCAGACATATTATATCCATTTGCAGGATATAAAGGACACCGAGTTTACACAGGACGCGCTCGGAAAGATGATGATAGGTTCGGATCTGCGCCCCGTTTATACTCTTTCGGGAACTTCAAATCAGCTCGATGTGCTTTTAGGTTCATTTGAAAACTCGTTTTTGTATCCGCTCGACTTGGGAGAAAATGAAGAATTTGACCTTTCGACAGCAGAAACAGGTATTTATAACGACGTAGTTATGTCCTCGAAAAACGGCTCGGACAGTGTCAGCAGGGTCTGCGCGGCAGGCTCGGACACACTTGCGGGACAAACGCTTATGTCATACTCAAACGCGGGAAACCAGCTTTTTTTCCTCGGAATATTCGACGGTATGTGCGGCAGAAACACGGGTATATCCATAACTCCGAAATCGTTTGACGCCGTTACGTTTGAAATGAACGCAACCACGGCTAACGTTCTGGGCATCATATTGTGCATAGTAATACCCGTTCTGATAATCGCGGCGGGAATAGTTATCTATGTTTGCAGGAGGCACCGCTGATGAGCAGGGGTATAAAGACAATCGTCATTTCTGCATCGGCGCTTGCTGTTCTCGGCATAATACTGGCTGTCATTCTGATAATCTTTCCCGAGCAAAAAGAAGAAAATTCGTCTGATGAGAATGTCCCGACCTTAAGCGTCACAAACAAAAATCGAGAGAATGTCGAAGCTGTTTCAGTCAAAAATCAATTCGGGAGTTTTCTGTTTACAAGAGTTGAAAAAACCGAAGACAGCAAGACCGAGTTTTACTGGACGTGCGGAGAACTTTTAGGAGCGGAGCAGGACGAAAATGCTGTAAATTCATTTATCGGAGGTCTTGCTGCTCTTTCAAGACAGCCTCTTGTAGAAGAAAACGCTGAGAACCTTGAAAAATACGGACTTGAAGACCCGCTTTCGGAAGTGACCGTAACATTCGACGACGATACCGTGACCAAGCTTTATTTCGGCATTGCAAATCCTTCGGACACCGCATTTTATTTTCGCACAGATGACAGAAATGTCCTGACGGCGGATAAGGATAATGTTTCGGGAGTGTTCAAAGACATAAAGGATTTTGTCGAGCTTACGCTTACGGAAAGTCTGAGCGATACGACAGTTGAGAGCGTTACGATAAATCGCAAGGATCTTGAAGAAGCGGTCGAGATACGCTATATGTCGGATATTTTGTCCGATGATGATTTTGTTTCGGCAACGTCAAACACTCACAGATTTATAAGTCCGTTTACAGCCGAAGTTGACGAAAGCTCAGGCTCGGCGCTTTACAACGACCTTTGCGCTCTTACCATGAGCCGCTGTGTTTATCTTGAACAGTCCGAAGAAAATATGGAAAAATGCGGACTGCTTGATCCGTTTACTGTCGTTGAATTTACGCTCGGAACCGATAGAAAAAAGCTCCTTATCGGAGATGAGATAACGCAGGATGTCGGCAACGGATTAACGGAAGTCACGGGATATTACGCGGTGCTTGAAGGGACATCCGGCATTTTCGAGCTTTCAAAGGACAAAGCGGTGTGGGCGACCTTCAAGCCCGAACAGCTTATCTCAAAGCGCCCGCTCTCGCCGTATATATACTATGTTAAACAAATTGAAATAACGACCGATGAAGGTTCGTTCGTGCTTGACATAGATGATGAGAAAAAGGAGTTTTTCTATAAGGGCGAAGAAATAGAAACGGATACATTCCGCAGTTATTACCAGCAGCTCATTGGCTCATACGGAGAGGAGTATTATTCGGGCGAGATAAGCGGAAGTCCTGTTTTTTCAATGAAGTTTATATATGCCGAAAAGTATGAGGAGAAATACGGCTGTAAGGAAAATCTTGTCGAGTTTTACAAAGCAGACGAAAGGAAAGACATTGCCGTTATAGACGGAAAACCGATATTTAAAGTCAGCGCCATTTATGCCGAGCGGCTGAGCGAAAATCTAAAGCGTCTCATAAACGGCGAGGATATAATAAATATGTAAATTTTATTCAGGAGGTAATTATAAATGGAAGAAAACAAGCTCATGTATTACAGAGGATTTCCTCTTATCAGAAGCGGAAACACGATATTTTACGGGAGCGGCGGCGATTCCTTTGCCGCAAGACTTGTCGTAAAGGAAACAAAGAAGATAGCAGACCGCGATGTTCCCGATAAAATAATGGTTCAGCTTGTCCCTCAGACGCCCGAAGCCGATATTACAAAGGCGCGCAGGGGAGATTTTATCGGATTTTACGAGGCGCTTGACGCGGCGTATGTCTGGCTTACGGAAGCAATTTTTTCGTAATTTCACTTATAAATAACAAAAAAGTCCCGAGTTTTTTCTCGGGACTTTTTGTTTTTTATCGGAATGTTTTATTTATTCTTCTTTTTGACAGTAACAATTATTATCGCTACTATTCCCACAAGAAGCACGCCGACAGCAGAAATGCCGACTATAAGCGGAACATTTATATCGCCATTGTCATTGTTGTTTTGTGAACTGTTAGACATACTTTGAGAACTGTCTTGGCTGTCGTTACTGCCGCTTGTTTGCGCGTCACTGTTTTCGCCGTTTGAAGAAGAGCTGCCCTCAACAGGAACGCTGTCATTGCCCGTCACGGAACTACTTTGCTCTGTCGGTGAGCTTGAAGAACTGTCGTTATTTGATGAGCTTTCGCTGTTTGCCGAACCGTCAGCGCTTGATGAGCTTTCGCTTGACTGACTGCTACTATTTGAAGAACCGTTAATGCTTGACGAACTGCTGTTTGATTGACTGCCTATACTCGAAGAACTATTAACACTTGAAGAACTGCTTGAACTTGATGAACTGCTCGAACTTGATGAACTGCTTGAACTTGACGAGCTTTGAAGTTTTGCTATAGTGCGTTGTTCTTTCGCTCCGCAGGAAGAGCAGGTGCGCTCCTCAATGCCCTCTGTCGTTGTTGTCGGCTTTTGTTTTACAACATAAGCGCCAAATTTGTGCTCGGTTTTCGGTATAGATGTAATATCTCCCTTAGCCCCGCATACGGTACAGTGATGAGATTTAGAGCCTTCCGCAGTGCAAGTCGCGGCTTTGTCTGTCGTCCATGCCGAAGAATATTTATGCCCTGTTGCGTATATCGTTTCGGTATATGTATTTTTGCAGACAGAGCAGGTATAAGTTCTCACGCCGCTTGCCGTGCATGTAGCGGGTT
>CANQFZ010000006.1 GCA_947600065.1 uncultured Clostridia bacterium | reverse complement strand
GGTCGCGGCGAAGCCGCGAAACTTCGCAAATTAGCGCTAAAGGGTGCGGGGAAAACAAGAGTTTTCCCCGCATTGCCTTTTCAAAGCCGTGCTTTGAAAAGGCAATCCTAGGAGAAGTGATAAGCGTTAAACCAACTTAAAAATGAATTTACATTTGAGCGGGAATGAAATTCGTTAAGTTTTATCGACAACTTTTCTGTTAGCCTATGGGCGCATAGCCGAAAGATGTTCGCTTTTTCATTCCATTTCTTTGGTTCAAATGCACGCACCCATTTTGAGCTTCTCTCATTTTCCACTGTAGATAAACCATACCGCGGAGGGAACCTGCCGGTTCCCCCGCTCCCCCTCCAGCGGATTTAGATTTTCAAAATATGATTTTGAAAATCTAAATGCGGGGAAAACTCTTGTTTTCCCCGCACCCTTTAGCGCCTTTGAGCGTTTGCGGGGGCGCTGCCCCCGCACCCCTGCCAAAGGGGAAAAATTTTTTGAAAAAAATTTTTCCCCTCTGGACTCCTCTTTCAAAAAACTTTCGTGCGCCCGCTTGTTTTGTGGTCTGAATTAAATAGTTGTTCGCCGCTCATAACAGTTTCTAGCCTCTAGCTTCTTTCTTTGTTATTTTTTCTTCCTCGTAAATATAAGCACCAGCACAACGGCAAGCGCAATAGCCGCGACCGCTATCAGAACGCCTGCGCCGTCAAAGCCTGTCACAGGGATCAACATATCCACAGCTCCACCTCAGCTAACCTTGTTTAAAACCACTGCCCTTATGCTGTCTTCTGCTGCCATGCTCGCAAATGTAGCAGCTTCTTCAAGCGTAGGCACCTTTTTGTTTTTCCACTCGAAAAATGCCGTAATAAATCCGCCGACCGCGTATGTCGCGGCAAATCTCGCTTTTTCAAATGAAACATCTCCAACGCTCTTTACTATCTTTCCCGCAAGCTCGTCGATAATTTCGCTTACGCGTCCGACAAATGCACCCTCCATATCAAATCTAAGGTGGCGGAAATAATATTCGAAATCAAACGTCACAAGTTCATTGAGCTTTATAAAAACCCCGTAAATGCACTCGCAGAAATTGTTGTCACGAAAGTTTAGGACAATTCCCCTCAATGCTTCTACAAGCTCGCTTTCTATCTCGTTTACAATATCCGTAATGCTCGTATAGTGAGTATAAAAGGTGCGCCTGTTTACTCCCGCCTTACGCGAAAGCTCGCTCACCGTTATACTCGCAATGTCCTTTGTTTCCGCGATTTCAAAAAGCGCTGCCCTTATGGCTTTTTTTGTGCGTGCAACCCTTTTATCTATGCCGTGTCGATTTTTCTCGTATGGCATAACAGTCACCGTCCTTTTCACAACAAGTACCGATCCGAATAATTATCAGCTAAAAATACTTCATACCTCATATTATCATATTTTAAATTGTTCGTCAAGGACTTTAGTCAATTTTCAGCATAATACACAAAAAAGCCTTAATTGTATACTAAAAAGGACCTGTTTTTTTGTAATATTCGTTTATAACCAAAAGGAATTTTTTTCCATAGCGTTCTGCTTTTCTCACTCCGACGCCCGAAACTCTCAAAAGCTCTTCATAATTTTTCGGAAGAAGGGCACACATATCCAAAAGCGTTGCGTCAGTAAACACGACATAAGGCGGTACGCCTAAAGCTGCGGCGGTCTTTTTTCTTAGCGCTTTCAGTTTTTCAAATAGTTCATTGTTTTCGGGGACGGGCTGTTCTATGCTTTTCTTTTCAAAACGCATTATGACAGTTTGCTTTTTCTTTATAAACTCGTCTGCTTTTAAAGTCAGAACGCATATCTGTCCGTCCTGCTCTATATATCCTTCTTTTAAAAGATGCTCTGCTATAAGCTGTAATCTTTTGGGCTTTACATTCTTCATAATGCCAAAGGTCGAAAGCGTTTCATAACCGTTTTGTGCCGAATAGCTGTCGGATATTCCGAGGAGGATATTTTTAATAACGTTTATGTTCTCGGTTTTTCCGCGCTGTTTTAAGCGATAAACACAGGACAATATCTTCTGCGCTTCTACGGTAACGTCTTCAACCTCGACGTTATTGACGCAATTTCCGCAATTCTTACAGTTATGCGGATAATTCTCGCCGAAATACAAAAGTATCTCTCGGCGCAGACACGCTGTTGTTTCGCAATAAGCTGTCATTTTTTTAAGCCTTATATAGTCGCGCTTTTTAAGCTCGTTCTGTTCTTCAAAAGACAGCTCGCTGTCCTCGTGAGAACGTTCTATCATAAACTTTGCAATTGCAACATCGCCTTTACTGTAAAGAAGAATACAGCGTGCGGGAGAACCGTCGCGCCCTGCCCTGCCCGCTTCTTGATAATAGCTTTCAAGGTCTTTCGGTATGTTATAATGAACAACCAGCGGGACGTTGCTCTTGTCTATTCCCATTCCAAATGCGTTTGTTGCGACAATTACATCAACTCTGTCGTGAAGAAAATCCTCTTGGGCGGTCTTACGTTCTTCGGACGTAAAGCCCGCGTGATATACCGCGGCTTTTATGCCGTTTCTCAAAAGCATTTCCCCGACATTCTCGACATTTTTTCTTGTGGAACAATATACTATCGCTCCCGAAACGTTCTTTAGAATTTTAAGAAGCTCATCGTCTTTAGATTCGGGCTTTCTCACCTCGAAAAACAAGTTCGGTCTGTCGAAGCCCGTGGTTATAGAAAAAGGGTCGTTAAGCTCCAGAAGGCGCTTTATATCGCTTTTAACCGCGTAAGTCGCGGTAGCCGTAAATGCGGCGACAACAGGACGTTTTTTAAGCGTTCGGATAAATCCCGCTATCTTCAGGTATGACGGGCGGAAATCCTGCCCCCAATGTGAAACGCAATGCGCCTCGTCTATTGCCACAAGCGGTATCTCAATTTCACTGCACATCTTTAAAAAGCTCTCGGAAGAAAGCCTTTCGGGCGCGGCATAAATAAGCTTAAGCTCTCCCGCGTATGCCCTGCGGCAGATATCAAAATATTCCTCGCTTTCAAGCGAACTGTTTATGTACGCCGCGCTTATGCCGATTTGGCGGAGATCCTCGACTTGACACTGCATAAGCGAAATGAGCGGAGAAATAACTAACGCCGTCCCATTCATCACAAGCGCGGGTATCTGAAAGCAAAGCGATTTTCCCGCGCCTGTCGGCATTACGCAAAGGCAATCCCTGCCGCCCAAGATATTGTCGACTATCTGCTCCTGCCCCTTGCGAAAGCCGCTGTGACCGAAATACTTATGCAAGACTTCGTTTTTGTCCATTTTTAAACCTGACCTTAGTCAAAATTATCGGCGGTAATTTCCCATATAAATACCGAAAAATAGGCTGTTGAGAAAGCCTCAGATACCGCATTGAACGCTTCGCGTACAACGCTGAAGCGTGGCTGCGGCTAGGCTTTGTGCCTGCCGCAGTTACCGTGTTATCCGCCTTTGGCGGATAACCATACGACGTAGATGGGGCTTTATCGACAGCCTATTTAATTACCACATTCAATGCTTATCTCATTAAACTTCCCTAAAATATCCTCTACAACGAGCTTTTCTTTTTCTTCGCCCGAAATGTCCATAACTGCCTTTCCCTCGTGCATCATCAGAAGCCGCGTTCCATAGCTTACTGCAAAACGAAGATTGTGCGTTACCATAAGCGTTGTGTACTTCTTTTCGCTTATAACGCGCTTTGTTATCTCCATAAGCGTTTCGGAGGATTTTGGGTCGAGCGCCGCCGTATGCTCGTCAAGAATAAGCAGGTCGATGTCGGTCATTGTCGCGATTATCAGAGCAAGCGCCTGCCTTTGTCCGCCCGAAAGCGAACCCGCAAGCACGCCCAGACGGTTTTCAAGACCCATACCGCACATTTCGAGCAAGGTCTTATAATAATCCTCGCGCTGTTTATTTACCGCTCTTGAAAGCCCGTAGCTATGATTTTTATTATCCGCAAGGGCTAAATTTTCAAGAATGGAAAGGCTCGCGCATGTTCCCATTTTCGGATCCTGCAAAACTCTGCCTATGCGCCTTGCGCGCTTGTATTCGGGAATGTCGGTGATGTCGTTTCCGTTGAAGATAACTCTTCCGCTGTCGGGACGGCTCGTTCCGCAGACCATATTTAAAAGCGTTGTCTTGCCGCTGCCGTTTGAACCGACGATAGCCAAAAACTCCCCATCGTTTACTTCGAGATTGAAATCCGTGAACAGTCTGTTTTCATCGACCGTTCCCGCATTGAACACCTTTTGGATATTATTCAGTGAGAGCATTTTTACCCTCCCTGTGCGCTTTATTTTTTCGGAAAAGCTTTTTGAAAAACTCTCCGACATGCTTACCACCGAGAATAAGCGCAATAAGGAATATTGCCGCTTTTACGAAATTGTTCCACTCCGTGGGTATTCCGAGAGTTAATACTATCTGATAAGAAGCCTTATAGATAATACTTCCGAGAATGACCATTGTCGTGCCTTTCATAAAGCGAACGCGCTTGAAAAGGCTTATGCCGATTATAACCGAAGCAAGACCGAGAACGACCATTCCCGTTCCCATCTGCTGGTCGGCGCTGCCTTTGTTCTGGGCGATTACCGAACCCGCGAGCGCCGCAAAGCCGTTTCCGAGCATAAGTCCGAATATCTTTACAGTGCCGGGATTTTTGCCGAGCATTGTCGTATAACGCTCGTTGTCGCCCGTTGCGCGGAGCAATAACCCGCTTTTGGTTTTAAGAAACAGGTCGAGCAGGATCTTGCACACAATGACAATAAGAAGCGAAATAATAAGCGTTCTCAAAGCGAAACCGCCCAAAGTTTTGGGAATAAGACCCGCAAGCGAGCTGTTGAAAATAGTGTCTTTTGTAAAGAACGAAGCTATTGCCATACCGTCTGTTCCCGTTTTTATAAGCATAAGGTTTACGGAGAGCATGGCGGTGTACATAATTATTCCGCAGAGAAGCGGGATAATGCCGAGCTTTACATTCATAATGCCCGTGAGCATACCCGCAAGCATACCCGCAGCAAAAGAAATTACAAGGCACAGCCACGGATCAACGCCGTTTACTATAAGCACACCCGTAAGCACTGCGCCGAGCGGGAATGTTCCGTCAACCGAAAGATCGGGGAAATCAAGAACGCTGTAGGAAATATACATTCCCAAAGCCAAAAGGGCATACATCAGACCTTCTTCGCCTATTCCGATAAGAATATTTATGAAAACAGTCACTTTTGCACGCCCTTTCGGTCATTTAATTTTAAGTTATTTATCAACTGTTTGTGGTCACCTTTTCGGCGTCCTTATACGCTTCGGGAAGCGTAATTCCGAACTTTGCGAGAACTTCCGTATTTACAACGGGAGTTACGTCGCTAACCTGTGTAACGGGCAATGCGGAGCACTTTGTGCCGCCGAGAACTTTTGCTGCCATTTCTGCTGTTTTCTTTCCGAGGGCTACATAGTCAATTGACATTGAAGCAATACAGCCGTTCTTTACCTGCTCTACCTCTGAGCCGTATACGGGGATACCCGCGGCGTTTGCCTTTTCAAGCACTATAGACAGGCTGTTTACAACGTTGTTGTCGGTGAAGTTATTTATGCAGTCTACCTTTGAAGCAAGGTCTGCGGCAGCCTGAGGAATATCTGCAGAACCCGAAACGCCGCTTTCTACTACCTCAACTCCCTTTGCGGAACAAAGTTCTTTGAAAATCTTAAGGTGAGAAACAGAGTTTGCTTCGGTCGTCGTATAAAGAACGCCGATCTTCTTTACATCGGGCCGGCACGCCATAATAAGCTCGAGCTGTTCGGCAAGATTTAAGATATCGGCTGTGCCGTTGCAGGTGTCAAGTCCTGCGTCGAGGCTTGTTGCAAGTCCCGCCGCAACAGGATCGGATACTGCGCAGAAAATAACGGGGATATCCGTGTTCTTTGCCGCGGCATATGCCGAAACAGCCGCAGGTGTAGCTATGGCAATTATCATATCATAGCCGTTTGCGACCATATTCTTTGCATACTGGTCGCAGTTTTCGGTGCTGTTCTGTCCGTTCTGAAAATCAATTTCGTAATTGTCCTTATACTCGCTTTCGTCGAGACCCTGCTTTATTCCTTCATAACAGTTATCAAGCGAGGGGTGCGCGGCAAACTGTATAACGCCGATCTTCAGCTTATCGTTGTCCTTACTGTCGCAGGCGCAAAGCCCGAGCGCCATAGAGAGCACAAGAAACGCGCTCAAAATTTTCTTTTTCATTTAAAATTTCCTCCTTATAAATTACTAACCGGTTTCGTATTCATTTGTTGCATACTATACGATTATACCACTATTTGCGAAATTTGTCAAGTGTTTTAAAAATCAGAGGCAAGAATTTAAATTCTTGCAGTAAATTCTTGCCTATTGGTTGTTCTTTTCAAACGCTATTTCTCTCAATGTCGCAGGCTGTATACAAAGTCCCCATTTGTGGTTATTTTCAAACACTATTTCTCTCAATAACCTTTATTCGCCCATCCCCCCTGCCCCCCTTCCCGAAGGGAAGGGGGAAAAGTTCGGGGCGCCGGCGCGCCCCGAACCCCGCCCTGCTAGAGGTTAGAGTGTAAGCGCGTTATCCGCCCTTCGGCGGATAACGCTGTAAGAGGTAAGAAATCAAAGGCAGTCCGGGATAAAAAGTTATTTGGCTATTTGAGAAAGAGGCTAAGGGCTAGAGTTGAAGTCAAAACAAGGTTTGAAAAGGAAATCTTGTCTTGGTTTAAATTCTTACCTCTTAATTCTAACCTCTTAGCCTCTTTTTCTTTTAATGCGAATTTTTGTAACGCTTTATCCAAGCTCTTTCTTGCAGTCCTCTAAAAGCTTTTCGTCCTTTTCGAGGTTTTTGTTTTTGGTAAATGCGCTCACTATCGGGACAATTATCAGTCCGAATATCATTGCGATCGCGCCCGCGTTTATCGGAGAAGCGAGATTAAGCGGGAGCGACACCGCAGCCGCAGTTGCATCCGGGAAGAAGCCGAGGCTGAATATAAACATATGCACAACGGTTATGCCCACGCCCGAGATAAAGCTTGCCCAAACGGCGGCTTTTGTTATCTTCTTTGAGAACAGTCCGTATAAGAACGGCGCAAGGAATGCTCCCGCCAAAGCGCCCCATGAGATCGACATAAGGGTCGTTATATAAGCGTTGGGGTTAAGTGCGATTATTACGGATATTAACAGGAACACCGCAATAAGTATTCTCATTATAAGCACCTGCTTTTTGTCGCTCATACCTTTCTTCATAAGGGGCTTTATAAGGTCGATGGTGAGCGTCGAGCTTGAAGTCAGCACGAGCGAGGACAATGTTGACATTGAAGCGGAAAGCACAAGCACTACCACTACTCCTATCAGTAATTCGGGGAGCGCCTCTTTTAGCATTAGCGGAACGATAGAGTCAAACGCAAGTTTTCCGTTTACGCTTTCAATAAGCGTTTCGCCGTTTGCGCCCGTTCCGTAGAGCCTGCCGAAGCCGCCCATAAAATACGAGCCGCCCGCAACAACGAGCGCGAAGATCGTCGATATTATAGTACCGCGCTTTATTGCCGCGTCGTCTTTTATCGCATAGAACTTCTGCACCATCTGAGGAAGTCCCCATGTGCCGAGAGATGTCAGAATTACAACGCCTATAAGGTTTATCGGGTCGGGACCGAAAAGCGTATTGAGAGAATTTGCGGGAACGCCTTTATCGGTTATCTGTCCGAGACCGTTAAGCGCTTCTGTAAATCCGCCTTTTCCGTTTATAACGCAGATAACGACCGCGACTATGCCAATAAGCATGATTATTCCCTGTACAAAGTCGTTTATCGCAGTCGCGGTATAGCCGCCGAGAATAACGTATGCCGCCGTAAGTACCGCCATACCTATAAGGCAGGCTTCATAAGGCAGATCGAACGCCATATTGAACAATCTCGAAAGTCCGTTATAAACAGACGCCGTATAAGGAATAAGGAACACGAAAACAATTACAGCCGAGACTATCTTCAGCGCCTTTGAGCTGTAGCGCTTCTCGAAAAACTCGGGCATTGTAGAAGCGTTTAATTGTTTTGTCATAACTCTTGTTCTTCTGCCCATTATTATCCACGGGAGCATTGAACCTATAAGCGCGTTTCCTATGCCTATCCATGTAGCCGAAACGCCGTAGCTCCAGCCGAACTGTCCCGCATAGCCTATAAATACGACCGCCGAGAAATAGGACGTTCCATAGGCAAACGCCGTAAACCAACCGCCGATGTTTCTTCCTCCGAGAACGAAGTCTGACACGGAGGACGCTCTCTTGCGGCAGTATATTCCTATACCTATCATTACCGCAAGGTATACTGCCAAAATAACATATGTCATAAATAATCCTTTCCGCTTTAACAGTTTTATGCATAAAAGCATACAAGCGTTAAAGCAATGAAGTACAATTTATTATAACATATAGTTATAAAAAAGTCAAGTAGTAATATCGGACATTTCGGACAGTCTTGATTATATACAATTTGTATAATAAAAGCCGTGTAAAGCCTATGCAGAAAAACTGCGGGCTTTACACGGCTTTTAGACGGTTCTCGGTTTACTGACGCTTTTTACAGGAGCTTTCCGCGCTGTGACATTTCGAGCAGTCGCCGCAGCACGAGCCTTTTCCCGAACGTTTGTCCTTTACAAGTTTTATTACCGCCGCAGTCAATGCCAAAATCAGCAATGCGGCTACAACTATTGTTCCCCAATTCTCCGCAAGAAACTCAAGCATAATATCACTTCCCTGCTTTTATTATATACCGATTTTCTGTTTATGTCAATATGAAAAATCAAGATGACAGTCTGTATATAAAGCCTAATTAGCATTGTATGGTTATTCACCAAAGGCATACGATGAGTACACTGCCAACAGGAGTTGCGGGGACACAGTCCCCGCGAGGCAGGGCGCGGGGCGCGCAGCGCCCCGCATTCTCCCCCTTCCCCTTCTAGAGGTTAGAGGTTAGAGGTAAGAGGTTAGAGTTGTAACTGAAAGGCAGTTCGTTTCTCGTTAGCATTCTAGCCTCCAGCCTCTTTCTCCGAAAACCAAACAACTTTTTATCTCAGAAGTTCCCCGAAATTCTTACCTCTTACTTCTTACATCTAACCTCTAGAAGGGCAGGGGGATAGGGCGAGAGTGTGTTATTGAAAGAAATAACGTTTGAAAAGAACCACAAATAGGTTTTTATACAAGCTGGAGTTTACTTTTCCGACAATGACGAAAATTTTAAAAAACTATTGAAATTTAAACGCGGATATGGTACAATATATGATGATATGATTTGAAATTACAAGCAGGAGGTTTAAAATTATATGGCACCAAAAAGAATGCTTCTTATCTATCCCGATTTTCTTGAAGAGGGAAAATATAACAAAACACGCCTCGGAAACTACAGCGAGGGTCTTGCTTCTATCTCAGCGGTATTAAAACAGGGCGGCTATGATGTTCAGCTTTATCACGAGCTTTATATGCCCGAAAAGGACGAATTTATCGCAAAGGTAAAATCATTTGCTCCCGATACTATCGGATTTACTCTGAGAACGACTGCTGTTCCGTTTGTATCGGAGATGTGCGGGTGGCTGGACGACGAGCTTCCCGATATACCCGTATCGGTCGGCGGTTATCATGCGATACTTGTTCCCGACGAGTGCATTAAAATCCGCGGTGTGGATATGGTCACTGTCGGCGAGGGCGAATATCCCCTGCTCGAATATATGGACAGTCTGCGCGACGGCGTAAAAAGGACCGATATTCAGAGCATGTATTTCAAGCTTGAAAACGGCGAGATAATAAAAAATCCCGTGCGTCCGCTGATCGAAGACCTGGACGAGCTTCCCTTCCCCGACTTTGAGCTTTTCGACTATGACAATCTCGACCGCTCGAAAAACTATACGGCGATGGTAATGCTCTCCCGAGGCTGTCTGTTTGCCTGCACATACTGCGGAAACTCGCAGTTCCGCAACATCTACCCCAATAAGCTCAAATACTGCCGCTTTAGAAGCCCGAAAAAGGCGATCGAGCTTCTTGAACTTCTTATCAAAAAGCACCCGTGGATAAAGTTTATAGAATTCCGCGACGCTATCTTCAATATGTACAAGGACTGGTTCTACGAGTTTATGCCGATGTACATTGAAAAGATACATCTGCCGTTTAACTGCAATCTGCGTTTCGATATTCTTGACGAAGAAATGGTAAAGACGCTCAAAGACGGCGGCTGTTATATGATAGACATCGGTCTTGAAAACGGAAACGAGGAGTTCCGCAAGAAGTATCTCCACAGAAACATGAAGAACGACCACATGATAGAAGTATCAAAGTGGTTCAGAAAATACAAGATAACGGCGCTGACATACAACATCGTAGGCTTGCCGTATGAAACTCTTGAACTTTCGCTTGAAACAGTAAAGCTCAATGCAAAGCTCGACGTGGACAAGGTCATTCCGAACATCTTCTACCCCTATCCCATGACGATACTTGAAAAAACGGCGCGCGACGGAGGATTTATAGATCCGACTGTCGACCCAAATGACCCCGTTCAGCTCCGTATGCCGCAATATCCGAAATACGACATTCTCTATATGGCATATAACTTCAACAAGCTCGTAAAGAAATACAAGGCCATATACGAGCTTCCCGAAGAAAAAGCGAAGATCGCCGAGGCTAAACTTGACAAAAAGATAACCTCGCCGAACTATCCGAGAAAGATGCTGTACAAGGCGGCAAAGGCGAAAGAGGACGCGTTTATCAAAGCGAAGAAAACGCTGAAAAAGGTTTCGCCGAAGATGTATATTTATCTGAAGAATAAGACAATGAAAGAGGTTCAGAGCTGACGGCTTTCTCCTTTTGCTTAAATAAAAACCCCGTCTGCGGTATAATGCCGCAGACGGGGTTTTTTATCTTACAGCCTTAGTAATAAATCAAAGGTTTTGTCCATATACTGTAAAAAAAACGAAAGGACAAACGTTATGAAAAAATGTAAGATAAGCGACCTGTTGATTTTTATTCTTTCCGCCGAACTCGTGGGTGTTCTGTCAAGCCTGTTTTCGGGGAATTTCGGCGATGTTTATTCAACTCTCGAAAAGCCGCCGCTTTCGCCTTCGGGAATAGTTTTCCCTATTGTCTGGACCATACTTTACGCGCTTATGGGCATTTCGGCGTGTATCATCTATTGTTCAAATGCCGAGCAAAAAGAAAAGCAAAGCGCGCTTAGGACCTATTGGATACAGCTTATTGTCAATTTCTTTTGGAGCATAGTTTTCTTCAGGTTTGAGGCGCTTTGGACTTCGGTTATTGTCATTTTAGCGCTGCTTATACTGATAATTGTGATGATAGTAAAATTTTTTAGAATAGAGCGCGTTGCCGCCTACATAAACATTCCCTATCTTGCGTGGGTAGCATTTGCCGCATATCTTAATATTGCAACCGCAATTTTGAATAAATAAAACCTATTTGTGGTTCTTTCTTTTCAAACGTAGTTTGTCTAAATTGCGCTCACTCGCCCCAACCCCCTAACCCCCTTCCCCGAAGGGGAAGGGGGAAAGTCGCGGGGACTTCGTCCCCGCGACCCCTGCTTGCAAGCGTGCGGGGCGCCGGCGCGCCCCGCACCCCGCCTGTTGGCAGTTGACAGGATACACGGTACAGTATGCAGTAACAGCCGAAAAGTTGTCCGCTGAATTAAACGTTTATAGAAAACAAAAGGTAAGAAATGAGCGAACAACAATTCGGTACAAATTCTTACCTCTTACCTCTAATTTCTAACCTCTAGAAGGGGAAGGGGGAAAGTGCGGGGCGCCGGCGCGCCCCGCCCCCGCCTGTTGGCAGTTGACAATGTACAGGGTACAACAGCCTAAACGCTCTTTGCTGAATAAACTGTATCAAAACAAAAAAAGGCTTTGGTTCAAACTCTAGCCTCTAGCCTCCAGCCTCTAGCCTCTAGTTGGGCAGTTGACAATATACGCAACTGTATTGCAACCGCAATTATAAACCGATAATTTCCGCCGCTAAGAAATTACATTCTTCCCTGTCGTGGGTGACAAAAATAACGGTCTTTCCCTCGGTCTTCCTGCGGACATATTCCATAACTGTTTGCTTTGTGTCAATATCGAGCCCCTTAAAAGGTTCGTCCAAAAACAAGAGCTCGCTTTCGGCAAGCATTGCGCGGACAATTGCCGCGCGGCGCTTCATTCCGCCCGAAAGCTCGCGGACGGGCTTTTCGGCGCAGCCGTCAAGTCCGACAAGGCAAAGCTCTTTTTCAATTTCCGCTTTTGAATAACGCTTTCCCGTGACAAGGCGGATATTTGCGGACACCGTAAGATTATCGCAGAGCCTGTCTTCCTGGAAAACGGCGCTTATTGTCTTATCAAAGCCGATAAGAGCGCCGCTGTCGGGTCTGATCAAACCCATTAGAATGGACAGGAGAGTTGTTTTTCCGCAGCCCGACTGTCCGACTATCGCCGTTGTTTTGCCCTCGGGAAAATCATGTGTGAAGTTTTCGAGGACTGTTTTTTCGGAAAATGATTTGCAGATTTTTTCGGCTTTCGGCATTTCGTCCTCTCCTTTACATACGTTCTATTCGCTTTTGAGCAATGCTCACCAGAAGCAAAAACAGTTTTTCGCAAAGCAGGCTCAGCAATATTACCGCCGCCGTCCAGGCGAAAAGGTCGGCTGTTTCAAGATAAATTTTCGACATAAAAAGTTTTTCGCCTATAGAGCCGTCGGGTATGCCGATTACCTCCGCCGCCGCTCCCGACTTCCAGCAAAGCCCTATCGCAAGAGCCGACGCAGAGCGAAAATACGGCATGAGCTGCGACAGATAAACTCCCGAAAATCTTCGCCACGCAGGAATTTTAAAGACCTTTGACATTTCTTTAAGCTTAGGGTCGAGGCTGTCTATTCCCGCCTGCATATTTGAACATACAATCGGCGTGCATATAAGGAACGTTACAAGCACGGACAAATTCTCCGAATTTATCCAGAAAAGCGCAAGTATTGTAAACGAGGCTACGGGTATGGACTTCATAACGGAAATGAGCGGTGAAAAAATAACGCGCACAATTCGGAATTTTCCCGAAAGCACCGCGAGCGCCGTGCCTGCGGTAAGTCCGAGGAAAAAGCCGAGCATTATCCTCCCTGCGGAAAACAGTATGCTTCCCCAAAAATCCGCGGTAACTATAAGCTCCGCAAGTCTTTTTACAACGTCTATCGGCGATACGAGAAGTATGTCGCTTCCTATAAGCATTGCGGCAACCTGCCAAACAACAAGCCAGAAAACTATTCCCGCCGCCGTCAGCAATGTTTTTTTCATGCGCTCACCTCCTATGACAGTTAAATAACAGGCGACATAATCAATTCGGGGTCAGGTATTTTTTGCCTTGCCCCGAATTTTTTTTATTTATGCTCCGTAATAAAAATCATCATTCGGCATTGCTCCGCCGACCGACTCGGGGAGCTGTTCAAACAGAACATTCAGATAGCCCGAAAGCTTTTCTTTCATTTCGCTTCCCTTTATGCAGACGATATGGCAGTTTGGAATTGCCTTTTCGGCTACCGCCGCGGGAACAATGTTATATTTACCTACGAGCTGCGCGGCGTCTGAAACGTTATTGTTTACATAATCGACCGACTCGCCATAGCGCGTGAGGAACTCCTCTACCGCTGCGGGGTATTCTTCAGCAAACGCCTTTCTTACGATAACAATTCCCGTGAGCAAGGAGCTCTTCAAACCGAGGTCGTCCCATGCGTCATTTAAGTCAACCGCAACGCGCATATTCTCGTTTTTGCTCATTGCCGTAGTAACAAACGGCTGGGGGAGCATTGCCACTGCGTCGGGGTTAGCCTCGAGAGCCGCTACGCACTCTGCGTGTTCGCTCTTCCACTCTATATTTACTTTGTCGAGGATATTGTGGCTTTTGAGGACAAATTCAAGAGCATACTGCGGAGTAGCGCCCTTTCCCGCAGAATAGACGGTTTTTCCCTCAAGGTCTTCTATTGAATTTACCGTGTTTCCGTTTTCAACGATATACAGAACGCCCAAGGTATTTACCGCTAGCGTCTCGACTCCGCCGTTCGTCTTTGAATAAAGCACAGCGCCGAGATTTGCGGGAACGCAAGCTATGTCTATCTCGCCTTTTACCAGCTTTGGCGTTATCTCGTCGGCTGCTCCCGCAAGCTCGAAATTATAGCCGTAGTTATTTTTCTCGTTGTCGTCCATGAGCTTTACCATGCCCATTCCCGTAGGTCCGTTTAATGCGGAGATATTTACCTTTTCGGGAGTTTTTTCGGGCGTACTTTCGGATCCCGAGCTTTCGCTGTCAGACGACGAACTTACAGACGACGAGCTGTCTGACGAAGCGGGAGATGAACTGTCTGACGAGGAGCTGTTATTGCCTCCACCATTACATGCGGAAAACGCAAACGCGCACACCGCCGCCAACAATACCGAACCTAACTTTTTCTTCATAAAAAATCTTCCTTTCTTTCCGACAAACTCTTTCGGTCAGCACTCATTTTGAATAGACCGCTTTTGATGTTACTCCGCTAAGTCTGCCGAGCTTTCCCGAAAGCGCGGATATACTGTCCATAGGCGCGTCAATGACTATGCAGATTATGTTTAATCCTCTCTCCCGATACGGAAGTCCCATTCTTCCGCGGATATAATCTCCGTATTCGTGGAGAAGCTCATTTACGCTTTGGATACTTTCCTTGTCGCTTATTATCATTGAGATTATGGCGACACGGTCTTCCTTGTCCATAGACGTCTCCTTTCATAAAAAACGCGTCCTTCGGGATATAATTGCCCGAAAGACGCAGTATCACCATAATTTGCAATCAGCTGTCTTTCGGCGCAATAAATTTTACCGTCAGAGTTTACCGAATATTTAATTTATAAAGCTGACGAAATCTCGGAAAATACCTTGACTCCGAACACTTTACGAATATATTATACACATTAGCCGCGATTATGTCAAGCGGTTTTTAAAAAAATCATGCTTTATCAGACTGTAGAGAAAGTCCCAGATACCGCATTGAACGCTTCGCGTACAACGCTGAAGCGTGGCTGCGGCTAGGCTTTGTGCCTGCCGCATGTTACCGTGTTATCCGCCTTTGGCGGATAACCATACGAAGTAGATGGGGCTTTATCTACAGTCTGTATTATTGTCAATATGTACATCGAGCTGTCTAAAGGGTATCTCGATATCGTTTGCAACGAGCGCCGCTTTTATCTGCTCGGTGAGGTCGAAATAGACCGTCCAATAATCGCCTGTCTTACACCACGAACGAACCGTGAGTATTACGGCGTTATCTCCGAGCGTGTTTATTCTTACGTCTATCGGCAGAGCCTTGTCCACGAGCTTATGAGCCTTTATAACGTCGGTTATTACCTTTTGCGCCTTTTCAAAATCGCTCTTATAGGAAATTGAAATTGAAAGATCGACGCGGCGGGTGTCGTTGCCCGAATTGTTTATAACGGTAGCGTTTACCGCAAGACCGTTCGGAACAAATATCGCCTGGTTTGTAACGCTGTCGAGGCGGGTATGAAGAATGGAGATCTGCGAAACAGTTCCCTCTACGCCGTTTGTAACGATATAATCGCCTATCTTAAACGGCTTTGTGATCATAAGCAAAAATCCGCCCGCAACGTTTGACAGCGAGTTCTGTAATGCTAAACCTATCGCAACGCCCGCAGTACCTATAACCGTTATGATAGAGGTCGAGGGTATTCCCAAAATGCTCAGTACAATTGTAATAACCAGCACATAAAGCACAATCTTTGCTATCTGCGTGGTAAATTTTACGACAGTAACTTCAAGCTTTGTCTTTGAAAGTCCTTTTGACATAAGCTTTACCGCGAGCTTTGAAAGAATAAGACCTACGATAAGAACTACTATCGCAAGGATTATCGACGGGATAGCGTTTAAAAAGCTCTGCCAAAGATTAGCAAAAAATTCTCCGATAGAGCTTATTGCGGCTTCGGGCTTATTGACCAGGTCCTGAACAGCGTCATTCAGCGTAGGCTCGGAATTTACTTCCGAATCAGCCGCTTCGCTCAATAGATATATTAAATTATTCATTTTAAGATAACTCCTTTTCAAATGCCGCACAAACCGCGTCTGCGTCGGCGTTTCTGATAAGAACGGAAATTTCGTCTATCCCCGTTGTTATCATAAGTATCATCGCCGAGAGCTTGTTCAGTATCTCAAAGACCTTTGCGGCATAACCCACATTATTTGTCATTTCGCCTGTTTTTATGACGATCTTTCTGTTGCCGCTGTTTATCATCGGAGAAACGCAGTCTTTTTCACGAAGCTTTTTTACAACTCCGAGGAGCTTCGGAATTTCATCGTCATTGACCGTAAAACCAAAGCTGAATATCTCCGAGGTAGGCGCGGTCATTGAGATCATATCGACGTTTATTCCCGCGTCCGCTACGATTTTCAGCGTATCTTCCATTATCGTCCTGTCGAGAGGAACGTTGTAGAAAGAAACGGCGGAAACGTTTTCCGTAACATCAATCTTCATTTTTGTCCTCCTTTATAAGATCGCTCATTGCATAAAGTCCCGCAGGTTTTCCGCAAAGGAAAACCGCCGCGTTTACAGCGCCCGCCGCAAAGACTTCGCGGCTCTGCGCGGAATGTGAAATGGTTATTACCTCGTCATGTCCCGCGAATATAACGTCATGCTCTCCGACTATTGTGCCGCCGCGAACAGAATGTATACCTATCTCGCTCTTGTCGCGCGGTTTTCTGACGGAGTGACGGTCGTAGACATAGTGTTTTGTGTTGTTTAGTTCTTCGTTTATTGCTTCTGCTATCATAACGGCTGTTCCCGAGGGAGCGTCTTTTTTCCGGTTATGATGCTTTTCCACTATCTCAATGTCAAACTCGCCTCCGAGTATCTGAGTTGCTTTTCTTGCAAGCTCAACGAGCAGATTTATGCCGAGCGACATATTGAACGTAAAGAAAACAGGTATCTCTGCCGAAGCCGAAGTTATCCTCGCGCGCTCCTCGTCCGAATATCCCGTAGTAGCAAAGACCGCGGGAACGCCGTTTATCTTGCAGTATGACAACAGGTTGTCAAGAGCCGAGGGGTGAGAAAAATCAATGATAACATCGGGCTTTTCGGTCATATCGAAAACGCTCTTATACACGGGAAAATCATCATACTTTTCGGCAAGCTTATCTATTCCCGCGACGACCGTACAGTCCTCGCGCTCTTTACAAAGACGGGCGATAACTCTTCCCATTCTTCCGCAAGCGCCCGATATTGCAATTCTTGTCATTTTTTACTCCTTTTTAATTCGACAAAACAATCCGCCTAAACTATTCCTACAAGCGAAAGTTCTTCCATTACCGCCTTAAGCTTTGCTTTCATTTCCTCTGTCATAGAGCAGAGAGGAAGCCTGCATTCTCCCGCATTGAAACCCATGATATTAAGCGCTTCTTTTACGGGAATGGGGTTTACGTCCATAAACATAGCCTTGTCGAGGGCATAGAGCTTTCTTGCGAGCATAAGGGCCTCTTCGCGCTTGCCCTCAAGATAAAGCGAAATTTCGTTGTGCTTTTCTTCGGGCGCGACATTCGACGTAACGGAAACAAGTCCCTTTCCGCCGAGAGCCATAACGCAGAGCGCCTCGTCGTCGTTTCCCGAATAGATATCGAGATCCGTCTTTGCGGCAATTCCCATAACGGCGCTCATATTCCCGCTCGCTTCTTTTACGGCTCTTATGTTCGGGTGCTTTGAAAGCTCAACATAGGTGTCTACCGCGATATTACAGCCTGTTCTCGAAGGAACATTGTAGAGCATTATGGGGATACTTACTGCGTCGGCTACCGCCGTAAAATGCTTTATAAGACCGCGCTGGGAGGCTTTGTTATAATAGGGCGTGACATGAAGCAGCGCGTCTGCTCCCGCTTTTTCGGCTTCTTTCGACAGCTCGACGGCATAAGCCGTGTCGTTCGAACCCGCGCCCGCTATGACGGGAACGCGCTTATTTACGCGCTCTATACCATAGCGGATAACGCCGATATGTTCTTCGTCCGTCATTGTCGCGCTTTCGCCCGTTGTTCCGCAGATAACGAGCGCATCTATCTTATGCTCTATCTGATAGTCAATAAGTCTGCCAAATTCCTCGTAGTTTATACTTCCGTCCGCATTCATCGGCGTTGCGATAGCCGTAGCGCAGCCCGTGAAGATAGAATTATTACTCATAAAAACACCTTTCTGTATTTATCGAAAAGTTTATGTACCAAAATAATTGCCCAAAATCAATCAAGATAGCCCTTTGCGCAGAGAAGCTCAGCCATTTCTACCGCTCCTCCCGCGGCGCCTCTCAATGTATTATGCGAAAGGCAGACGAATTTATAATCATACTGCGTGTCGGGGCGAAGTCTGCCGATAGAAATTGCCATACCGTTTTCAAGATTGCGGTGGAGAGTGGTCTGCGGCATATTGTCCTCTTCAAAGTAATTTAAGAACTGCTTTGGAGCGGACGGTAGCTTTAATGCCTGGGGCTCGCCCGAATATTCCTTCCAGATCTTCTTTATCTCGTCCATTGTGTGCTTGTTTTCAAACCTAACGAATACCGCCGCGAAATGTCCGTTGGAAACGGGAACGCGCAGGCACTGGGTCGTAATAGACGGCTTTTCGGCATTTACTATAACGCCGTTTTCAACTTTGCCCCAAACTTTAAGCGGCTCTTTTTCGGACTTCTCCTCTTCCCCGCCGATAAAAGGAATGATGTTGTCCACCATTTCGGGCCATGTCTTAAAGGTCTTTCCCGCACCAGAAATAGCCTGATATGTGCAGGCGAGAACGTCCGTTATGCCGAATTTTCTGAGCGGAGAAAGAGCGGGAACATAGCTCTGTATCGAGCAGTTGGACTTTACCGAAATAAAGCCGCGCTTTGTGCCGAGGCGCTTTCTCTGTGTTTCGATAACAGCGGCATGGTCGGCGTTTACTTCGGGGATTATCATGGGGACGTCGGGAACGCCGCGGTTTGCGGAGTTATTGGACATAACGGGGCACTCGGCTTTTGCGTATTTTTCCTCGAGAGCCTTTATTTCGTCCTTCTTCATATTTACGGCGCAGAACACAAAATCTACCGACGAAGCTATTTCGTTTATATCGGCGTCAGCGTCCTTTACTATCATGTTCTCCATACTCTTGGGCATAGGAACGTCCATAAACCAGCGTTCTCCCACAGCCTCTTTATAAGTCTTTCCCGCAGAGCGCGAAGAAGCCGCGAGGACTGTTACGTTAAACCACGGGTGATTTTCTAGGAGTATGGCGAAGCGCTGTCCGACCATACCCGTCGCGCCGATGATACCGACATTGTACTTTTCTTTCATAGTTGTTTCCTTTCAGTTATGTAATAAATTCGGGCAAAAATAAATCCGATGATAACTCATCGGAAATGCTTTTTAATGCTCGTCATAATTTGATAGCACTCCATCAAGCTAGCCGATGACAGTCATACGCCTATTTAACGCACAACCGGATAACACGCATTTTCGGACTGCGCGCTCCTCGGCGGTAATGCCTTTTGCGACGGCTCTCCGAAAAGCCTTTTTGCCGCTACTATTCATCACCGCGCCTCTATCCGTTTTTTATTCTACCACATAACCCTGTTTTTGTCAATAGATAAACTTAAAAAAATTCAAAAAATTGAACAAACAACATTGACAAAATTTGTATAAAGTGATAAAATGATTATATTAAACGTATGGAGAAAAGATGATGTTAAAAAGCGATTTTTATTACGAGCTGCCCGAGGAGCTTATTGCGCAGACCCCCGCAGAGCCGCGCGACAGCTCTCGGCTTATGGTTATTTCAAGAGAAAGCGGAGATATAACACACGACCGCTTTTATAATATATGCAGTTATCTCAGAAAAGGTGACCTGCTTGTTATGAACGACAGCAAAGTCTTCCCCGCGAGGATATTCGGCACAAAGCGCGACACGGGAGTGGTGAGCGAATTTCTGCTCTTAAAACGCAGAAGCCTTAACGAATGGGAAACAATGGTAAGGCCGGGGCGCAGACTTAGACCCAACGTTATTGTCGATTTTCCCGAGGGACTTTCGGCGGAAATTTTAGACACGCTTGAGGGCGGGAACAGGCTCGTAAGGTTTACATTTGAGGGGGATTTTTTCGACATTCTGGACAGGATAGGACAGATGCCGCTCCCGCCTTATATAACCGAAAAGCTAAAGGACAAAGACCGCTATAACACGGTCTACTGCCGCGAAACGGGTTCGGCGGCCGCGCCTACGGCGGGACTTCATTTTACGGAAAAGGAACTTTCCGAGGCGCGGGAGATGGGCGTTGATACGGCGTTTGTGACGTTACATGTCGGCTTGGGAACATTTCGTCCCGTAAAAGAGGACAATATTCTCGACCACAAAATGCACACGGAGCATTATGTTATCCCCGAAGAAACTATTGAAAAAATAAAAGCCTGCAAAGAGCGCGGAGGGCGCGTTATTTCGGTAGGTACTACCTCTTGCAGAACGCTCGAAAGCTATGCACAGACGGGAAAAACGACCGACGACACAAGCATTTTTATTTATCCCGGATATGAGTTTAAATGCATAGACGGGCTTATAACAAACTTTCATCTTCCCGAAAGCACGCTGATTATGCTGGTTTCGGCGTTTCTGGGGCGTGAGAAAACGCTCAATGCTTATAAAACGGCTATAGAAGAAAAATACAGGTTCTTTTCTTTCGGCGACTGCACTTTTATAATTTAAGTTCATAATTTGTGATAAGAGGCGACAGTGATGATAATTGACGCGCACGTTCATATCTATCCCGAAAAAATTGCCGACAAGGCGGTTATGGGAATAGAAAACTTTTACAATATGCACATTGAATACGACGGCAGAGTTTCTACCCTTTTGCGCGAGGGAAAGAAAGCGGGAGTGGACAAGTTTATTGTTCAGAGCGTTGCTACGGTTTGGGAGCAGGTAAAGTCAATAAACAATTTTATCTCTGAAAGCGTTTCGCAAAATCCCGAGCTTATCGGCTTTGGAACAATGCACCCCGATTTTCCCGATATACCCGAAGAGGTTGACAGGATAATTTCTCTGGGTCTTAAAGGAATAAAGCTCCACAGCGATTTTCAGCGGTTTGCAATTGACGACGAAAAAGCGTTTCCGATATACGAAGCGGCAGAGGGCAGACTTCCGATACTTATGCACATGGGCGACACCAAAAGCGATCTGTCCGCCCCGGAAAGGCTTGTAAAGGTCATTGAAAGGTTTCCGAAACTCACGGTTATAGGCGCGCATTTTGCGGGCTGGAGTATGTGGGAAAGAGCCGAAAGAGCCCTTGCGGGAACGGGGATATACACCGACTGTTCGAGCTCGCTTTATGCCATGTCTCCCGAACGCGCCGCGGAGCTTATACGAAAATTCGGCGCGGACAAAGTTATGTGGGGAACGGACTATCCGATGTGGAACTATTCGGACGAGCTTGAAAGATTTAACAAGCTTCCTCTCACGGAAAAAGAACGAAGTATGATCCTGGGTGAAAACGCGCTCAGATTATTGACAAACGGGAAATAATGTGCTAAAATATAATTAAATATAGTTCTGGTCGGGAGTATTTATTTATGAAGATAAACTGGAATTCAAAATATCTTACGATCGCGGCTTACGCTCTGCTTACGATAGTTCTCGGAGCGCTCGCTGTCATGCTTATTTTTAACGTTGACGCGGTTTTTGAAAAACTTTCTGTTTTTACGGGCATATTTACGCCGATAATTATCGGTATTTTCTGCGCATATCTGCTTAATCCGCTTATGACAAAGCTTGAAAACGGAATGTTCAGAAAGCTCTCACATTCTTCCGATAAAAAGAAAAAAGGAGCGGCGAGAGTTCTTGCTTTGACGCTTACAATGCTCATCATTCTTGCATTTCTGGCGCTTATTATAATTCTTGTCATTCCTCAGCTCGTCACAAACATAATCGCTATTTTCAGCAACATGGACACATATATTGAAAATATACGCAGATTTATCATGGACATTTCAGACGATTATCCTCAGATAGCAGAGTTTCTCGGAAATCCGCTCAATGATTTCTCGAAGTTTATTTCCGATTTATGGGCAAAATATTCGGGAGAGCTTATGAACTTTGCGGGAAACGTCGCGGCGGGTATATGGTCTGTCATAAATACGCTGAGCAATGTTTTCATAGGACTTGTGCTTTCGGTATATCTGCTGGCAAAAAAGGAAATGTTTGTGGGGCAGACCAAGAAAATGCTGTTTGCGTTTTTAAAAGTAGAAAAAGCGCAGCGCTTTCTCGGCGTTTGCGAGGAGGCTTCGGAAAAGTTTTTGGGCTCTATTATCGGAAAGATAATAGAAGCGCTGCTTGTAGCGATGCTTTATTTCATAGGGCTTATATGTATGGGTATGCCTTATACTCCGCTTATTTCGGCAGTTATGTTCGTCTTTAACCTTATACCGTTTATCGGTCCTACTATCGGCGCTATTCCCTGCTGTCTGCTGCTTGTACTGAGCGACCACCCGATAATGGCGCTCTGGTTTTTGATTTTTGTCGTTGTGCTTCAGACGGTAGACGGAAACATCATCGCGCCTTGGATACTCGGCGACCAGACGGGGCTTCCCGCGGTGTGGATACTTGTCGCGATAATTCTGGGCGGAGGATTTTTCGGTGCATTGGGAATGTTCCTGGGCGTGCCTATTTGTGCGGTTATTTACATGTTGATAAAGGATTATATTGAAGGCAGGCTTAAAAAACGTAAACTTCCGCAGAACACAAACAACTATATCGGAAAGGTAGATTATATCACTCCCGACTATGTTTATACCGAGCCGCCCAAGCCCGAAGGACCGCCTGCTGAAGAAGAAAAGAAAAAGCGGTCTATTAGTACGAAGGTCAAAGATCTTCACAAAAAGCTTACGGAAAAGAACAAAGATAAATAGCATTTTTTGCAATAAAAAAGCCGAATATTCAAGAGGTTTTAGATATGACAATTTTTTACAGATTTGAAGGAAAGATGTATATAAACATCACAAACGGCTGTCCGTGCGACTGCGTTTTCTGCATAAGAAAAAACGGCGACAGCATTACCGACAACGACAGCCTGTGGCTGGAGCATGAGCCGTCTTTTGAAGAAATAACCGAGGCTTTCAGAAAATTTGACAAGTCGGGCATAAGCGAGGCGGTCTTCTGCGGATATGGCGAGCCGACGGTGAGAGCGGATATGCTTTTGAAAACCGCAGAGTATATAAAAGCTAATTCCAAGCTTAAAATAAGGCTCAACACAAACGGTCTTGTAAGGCTTATTCACAAGGGCTTTGACATAACCCGCTTCAAGGGGCAGGTTAATTCGGTTTCCGTTTCGCTCAATGCGCCGAATGCCGAGCGCTATAATGAAATAACGCGACCGAATAAAGCTGTTTCGGAAAACAACAATGCGTTTGAAGAAATGCTCGCGTTTTCAGTTGAAATGAAAAAAATGGGCATTAAAACAGGGTTTACGGTCGTTGACGTTATTTCAAAAGAAGAGATCGACGAATGTGAAAAATTATCCGAAAAGCTCGGCATACCGCTTCGCGTTAGGCACTATGTAACGGACAACGAGAGCTATACATAATGAGGATCTTAGGAATTGACCCGGGCTACGCCATTGTCGGATACGGCGTGCTGGATTTTGACAACGTGCGGTTTCGCACGGTAAACTACGGAGCGATAACGACCCCCGCGGATATGCCGTTTGACAGGCGGCTTGTTGAAATATTTAACGATATGAACACCCTGCTCGAAAAGTTTTCGCCCGACTGTATGAGCGTTGAAAAGCTGTATTTCAACACCAACACGACCACTGCCATCGACGTTGCGCAAGCGAGGGGCGTTATACTTCTTGCCGCCGCAAAAAAGAACATACCCGTTTTTGAATACACGCCGCTTCAAGTGAAAGTTGCGGTAACGGGTTATGGCAGAGCGGAAAAACACCAAATGCAGGAAATGACGAAAAATATCCTACGTCTTGAGACCATACCCAAGCCCGACGACACGGCCGACGCGCTGGCTATAGCCATTTGTCACGGGCACACGGGCGGCTCCAGACTGTCGGAAATAATAAGAAACAACAAGGAGTAAGTGCTATGATCTACAGTTTACACGGAGAACTTATGGGAACGGAACCGGGGCTTGCGGTCATCGAATGTTCGGGAGTGGGATATGCCTGCCGCACGACAGCGAATACCCTTTCAAAGATTCGCGACAAAAAAGAAGTTGTTTTGTATGCTTATCTTCATCTGACGGAAAACGCGGCGGATCTTTTCGGATTTGCGGATAAGTCGGAGCTTTCGTGTTTTAAACAGCTTATCTCCGTTTCGGGAGTAGGTCCCAAAGCCGCCCTTTCAATTCTCTCGGACTTAACGCCGACCGAGCTTGCGCTTTGTATTGCCACGGGCGACAGCAAGACGCTCACCCGTTCGCCGGGTATCGGACCCAAGATAGCGCAAAGGATAGTTCTTGAACTTAAAGATAAGATAGCAAAAGACGAGCGATTTTCTTCTGCGGATATCGCGGGCGTATCAAAGGCGGGATCTAATAATGTCGCCGAAGCAATGGAAGCCCTCGCTGTACTTGGATTTCTGCCCTCGCAGATAAACGCGGCGCTTATGGGGGCAGACCCCAATGCTTCCGTAGAAGACCTTATTAAACTTGCTCTTAAAAATCTTGCATAAAAATGAATACAATTCAAAGGAAGGGGGATATTCTTGAACAACAATAATAACAGCAACCGTGTGAGCGTCAATATCGCGGGTATGTGTCTGGGCATTATGATAGGGATAACTGCGGCAGGCGTTATGTTTGAATTTCAGGACATAATGCCCCTTCTGATAGTGTTGGCTGTGAGCGGACCATGTTATCTGGCGGTCGTTCTGATACAGGAGTTTCTTCAACCCTATCTTAAGCGCAGAAATGCCGCAATAAAGGCTCTGGGAAAGGACGGCATAAAAATAATGCGGCATGACTATGCCGCAAAGCTTGCATATAAAGGCATTTATGCATTGTTCAAAGGAAAATATCCCGACGCCGAGGATTATTTGCAAAAAGCCCTCTCTAACTCTACTATAAGACAAAATCAGAAATTCTGTTTAGAATGGCTTATAAAGCTGTACGAAACAAAGCAGGACGACGCAAAGCTTATGTGGTGTTTCAGAAAAGCCGTCGAGTATACCCCCGACGACGCGGGAACACAATCTAGGCTCGGTCATGCATATTTGACCGAGGGCGACCTCGACAGAGCGGAATATTGTTTTAATGAGGCGCTCAAATACAGCGCGAACGACGGTTATCCGTATTACAGTCTGGTGAGAATATCTCTCATAAGGGGCGACTATGATAAGGCCCACGATATGCTTGAAACGCTTATGAAAGTAAACGGAAATCACCCGCTCGCCCACGCGGAATATGCGAACTATTATGCCATGACGGGCGACCGCGAAAAAGCACAGGAAGAATGTAAAAAAGCGCAGATATGCGGATATAAAGACCCCGAAGAACTTAACCGCAGGATAAAGGCAATGCTGAGCTTTGAAGAGACGGAGTTTAGCGGAGAGGATCTGCCGAAACTGTATTATAGGAGAATTGAAAGCAAAGGCGGTGAGAAAAATGCTTGAGATGTCAGATGATGAATTTAATTTCAGCGACAGAGTTGTAGAGTCGAGGGCTGTCGAAGCCGACAGTGACATGGAACTTACGCTTCGTCCTAAATCCTTGGCTGAATATATAGGACAAGACAAGGTAAAGGAAAACATGGCGGTCTATATCGAAGCCGCAAAAAAGCGCGGCGAATGTCTTGACCATGTTCTTTTATACGGTCCGCCCGGACTTGGAAAGACAACGCTTTCGTGCATAATCGCAAACGAAATGGGCGTTAATATTCGTATCACTTCGGGCCCTGCGATAGAAAAAGCGGGCGACCTTGCGGCGCTTCTGACAAATTTACAGCCAAACGACGTTTTATTTATCGACGAGATACACCGCCTTTCAAGACAGGTAGAAGAAGTTCTTTACCCCGCTATGGAAGATTATGCGCTGGATATCGTCATGGGAAACGGTCCTGCGGCGCGCTCTATCAGAATTGACCTTCCGCATTTTACTCTCATCGGAGCCACGACGCGTTCGGGTCAGCTTTCCGCGCCGCTTCGCGACAGATTTGGCGTTGTGCAGAGGCTGGAGCTTTACACGCCCGAACAGCTCTGCGATATTGTTCAGCGTTCGTCTGTGATTTTAGGAATACCGTGCATGAAAGACGGCGCTCTTGAAATCGCAAAGCGCTCGAGAGGTACTCCGCGAATTGCAAACCGCCTGTTAAAGCGCGTAAGGGATTTTGCCGAGGTTATAGGAAACGGAAGGATAACCCGTGAAATAGCGGACACAGCCCTGAAAAAATTAGAGGTAGACGCGTTGGGGCTTGACAGCTTGGACAGAAATTTTCTCGAAATGATAATCAAAGGCTATAACGGCGGACCCGTGGGACTTTCAACTCTTGCTTCGGCACTTAATGAAGAAGCCGTAACGCTCGAAGACGTCTGCGAACCTTATCTTATGCAGCTTGGATTTGTGGCGAAAACTCCCAGAGGGAGAATTGCTACTGCCCTTGCGTACAAGCATCTCGGAATTGCATATAACGGCGATGACGACCAGCAAACTCTTGAAGATAATTAAGCTGTTTTTTATATACGGACAATGAACGAGGACACTGTTATACAGACTGTGTTATAGGACGAGGTGGTTTTACGGCAAGCCCTGTTGAAGTCTGGATATGGCTGCTTATCGTTATGCAGCCGTATAACCCGAAGACGCTCGAAATTCTCGAACGCTCGGGCTTTAATGCCGAAAAAGCCGCAGCAGCTATCCGCGACGGAAAAGTTCAACTTTCCGACGACGAAAAGAAACGCGCAGCAGAAACACGAAACGGCTCTGTGCGCGAGGTTCTTGACATCTGCCGCATAAACGGCATAAGGATAATTACTCTCGATGACAGCGAATATCCCCTGCTTTTAAAGAACATTGAAAACCCGCCGATAGTATTGTTCTGCGCGGGGAATTTAAGCGGGCTTGATGACGCTATCACTGTTTCCGTAGTAGGCACAAGAAAGCCCGCGGACTACAGCGTTGATGTCACAAGGAAAATTATCCCTCAGCTTTGCGAGGTCGGCGCGGTCATTACAAGCGGGCTTGCGGTGGGAATAGACCGCGAAGTCCACAGAGCCTGCCTTTACAGCGGCGGGAGGACGATAGGCGTTTTAGGCTGCGGCATTATGGTAAACTATCCCGCGGACAATGCTCGCCTTAAACGTGAAATAATAGCAAACGGCGGCGCGGTGATAAGCGAGCTCTTGCCTTATACAAAGCCGTCCGCTGATTATTTTCAACACAGAAACCGCATTATCTCGGGCTTGTCCAAAGGAACTCTCGTCATTGAAGCAGACGAAAAGAGCGGAGCGCTCCTAACCGCAAATCACGCCTGCGAACAAGGCAGAGAGGTATTTTATATACCTCCGCACGACATAATGTCGCCGCGTTTTATGGGAGCGGTTTTGCTCGGACGCGACGGGGCTGTGCCTGTTTTCAGCTATCTTGATATTCTCTGTTCACTGCTCAGAGGCGAGGAGCTTGAAAAACTTGCGAAAGGCTGTCAGTCTTGATCTAAAAAATACTTGTCAAACTCGGAGGCTGTTTCGGTCTCCCTTTCCTTTTTTGCCGCTTCGTCTATTTTATCGTCCAAACCTTTTAGCGCCGCAAACGACATAAACTGTGCGGCTCTGTCCTGCTTTGACATAGGTTTTTCGGGCTTTGGACAAGAGCGGTTTATAATATCTTTATTTTTATTATTCGTCATATTCATATCTCCTTTATCGTGGGCAAATTCTAAATTTCGTCAATATGTATAATTTTAAACGTCATTTTTCTACTTTCGTTTTATCCGATTTTCCGATAGTATTTTTTCTCTTTGAAATGCCCCTACAAGCCGATTATATCACATTTCCGAAAAAAAATCAACCGCAAATCGTTTATTTTCAGAACACAAAATAATGAAAAAAATGTATTGACAAAAGCGATAAAATACTATATAATAAGCATATGCACGATTTTTTTACAAGATATTGTGTTAAAGACTAACTAAGGAGAGTATCGGGAATGTCAATGATAACCATGATAAAAAAGCGCGACGGACGTGAAGCTCCGTTCAACATTGAAAAAATTGCCAAGGCAATTTACAAAGCCGCAGAATCTGTCGGCGGACGCGATTATGCCGAAGCTATGGACCTTGCGGACAAGGTCTGCCAGCAGCTTTCGGAGAGCATTATCGGACGTAATCCCTCTGTCGAAGAAGTCCAGGATATGGTCGAAAAGGTCCTTATAGAAACGGGTCACGCAAAGACCGCAAAGGCGTTTATTCTCTACCGCGCAGAACGTACAAGAGCGCGCGAAATGAATACTCAGCTTATGAAGACCTATGAGAACCTGACCTTTAAATCGGCGGGTGATTTCGACCTGAAGCGCGAAAACGCAAATATCGACGGCGACACCGCTATGGGTACGATGCTGAAATACGGAAGCGAGGGCGCAAAGCAGTTCAACGAGCTGTATGTTCTTGACAAGGATCATTCCGAGGCGCATATAAACGGAGATATTCACATTCACGATCTCGATTTTTTGACGCTTACGACAACATGCTGTCAGATAGATCTGCAAAAGCTTTTCCACAACGGCTTTTCAACAGGACACGGTTTTTTGCGCGAGCCAAACGATATTTCGAGCTATGCGGCGCTGGCGTGTATAGCTATTCAGTCTAACCAGAACGACCAGCACGGCGGTCAGAGCGTTCCGAATTTCGACTATGCAATGGCGGACGGTATCAGAAAGACTTTCCGCAGGCTCTATACCGCAAATCTCATAAAAGGCGTATGGTATACGTTCGGCGGGGATTATAAAGAGATAACCGAAAAGCTCAAAGACGTTGCGGAGAAGATTTTTGAAGAATACGGTCTTTGCCCGAAACTCAATAACAACGACGACTACAAGGCGAAGGAATGGGAGCTTATAGCTTCGGAATACGGCGACAAGTTCTCGCAGATACAGGACGAAGCTGAAAAGCTGGCTGAAGCCGAGACCGACAGAGCGACTTATCAGGCAATGGAAGCGCTTATTCACAACCTCAACACCATGAACAGCCGCGCGGGCGCTCAAAACCCCTTCTCCTCGATAAACTACGGCACGGATACTTCTCCCGAGGGCAGAATGATAATAAAGAACGTTCTTCTTGCGGCGGAGGCGGGTCTCGGAAACGGCGAAACACCGATATTCCCCATTCATATTTTTAAGGTCAAAGACGGGGTAAACTTCAACGAAGGCGAACCTAACTACGATCTCTTTAAACTTGCTATCCGCGTGTCTGCAAAGAGAATGTTCCCGAATTTCAGCTTTATTGACGCGCCGTTTAATCTCCAGTATTACAAAGAGGGCGACTGCAACACCGAGATAGCATATATGGGCTGCAGAACGAGAGTTATCGCGAATAATCACGACAAGTCGCGCGAGATAGTAACAGGACGCGGAAACTTGTCGTTTACGACAATAAACCTTCCAAGGCTCGGAATTGAGGCTCACGGCGATATAAACAAGTTCTACAAAGAACTCGACAAGATGATGGATATGGTCTTCCGGCAGCTTCTGGACAGACTTGCAATTCAGTCGAGAAAGCATGTAAAGAACTATCCGTTCCTTATGGGGCAGGGCGTATGGATAGACAGCGAAACGCTTTCGGAAAACGACGAGGTCGGAGAGATACTTAAACACGGAAGCCTTTCGACAGGATTTATAGGACTTGCGGAAACGCTTGTGGCTCTTATCGGAAAACACCACGGAGAAAGCGAAGAAGCGCAGAAACTCGGTCTTGAGATAATCACGCATATGCGCGAAAAGGCTGACAGAAAGGGCAAGGAAACGGGGCTTAACTTTACGCTTCTTGCGACGCCCGCAGAGGGTCTTTCGGGTCGCTTTATTGCAATTGACAAAAAGCGCTATGGAATTATCCCGGGAATAACCGACAAGGATTTCTATACGAACTCTTTCCACGTTCCCGTTTATTACAACATCAGCGCGTTTAAGAAAATAAGGCTCGAAGCGCCTTATCATGCGCTTACAAACGGCGGTCACATAAGCTATGTCGAGCTTGACGGAGATCCGCTGAAAAACCTCGACGCGTTTGAAAAGATAGTGCGCTTTATGAAAGAACAAGGTATCGGATACGGCGCAATAAATCACCCGATCGACCGCGACCCCTGCTGCGGATTTACGGGAATAATCGACGACGAATGCCCGAACTGCCACCGCAAGGACAGCGAAGTTATAATTGACAGAGTAGAGCGCCCGAAGAGATTTATGCTGTAATTTGCTGTTTAATCGCAAGACAGTATTTAACGTTTGATTTCCGAATATAATATAAAAGCACCGCGCTTTAAATCGGCTGAACAAGCCGTAAAGAGCGCGGTGCAGAAGTCAAAAGGCAAAAACGGAGGAAGTATGGAAATAAGGATAGCGGGGACTGTAAGCGAGTCGATAGTAGACGGTCCCGGGCTTAGGTATGTCGTTTTTACGCAAGGCTGCCCGCACAACTGCGAGGGCTGTCAGAACCCCGAAACTCACGATTTTTCGGGAGGAAAAACTGTAGACACCGACATTCTGTATAAAGAGTGTACGGAAGACCCGCTTCAAGATGGCGTCACTTTTTCGGGCGGAGAGCCGTTTTGTCAGGCAGAAGCGCTGTATGAGCTCGGGAAAAGGCTTAAATGTGACGGTTATCATCTGATGTGTTATACAGGGTGGACATTTGAAGAACTGCAAAAAAAGAGCGAAAAAGAGGAATTTGTAAAGAAGCTTTTAGAGATAACGGACATTCTTGTTGACGGAAGATTTATGATAGAAAAGCGCTCGCTTGCGCTGAAATTCAGAGGGAGCGAAAACCAAAGGCTCATAGACGTACAGAAAAGCCTGAAAGAAGGTCATGCCGTTTTAGCGGAGAATATCTGAGATTTTTTTGGAGTGAATGTGAGAAAATTATTATGCGTGATACTGGCGGCGCTGATGGCTGTCACGGTGCTGAGCGGCTGCTCGGACGACGGACTTGACGCTGTTTTAGCCTATGATATAGAGGAAAATCCGAAAACAATAGACCCCCAGCAAGCAAACGACCCCAATTCCTTGCAGATAGTGCAGAATGTTTTTATGGGGCTTATGAGATACGGAACGGACGGCACTGTACAGCTCGGAGTTGCCGAAAGCTATACGGTGTCGGAAGATAAGCTGACATATAACTTTAAGCTGAGACAGGACGTTTTCTGGACAAACTGCGCCAAGCTCGAAAGACAATGCACGGCGAAAGACTTTGTTTTCGGCTTTAGAAGATTGTTTAATACAAGCACAAATTCCCCGCGGGCGGAAGAATATCTCTGCATAAAAAATGCAAAGGAAATGCACAGCGGGAAATATGTAAAAGATGACGATTTCGGAGTAAAGGCAATAAATGATTTTGAGCTTGAAATTACTCTCGAATATGCCGACCCGCGCTTTTTGCAGCTTTTATGCGAAGCGCCCGCTATGCCGTGCAACGAGGAATTTTTCACCGAAGCGCGCGGGAAATACGGTCTTTCCGCAGAATGTACCCCGTCAAACGGAGCGTTTTATGTGAGAGAATGGTATTTTGACCCTTATGCTTCTACGGACGTAAACCACGTTTTCTTGTATAGAAATTCTAAAAACGCCGAAGTATTCGAGGTCTGCCCCGCCGCTGTAAAACTGTTTATAGAGGACAAAGAAGATTTTATAGGAGATTTTCTTAGCGGCGACACAAGCTGTATAGCCGTTTCAAATGAAGAAAGATTCAAAATTTCGGGTGAATATATTTACAAAGAATATTCGAGCATAACCGTCGGACTTACATTCAATGAAAAATACGAGCTTGCCGCAAACTCAGATTTCCGAAAGGCATTAAAACTTTCTATTCCTCGTGAAAAATTAGGTCAAGCAATGAAAGATTTCAAAGAAGCAGAGGGAGTTATTCCGCGCGGCACAAAGCTCTACGGCGAAAACTACAGAGAACAGGCGGGAGTTTGTGATATTCCCGAATATGACCCAAATGAAGCGGAAACGCTCTTTAAAACCATAAGGTCTACAGTTGACTCAAAGCTTCTGCGCGGCGCGAGGGTTATAACGAAAAGCGATGACGCTCACACTGCGGCGCAATATATAACGCAGGAATGGCAAAGCCTCGGATTTTACTGCCGGCTTGAAGAATTATCCGAAAGCGAATTTAACAGCAGGATCGCCAATGGAACTTATGAAATGGCTATAACAGAGCTTTCGGGCGGTTATGACAGTCCCGAAGCGTATCTTGGGCAATTTAACGCGGGCGAAAATAAAGAAGCGCTTTCCTCTCTTTTAAGCTCGGCCTATCTGTCCAAAGACGGCGGAGCGGAGATATATCGCAAAGCGGAACAGCTTATTATTGACAACTGTGTGTTTATTCCCATTTACTACAAGAATGAGTATTTTATAACCGAGAAAGATGTTTCGGACGTAATTTATGACCCCTTCACAAAGACAATTGATTTTACACGCGGAAAAATTAAATAAAAATTGCGCTCTTCAAAGAAAATGAGGAGCGCATTTTTGTGCGTTTAGTTTAATTTATACATAGCGTTTACAGTTTGTTTAATTGTATCAAGAGTATTGCTGTCCTTATCGGGAAGTACGGAAAACCTCGGCTTTCCTATAGTTTCAACGCGCATTTTCTTTCCCAAAACCGCCCCTGCCGCCGCGAGCCTGTTCGGTTCTACCCTAGAAAGAAAGAACGTAAGTTCCTCGCCTACTTGCGTTATCTCGCTTATGCCGCATTCTGCCGCAATGTTTCTGAGCCTTGCCACTTCTATAAGCCCGACAACGCTTTCGGGCGGCTCGCCAAATCTGTCGATAAGCTCGTCGGTCATATCGAGAGCGTCCTCCTCGGTTTTTACTCGGGCAATTTTCCTATAGCAGTCTACGCGCTGCGCCTGGTTTGAAATATAATCTTCGGGGATAAATGCGTTTATCCTCACGTCTACAAGACATTCTTCCTTATGAACGTCTTTCTCGCCGCGTTCTTCTCTTACGGCTTCGTCGAGAAGTTTTAAATACATATCGTATCCTATATTCGACAGATGACCGCTTTGAGATGAACCGAGGATATTTCCCGCGCCGCGTATTTCGAGGTCGCGAAGCGCTATTCTAAAACCGCTTCCGAATTGCGTGAACTCGCGAATTGCTTCAAGACGGCGGTGGGATATTTCGGTCAGCACTTTTCCCGATTTATAGGTGAAATAAGCATAAGCGCGCTTGTTTGTGCGACCTACCCTTCCGCGGAGCTGGTGGAGCTGCGCCAAGCCCATATAATCCGCGTCCTCGATTATGAGCGTGTTTACGTTTGGAACGTCAACGCCCGTTTCAATTATTGTTGTGCAGACAAGCACGTCTATTTCCCCGTCCAACAGCTTTCTCCATACGTCGAGAAGCTCGTTTTCGGGCATTCTTCCGTGCGCAACTCCTATCTTTGCGTCAGGGAGCAATGCCGAGAGTTTTTCCGCACAGCCGTATATGCTTTCTATTCGGTTATGGATATAGTACACCTGACCGCTTCGGCGAAGTTCTTTTTGTATTGCCGCGGCAATAACTCCCATATCATGCTCTATAACGTATGTCGAAACGGGCTGTCTGTCCTGCGGCGGCTCGTCGAGAACGCTCATATCGCGTATGCCGCTCATAGCCATATTCAGCGTTCGAGGGATAGGCGTTGCAGAAAGAGAAAGAATATCAACACCCGTAAAGGTCTCTTTGAATTTATCCTTGTGCGCGACGCCGAAACGCTGTTCCTCGTCGATTATAACAAGACCGAGGTCTTTGAATTTTACGTCGTTCTGGACAATTCTGTGCGTTCCGATAACAAAGTCGATTCTGCCCGAAGCAATGCTCCGAAGTATCTCCTTTTGCTCCTTTGGGGTCTTATATCTCGAAAGCAGCGCGATATTTATCGGAAAGCCTTCCATTCGGGAAGTTGCCGTCTGATAATGCTGCCAGGCGAGGACAGTCGTCGGAGCAAGAAGCGCGCACTGTTTTCCGCCCTCTATGCATTTAAATGCCGCTCGGAGCGCAACTTCCGTCTTTCCAAAGCCGACGTCGCCGCAGAGCAGGCGCTCCATGGGCTGTTCGCGCTGCATATCCGACTTTATTTCATCTATGCACCTGAGCTGTGAATTTGTTTCAATATACGGGAAATGCTGTTCAAAATCGTCCTGCATTTCATCATCTTCGGGAAATGCAAAGCCCTTGCTTTTCATTCTCTCGGCATAAAGCTTTATAAGCTCCGCCGCCATTTCCTTTACGGCAGCTTTGGCTTTTGCCTTGGACTTCTGCCACTGTTCGCCGCCGAGCTTATTGAGCTTTACGGAAGAATTATCTCCCGTTCCGATATACCTTGAAACAAGGTCGAGCTGCGTTACGGGGACGTGGAGAACATCTGTTCCCGCGTATTTTATACGGATATAGTCCTTTGAAACGCCGCCCGCTTCTACCTTGTGGACACCGTCGAAAACGCCGATACCGTGGGCATAATGAACGACAAGATCTCCGACCGCTATATCTTCGAGCGAGCGTATCTCCTCGCCTTTCTGCCGTTTGGGTATCTTTCGCCGCGCCGCATGGACGGGGGTATGCGTAAATACCGCAAGGTCGCCGTATTCAAAGCCCGCGGAAAGAGTTCCCTCGCAGACGACTATTTTCTTTTTTATAACGTTTTCGGGAGCGCCGTAATAATCAGCGTCAAAGCCGTCGTCTCTTAAATCGTTGGCGAGATTTTGCGCGCCTTTTTGCGTGCCTGCAAATATGAAACAGCATTTGTTGTTTGCAAGATAATGCCTTAATCCGTCCTCAAGTATCTTATATTCTCCGCTCCAAGGGGAAGTCTGAATTGCGTTTAATGCCTTTACGGAAATGCCAAGCTCAATACCGCCGCCGCTCAAAAAGCTGTCGAAATAAATTTCAGCGCGCGACTTTAAGAGCTCGGTAAATTCGTTTTTTGAGAGCATAAAACGGTCTAAGCCTTTTGATATTTTCCCCTCGTCAAGAAGTATCTTCAGGTCCTCTAAATGCTGAACGCAGGCGGCGCGAAAGCTTTCGCGGACGGCGCTGTTTTCGCAAATGAAAACGCTCTTTGCATAATCGAAAACTGTTTCTTCCTTGTCATAGCAAAGCGGGAAATATTTATCGGGGCAAAGTATCTGTGCCCCGCCGCGCAAAAGGTCAACGTCGTTTTCAAGATTTTTCTTTACTTCCGCAGAGTTCTTTGAACGGAGCTTTTTTATTATCGCTTCTATTTTTACGGCAAGCTCCTCGGCGCTGTCGAAAAGCGTTTCTCTCGCGGGGGATATTTCAACGCTTTCGAGGACGGCTGTTCTTCTCTGCGAATCAGTTTCAAACTCGCAAAGGCTGTCTATCTCATCTCCAAAAAGCTCAATTCTTATAGGCATATTCCTGTTGGGCGGGAAAACGTCTATTATTCCGCCTCTCACGGAAAACTGTCCCCTGCCCTCGACCTGGTCGCACTTTGAATATCCCGCGCTAAACAGCAATGAAACAAACTCGTCTTTTTCTATACTGCCGCCCGAAGAAAGGCTAAGCGTCCTCTTTGAAAGCTCGTCGCGCGGAATGGTGAACTGTGCGGCAGCTAAGGCAGAGCCTACCGCCGCAAGGCATTTTCCGCTCTGCATAGCCGAAAGCGCTTCTATCCGCTTGTGCTCGTAATCGAGCGAGGCGGCGTCTGTTCCTGTAAGGTTTAAATCTTTTTCGGGATACAATAAAACAGCGTTTTCTCCGAGGAGCATATTTATATCCGAAAGCAATTTCACCGCGTCGCTCTCGCTTTCGGTGATGATAAACGCGGGGAGAGCGTCAATGCGTTTTAGCAAAGCCGCGATATAAAACGCTTTATGGATATGCGAAACGCCCGTGACAAGCGCGGGCAGGGTGTGATTTGTTTTCAGATATTTCAGCAGCCGCAAAAATTCGTTATTCTGTTCGGCGGCATTTACAAAAAAGTTCATACTGACCTCTGTTTTACGAATTGTATTTGTTCATGGCTTCGTCCGTCTTTCCGTTTACCATGAGCTCAATTGACGAAACGGCATTGTCAAAGCATTTTTCGAGGGCTTCTTTGTCCTCTTTCTTAAAATGCCCCAAAACCCAGTCCGCCAGATTATAGTCGGGGTGTGGCTTTGCGCCTACTCCCATTTTAATTCTCGGAAACATATCGCTTCCCGAAAGGTAGATTATGCTCTTTATGCCGTTATGACCGCCGTCGCTCCCCTTTCGGCGGATACGAAGATGCCCCGGCTCGAGTGAAATGTCGTCAAAAACGATTATAACGCGCTCGGGCGGGATCTTATAAAAATTCATAGCTTCTACGACCGCCTCGCCGCTGTTGTTCATAAAAGTATGCGGCTTCATTATAAGACAGCGCTTTCCCGAAATAACCCCGTCGCAGGTTAGCGATTTGAACCTTATTTTTTTACAGCTCAGTTTATACTTCTCGCAGAGCGTGTCTATTGTCATAAAGCCTATGTTGTGCCGCGTATTTTCATATTCCGTGCCCGGATTTCCAAGCCCGCAGATTATATATTCGACCGCGCCTTTAGGCTCGTTTCTTTCACTTTCAAGTTTGCTGAAAATATCAAAGACAGACATCTTTTCTTCCTCTTGTTCTCGTTGATTTTTTTGCTCACGACTAAACCCGCCCGAATTGCTCCGAGCGGGGGTAGTTATTTTGCCGAATATTGCCGAATTTTATCAGGCAATAATGTGCATTATTATACGATATCGTTCGCGTCAAACGGGTCGCCGCACTCGGGGCAGAATTTCGGAGGATTAGAGGGATCTGCAGGCTCCCAGCCGCACTTGTCGCACTTAAAGAGCGGCACTCCCGCAGGCTTGGGCTTTCCGCAGTCAACGCAGAACTTTCCTTTGTTCTTTGCTCCGCAAGAGCAAGTCCAGAAATTGTCACCGCTTGGCGCAGGCTTTCCGCAGGAAGAACAGAACTTGCCTGTGTTGCCCGTAGCTCCGCAAGAGCAGGTCCAGCCGTTGTTCTGAGGCTGTGAGCCTTGCTGTTGAGCCTGCTGCTGTTGCGCCGCCATAGCGACCATATTGTTGGGGGTCATACCGTTTGCCTGCTGAGCCATATTCATTCCCATAAAGCCCATCATTGCGCCGCCCGAATTGCCCGCGGCGATCTTCATAGCGTCGCTCTGCGCCATAGCATAGTTTGCCGCCATCATGCCCGGATCGCGCATAGCTCCTGTAGTCTGGAGCTTTTTGAGCATTTCCTGATCCTCGGGCGGGATAGAGGGCGCGTTCATACTAAACGAGCTTATTGTAAGTCCGCGGAGGTCGCCCCACTTCTTGCTTAATACCTCATTGAGCGCTTCGCAGATCTCGAAAGTATGCGAAGGAAGCGCGCTCGGTCTTACGCCGCTGTCGGAAATCTTTCCGAGGGCGGGCTGTAAAGCGGTAACAATTTCGCTTTTCAGCATGCTGTCGAGGTTCTTCTTGTCGTATCTTTCGGAGAAGTTTCCGCAGACGTTTGTATAGAACAGAATGGGGTTTGTTATCCTGTACGAATATTCGCCGTTGCAGCGAAGAGATACGTCAACGTCGAGATTTATGTTTCTGTCTACAACTCTGAAAGGAATGGCATTCGCTGTTCCGTAGAGGTTGCCCATAATTTCCTTTGTGTTTATATAGTAAACTCTCTGGTCGGTCGCAGCCTGTCCGCCGAACGTAAAGCGCTTTCCTATTTCCTTGAATGTATCGGCAATAGACTCGCTCAGATTGCCGTAGAAAATGCTCGGCTGAACGGTGTTGTCATAAACGAACTCTCCCGCTTCGGCGCAGACTTCTGCAACCTTTCCGCTTTCAACGATAAGGGCGCACTGTCCCTCGTTTACATTGATGATAGAGCCGTTTGAAATAACGTTGTCGGAACCGTTTTTATTCGAGCTTTTGCCGCCGACCTTTTTGTGTCCGCGCACGGCAAGCGTCGAGTTGTCGATAGCGTCACAGTAAAAATAATCTCTCCAGCTGTCGCCCAAAACTCCCGAAAGAGCGCCTATACCTGCTTTTAATAAACCCATAGTAAAACTCTCCTTTTTAAATAATAATAGTACGCTAATTTAATTATACAACGTATAACGCATAAAGTCAAGCGAATTTTTAATCAAATGATAAAAAAAACGCGCCTGCCGAAAAAGCAAACGCGTTTTATTACAGGCTGGCGATAAAGCCCCATCTACGTCGTCAAAAGCCCTGCGGCAGGTACAAAGCCCAGCCGCAGGACTTTTTCCTAGTATCTGGGACTTTCTCACCAGCCTGTAATAAAATTCGCTTATTTCTTTAGTCATGCATTGAAACATCGAATACCTTTGCCGCTGTGGACAATGCCATTATCTCGTATTCCGACCAGCTCTGACGGCGTGAAGAAGGCTTTGCGAACATAACATAGCCCGAAAACTTATTCGCGCGGTCGATCTTATAGAATATAGCGGCGTTTACGTCCTTCTTTTCAAGACATTCTCTTATTTCGGGGCAGTTGCCCTCAAGTTTATACAGACCGTCTAAAACAAGGATATTGTCCTTATTGAAAAGCTCGGCAAAATCGTTTTCGGGCTTGAAATGAACTATCTTTCCTATATCGGAAAATACCCCTTCGGGCGTCCACTGGAATGCCACGGTAAAGTTTTCGTAGATCATCAATATCTCACTAAGCGCAAAAGCATTTCCTATCTGCGAAAAGATCTTTTCGTTGTTGTAAGAATGTTGGGTGAGATAATTGTCCACGAGCCTGTGCATTATGCCTATCTTGTCGTTTATAAAGTCGTTCGACTGGGAATTGTCGTTCTGCTCGGAATTTGCATAAAGATAGCGGTCATGCAGCTCGGGGGTGTAGATTATATAACGGTTCTTGCCCTTTTCCTTTGCGACATAGAGCATTTTGTCACATATCCCGTAGACCGTCTGAAAATCCTTTCCATAATCGGGAAACTCGCATACGCCCATAGAGCAGGTTACGTTTATATCGCGCGGATCGTTTTTAAATGTCCACTCGACAGTCGTTCTGATACTTCTGAGCATATTGCGAAGTTCGGTCTGATTTTCAACGTTTTCGGTAACGATCAGTATCTCGTCGCCGCCCATTCTGCCGACAATTCCGCGCCCGACGATGTTTGAGTTTATTATCCTCGTTACGGTCTGAAGCACCTCGTCGCCGACCATATGACCGTATGTATCGTTTACGTTCTTGAAATTGTCGAGGTCGAGGAGAATGAAATAAACGTGCCTTAAGCCGCGCGACATAAGCCTTTCGGCTTGTTCTACTATCGCGCGCTTATTGAGCATATCGAGGAAAACGTCCTTATCGTTTACGATGTCGATATTTACGTTTTTAAGGTCGTCCAACGGCTCAAATTCAACGCAGCCTATGACCTTTGTTCCGACAACCTTGCACAAAACCGTGCAGAGAGTATTCTCGTCGCCTTTGATCACTTTAAGCTTCGAGCGGAAGCTTTTTTCCGATGTCCTCATATTTTTGAGAAGCTCTTCATATTCGGGATAATACTCGGGATAGATAGCTTTTCTCTTGCTTTCGGCAACCTCGTCTAATTTGCCCGTTAAGATCTGATGACGCTGTGAGTCGCTTATGTAAAACACCTCGAGCTCATCGCACTTACGGTCGTATTCAACAAGAACGTCGCCTATAACATCAAGATACGCCTCGAATATCTTTTTCGTATCGTCGAAAATTTGTTTGTTTTCGGTAAGCATCGAAAGCTCGACAAATCTCATCTGCACAAGAAACCTTTTCTGCTCAACACTTTTAAGGCTGCTAAGCGTAACAAGAAACGGATAGTATTTCCCGTCCGTCTTTTTAATACGCAAAATTACCTCAAAAGGCGCTTTCAGTATCCTGTCTTCAATATTAGTTATCGACGGCAAGTCGTCGGGATCTACCACGCTTTTGATACAGGCGTTCATATCAAGACCCGTAAACTGTAAAAACCCGTAATCCGCAGACTGGATATAGAGCTTGTCCGTTACGGTTATTTCTTTGAACAATTCTTTCTTCACTATAACATTACCTCCCAACATACTACTTTAATTATAACCCCTTTTTAATTATTTGTCAATAAGCATAAAGAAAACAAATAAATTTTTGTATAATTTCACAAAATTTTACACCATATATTGTATAGTTTAAAATTAAACTTCTTTATTGTAAAATAATTATTTGTGGTTCTTTTTAAACGCAATTTCTCTCAATAACGCACATTCGCCCCAACCCCCTAACCCCCTTCCCCGAGGGGAAGGGGGAAAAGTGCGGGGGCTGTCGCCCCCGCGCCCCTGTTGTAAATTGACAGGGTACAGTGGACAGTATGCAATATTAGTCGAAAAGTTGTTTGTCAAATGCAATGTAAACAAGGCTGAATTTTAAACTCCGGCCTCTTTCTCCGAAAACGGGATGCTTTTCCTCTCAAAAGCTCCCCGAAATTTTTAACTCTTACATCAGTTTAATTTTAAACCTTTTAAATAAAAAGCTCTTGACTATTTACTTTATTTATGTTAAAATGTAATAAAATTATAAGAATAAGGAGTGCTGTTCAATGTCTGTTTATGTAAAGGAAACTGCCGACCGCTGTCTTGGCTGTAAAGTTCCTATGTGCCAAAGGGGCTGCCCCGTGCATACCTCTATCCCGCAGGTTATAAAGCTGTTTAAGGAAAACAAGCTGCGCGAAGCGGGAAAGATATTGTTTGAAAACAATCCTATGTCACTGGTATGCTCTATCGTCTGCGATTATGACCAGCAGTGCAGAGGAAACTGCGTTCTCGGAAAGAAAGGCGTTCCCGTAAACTTCAACGCCATAGAGAAATTTGTTTCCGACGCTTATTTCGACAGCATGACCATTGAGAAAAAAGCTCCGAAGGGAAAGAAGATCGCCGTTATCGGCGGCGGACCCGCGGGTATAACGGTATCGTTTAAGATGATAGCCGAGGGCTATGATGTAACTATTTTTGAAGCGCGCGACGGCATCGGCGGCGTACTTCGCTATGGTATTCCCGATTTCCGTCTTCCCCGCTCTATCTGCGACCGCTACACCAAAAAGCTTCTCGACACGGGGGTTAAAATTCGTCCGAATACTACTATAGGCGGCGCTCTTGAAATAAGCGACCTGTTCAGAGACGGATATTCGGCTGTCTTTGCGGGTACGGGCGTATGGCGCTCGAAAACTCTCGGCATAAAGGGCGAGAGCCTTCCCAATGTTCACTACAGCATGGATTATCTCGTAAACCCAAACGGCTATGACTTGGGCGAAAAGGTTGCGATAATCGGCGTTGGAAACGCGGCAATGGACGTTGCGAGAGTTGCGCTTAGGCACGGCTCGACAAGCGTTACGCTTTACGCAAGGAGCAAGCGAATTACCGCAAGCCCGCGCGAAGTTGAATATGCTACAATGGAAGGCGCGGAAATGATCTTCGGCAAGGAGATAATGGAGATAACCGAAAAAGGTCCTGTTTTCCGCACGGCTATTCTTGACGAAAACAACAAGGTCACGGGATATGAGGACGGGCTTGAACAAGTTGAAGTAGACTCGACCGTTATATCCATAAGCAACGGTCCCAAGAACAAGCTTATACTTACAACTCCCGGACTTCAGGCAAATGAAAAAGGTCTGCTCATAACCGACGAAAACTGTATGACGACCGTACCCGGCGTATTTGCGGCAGGCGACGTTGTACAAGGCGCGCACACTGTCGTTCATGCGGTAGAAGAGGCAAAGAGGGCGGCGGAGGGAATGATTAAATACCTTGAGCAAAACTAAAAACATTGTTCAAATCAAGATACTTACATATCAAAACTAAAGAACTATAAACGACAGAAGGTATAGGAAAAATGAATGTTCCTGTCATAATCCCGACATTTAATCCCAAAGAAAAAATATTTGAAGTCATCGACGGTCTTTCCAAAAAGGGCTTTGAAAACATCATTATAATTAACGACGGAAGCAAGGCGGAATGTGCGGATATTTTCAATAGGATAGAGAAGATACCCGAATGTATTCTGCTGCGCCACGAAGTAAACAAAGGAAAAGGTCGCGGACTTAAAACGGGATTTGAATATGTTTTAAAGCATTTTCCCGACTGCGACGGAGTTGTAACGACCGACGACGACGGTCAGCATACGCCCGAGGATATCAAGCGGTGCGCACAAAGAATGGCAAAGGACAAAAAGGCTGTTCTCGGCGCAAGGGATTTCAAGCAGGACAACGTTCCTCCGAAAAGCAAATTCGGAAACAATATGACGCGCATTGTATTTAGGCTTGTCTGCGGAATAAAGATAACCGACACACAGACGGGGCTTAGAGCTATTCCGACAGATTATCTTCCCCTGCTTTGCAATATAAGCGGTGAGAGATTTGAATATGAAACGAATATGCTGCTCGAAATGAAAAGAGCGTCGCTTGAATTTGAAGAGGAAACCATAACCACGATTTATTCCGACAACAATTCGGGCACGCACTTCAATCCCCTCACAGACTCGATAAAAATTTACGCGATAATCCTAAAATACGCCGCAAGCTCGCTTATTTGCTCGCTTATTGACATAGGACTGTTTACGCTGATAAACCTTCTTGCAATACCCGTTTTCGGGGAAAACGAAACGTTCAGAGTGTTTACGGCTACGGCGGTTGCAAGAATTATCTCCTCGCTTACAAACTATTTTGCAAACCAGCGCGGAGTTTTCCAATCGAAGCAGTCGGTAAAGAAAAGCATAGTGAGATACTACATTCTTGCGGCAGGACAGCTTTTGGTGTCGTTCTTGCTGGTAAACGGGCTGTCGATGCTTTTCGGCGCGCAGAGCAGCGGCTGGCAGTCGCTGATAAAAGTGGTAATCGACACGATACTTTTCTTCTTCAGCTTCGCAATACAAAGAGACTGGGTGTATAAATAAAAAAGATCATAAACAAGGCGTCTTGCAATTTGGTGCAAGACGCTCTTTTTTTGTTGTTGAAAACGCCAAATCCGCTCACGTCAGCGCGCGATTTTTTTCGCGCGCGTTTTTTTATTTTCGTGCCAAAAAACCTTTATACGACAGGCAAATTCGGCATAAATCGCGAGTAAAAGGCTGTATAATAAGTACAAGCGAGGTGAAAGCCGTGGTAATTTACGCCGACGTTCTTATTGCTCTCAACCTGTACATAAACTTCCTTTTGCTTTATGCGACGGCTTTGATATTAAAGCGCGGCATTTCTCGGAAAAGGTTTGTCTTGGCGGCGTTTGCGGGGGCTTTCGGAGCGCTCGTTATTCTGCTTCCGACGCTGAATTTTTTTGTTTCGCTAGTTTACAAAATACTCCTCGGGGCGGCTATGACGCTTATTGCCTTTGGAAAACAAAAGCCCGCGGACTTTGCGATTTGCGCTTTGTTTTTCCTGCTGGTGAACTTTATTTTCGCGGGAGTTATAAACGCGCTCTGGGCGTTATTTTCGCCGATCGGAATGATCTACGAAAACGGCGTTTTCTATTTCGATATTCCTATCGTGGCAATTATAGCTTTTACTGCCGCGGCATTCTTCCTGATAAAACTTATAAAGCTGATTATGGGCAGGCTTTCACATAACAAGAAAATCTGCGAAGTTAAGATCATATCCGACGGCGGAAATGTTTCTCTGAGGGGGCTTTGTGATACGGGCTGCGGGGCGAAAGACCTGTTTTCGGGAACGCCCGTTATAATATGCGAATTTGAAAAGATAGCGGAACTTGTTCCACAAAACATAAAAGATTATTTTACGGGAAAGGCTGTAGAAAAAATACGTCTTATACCTTTGAGCACGGTCTCGGACGAAACGCTTCTGCCGATATTCAAAGCGAAAAGTATCATTATAAACGGGAAAAACACCGACGCTCTTGTCGGTGTTTCAAAGAAAAAACTCGGCGAGGATTTCGACTGCGTTTTCGATCCCGAGATAATTTCATTATAGGGGGAACTGTTATGCTAAAGAAACTATTTAAGAGACTGCTCGGCTTTTTCAGCCGCAGAAAAAAGAACTATGTTCACTATATAAACAGCTCGGAGCAGCTTCCCCCGCCGCTTTCAAAAGAGGAAGAAGAAGCCGCTCTCGAAATGCTCGACACGGATTTTGAAAAAGCAAGAGATACGCTCATTATCCACAATCTGAGGCTTGTAGTATACATAGCGAAAAAGTTTGAGAACACGGGCATATGGCTCGAAGACCTCACTTCTATCGGCACAATGGGGCTTATAAAAGCCGTCAGCACTTTCAGCAAAGACAAGAACATAAAGCTCGCAACATACGCTTCGAGATGTATAGAAAACGAGATACTTATGTTTCTGAGAAAGTACAGTCAATATCGCTATGATGTTTCAATTGACGAGCCGCTGAATGTTGACCGGGACGGAAACGAGCTGCTTTTGTCGGACGTTCTCGGAACGGAAAGCGACTGCGTTAATTCTCACATAGAGGACGAAGTTGAAAAACAGCTTCTGCATGAGGCGGTGGATCACCTGGGAGCGAGGGAAAAGAAAATAATGGAAATGCGCTTCGGACTGAACGGCTGTAAAGAAAAAACGCAAAAAGAAGTTGCCGACGAGATAGGCATATCGCAAAGCTATATCTCAAGGCTGGAAAAGCGTATTATAAAACAGCTTAGGGAAGAATTAGAAAAAGTGTGCAACTGATCATTTCATATCTACTTTCCATTCAAATATTGCCTGTTTTAATAATAATGCAAGACTTCTTATTTTTTACAAAAAAGATATTTTTGTCAAGAATATTAACAGATATAACGCGATCAGATCCTATTCTTGATCTTATCGAGCGCGCCTTTTTCAAGACGCGACACCTGTGCCTGACTTATGCCGATTTCCTTTGCAACTTCGACCTGCGTCTTTCCTCTGAAAAAGCGAAGGTTTAAAATGCGCTTTTCACGCTTTCCAAGCTCGGCAATGGCTTCTTTAAGGGATATTTCATTCAGCCAGTTCATATCGTCGTTGTGGTCGCCTATCTGGTCGAGGACATAGATAGTATCTCCCGATTCGGAAAACACGGGCTCATACAGCGAAATAGGCTCGCTTATCGCTTCGAGCGCAATAACGACATTTTTCCTCGGAGCGCCGATTTCTTTTGCAATTTCTTCTATTTTAGGCTCACGTCCGTTTTGGACAGTGAGCTTTTCTTTTGCCTGCATAGCCTTATATGCAAGGTCGCGCATTGAGCGGCTAACTCTTACAGAGGCGTTGTCCCGAAGATAACGCCTAAGCTCGCCCATTATCATCGGCACGGCATAAGTGGAAAACCTTACCTGCTGGGAAATGTCGAAATTGTCTATAGCCTTTATAAGCCCTATACAGCCGACCTGAAACAGGTCGTCCGCGCTTTCTCCGCGGTTTGTAAAGCGCTGAATAACACTAAGCACAAGCCTTAGATTTCCGCGGATAAGCTCCTCTCGGGCATTCATATCTCCCTGCTTTATCTTTTTCAGCAGCTCGGTTTTCTCCGCTTCTTTGAGAACTTTGAGCTTGCTTGTGTTCACGCCGCTAATTTCAACTTTGTTATAGTACACAAAAACCACCCCCGACAAAAACCTGTCGTAAAAGCCGCTTTGTTATATCGACCCTTACCGTACAAGTATTATTGTCATAAAGTGGTTTTGATATACCGAAAAAATTTTAGTTTTTCGAAGTGTCTGCCGTGTCGGTCTTCCCTATCTTCTCAATAAGCACCGAAACGATAACTCCAAAGATAAGGCAGACAAAGCCGTAGCCTGTCGAAAGATTAAAGCCGAAGCCCTCGGGGAGAATAGCGTAGACCGAACCTACTACAAGTCCCATAAGCGCGGAATATACCATAAGTCTGTTTTTGTTTATAAGCATTGAAATGAGCTTAGCGCCGAGCATTATTCCTATAACTGCGCTTATTGCAAACGGCACAAGCACCCATAAATTGAGATCTTCTATCGCGCCTATAACCGTTTCATAAACGCCCAAAAGCATCATCACAAACGAGCCGGATATTCCGGGGATTATCATTGTTATTGCCGCTATTGCCGCGCAGAGCATTATTTTTATCGTAAACACTATGTCAAAGCCCGTTATTTCGCTTTCAATTCCGAGCGAGAATATTTTGAGCCTATCAAGGACAGAAAGCCCTATAACCACCGCCATTGCTATTATAAAAGGCACAATGCAAAGGGGCTTTACCTTTTTTTCGGAAGTGCCTATTTTGTAAATCAGCGGAATACCGCCGAGAATAAGCCCGATAAAGAACATATTTGTCTGTACGCCGAACATCTCGAACATCGAAGAAATGACCTTTGCGGAAACAAGTATGCCTGCTCCCGCGCCCAAAGCAAAGGTTATAAGAAACGGCAGGTTTTTTATTATCTTTTTTACTCCCGACACGGCTTCCGTCAGCCTGTCAAAAATACCGAAAATAACGAGCATTGTGCCTCCGCTAACTCCCGGGATAACGTTTGCCGTTCCGAAAACTACGCCGCACAAAAAGTACTTGATATACTGAGCTATGTTCTTCATTTTTACTCCTTTATCCTTAGAAAATATTTAACGAAAAAGAATGTTATTGCGGGGAATATTCCTATAAGAATGCTTATTATCACTGCGAAAAGGTCTATCGGCAAAAACCCGAATATACTGCACGTAAACGGAATGAAAACAAACGCTACCGAGCAGACAATTGCCGCGCAAAGAGATATTATCGACGCCTTTCCCGACTTTATAAACTCCTTTAGCGGGTTTGTGTCCGAATGGCGGATAAAAGCAAAAGCGCAGGTCGATATCATAAGCGTTATAAAACCGCAGCTCCTAGCCGCGCCCTGGTCAAGCCCCGCTATGGTATCGTTATACATCAGCGCATAGGACACCGCCGCGCCTATGCCCGTTAATAAGCCCGTTATGCCGCACATAACAAGATAGCGATAGTTGAACCTTCTGCGGGAGATAAAGTCGGAACTCGGCATTTTCTTTGTCATATCCGACTTGTTTCGCGAAAAACTTATCGCAAAAATCGGCAGAAGCAGCATTGTAAACAGCGCAAGTATCGGCGGGTCAAGCATAAGCTGAAAATCCGCGAACAGGTTTATTATTACCGGCGTCAGAAAGCCTATATAACCCGATAGTATCAGCGACACTCCGCGCTTTACGTTTCGGTGGATCCGGCGTGCGGCGGCAATTGCGTCTGCGATAGAGAGGAAATCGTCGTTGTTCATAACGATGTCCGCCTCTTCTCTTACGCTCTGAGAGCAATTCTCCGCTATAGTAAATCCTATATCGGCGGTTCTTATTGCTTCGGTATCAGCAACGCGTGTTCCGAGCATACCCACAACGCTTCCGTCAGACTTCAGCCGCCTTATTATTTCACGCTTCTGAGCGGAAGAAATGCTTGCATAGATGTCGCCGTCTGTTATTTCGCCGCTTTCAAGCTCCGCGCCTGTTACGGTCTTGTCGGAGCGTATGCCTATCATTTTAGCGGTGACAGCCGCAAGGTCGGGCGCGTCCTCGCAGAGCATAACAACTCTAACTCCCGCGCTTTGACAGGTCTTTACGGCGGTAGATACCGAATCTCTCAGCGGAGCGGAAAATGCCGCAAATCCGACAAATGTATAGCTAAAGCCCGCTGTTTTATCAAGCTCATCGCTTTTAGCTTCTACGCAAGCGAGCGCTATGACCGACCAGCCTTTTTCATAGTAGCTCTGATATTTTTTCTGCGCGGAAATGAGCCTTTCGCTTTTCATACGGCACATTGGGAGAATTTGCTCGGGAGCGCCTTTTATACAATACAGTCTGTCGCCGCCGACATTCCAGAGCGCGCCGCTTATTGAGCCGTCGTCGGGAAGTTCTTCTATAAACTCAAAACGAGAATATATGTCCAAAAAATTCTCCGCAGAAAACGACGCCTTTACTAAAAGCGCACGCTCCGATGGGTCTACTGTATTTCTGTTTATCGCGAGCGCCGCAACGTCATACAAAAGCTCTTCGCTTTGGGCGTATATCGCGCGGACTTCAAGATCGTTCTTTGATATTGCGCCCTCTTTTTCAACGCACATCACCGAAAGGCTGTTGAGCTTTTCAATGTCATTGTATGTTCTTATCACAGCGCCGCACTTTAAAAGCTCGGAAAGTCCTCTTGAATAATAAAACCTCAAAGTTAAACCTATTCCCGTAGGAACAAAGCAAAGTCCGAGTGTAAGCGCGCTTATGGCGGTAGGTATGGTTTCGTTTTTATTTATAATGCCGACAACAAGCGTAAACAGCGTCATGACAAGCGCAATAACGCTGCTTGTGGGAACTATAGAACGGATTATTCTTTCAATGCCCGTATAATAAGGCTCTCTTTCGGGCTGCTCGCCGATGTGCTGATAATATTTCGTATCAACGCCCGTGGCGCTGACCTTGCATACAGCCATTCCCGAAAGGACAGAAGTTTCGGCATAAACAAAGGTAGGCTTAAACTCGCTCGCAGAAATGCCTCCCGCATATTTTGCGGCAGGAGCGGCGCTTCCCGTAAACAGACTTTCGTCGCAGGTAAGCTCGCGCGATTCGAGGATAAATGCGTCCGCAGGCACTCTCTCGCCGTCCTGTATGACAATCAGGTCTTCGGGGACAATTCTTTCCTTTTCTATAAGCTCAACTTTTCCGTTTCGTATAACGCGCATTTTTATTTTAAACGTTTCGTTTGTTTCGGCTATGCGCTTTTCAGCGGATCTTCTGAAATAAATTTCCGCCGCGCAATAGAGCGCGTCCATTATGACCGTAAAAATCCCCGCCGCAATGCCTATCCCGAAAAAGGAGATAATGCCCGCCGCCAGCATCATAATTACCGAAGGCGAAAAGATAACGTCCGTATATATGTGACGGCTTTTAACGGGGTATTTTGTGAATGTATTCGGACCGTATGTTGAAAGTCTTTTTTCCGCTTCTGCGGAAGTCAGACCGTAATAATCTTCTTTAAAATCAAAAAACTGCGCCATTTAAATTTCCCTCATATTTATATTAAAAGACAAGTATTTTTATTCAAGCTGTATATAAAGAACTTTATATAATCGTATTTATTATAACAAATTTTTCCGTAAAAATCAAGTAGGATTATTGTACAATGCGGTTTTAGAGGAAAACGGAAGATCATTTTGTTAATTATGCACAATATGGTGGAAAATGTTTGGGTATTTTAAAGAAGGACAATTCAAGTTGTTTGTTAAAATTGCAATTTTTATTATCAAAATGCTTGACAATGTAAACCAAAAGATGTATAATAAGAGAGGTAAGCGGTATCAATTTCTTACCTCTTACCTCTAATTTCTTACATCTAAAAGGGGTGATTTTATGGCTGCAATACCTACGCAAATAAGGATCGACGCAAAGGTCAAAGAAGAAGCGTCTGCGCTTTTTGAAAATCTCGGACTTGATATGTCGTCGGCAGTCAATATGTTTTTGCATCAATGCATTTTGCGCGGAGGACTGCCGTTTGCGGTAGAAATGCCGATGTATAACGTCAAAACGCTTGAGGCAATAGACGAGGCAAGGCGCATTTCCCGAGATCCAAATGCTAAGGCATTTGACAATATTGATAGTTTAAAAGCGGAGTTGGACGAAAGCCCAAATTCGGCGAAAACTGTCAGAAAGGAGAAACAAATGAAAGACGATTTTGATGAAAGAGAAACAGCGATGGCTCTCGAAGCCCTCGTAAAAATTGTTAAGGAAAATCAAACAAGAATAATTCTTGAGATCATTGAAGAGAGCGAAACGCTTGATGAAGCATTAGAAAACGTTAGAGCTTTGCTCGAAGAAAAAACAAGTATGTAAAGAAAGCGAGGTGATACTATGGGCAAAACATCTGCAGCTGTGAAGAACCGCTATAATGCAAAAAATTACGACATACTGCACATAAACGTCAAAAAAGGCGAGAAAGAGCGTTATAAAAAAATCGCCGAGGAAAAGGGAATGTCGCTGTCGCAGCTATTTGTAAACGCTGTTGAAGAATACATTGCAAAATAAAGCTAAGAGGTAGGAATGAAAATTCTTACCTCTTATTGCACAATATTTTAAAAAACCTCTTGAAAAAATTTTGAATATATTGTATAATGTGTGTAGGAATAAGAAGGGAAGTGTCTGTATATGAAGGAAGTTATGTCGCTTGCGGGACAAATTTTTATCCTTGCGGGTAAGGTTGTTATACTGGTGCTCGGAGTAATAGGACTAATTAGGCTAATCTTCGGAGGTTGAAATGAGCAAAACATCTGCCGCAGTTAAAAACAGATATGCAAATAAGGCATACGACCAGGTACGCGTCCTTGTCAAAAAAGGCGAGAAAGAGCGCTATAAGAAAATCGCCGAGGAAAAGGGCTTGTCGCTGTCGCAGCTATTTGTAAACGCTGTTGAAGAATACATAGCGAAATAAAATTAAGTGGCGGGAAGAAAATTCCCGCCTATGTTTTTTACCTATTTGCGGTTCTTTGCGAACGCAATTTCCCTCAATAACCTTTATTCGCCCTAACCCCCTAACCCCCTTTCCCAGAGGGAAAGGGGGGGAAATTGCGGGGGCGCTAGGCGCGCCCCCGCGCCCCCGCTGACAGTTGACAGTAGACAGGGTACAGTATGCAGTAAAGGTGTCCGCTGAATAGAAAAAGAGGCTGGGGTTTAAACTCTAGCCTCTAGCTTCTTTCTATGAACATCAAAATACTTTTTCTCCAAAACAACCTTTGAATTCTTACCTCTTACAGCGTTATCCGCCGTAAGGCGGATAATGCGCTTACACTCTAACCTCTAACAGCCGTTCCACAAGTATTTTTCAAGGTCTACGGTATAATCATCGCTTACTTCGATTCCCTCTGCCCTGAGCAGTTCAGCCTGCTTTTCCTGACCGCCGAAGGCAAACGCGGGAGCGAGCTTTCCAAAGCGGTTTACAACGCGATAACAGCGTATATTTTCGGGGTCGGGGTTTGAATGGAGAGCATATCCGACCGCCCTTGATAAGCGGGGATTTCCGCACATACACGCTATCTGCCCGTATGTCGCGACCTTACCATATGGTATTTTCTTTACGACCTCGTAGATCTTTTCAAATGTTTTCATTGCTTTCTCCTGCAACTTACAGCTTAAACTTCACGCTTATCATCAGTATAAAGTATCCGTATATAATCCCTGTCCCGAGTGTCCATATCGCCCAAATACATTCTCTGATGTTCGGGGACTGCCTTGTATGCAAAGCGGAGCTTTTCTTTGTTTTGCTCGGTGGGGAGCATAAGATAGTTTAGATAAGCCTGCCGCGCGGTTTCGAGCGCGTCGGGCTTATTCTGAAGCCGAAGCAGTTCGTTTTCTATTTCCTTTATTTTTTCCTCTTTCAGCACGTCGTAAACTGTCTTACAGCGTGCCTTTCCGAGCGCGCCGAAGCTCACTGTTTCATTGTCACTCGGCTTTACGCAAAGGACGTCTTCACTAAACAGCTCGCGAATTTTGTCAAGCGTTATATATTCTTCCCCGTCAAGACCGTCAACGGAAAAATATCCGTCAGAAAAAGCCGACACCGAGGTCAGCATTATTTCCCCGTTTAGATTGAGCCGGAAATACTGTCTGTTATGAATAACGGCAGGCACGGTAACTCCCCTCTACCTGCTGTTTTCTATATACCTTTCCCATATTTTCTCCTAATAATCAAAAGAGCCGTTCGGTATCGGAAAATTGATACCGAACAGCTTTAATTTCAACTAATCATCAGCCTGTTTTCTTTTTTGTAACTTTCACCGTTTTTCCTCGGGAATCGTCATGTGTAATCGTAGGCTCGCCGCCTTCAAGACAGCCCTCGGTTATGGTTATCTTTGTTATCGTCGGGTCGCTCGGAGCTGTAAACATAACCTCTCTCAAAGTGTTCTCGACAATAGACCGAAGTCCTCTTGCGCCTGTTTTTGTTTCAATTGCCTTTTTAGCAATTGCCTTTAGCGCCTCGGGCTCAAACTCAAGCTCGATACCGTCTGCGCTGAACAAGCACTTATACTGCTTTATAAGCGCATTCTTCGGCTCGTCAAGTATTCTCACGAGCGCTTCTTCGTCGAGCGCTTCAAGCGGCACAACAACAGGAAGTCTTCCGATAAGCTCGGGGATTATGCCGAACTTTACAAGATCCTGCTGGTTTACCTGCTTTAAAAGGTCGGCGCTCTCCTTTGCCTTTGCTGATTTCACGTCAGCGCCAAAGCCCATAGCCGAGCTTGAAACGCGCTGGGCTATCATCTTTTCTATTCCCTCGAACGCTCCACCGCAGATAAACAGAATGTTCTTTGTGTTTACCTGTATAAACTCCTGCTGGGGGTGTTTTCTGCCGCCCTGGGGAGGTACGTTTGAAACAGTGCCTTCGATTATCTTTAAGAGCGCCTGCTGAACTCCCTCGCCGCTGACATCTCTTGTTATAGAGGTGTTTTCGCTGCGGCGGGATATTTTGTCGATTTCATCAATGTAGATAATTCCGCGCTCCGCCGCCTCAATGTCGAAATCCGCCGCCTGCACAAGGCGCAAAAGAACGTTTTCAACGTCCTCTCCGACATAGCCCGCCTGCGTCAGCGTTGTAGCGTCAGCAATTGCAAACGGAACATTCAAAAGCTTTGCAAGGCTCTGCGCCAGAAGCGTCTTTCCTACGCCCGTAGGTCCGAGCAAAAGAACGTTAGACTTCTGAAGTTCTACCTCATCGCTTTCGTCCGACTGCATAAAAATGCGCTTATAGTGGTTATAAACAGACACCGCGAGAACTTTTTTCGCCTCGTCCTGACCGATAATATACCTATCGAGATACGCTTTTATCTCCTCGGGAGTTATAATGCTTTCGGGGTCTGAGAGAAAATCCGTCTGCTTTGCTTTTGGGGTGCGTCTTATGCTTCTGGGGGGCTTTACGTCTCCGTTCTCTAAAAGCAGATTATACGAAGCGACAACGCAGTCGCTGCATATAACGGCTCCGTCGTTCCCGCCGAACAACATTCGCGCCTGTGATTCGCTCTTTCCGCAAAACGAGCAGGTCATCATAGAACCATTCCTCCGTTCAGATTCATTTCGCGCCGTTGTCACGAGAATTGTACACCTTGTCTATAAGGCCGTATTCCAAAGCTTCTTCGGCTGTCATAAAATTGTCGCGCTCGGTATCCTGACAAACCGTTTCATAGGGCTTTCCCGTATTCTCGCTGAGTATGCGGTTCAAGCGCTCTTTGGTGCGCTGTAGATAATTCGACCTTATCATAATGTCGGTTACTTGTCCGGAAATACCGCCGCCTGCGATAAGAGGCTGGTGTATCATAATCTCGCTGTTCGGGAGAGCTATGCGCTTTCCTTTTGCGCCCGATGAAAGCAAAAACGCTCCCATTGACGCCGCCATTCCCATACAGATAGTAGACACATCGCACTTTATATACTGCATAGTATCATAAATAGCCATTCCGTCGGACACAGAACCTCCGGGGCTGTTTATATAAAGGAATATATCTTTGTCGGGGTCCTGACCTTCGAGATAAAGCATTTGTGCAACAACAACGCTCGCTGTCGCGGAATTTACTTCGTCATGCAAAAGTATTATCCTGTCGTTGAGCAGACGGGAAAAAATATCATACGAACGTTCTCCGTGAGCGCTTTGCTCTACAACATAAGGAATATAAGCCATAGTACTCTCCTTTCAAATTGAGAGGAATTATTCGGTAACTTCCTCTATTTCTGCGCTGTTCTTTACAAGATCCAGTGCCTTTTCTATCTTCAAATCGCTTATTATAGTCTTTTCGGGAATGAGCTCCTTTACCTTCTCAACGTCTACCTTATACTGCTCTGCAAGGTCAGCTACCTCCTTGTCAACTTCTTCCTGAGCCACTTCGAGATTTTCGAGCTCTGCTATTTTTTCAAGCGCAAGTCTCATACGAACCTGGCGATTTGACGATTCCTCAAAATTTGCGCGGAACTGAACTGCGGTCATTCCCGTATATTTGAGGTAATCCTGAACGCTTATGCGGGTACGCGCGCTCCACTCGCGGATACGGTCGTCGATATGACGCTCGAACATAGCCTGAGGTATCTGTGCCTTCATATTTGCTAGCATTGCTTCCATAAGCGCCGCATCAGCCTCGTTCTCGGAATCCTCGGCGTTTTTCTTTTCGAGCCTCTCGCGGATATCTGCTTTAAGCTCGTCTACGGTGTCCTTTTCGGAAACGTCCTTTACGAAATCGTCGTTAAGCTCGGGCATTTCCTTTGACTTTATCTCATGGAGCTTGCACTTGAATACTGCGGGCTTGCCCTTTAAGGTCTCTTCCTGATAATCCTCGGGGAATGTAACGTTTACGTCAAATTCCTCGCCGATATTCTTTCCTATTACCTGCTCTTCAAAGCCGGGGATAAATGTATTCGAGCCTATTTCAAGCGGGAACTTTTCACCCTTTCCGTTTTCAAAAGCAACTCCGTCTACAAATCCCTCAAAGTCGATCACAGCCGTATCGCCATTCCGGACAGCTCTGTCCTCAACGCTTACAAGTCTTGCAACTCTTTCGCGCATGTTGTCCAGTTCTTTGGAGATATCCTCGTCTGTTACAGTCTTGACGGTTTTCTTTACCTTTAAACCCTTATAGTCGGAAATTTCAACATCGGGCTTTGTGATAAACTCGGTCTTTAATGTAACTCCGTTTTCCTTGTTAACTTCGGTTATTTCGGAGTTCTGAATATCTACGACCTCTTTTTCAAAATCTTCGACAAGCTTGTCGATATTCTGCTTGTAGAGGATATCAACAGCGTCCTCATAGAAAACGCTCTCTCCAAATTTTGATTCGATTATCTTTCTCGGCGCTTTTCCTTTTCTAAAGCCCGGAACGGATATCTTCGACTTCTGACGGTTATATGCGGCATTTATCGCCGTTTCCAACTCGTCCGCACCGAACTTTATTTCGAGCGCATAAGTATTTACTGCCGTGTTGTTTTTTGATACAATTTCCATTTTTAATTTCCTTCCTTGTCCTAAAAAGCTATAGCTTTAAGGACGGTTATTTTACAGGGCTGTGCCCCAATTATTTACTTTGTCATATTCCCGTTTACCGCTACGGGGTCGAACTTTAAGGAATCCGCCGAAACGAGCTTATATTCTATCCCGCCGTACATTCCTTCAATCGCGCCTCTTATTGCTCCGCCGTGTAGATGTGCATAAAAACAGCGCTTTACGCCGTATTTTTTCAGAACGTCTACTATCGGCCGGTTCACTTCTCCGCGGTATACGGGCGGATAATGTATAAACGCCACAAGCTCGCCGCCGAGCTTTACGCCCGCTTGGAGTGACATTTCGAGCCTTCCCGCTTCCCTTGCAAGGACCTTTGCGTCCGCAGGCTCGCCGTTTTCGCTTATCCAGCCGCGCGTTCCGCAGACAGACAAGCCTTCGACAAGAAAAGCGTTGTTATATAAAAAGCTTATGTTTGAAAAGCCGTTTTTCTCGGCAAACGCGGTTATCTTGTTCATCGTCTGCCACCAGAGGTCGTGATTTCCTTTGGTGAGAATTTTCCTGCCCTTAAGCTCGGAATTTATAAACTTTAGATCCGCCGCAGTGTCCTCGAGCTTCATTGCCCACGAATGGTCGCCCGGAAGCACGACCGTATCCTCGTCGGTTATTTTAGAGTTCCAGTTTTCTTTCAACCGCTCGACATGATTATCCCAGCCCGCGAAAATATCCATAGGCTTATTTGTGCCGAGCGAAAGATGAAGGTCGCCTATCGTATACAGCATCAGCTTTTGAGAAAGTCAAGGACAGCCTTTGTCATGTCCTGCTTTTCTACGCTTCCCGTAAATCTAACAGCTTTGTCTCTTGTTGCGGCAAGAGGCGCGGGGATCTTTGTGCCCGTTTTTTCTTCGAGAGATGCAATAACATCAAACTCGTCGCCATCGGCGTTTCCGCCGACCGACTCGAAAACCGCCCGTCCGAATTTATAGGGATTTGCGGTAGAAGCGATAATTGTCTTTGTATTGTCGCCCGTTTTCGCCTTATAATCCTCGTAAACCTTGACTGCTACTGCCGTATGCGTATCGAGAAGATAATTTTCTTCTTCAAACGTTTTCTTTATCTGCAATTTTGTTTCATCATCTGTACAGAAGCCCGCAAAGAACTCCTCGGAGAGCTTTTTCTTTACTTCTTCGTTTACCTCGTATCTTCCCGTATCTTTAAGAGACTTGAACCACTCGTTTATGAGCTTGTCGTTTTCGTCCGTAAAGTGATAGAGCAAACGCTCGAGATTTGACGAGATAAGTATATCCATAGACGGAGAAACAGTCGTATAGAACTTTCTGTTTCTGTCGTAAACGCCCGTGTTTATAAAATCGGTGAGGACGTTGTTGCTGTTAGAAGCACAGATGAGCTTGTTTACGGGTATGCCCATACGCTTTGCGTAATACGCCGCCAGAATGTTTCCGAAATTGCCCGTGGGAACAACGATATTTATCTTCTCACCGAAAGAAATTTCGCCGTTTTTTACGAGCAGTGCATATGTCGAAACATAATAAACTATCTGCGGCGCAAGTCTGCCCCAGTCGATTGAATTTGCGCTCGACAGCAGAATGTTATTTTCAAGGAGCTTTTGCTCGGTATCACGGTCTGTGAATATCGCCTTTACTCCGTTCTGACAGTCGTCAAAATTTCCCTTTACCGCCGAGACGTTTACGTTTTTGCCTTCCTGCGTGGTCATCTGGCGCTTCTGCATGGGAGACACGCCGTCTTCGGGATAGAAAACGCAGATAGAAGTTCCGTCTACGTCCTTAAAGCCTTCGAGCGCGGCTTTTCCCGTATCGCCGCTCGTTGCTACGAGAATGGCTATATGCTTTCCGCTGACTTCTTTTTTAGCGGACGTTGTAAGAAGATACGGCAGTATCTGGAGCGCCATATCCTTAAATGCGCAGGTAGGACCGTGCCAAAGTTCGAGAACATATCTATTGCCTTTAAGCTTTGTTATCTCGGCTATATTTTCGCTGTCGAAATTCTTCGTATTATACGCGCTCTCAACGCAATATCTAAGCTCCTCGGGAGTAAAGTCAGTCAAGAATTTCGAGAATATCTCAAACGCTCTCTCCGAATACTTTTTATCTCCAAGGCTCATTATTTCCTCTTTTGTAAGCGCAGGAATGCTTTCGGGAACAAACAGTCCGCCCTCGTCGGAAAGTCCCTTTACAATAGCGTGTGCGCTTGTTACCTTTAAAGAAGAATTTCTCGTGCTCACATAGTTCATATCTTCTGTTCCTTTCAATTTACGGTATAAACCCCGTCGGTCGAAAATGCGTCCTCGTATATGTTTATTCCCGCGACCTTTCCCCTGTCTACGGTGACCTCCGCTATGTCATAACGCGGCTGTAGGTCGGTGGGGTTTTCCGAAAGATAAGCGTCGGCAGTCAGAATTATCTTCCGCTGTTTTGCGGGATCTACTGCTTCTGCGCCGCTTATCAGGCTGTTATATTTTCTGGTTTTGACTTCGGTAAAAACAATAAACCCGCCCACTTTTGAAATTATATCTATCTCTCCGACCCTTTTTCGGAAATTTCGGCAGATAATACTGTGTCCGCGCCGTATAAGCTCCGCGCATACCGCGTCTTCTCCGAGCGCGCCTTTTTCCTGTTTGTCACTCATTTTTGTATTTCTTTAAAAATGACCTTCTGTGAATAGGACAAAGCCCGTATTTATCAATGGCTTCATAGTGAGCTTTCGTGCCATAGCCCTTGTGCTTTTCAAAGCCGTACTGCGGGTATTTCAGAGCAAGCTCTGCCATTTCCCTGTCACGCGTCACTTTCGCCAGGATCGACGCCGCCGCTATTGCTTCGCTTTTTGCGTCGCCGCCTATGACGTTTTTAAGCTCGCCGCTGTATTTCACTTTTATGTTCATCGGGTCATTAAGCTCGGGGAGAACATCTCCGTCCACAAGGACTATCTTCGGGCTTATACACAGACCCTCAAACGCCCTCGCCATTGCGAGCAGGTCTGCCGACAGGATATCTGTCCTGTCGATTTCCTCAGCCGAAGCGCACGACACGCTCGCCGCGAGCGCCTTGTCCCAAATTTCCTCAAACAGCTTTTCACGCTTTTTGGGGGTGAGCTTTTTACTGTCGTTCAGACCCTCTATCGGCTTGTTTGGATCTAATATGACCGCCGCAGCATAAACAGCGCCCGCTATAGGACCTCTGCCCGCCTCGTCTATCCCGCAGACGACCCCGTATTTTTCCGATACTATCCTGTCAAAATCGCGCAGGCTTTCGGCATTTTCAAGCCCATCTAAAGATAGAAGCGTGTCCTTGCTTTTATGATGTATGCTCATCTGCTTTTTCCTCTGAATAAGGCGGCTCGTCAAGCGTTATCCTGCCTATCTTTCCGCTTCTGAACTCGTCTAAGAGCGTAATTGCCGCGCGCTCGGTGTCGGGTTCTCCGCCCGAAATAAGCATTCCGCGCTTTTTGGCTATCTCGGCTATTACATTTCCCTCGCCGCTTATCTTGTATCTAGCCTTTATAAGCTCGGGAAAACGGTCTAAGAGCAATTCTCCCAGAGCCTCTGCCAGCGCCGCCGTGTCGGTTATCTCGTCTTTTATTGCTCCCGTGAATGCAAGTTTCTGCGCCGCTTCTTTGTCGTCAAATTTATGCCACAATATCCCGGGCATATCCAGAAGCTCCATGTCCTTATCAATGGACACCCACTGTTTCCCGCGGGTAACTCCGGGCTTATCGCCGACTTTTGTGCGCTTTGAGTTTGCCATTCGGTTTATAAACGAAGATTTCCCGACATTCGGGATACCTACGACCATAAGCCTAAGGGCTTTTCCTATCATGCCGCGCGACTTTCGGCGCTCTAAAATGTCCGAAAGCTGTTTTTTAACGGCGGGAACAAACCTGTTCAGTCCCTTTCCGCTCCTACAGTCGCACACAACGACGCACGCCCCGCGCTTTTCATAATACCTTTTCCAGAGAGCAGTCGCGCTTTCGTCGGCTATGTCGCTTTTGTTCATAAGCACAACGCGCGGCTTTCCCGAACATATTTCATCTATCATGGGGTTTCTGCTGCTTTCGGGTATTCTCGCGTCAATTACCTCGACCACTGCGTCTACAAGCTTTAAGTCAGCCTCTATAAGCCTCTTGGTCTTGGTCATATGACCGGGAAACCACTGTATATTTCCGACCTCGCTCATAGCTTTACAAAAGCCTCATCTTGTCGAGCGGGAATAATCTGAACAGCGCTTTACCCATAATGTATTTTTTGTCCACAAAGCCGATCAGATTAAGATCTCGGCTGTCGTGGGAAACAATTCGGTTGTCGCCCAGAACAAAGACGCAGTTTTCCGGCACAACATAATCCACTCCGCTTTCGACCCAGCCTCTGTGGCTCTGGTTTGTAGGACCTAAGATATAGTCCTCGCTGAGTTTTTCTCCGTTGCGGTAAACATCGCCCGTTTCAAGGTCGAACCTTATTGTATCGCCTTCTTCTCCGATAACGCGCTTTATTATGGGTTCGCCGTAAAGCCCCGTTTCGGAATGAATGAGCTTGTCGGACTCAATAACTACAACATCGCCGAACTTCGGCTCAAACACAAGGTTTGTCGTAATAACAACGTCCTTATCCTGCAGTGTATCACACATAGATGTGCCGTCAACGGTTATTGCGCGGAACAAAAACAGGTTTATAAGTATGACCGCTGCCGCCGTGAAAACGATAGAGCAAACCCAGTCAACCGCGTTTTCAAACGGCTTTTCTTTTTCTTCCTCTTCCGAATCACGATACTCTTTGGAGATAGCGGTGGGATCAATGTCTACCGTTTCGGTCGTTCTGTCTTCTTCATTGTCAGAATCGTCCGACATATCCGACCTGTCCGACATATCTGCTTTCGCAGACTTTTCCCTCAATATCTCATCGACAAGATCGTCTACAGACTTTTTCTCATCATCTTTTTCGCCAAACTCGTTCATAGCACAACTCTTTTCGCGTTTTAAGCGCAGGCGCGGAGATTATGCCTTATCACAGGCACAACCTCGCCGAATGCGCTCTCCCGACGGATATCCGTCGGCTTAGACTTTGGACTTAACTTTTGCAGCCTTTCCGACTCTGTCGCGCAGATAATAAAGCTTTGCTCTGCGGACTTTACCGTTTCTGACTACCTCTACTTTGTCCACTGACGGAGAATGAAGCGGGAAAACTCTCTCAACGCCGCAGCCGTGAGCAACGCGCCTTACCGTAAAGGTCTCGTTTACTCCGCCGTGCTTTTTGGCGATAACAGTTCCCTCGAACATCTGGATACGGCTCTTGTCGCCTTCTTTAATGCGAACATAAACCTTTACCAGGTCTCCTACCTCGATTTTGGGAGCAGCTTCTTTCATACTGCTCTGCTCAATGATTTTCAGTGCGTCCATTTCTTCCTCCTGATGATTTTCGAATATTCTTGAACAGGGCTTATCCCGCGCCGCCTGCAAATAAGCAGGAACTATCCGCAAAAGGTTCTTTCCTTTTTATGTTCAGCGGACTATCCGTTTTTTAATGTTGAGAATTTCTTCTCTGCATTAAACACACGCCGAGAGCTGTACTTTTGCGGCATTTTTATAATATCTGCCACAAGGCACAATTATCCCAACGGATACCAAATGCCTAATTATTATAACACTATTGATAAAAAAAATCAAGTACTTTTATAGAAATCTAACAAATTTTTTTATAACACTTTTCCAAAGCTCAGATGTTCAAAATATTTCATATCAATTTTATCTTCGAGCATTTCCGAAATATCCTCGGCATTAGCTGTTATCTCGCGCGCATTTTCTCGAAATTTTTCCGAGAGAAGATAATTTTCCGCGCCGCGAAGCGCCGAATTTCCGCAGAAGCTCACGTTCTTTTTCGGTACAGCGCCGATTGCCGCCATTGCGCGAAAGCCCTCGTCGTTTGCAAAAGGCGCTCCCGAAAGGTACAGCTTTTCCCCTGCAAAAAGCTCAAAGACCGAAGCGCACTTTGCTTTGTCGGACTGTATCGCGCGGATATCGCTCTGCGAGATGAAAAAGTCCTCTCCAATGGCAAAAAGGTCGCGGTCGGTCATAATGCCGTCCTCGTCGATTATCCCCTCGGAAAGCATGATCTTTGCCGCGCAGACCGCTCCCGCGGGAGAGATGCCGATGCTGTCGGCGTCGCCGACAACCTCATATTCTATCGCGCCGCCCTTTTCCCTGCGTACGGCGTCTATTGCACCGTTTTCTGCGGGCATTCCGCTTTCTAAAGCCGTCCCGTCGAATGCGCCCGAAAGTGAAAATCCCGCGCACCTTAGTGTTCCTCCGCATTTTTCCGCAACGCAAAGGCTGCTCCCTATGTCAACCGCAAGCAGATCGCCAACGGGCACAGTAAGCAGCGCCGCCGTAAATCTACCGCTAAGTCTTGCGGAAATGTACGGAACGAACATGATCTCGGTTTCGGGCAACAACCCCAAATCGCTCGGAGAAAGCTCCTGTTCGAGACTGTCGGAGATATGAAGTCCTGCGGAAAAGACCGCTCCTTTTATTGCCGAGGACGGAACTCCCGCGCTTCTTAATGCAGTCGCCGAAAGTCGGCGCATTGTTTCGGCGATATTGTCCGAAGTTGGTCTAATGCCGTAGATCGCAGTTCTTGAATAAGGGCGGCGAAGCGCGATATCGAACAGTTCTACCACCGCCGAGTTTGCCGTTATATCGCAGGCAAAGGCTATATCCGAGCTTCTTTCGCTGCGGTATTTTATGCTTGAAGCGTGTATATTATTTAACATCTGCAATTCCTTTAATTACTATTTCAACCTTTTACGTAGTACATTAAAATTTTAACATAGAAAAACGGTTTTGTCAACTAGAAGCTAGAAATTAGAGGCTAGAGGCTAGAAGATGTTACGAGCGGCGAACAACTTTTTCGTTTAAAACGACCTAACAGGCGGCGACACGAAAGTTTTTTGAAAGGGAGCTTGAGGGAAAACTTTTTTTCAAAAAAGTTTTCCCTCAATAACGCTTCAAAGAAGCGCATCAGATTAAATGCCTTCGGCATTGAATCTGGGGTGCGGGGAAAACAAGAGTTTCCCTTCTAGAGGTAAGAAGTAAGAGGTAAGAGGTAAGATATCAAAGGTTGTTTTAAAGATTAAGTTATTTGAAGTTTAGAGAAAGAAGCTAGAGGCTAGAGTTTAAAAGGAAAAGTTGTTTTTCGCTTGAAACAAATTCTAACCTCTAACCTCTAACTTCTAACCTCTAAAAGGGCACGGCGCCGCCCGAGCGGGGACGGTGGTTTGGTGTCGGAGAGGGTACGGGCGGGGAACTTCTTTTGGTTTTGCGCCTTTCGGTCAAATCCACGCTATAATGAGAGAACAACTTTTCGGATGTTACTGCATACTGTACCCAGCGTTGCACGCGAAGCGTTCAATGCGTCTACTGTCAACTGCCGACAGGCGCCGACACGGACAAAAAGTAATTATATATCAAGTTTAAAAAAACTATTGCAAAACTTGTTTATTTATGGTATACTTAAATTTGGAGCAAAAAAATTTGAAAGAGAGACAATATTATTGAAGCTCAACATTGTTCTTGCAGAGCCGCAGATACCGCAGAATACGGGCAATATCGCGCGGACTTGCGCCGTCACGGGGGCGGCTCTCCATATAATAAAGCCTATGGGGTTTTCCCCGACTGACAAGCAATTAAAACGCGCGGGGCTGGACTATTGGAAATATCTGGACATATCGTATTATGACGGCTATAGCGATTTTTTCGCAAAACACGGCGAGCCCGTCTACTTTTTCTCAACGAAAGCGCAGAAGCGATATTCGGACGTTTCTTATCCCGACGGCTGTTTTATTATGTTCGGGAGAGAGGACGCGGGACTTCCCGAAGAGTTGCTTTTACATAACAAAGAAAGCTGTGTCAGAATACCGATGATGCCGACATTGAGAAGCCTTAATCTCTCGAACAGCGTAGCTATCGCAGTCTACGAGATTTTAAGGCAGTGGGATTTTCCCGAACTTCAGAACGAGGGTCAGCTCACTAAATTTGACTGGAACAGCGTTGATTGACACCAATTTTCAAAGTTGCCAAATTGACCAAAAGCAATAAGTTGAACATAAATTTTAAAGTTTTTGGCAAGCAATAAATTGCCCGAAAGCAATAAATTGAACAAAAAAATAATTATTTGAAAGGAATTAAAATTATGAGCGAAAAAGTAAGAATAATCACCGACAGCGGCTGTGACATCACCCGCGAATCCGAAAAGGAATGGGAAAGATACCTTACGATAATGCCGTTTGTCGTGACCGTACAGGGCAAAGAATATCTCGACAGAAAAGAGATAACCGAGGAGGAGATCTATAAAATTCTCCAAGAACAAGAGGAAATCCCGAAGCACTCGCAGATAACCCGGCTCCAGTTCGAGGAAAAATACCGCGAGCTGTATGCAGACGGCGCGAGGGAGATAATCGTAGACGTAATTGACGGCGCGGGCTCGCAGACTTTTTCGCAGTCGGTTCTTGCGGCGGAAAATGTAAAAGAAGAGCTTAAAGACCTCAAAATCTACAACGTCGACTCGAAAAATTATTCCATTCATTACGGCTATCCCATAATCGAAGCCTGCAAGAAGCTTAGCGAGGGGCAAAGCACCGAAAGCGTTGTTGCATATCTCGAGGACTGGGCGGAACATTCCGAGGCGTTTATCGTAGGCTTCGGGCTGAAGCATATGAAAAAGTCGGGAAGAATTTCCGCGGCAAAGTCGTTCCTTGGCGAGCTTATGGGGCTGAAGCCGCTGATAATGCTTCATGCGGAAGTTACGGCGGTACTTAAAAAGGCGCGCGGCGAAAAGGCTATTATAGATACGGCAGTCGAAACGGTTTCTTCGAGAATGATACCCTCTACGCCCTACTGTCTTGTAACAACAACGCGCCCCGAGCTTGAAAAGGAGCTTATTGAAAAGCTGACGAAAAAGATAGGCTACCCGCCCGCTTATGTGAGCAAGTGCGGCGTTGTCGTAAGCTGTAACGCGGGTCCCGATTTCATCGGCGTGTTTATAAAGTCAAAAGACCACGCTCTGAACTGAAAGTTGCCTTAACGGCATAACGGTACAAAATAGAAGCTGTAAAAAGCCTCAAAATTCAGGCTGTATATACAGTCTGAGAAAGGAGAGGACATTGGAAGCAGTTGAATATGTAAAGGATATATTCAGAAATTTCATAAAGATAGTTCAGTCTATAAACTTCTTTGACGTTCTGGATATCCTTATACTTACGTTTTTCGTATACTACATCATAAAGCTGATGCGCGAAACAAGAGCCATGCAGCTTTTAAAAGGCATACTGATAGTCGTTATACTTTATTTTCTCGTGCAGATCTTCCAGCTGAAGGCTATGAGCTTTCTTTTCAACAACTTCTTGCAGGTCGGAATTATCGCGCTTATGATAGTATTTCAGCCCGAGCTCAGAAGAATACTTGAAAAAGTCGGAGGAACAAGGGTTACGACCTTTGCGCAGTCTGTCGAAAAAATCGCGGGCAATACTTCCGTGCGCGAGAGAGCAATAAACGGCATAGCGGACGCCTGTCAGAGACTTCACGAATCCAAAACGGGCGCGCTTATTGTAATTGAACGCTCTACTAAACTCGGCGACATAATCGAAAAGGAAACCACGAGCATTATAAACGCCGAATGTGAGCCCGAGCTTTTCTGCAACATCTTTTATAACAAAGCGCCTCTCCATGACGGTGCGGTAATTATCCGCGACAACAGGATATTTGCGGCGGGCTGTTTTCTTCCTAATACCCAGAAAGACCAGTATCTTTCGACCGACTTAGGCTCAAGACACAGAGCCGCCGTCGGAATGAGCGAAAACTCCGACGCGCTGGTTGTTGTGGTATCCGAAGAAACGGGAAACATCTCCGTTGCGCTGGACGGTCAGCTTTCGCGCGACCTCTCAAAGGACAGCCTTATTTCCGTTTTGAGAAAGTATATGCCCGGAGCGTCTTCGGAAAAGAAGAAACAGAAACGCTCGAAGGAATAACAAAGGAGGTAACGGAAAATGAAGAATTTGTTGTTCAACTTTCTGGGCGACTTAAAACGCAACTACAAAACGCTTATTATTGCGTTTATACTTGCGGCGGCTTTCTGGATAGTCGTTTCTATACAGGTATTTCCGATGATAGAAACGGAAATTTCGGGGATAGCCATTGAAACGCAGCCGACCGATTTTATGGTACAGAATAACCTTGAAATAGTTGACGCGGTAAAGGAACTTGTAGATATTAGGATAGAAGGAAAACGCTATGATATAAGCGGACTTAGAGCGAGCGATTTTTATTCTTCGATAGATCTGTCAACGGTGCGTTCGGCGGGCACTTATACGCTGCCGCTGAATGTTTACTCAAAATCAAATGTCGATTACAGCATAAGCTTTCAAGAGCCTATGATGATAACTCTAACGGTAGATGAGATAATATCAAAGGAATTTGAGATAGAAGGAACAGCTCCCGATATAAGCCTGCCCGAAGGATACTATGCGGGAGATATAACGACTTCACCCGATAAGATAATGATAACAGGCTCGGCGTCTGTTATAGACAAAATAACAAAAGTCGAAGCGCGTTCGGGATATCACGGCGAGCTTACCGAATCGCTCCAGACAAACAGCGAGCTTATTATTTACGGTGAGAACGGTTCGAGGATAATCGCAGACGGGCTGAAATTCTCGACTGAAAATGTTACTGTGGACATACCTATCTACAGGCAAAAAGAGCTGCCGCTGAATATTGTAATAAATTATCCCGACAATTTCGACATAGACAGCCTTAAATATGAGATACAGCCTTCTTCTATAATTGTTGCGGCACCGGGAAATCTTATTGACAATTTAAGCAAGCTGGATATAGGCACGATAAATCTCTCCGACATAAGCCTTGGAAAGACCTATTTCACCATTCCCCTGCCCGAAGGATACAAAAACCTTTCGGGAAACAACAGCGTGACGGTCGAATGGAAAACCGAGAATTACGGAACGCTCAGCATTCCCGTAAAAACGGAAAATATAGTAATTACAAACGCTCCCGATAATTATAACATCTCACTTACAACGCGCAACATAAACTTTACCGTTGTAGGTCCGTCCGATGTTCTGGCGGGAATTTCGGGAAATGACATCATAGTAAATGCGGATCTTTTGGGAGTTTCACTAAGAGAAGGTTCACAGGACATCACCGTAACTGCCCGGCTCAAAGGCGAAAACCAGAAATGCTGGATATCGGGAGAATATAAAGTGACAATAAGAGCGACGCAAAAGGAAAGCGAATAATGGCGGTTATTGTTTCACAAATTAAAACAAGCCTTTCCGAGCCGCGCGAAAAAGCGGTCGGAAAGGCTCTCGCGCGTTTAAGGCTCTCGACTTCGGAGATAAAAAGCGCAAAGCTCTACAAGACTTCGGTTGACGCAAGGCACAGCGAGATAACTTTTGTAAGTTCGGTATTTATCGAGCTTTACAACAGCGATAAAGAAGCGGAGCTTGAAAAAAAATATCCGAACGTAAGACAGTATGAAAACAAAAAATTGACCGTAAAAAACGGAAGCAAACCGCTTTCGGGCAATATCTGTATCGCGGGCTTCGGACCTGCGGGAATGTTCTGCGCGCTTACGCTGTGCGAGTTCGGGTATAAGCCTGTTGTCTTCGAGCGTGGAGCAAGAATGGACGAGAGGATAGCTGCCGTCGAAAGCTTTTGGAACGGTGGAAAATTAAACGAAAGCGCGAACGTTCAATTCGGCGAGGGCGGAGCGGGGACATTTTCTGACGGAAAACTGACGACAAGGATAAACGACCCGCTTTGTACAAGAGTTCTGGAAAAATTCGCGGAGTTCGGCGCGCCCGTTGAAATTCTGACAAAGGCTAAACCGCATATCGGAACGGACAAGCTGAGAAATGTCGTAGTAAATCTCCGCAACAGAATAATCGAGCTTGGCGGCGAGGTTAGGTTTTTGTCGCCCGTTGAAAGGCTCAATATCAAAAGCGGAAAGCTCAGTTCGATATTTGTAAACGGCGAGGAGATACCGTGCGGGGCGCTTGTGCTTGCGCTCGGACACTCGGCGCACGATACGTTTTCGGAGCTTTTGAAAAGCGGGATCGAGCTTGTGCCGAAAGCGTTTTCCGTGGGCGCAAGAATTGAACACTTACAATCGGACATTGACAATGCGCTGTACGGGAAATTTGCGGGAGACCCTGCCCTGCCGCCTGCGGAATACGCGCTGTCCTGTCATATAAACGGGCGCGGGGTCTATACGTTCTGTATGTGTCCCGGAGGGTATGTCGTAGCCTCGCAGAACAGCGCGGGAACTGTTCTCACAAACGGCATGAGCAACTTTGACCGTGCGGGGCAAAACGCCAACAGCGCGGTTTTGGTATCCGTAACGCCCGATGATTTTGACGACCCGAAAAACCCGCTTTCGGGAATTGACTTTGTGCACAGGCTGGAAGAAAAGGCGTTTGCTCTCGGAAAATCCACGGGCAGAGCGCCCGCTATGCTGACGCGCGAATTTATCGGCGAAAGCGGCGCTTTCTCGCTCGGAAAGGTAACTCCGACTTATCCTTTAGGAATAGAAAGCGCGGATTTTCGCGAACTGTTCCCCGAATACATTTCCGACAGTCTTGCCGAAGGGATAAGGCAATTTGATCGGAAAATAAAGGGCTTTTCGGACAACGACAGCGTTCTCACTGCAATTGAAACGCGAAGCTCCTCGCCCGTTCGTATTCCGCGAAACGACCTCGGAGAAGCGCTTTCTATCGAAAACCTCTACCCCTGCGGAGAGGGCGCAGGCTATGCAGGCGGCATAATGTCGGCGGCAGTCGACGGCGTGAAGACAGCGGTCAGGATAATGGAAAAGTACGCGAGGGAATAAGGGTTGTTGGTTGACCGTTGGTTGACTTTACTTCGACGGACCGCTGTCAGTGGACAGTAGTCAGTTATTGTGTCTGCTAGCGCAGACATTATTAGATTGTTATCGGACTGAAACGTTTTTTGGCAGGGGGTACGGGAAAGTTGTCGGCTCGTTATTTCGTGGATTTGGCTTAAAGGCACAAAACCAAAAGCAGTTCTCACGCTCTCACCATCTTCTGCCCCAAGCCACACCCACCGCTCAAACGGCGCCGTTGCGTGAGCTTCGCTCACGCCTACTCGCTCCGCTCGCAATTTTGCTTCGCTTTGCTCAGCAAAATTACGGCGCCTGTCGGCAGTTGACAGTATACAGTATTCATTCCCGCTCTAAGGTTTTTTCATACTGAAAGCACTTCCCCGCTCA
>CANQFZ010000005.1 GCA_947600065.1 uncultured Clostridia bacterium | reverse complement strand
AGCGACCAAGATCGCTCTTAGTCGCTTTTCACAAATCTTCTTTTTTAACTTTGTTTAACTTTTTGGGGTCAGTTCATCAAACTCCCTTTCAAAAAACTTTCGTGCGCCCGCTCGTCAGGTGGTTTTAAATTTAAAGTGCTTTGACGCTCAAAACAGCTTCTAGCCTCTTGCTTCTAACCTCTAGCCTCTAATTAGCCAAATCGTTCCGTCCCGAAGCGAATAAAGTTATACTCTCTCCCCACCGCGTCCCATGTAAGGCTTCCGACTGCGCCCGTTGGTTCTATCCCGTAAAGCTCCTGAAAGCGTAATACCGCGCGCTCGGTATCAGGTCCGTAATAGCCCGTGACTTCTATTATCGGTATCGCCGCTATGTTCTGCCCTACTACCCGAAGGTACGTCTGAAATTCCCTTACGTCATCATTCCTCATTCCCGGCGTTAGGTTATAACCCGGGTACAGCGCGGCGGTCGAGCCCTCGTAGCCCTCGGGAAGATTATTCCGGATATTTCTGTAAATTTCGTTAATTAACTGCCATGTCCTGAAATCAACAATGCCGTCGGGATTTAGCCCGTAAAACCTCTCGAACGTTTTTACCTGGTTTTCCATTTGCTCGTTGAAAACTCCGCTCGCGGGAACGGACGGTATTTCGGGATTGAAATAAGCAATAACATTAAGAAAATACTGCACTATCCTTACGCGCTCGCCCGTATCTCCGCGCCTAAGCGGATCTCCGAAAATATTTTCGGTCTCCTCTGCGGTTAGACCCTCGCTCGAAAGCTCTGAAAGCCGCTTTACCGCCGTAAAGATGTACTTTATCTGATACCATGTAGCTTTATTTACAATTCCCGTCTGCGGCAGCCCGAAAACGCCCTGAAAGACCCTCACCGCCTCTACGGTGCTTTCGCCGTAAATTCCGTTTGCGGGAACAATTTTCGGTATGGCGGGATAGTTTGTGCTAATTCTGTTCAGCTCGACCTGTATCCGCCTTACCTCGTTTCCCGTTGAACCAAAGCCGAACGGCGTTCCGGGATAGCTCGGGATATTCGGAGAAATAGGCGCGTTATAAACTATGTCAATGTCGTTGCCGTAATAATATTGAAGTATCTCATAGGGCGTATATCCGCGGTTTGCGAGAGTTACCGTTCCCCACTGTGAAAGCCCGTCGCAGGTGACCGTCGTTCCGTTGCAGAACGCCGTAAAAAGCGGCTCGATATTTCCGCGGCGGACAACATAGTTGTTGAAAATTTCGTCCACAATATCGCTTATATTCGCAAAAATATCTCTCCCGTATACAAACGCCTGGTCATACTGTGTAGAAGACGTTATATCGAAATCATATCCGCGTGAACGATACCATTCGTTATAAACACGATTGAGCGCAAAAGTTATCTGCGCGTAGATATTCGCGCGAAGAGCCGCCTCGGGCCATGTCGGGAAGATCTCGCTCGAAGCGACGTTTTTTATATAATCGGGAAAAGACACGGTTACATTCCGCGCGTTTGAGTTGGGCGGTCCGAGGTGTACCGTTATCGTTTCGGGGATAAAGGGCAGATTATCGGGCATTTGTGTTTTCCTCCCCTGTTATGTTCATTCTCGGCGCGGGTATCATGCTGACCTGCTGGACGGAGCTTACGCCGTCAAAAACGGGAATTTCCTTCAGCTCAACGTCCGCATACCCCTCGCGCGTAACAAGCGCGTCATAAAGCGAAAACGGCTGAATAAGGTTTTCCGACTGCTGAGAAAGCTCCTTTGAGGGAGCGGGGAGCGGGCGTGTCGGCGTTTTTCCGCTTTCGTCCGTCACAAGCGTATAAAACGTGTGAACATCGCCGCCGAATGTCTTTGTCACCTTGCAGACGGCGTTTTCTACGGGCAGAGCCTCCCGCGCGGTATAAACACGGAAAACTATCGTTCCGCTCCCGCGGTTGTTCCGTTCAAATTCTTCTAAGTTATCATAGCTCGGAATAGGAAAATTTGAAATATCCGACCTGCTTCCGTTCTGCTCCATTACGTCGTTGGGGTCGTTTTGCGGAGTGCGCTCGTCCTCAAAGCTCCGCCCCGTCAGCTGTTCGTCTATGCTCGTTCCGCTTATGGGCTGCTGCGTTAAACGCTCGGCTTGTTCTTCGGAAACGGTTGCGTTGTTTCCATACTCCGCTCTGGGAACGTTTGCGGAATTGTCGGTAACTCCCGAAGTGTTTTCAGTTGCGACATTCTCATTCGGTTTGCTTTCTTCGGTTATCTGCTCTCGCGTTTCGCTCAAAGACGGGTTTTCGGTATAGCCGGGCGCAGTGTTTTCCTGCGCTGCACTTTCCTCGCCTACAGTATCTCCGTCAATACCGCTGTTTTCCTGAACACTTCCGCTCTGCTCGTTTTCAGCAGGAAATTCATACGTTACCGTTTCATTGTCCTCGGACGGTGGAACGGCAGTATCGGTGGATGTTATGCTTTCAACTATTTCCTCGGGTACGTTCATTTTCGTAAGCTCCTCGCGAGCGTCCTCCGAAACATAACCTATGACCTGCGGCTTTACCGCGGGCTTTTTTGTTTCCCCGTTTTCGCTAAGTTCTGTCAATTTGGCTAAATCGGATAAGTCGGACAAATCGGACAAGTCGGGCTTTTCTGTTTCCTGCGGCTTCTCGGAAACAGGCTTTCCGCTCGACTTGCTGTATTCAAGAAGCTCTCTCTTATAACGTTCGATCATTTTTTTCATATCTTCCATAAAATTACCTCCGTAAAAATATTCTCGTTAATTTATATGATTATAATTTCAGTAAAATGCAGTGACGATAAAGATAATCTCAGGCTGTATACAAAGCATATTGCTTCAATAATTAACAGGAAAGGAGGAACTTTTATGAAAAGAAAGATCGTAACGGTAAAAGAGTTTTTTGAAAAGAACAATCGTGTACTTATAAAATTCGGGAACTCGGTCCTTAAAAAGCTGTCGAGCGAGGAGCTTATCTCGTCGCTTGCAGAAAAAGATCCCGAAAAGCTCGCAAAGGTCTTTAAGCTCGTTTTCGAGCTAATGAGCGAAAACACCGAAGTAAACACCGAAGGCAAGCTCGGCGAGCTTATCGGCATTTATCAAGATATAGGAAAGGAGGACGATAATGAAAATTGACTGCGGGCTTTCTCCAAAGCAGAGAGAAGTTTTCAAAATGCTGAAAAAAGGGGAAATGCGGAGAATAAACATATTTGAGGGAAGCGTCAGGAGCGGCAAGACCTATATTTCAATGATAATATGGGGGTTCTGGGTGGCGGGTTCTCCGAAAAACAAGGCTTATCTTATGGCGGGGAAAACGCTTAGAACTCTCAAAAGAAACGTTCTCGACCCTATGTCGGAGATATTCGGGAGCGCCTTTTCCTATAACATATACAAAAAAGAAGCCGACCTTTTTGGTCGGAAAGTTTATCTTGAAAGCGCGGCAAACGCCGACTCGGAAAACAAGCTCCGCGGAATGACGCTTATGGGCGCATACTGCGACGAGCTTACTCTTTTTTCGGAGAGTTTTTTTACAATGCTTTTATCAAGGCTTTCGGAAAGAGGAGCAAAGGTTTTTGCGACTACAAATCCCGATGACCCCGACCACTGGCTGAAAAGAAACTATCTTGACAACAAAAAAGCCGATCTTCTTTCGATAAAATTCAAACTCGAGGACAATGTTTTTCTGCCCAAAGAATATATAAGGCAGTTGCAAAATGAATTTCACGGGGTGTTTTATGACCGTTTTATTCTCGGAAAATGGACGAAAGCAGAGGGCAGGATATACGACGGGTTTTCGGCGAAGAATATTATCGGCAGAAAAGAGCTGAACGAACGGCTAATTCAGAAAAAGCTGATCCTGTCCGTGGTTGGAGTGGACTACGGCGGGAGCGGAAGCGCTTCGGCGTTTGCACATGTAGGGTTTGACGAGGAATTTTCAAACGTTTATGTTCTTTCGGAATACTATGACAAGGAAAACCGTTCGGCAGAAAATCTTATCTCGGCGTTCTCGGAGTTTGTACAAAGGGAAAAGGAGCGGTATCCTATGCTTAACATTGCATATTGCGACAGCGCCGAGCAACTGCTTGTAAAGAGCTTTCGCAGGGCGGTGAGGATAGAAGTGTCAAATGCGAAAAAGCGTCCGATAAACACGCGGATAAATATGCTGAACAGGCTTATTGCTTCGGGTAGGTTTTATGTTGTCAGCGAGTGCAGAAGGACAATAAACGCGATAGAAAGCGCTGTCTGGGACGAGCATTATCCTTCGCTTAATAAGCGCCTTGACAACGGTACGTCGAACATTGACAGCCTTGACGCGCTGGAATATGCTATTGAGAGGTTTGAGAACCAGTTGTTCAAATTTTAATGATCTTCGCCGCTCTATTGTAAATCCATTTTTGAGGTGGCTTTACGCTCAAAACATCTCTATAAGATTGCCTTTTCAAATGCAAGCATTTGAAAAGGCAATGCGGGGAAAACTCTTGTTTTCCCCGCACCCCAGATTCAATGCCGCAGGCATTTAATCTAATGCGCTTGCTGACGCGACGGGAGCGCTGCCCCCGTACCCCTGCCAGAGGGGAAAAATTTTTTGTAAAAAATTTTTCCCCTCTGGACTCCCTTTTCAAAAAACTTTCGTGTCGCGCCTTGCGGCGCGGTCGGATAGCGGAAACGTTTTTTTGTCTTTCGTCCGCCGCGTTAGCGGCGGGAAGTAAAAGTTTTGGAAAGAGGGTTCAAGGGGGAAAACCTTTTTTAAAAGGTTTTCCCCCTTGCGTTCTTTGTTCGTTATTGTATCAGTACATCCCGCCCATGCCTGCGCCTGCGGGAGCGGCAGCGGGAGCTTCGGGCTCGGGCTTGTCGGCAACAAGGCTCTCGGTCGTGAGAACCATTTCCGCAATGGACGACGCGTTCTGAAGTGCAGAACGAGTTACCTTTGCGGGATCGACAATGCCGTTCTTTATCATATCGCCGTATTTCTCGGTGTATGCGTCATAGCCGTAGCCTACGGTCTTTTTCTTTACAATATTGTCTATTATTACAGAACCCTCTACGCCTGCGTTGAGAGCGATCTGACGGATAGGCTCTTCGAGCGCTTTCAGAACGATCGCCGCGCCTGTCTTTTCGTCGCCTTCGAGAGTTTCAAGAACGTTCTGTACAGCGGGCATAGCGTTTAATAGCGCAACTCCGCCGCCTGCAACGATACCTTCTTCAACAGCCGCCTTTGTAGCCGCGAGAGCGTCCTCGATACGGAGCTTCTTTTCTTTCATTTCAACTTCGGTAGCCGCGCCGACCTTGATAACGCCAACGCCTCCCGAAAGCTTTGCAAGGCGCTCCTGGAGCTTTTCCTTGTCAAACTCGGAAGTTGTCTTTTCAATTGCGCTCTTTATCTCGCTTACTCTTGCCTTTATATCGGCGGACTTTCCTGCGCCGTCAACTATAATGGTATTCTCTTTGAGTATCTTTACCTGCTTTGCAGTTCCGAGCTGGCTTATCTCTGTGTCTTTAAGTTCAAGACCAAGCTCTTCGGTAATTACCTCGCCGCCCGTGAGAATTGCAATATCTTTGAGCATTTCCTTGCGTCTGTCGCCGAAGCCGGGAGCCTTTACAGCTACACAAGTGAACACACCGCGCAGTTTGTTGAGAATAAGGTTCGTAAGCGCGTCGCCGTCAACGTCCTCGGCAATGATGAGCAGTTTCTTTCCCGACTGAACGAGCTTTTCAAGAAGCGGGAGAATGTCCTGGATAGACGAAATTTTCTTGTCTGTAATTAGGATATAAGGATTATCAAGAACAGCTTCCATCTTATCGGTATCGGTTACCATATAAGGCGAAATATATCCTCTGTCAAACTGCATACCCTCTACAACTTCGCTGTATGTTTCGGCAGTCTTGCTCTCTTCGAGAGTAATAACACCGTCGGCTGTTACCTTATCCATAGCCTCTGCTATAAGCTTTCCTACAAACTCATCGCCCGCAGAAACGGTAGCTACTCTCGCGATATCGGCAGAACCCGCAACTTTCTTTGAGTTCTTCTTTATCTCCGCTACAGCCGCGTCAACCGCCTTCTTCATACCCTTCTTTACTATCATGGGGTTAGCGCCTGCGGCAATATTCTTCATGCCCTCGCGTACAAGCGCCTGTGCAAGAAGCGTCGCGGTAGTAGTGCCGTCGCCCGCGGCATCGTTTGTCTTTGTGGCAACTTCCTTTATGAGCATAGCGCCCATATTTTCAAAAGCGTCCTCAAGCTCAATTTCCTTTGCAATAGTAACACCGTCGTTTGTGATGAGCGGAGCGCCGTATTTCTTTGCAAGAACAACGTTTCTGCCCTTCGGTCCGAGCGTTATCTTTACTGTATCGGCAAGTGTGTCAATGCCCTTCTGGAGAGCCTTTCTTGCTTCTTCGCCGTAAATAATGTCTTTAGCCATAAAAATTTATCTCCTTTAAAAAAATTAAATTCACTTTGAGCAAGTTATTTTTTCTTACTTCTTTGCGGTCTTTGCGGTAGTTTTCTTTGCAGCGGGCTTTTCTTCCTCAACAACGGCAAGTATATCGTCCTGTCTTACTATCGAATACTCCTCGCCGTCTACCTTAACTTCCGTGCCCGAATACTTGCTTATCAAAACTTTGTCGCCGACTTTAACGTTCATTTTAACTTCTTTTCCGTCAACAACACCGCCCGGTCCTACAGCAACAACTTCTGCTATAGAGGGCTTTTCCTGTGCCGAAGCCGTAAGTATAAAACCGCTTTTTGTGGTTTCTTCGGCCGCGACTGCTTTGATAACAACTCTGTCTGCCAATGGTCTGATCGTCATATTTATTTCCTCCTGAAAAATGAAATCATTTTATGCTCAATATAATTAGCACTCTTGTTCTTTGAGTGCTAATTATATTTTACCCTATTTTATAAAAAAATCAATAGGTATTACGGAAAATTTTTACACTTTTGTATATTTCCACAATAATAAGAGTGAAATAAAAGTAGTTATTGTGCAATATTACTTTTAAAAATTTCCGTAAGTGATATATAAATTTTAACATATTATATTGTAATTGTCAACAAATAATTTTCGAAAAGTGAAATATTGAAGGAGGACGGTTTTAATAAAAACCTATTCGTGCTTCTTTTCAAGCGCTATTCCTCACAATAACGCTCACTCGCCCTTTTAGAGGTAAGATGTAAGAAGTAAGAGGTAAGAATTTCGGGGAACTTTTGAGAGTTTTAGTTTTTTGGTTTTCATAGAAAGAGGCTAGAGGCTAGAGTTTAAACCCCAGCCTCTCGGCTTATATAACCCCCCTATTTGTTGTTCTTTTCAAGCGCTATTCCTCACAATAACGTTCACTCGCCCTTCTAGAGGTTAGAGGTAAGAAATAAGAGGTAAGAATTTCGGGGAACTTTTGAGAGTTTAAGTTTTTTTGGTTTTCATAGAAAGAGGCTAGAGGCTAGAGTTTAAACCCCAGCCTCTCGGCTTATATAACCCACCTATTTGTTGTTCTTTTCAAGCGCTATTCCTCACAATAACGCTCACTCGCCCTTCTAGAGGTTAGAGGTAAGAAGTAAGAGGTAAGAGTTTGAACTAAGACATTGTTTGCTGAAATTAACGTATAAAAAGAAATAAGAGGTCAGAACCAAAATTCTAACCTCTTACCTCTAACTTCTAAGTTGTCTAACCTTTACAAAAAAGATTTTTGCAAGTCAGAATTTAAAACCACTTTTCGGTAAGTGCGCATTTTTACGGTTTTGCGAAGCAAAATTGAAATTCCATTAGGGAATTTCAAAGTAAAAATGCGTGTCTAACCTTTACGAAAAAGATTTTTTGCAAGTTAGAATTTAAAACCACTTTTCGGGAAGTGCGCATTTTTACGGTTTTGCTTTAGCAAAATTGAATTGCGCTTTTAGATGTAAGAAATAAGAAGTAAGAGGTAAGAACTCGGCGAACAACTGTTCGGTATAAATTCTTACCTCTTACCTCTAACCTCTTACCTCTAAATCTTTGAACCCCGCCGTAAAACGGCGGGGTTCAAAGATTGGTTGGGGTAGAGGGATTTGAACCCCCGAATGACGGAGTCAGAGTCCGTTGCCTTACCGCTTGGCGACACCCCAGCAATTAACAGTAAAATTATACCACAACAGCATTTATTTGTCAAGTACATTTTTCTAAAAATTACGAAAATTATTATTTCCAAGGTTTTGCTAAAATATACAAAAACGCGCTCCGAAAACCGAAGCGCGAATAAAAAACGGTTTATGCTCCGAATGTGGTTGCGGCTATTCCTTCATAAACCGCCGCGGCTGCTATTAACGGCACCGTCAGCGCAAATTTTATGGCGTATTCTCGTGCGGTCATTCCGCGCATATAGGTGCGGTCGCCCGACGCAAGCCCTAAAAGTTTTCTTGAAAACAGCGCCGATCTTGCTCCCGAAAAAATTACCGCAAGCAACAATGCAATTTCCGACGGAATAAATACGGGATTAGCGATCGAATACACCCCCGAACCTATCCCCGTAAAGAGCGGCAGCAACCACGAAATGTGATCCCCAAACGCAAAAAATCCAAGCAGAAATTCGACGAATAAAACCGCCGCGCCGATAATGAGCCTGCCGAAAAAAATCTCTCCAAAGCTTTTTGATAAATGCTCCGAGAGCGCGGCTGCCGCGCCGCTGTCAGCTTTTCCGCCTAGGACAAGTATAACGCCCGCCGCCGCTCCGCAAAGCGCCGTTATTGTCATTACTATCCGCTCCGAAGCGCGCGAGCCTTCAGCGCGGCGTTCCCTCGGTACGCTTTCGGTATTCTGTTCAGCATTCTGTTCGGACGGTACACTTTCCGAGCTTTCTGCCGTTTCCGAAAGAAAAGACTTGTCCGCATTTGTAAGATCAATTACATTTTCCATTTACAACTTCCCCCTTTGTACATTATATTGTGCAGGGGATAATTTATGACAATATAAACTTTTATTCAAACGGCATCAGCTAAAATAATGTCCGCCGAAAGGCGGACAACTTTACTGACTACTGTACCCTGTCTACTGTCAACTGTCAACTGTCATCCCCTCGCGACGCGTTTTTTCTCACTATGTTTCTTTATTGTTTAAAATATTCCCATAATTTGCTTGACAAATGCATAAATTAGTATTATAATTAACTTGATACCATAAAATGCGAAGGGATAATGGGATTATGGATGTAGAGTCATATCATCTTAATTTTGTGACGGAAGAATACGGCGAGGACGGGATCTTAAAAAAATTCGGGATCAAATATCCCGAAAATTATAATTTCGGCTATGATATAATAGATAAATTTGCCGAAATGGAACCCGACAGGCGCGCCGTTTTCTGGGTCGATTTAAAGGGCAATGAAAAGCTGCTGACTTTTGGCGACCTTTCGAGACTGTCGAACAAAGCGGCTAATATGTTTATAAAAATGGGCATAAAAAAGGGCGACCATGTTATTTTGCTTATGAAAAGGCATTATCAGTTCTGGTATGTCCTTGTTGCGCTTATGAAAATAGGCGCGGTCGCTGTTCCCGCGACTTATCTTCTCACAACAAAAGACCTTGTCTATCGTTTTGACGCGGCGGACGTCAGGGCAGTTGTCTGCACTCATGACGGCGAGGTTGCGGATTTTGTTGACGAGGCGGATAAGCTCGCAAAAGACCCGCTTTTGTGCAAGTATATCGTAAACGGCTCGAAAGAGGGCTGGACGGATTTTGACAGTGAAATTGAAAAATATCCCGACACTTTAGAGCGTATCCCGACAAAAGCCGAGGAAATTTTCCTTATGTACTTTACGAGCGGGACAACGGGTTATCCAAAAATGGCTATACACGACCACACCTTGTCGCTCGCGCATATACAGACCGCAAAGCACTGGCACAAGGTTGATCCGAACGGCTTGCACTTTACAATTTCCGACACGGGCTGGGCTAAAGCCGCATGGGGGAAGATATACGGTCAGCTCGCTATGGGAACGTGCATTTTCGTTTATGATTTCAACAAGTTCATTCCCGAGGATGTTCTCGCGATGATAGAAAAATACAGGATAACGACGCTCTGCGCGCCGCCTACGATGTTCAGATTTTTCATCAGTGTAGGTCCCGAAAAGTATGACCTTTCGTCGCTTAAATACTGCAACATTGCGGGAGAGGCGCTTTCGGCAGAGGTATTCAACCGCTGGAAGGAAATTACGGGGCTTTCGCTTATGGAAGGCTTTGGTCAGAGCGAGAGCACCTGTCTTATCGGAAACATAATCGGTATGACGCCGAAGCCGGGCTCTATGGGAAAGCCCACGCCGCTTTATGACATTGACCTCGTGGACGCGGACGGAAAGTCCGTGCCGCCCGGAGTTGTTGGGGAAATTGTCGTAAAAGGCGAATATACGCACACGCCGGGCTTGTTCAGGGGTTACTATAAAAACAAGGAAGTCACCGACAAGGTCTGGTATGACGGAATGTACCATACGGGCGACACTGCGACGCGCGACGAGGACGGGTATTATTGGTATGTCGGAAGGAACGACGATGTTATAAAATCAAGCGGCTATAGGATAGGTCCGTTTGAGATAGAAAATGTTCTCGCTATGCACCCCGCGGTGCTTGAAAGCGCAGTTACGGGCGCGCCGCACCCGATACGCGGAGAAGTAGTAAAGGCGACTATCGTTCTTGAAAAGGGATATGAGCCGACCGAGGAGCTTAAAAAAGAGATCCAGGAGTTTGTAAAGCATAACACCGCGCCATATAAATACCCGCGAATAGTGGAGTTTGTAGACGAATTGCCCAAGACCACAAGCGGAAAAATACGCCGCGTTGAGATCCGCGAGAATGACCGCAAATGCGGGGAAAAGAACTAAGAACGCAAGGGGAAAACCTTTTGAAAAAGGTTTTTTCCCTTGAACCCTTTTTCCAAAACTTTTACTTGCCGCCGCTTGCGCGTCGGACGATAACCGAAAAGTGCTTTTAGAGGTTAGAGATTAGAGGTAAGAGGTAAGAAATCAAAAGTTGTTTTGGAGATATAGTTTTTTGAAGTTCAGAGAAAGAGGCAAGAGGCTAGAGTTTAAGCTCTAGCCTCTTTTTTCTTTTGATACGTTATATTCAGAGAACAGCCTTTCGGTTTTTACTGCATAATGCGTCTACTGTCAACCGCCAACAAGGCAGGGTTAAGTTTATTTAATGAAATTGCGTTTGAAAAGAACACCTTTTATGCAAGCGGAGAAAAATTTCTTTCTCGCTTTAATGTTTTTTTCTTTTAAAGTAGTTCTCCGCTCAAATGTTGTTTCATGATTTTCAAATTTAAAACTACGTTTTAAATTTGAAAATGCGGGGAAAACTCTTGTTTTCCCCGCACCCCAGATTCAATGCCGCAGGCATTTAATCTGATGCGCCTAGCTAGCGCCGTTTCGCGGCTTCGCCGCGACCAAAGGGAAAAACTTTTTTGACAAAAAAGTTTTTCCCTCTGGACTCCCTTTTCAAAAAACTTTCGTGCCGCCCGCCCGTTAGGTGGTTTGAACGGAAAAGTGCTTCGCCGCTCATAACAGTTTCTAGCCTCTTGCCTCTAATCTCTAACTTCTAATAGGTCAAGGGGAAAACCTTTTTCAAAAGGTTTTCCCCTTGCGTTCTTAATTCCTTGCCGTTATTGTTTCCTTGCTATCTTGTATTCGTCGTCAGGCTCATAGAACGAGCAATTGTCGTTCGTTCCCTGCAAGAACCTATACATCTCGTCCTCGTCAAGGTTCACAAGGCAGGTATAACAATCGCACTCCTCGTCATAAACGTAATTTACGCAATCATCGCAATTCGTCATATCATCACCTCTTTAAAACCTTTCTGTTTACATTGCTCACAAATATAAGCGCCAACACAAGCCCCAAAAGATCCGACACAGGCAATGCCCACCAAATAGCATTAAGTTTCCATAGCTTGCCAAACAGCCATGCCAAAGGGAGCGCGGGAACAAGCAATCTCACCAGAAATACAAACAAGCTCATTATCCCATGACCGAGCGCCTGCAATTCCGACGTCAGAACAACCGCCGCTCCCACGAACAAAAACGACCACGAAAGCGTTCTTAATGCCGTTGTGCCTATGGCTAAAAGCCTTTCGTCGGGATTGAAGAACGACAGGAAAAATGTCGGGAAAAGCTGAAACAGCAAAAGCCCTATAAGCATGGTACACGTAGCGAATATAATTCCGAGCTTTACCGCCTTTGTTATTCGCGCGGAATAATAATCGGAGCTGTCGTTCTTTTCGCTCCCCTCGCCTATGGTACGGCGCATTGCTCCGTAATTATAGGCAATTATCGGAACGATACCGTTGTTCATTCCGAAAACGGGCATAATGACAAAGCTCTGTAGCTTGAAATATACTCCGAAAGCGGTCGCCGCCGTTTCTTCATATTCGCTCAGAATAATGTTCATAAGATAGGTCATGACCGAAAGCAGACCGCTCATTATTATCGACGGAACGCCTACGCTGTATATCTTCCCTATGTTTTTGAATGAAAGTCGGAATTTTTTGAAATTGAGCCTAAGCTCTTTGTTAAAGCCAAAGTGCAGGACAATGCCTATAAGCATTGAAACTATCTGCCCCGCGACAGTCGCTATCGCCGCGCCTTTTACGCCCATTGCTGGGATACCGAGCGGCTCTATGCCGAAGATAAGAATAGGGTCGAATATGAGATTTACTATCGCGCCCGAACCCTGCATTATCATTGAATGTACTGTTTTTCCCGTCGCTTGTAAAAATCTCTCAAAGCATATCTGAAAGAACAGCCCGAAGCTGAACGGGCAGATTATCGAAAGATACTCCACGCCGTAGGAAATTACCGCGCCCGACTTGCTCTGAACGGAAAAGAACGCCTTTGTAAGCGTCAGTCCCACCGTCAGAAACAGCAGATAATTCACGAGCGTAAGTATAAGTCCGTGTATCGCGGCGTTGCCCGCCTCCTGCGGTTTCTTTTCTCCCAAAAGCCTTGAAATAAGCGCGTTCATTCCGACGCCTAATCCCGTCTGAAACGCTATCATCAGCGACTGCATGGGAAACGCCATATTGACCGCCGTCAGGGCGTCCTGGTTTATCTGCGCCACGAAAATGCTGTCGATAAGGTTGTACATTGCCTGGACGAACATTGAAATGACCATAGGCAATGACATTGTTATCAGCAGTTTTCTTACGGGCATAACGCCCATTTTGTTTTCCTTTATGTTCTCCATTCCTGTTCTGTTTACGTCCTTTTTATGTTCAGTTTGTCAGCTTTCTTTTCTGTTTCTGCACAGTTTTCTTCTTTTTGCGGAGCATTACGGCATTTTGGTATACTTTCAGAAGTTTCATACCGATTATATTAAGACTCTTCTTTTTTACAACTTCATAGCCTTTCTCCGTAAGGTCGGGCAGTTTCTTTTCAAGAATATCCCTTGCGAGTTTTTCAAATTCGTTTACATCTTTTGCCATATAACAGCTCTTTTTGTTTTCGAGCCAGCCGCCGTAAACGGGAATGTTTCTAAGAAGCACGGGTATTTTCATCGCCAGCGCCTCTAGTACAACAATCCCCTCCGTTTCCTCATACGACGGGAACAAAAACAAGTCTGCCCCGCTCAATGCTTCTTGAATTTGCGGCTTGTTGGCATATCCCGCGAAAATCAGATTATTCGGCAAGTTTTTCGTTACGGCTTTTCGTACTTCGCTCCCGACAAATTTCAAGTTCGCTGTGCCGAACCAGATAAACTTATATTCGGGCATTCTTCTTGCAAGCTCAACAAAATCCTGAACGCCCTTTCGCTTCATCAAAAGCCCTATGGACATAACGACCTTTTCGTTTTCGCCTATGCCGTATCTTTCGCGAAAGCATTTTCCTTTTTCCTTTGTCGGCTGATATTCGTCTAGGTCAATACCGTTTGAAACTGCGTATATGGGCTTTTTTATCCCGTAGCTTTTAAGCAACTTTTTAGAATACTCCGTGGGTGTTATGATAACGTCTCCTAAGCTGTAACAGAACTTTATCCACTGTTTAAAAGCGCCCGAGATAAGATTTGCGCCTATGTACGAGTTTCGGAAATCCTCTCTCGTAGAGTGCGCGTGATATGCCACGGGTACATTTTTCAGTTTTGACTTTATCGCCATACACACCGCATCAAGAAACACGGTGTTTATATGCACAACGTCCGCTTCTTCAAGCGTCGAAACGCAGTTTATACCGTTAAGCTCGGCGGCTTTAAGCTGGTGATAATGCGCGCGGCCTATGCCGCTTTTTTCAATGGTCTTTTGAGTTTTGTTATTTACATAATATAATACGTTCATCTATTGCTCCTTGGCTTTGATATTGCTTAATCTTCGAGCTTTTTCAAATCTTTCATCTCGCTCTTTGACACTCTGACCTGCGCGTCTTTTATGACTTTGACTTCTTCCTTGTTGACAATAAAAGGAACATCGGGCTTTTTGTCAAGCTTTATTGTAAGCATACCCGTGAGAAGATTTACGTCTGTCACAATGCCGTGACCCTCTGCCGTATCAACGCTTGCGCCGCATTTGGGCGTAGTTCTGAGGAAATCCTCATAGCAGTTCTGCTCGTATTTCAGACAGCACATAAGCCTTCCGCAGGTGCCCGAAATTTTCGTGGGATTTAGCGAAAGCTGCTGTTCCTTTGCCATTTTTATCGACACGGGCTGGAATTCTCCCAGAAAGCTCGAACAGCAAAACGGTCTGCCGCAGATACCAAGACCCCCGAGCATTTTCGCCTCGTCGCGCACGCCTATTTGTCTGAGTTCAATTCTTGTGCGGTATACGGCGGCAAGATCCTTTACGAGGTCGCGAAAATCCACGCGGCTTTCTGATGTGAAATAAAACAAAATTTTGCTCCCGTCAAAGGTATAGTCAACGTCGATCGGCTTCATTTCAAGCTTGTGCTGGTGGATCTTTTCAATGAACGTCCGCATTATTTCCTTTTCCTTTGCGCGGTTTTGTTCGAGTTGTTTTATGTCGGCTTCCGTCGCTTTTCTGATTATGCCTTTAAGCGGGGAAGAGAGAGAAGCGCGGGGAATCTCGCGGTTTGAAACGACGATCTCTCCGCATTCGACTCCGCGTGTCGTTTCAACTACGGCTTTTTCTCCCTGCTTAAAACTTACGCCGAGCGGCGCGAAATAGTATACCTTTCCTACGTCCTTAAAGCGAATGCCGATTATCTCGACATTTTCCGAAAGGCTGTCGGACGGCAATTCCGAGCCTAAAACGCTTTCGGCGGGCTTGTTCTTGGGTGATATTTTTTCGGTAAAGTAATCGTTATTCTCCATATTTCTCCTTATATAGTTTGATTTCCTATAATTCCCGAAATGAAATAAGACGCGCAAAGGGCGGTGTTCAGGTTAAAAACTTCTCCCGAACATATCTCAAACGCCGTATCGGACATTCGCGTTATTTCTTCTTCGGAAAAATTATTCGCTATTTTTTTGGCGATATCCTTGTCCGTATTTTCGGCAGGCTCGCCGTATTTTATCGCTTCTGCGTCGCGGAAAATGTTTACAAGACAGTCGAAAATGCGGTAAAGCTCGTTTCTTCCCGACTGAGCCGAGAGCTTTGCATACGCCGAAAACATATCCCGCCCCGCTATTGCCGCGGCTATGTCGCGCGCAGAAGCGACTATTTTTGTTTCATCTCCGCTTATGCTTTCGACGCATTCTCCTATATTTCCCGAAAACGTTTCGGAAAGCTCTTTTGCTTTTGTCGGTTCAACTCCGCTTTCAACAAGGAACCTCTCGCAGTCGTCAACCGTCGGATCGGGCACGGCATATTCCGTCACTCTCGACAATATCGTTTCGGGAACGAGCGCGGTATTTGCACAGGTGAAAACAAACCGCAGATGTGCGGCGGGTTCTTCTACAAGCTTTAAGAGCGCGTTGAAATGGACGGGAAGCATTGTGTCGCAGTCCTCGAAAACATAGACCTTATATTTCCCGTTATTCGGCAGAACGACCGCGTTTTTCAATACCTCGCGGAACGGCTCTGCGGCATATTTTCCCCCGCACGCTTTTTTAACGAAAATAACGTCGGGGTGTGTGCCGTTTTCAATATTCCTACAGCAGGCGCACTCTCCGCAGGCGTTGTTTTCGCACAAGATAAGCTGAGCGGCATAAAGCGCGAGGGTCTTTTTTCCCACGCCGCTTTTCCCCGAAAACATTATCGCATGGGGAAGGCGGTTTTGCCGAGCAGTCTTTTCAAGGATTTCAACTACCTTTTCTTTTCCGTACAGCTTCATACTTTCTCAAATCTTTCGATATTTGTGACGAACACTGTCGCTCCTCCGACGGTAACTTCAACGGGAAAGCCCGTATAAGGTCCCTCGCCGTAGGCTGATACGTTTGGAACGAACTGTTTGCGTTTGTGGGAATGGTTTTTTATGACTTCGAGCGCCGCGTCTACCTTTTCATCTTCGGAGCATATCATAAACGTTGTATTTCCCGCCATGAGAAAACCGCCCGAAGAAGCGAGCTTGGTCGCCTGAAATCCGTTTTTAGTGAGAGCCGACTGGACAGAGTGGCTGTCGTCGTTATTTACGACTGCGAAAATGAGTTTCATAATTATACCTCCCAAACGAGCTGACGTTTATTTTAGACTGTTCAATTTTTCGTCTACCTTTTATTATACAACAATTTAATAAAAAATGCAACTACATATTTAAATGATATTCATTAACAAGAGTTAGTCTAAACTAAATCAAAATGCACAAAAAAATAATACAAAATTTTTCTGAATTTAAAAAATTTGCTCTTGATTTTTTTTTAATTTATGTTAAAATATCTAATAGGATAGTATTTGCTGTCTGTTATTTTTTCAAGGAGGAAAAGAATTATGGCTTATCAGATTTCCGACGAGTGCATTTCCTGCGGTGTTTGCAAGGAAAATTGCCCTGCTGATGCTATTTCAGAGGGCGATGGAAAGTATGTTATTGACGCTGACAAGTGCATCGACTGCGGCGCTTGCGAAAGCAACTGCCCTGTTGGCGCTCCCCAGGCTCAGTAATCCCGCTGTACAAAATATGTACATACAAAACCCCGTACCCTGTGTGCGGGGTTTTTGCCGTCAGCCTTCGGCTGACGGCAGTATACAGGGGGTAAAGTTAAAACAGGTGGTTTGTCTGTCAGGGGTGGTGGCAGTATACAGTGTAGAGTGTACAGTAGTCAGTTATGGTATCCGCCTTACGGCGGACGTTTTTTGTTTATAATGGAATAATCCTGCTTTTTTCGGCGCGGGGCGGGAAAAAGTATTGACAAATAAAGGCGATTGTGGTATAATTTTTATGCCATGTAAATTGAATAAAGGTGAGTATAGTATACGCTTTTACTGGGTAAGAGTGCATGCTTGTTTTTCGTATACTATATTTACCGAAAACAATTTACGTGGCAGTGATTGAAGCTTGCATTTTTACAGGTGCGCAGCTTCAACGCTGCGCGCTTTTTGTTTTGCGGGAATTGCGCGCGGCAAAAAAACAAACCGCAAGGAAACAGGAGGATCAAAATGAAAATCAGAAAACTCAGCGCAATTCTTTTAGCAGGCGCACTTATGGCAAGCCCCGCAGTTATGTCTACGGCTATGGCGGAGGGCTCACAGACAGACAGCGCCGAAAGCATAGTTGACGAAAGCGGAAATCTTGTTATAGAGGGGACAACTTTAACAGGACTGACTGAACAGGGAAAGAAGGCTAAAGAGATTGTTATTCCCGAAGGCGTGGTAAATTTTGAATTTGGCATTTTTTCCGAAGCCGATAACCTTGAAAAAATAACGCTCCCCGACAGCTTAGAGGGCTTCTTAACAGAAGCTATGTCACCCGGCTATGCTCAATTTATGCACAATCAAAAGCTTATAAGTATCGAAGTTTCCAAAGGCAACAAAAACATTTGTTCCGTTGACGGTGTGCTGTTCGGTAACTTTAGAGTTAATAATAGTGAAAATTACGGCTTTACAAATTCTCTTATAAGATACCCTGCAAATAAACAGGGAAAGTCTTATACGATTCCTGACGGCGTTGAATATGTCGATTTTTGTGCATTTTTTAAATGCACAAATCTCGAAAGCGTAATCATTCCGAACAGTGTAAAAATAATTATCCATGATGCATTTTCGGATTGCCCAAACCTCAAAGATGTATACTACGAGGGCACAGAGGAACAATTTCTCAAAATTGTTGACGACGATTTACCATACGCTTTTGGAGGCGCTACTATTCACTACAACTACGTTGCTCCCACCGACACAGACAGCTCAACCAACAGCAATTCAAGCGGCACTGAAAGTTCATCAGACAGTGGACCTACCACTCCAACCGAAAGCAGCTCGACTGACGCTGAAGCAAGCACTGACAGTGAAACATCTACCGACAGCAATTCAAGCGGAAGCAGCACGACAACTACCCCCGACACAGGCATTGCAGGACTTTCGCTTACGCTCGGCATGGTTGCTCTCGCAGGAGTGGCAGTTGTTATTTCAAGAAAGAAACACTGATAACTTCCGATATTTTCATATTACCTTTTCAAGACACAACCTGCCCAAGCTTTCGCTTGGGCAGGTTGGCTGTATACAGTGTATAGTGTACGCATTATGCACGCATTATCCGCCTTCGGCGGAAAACGCTGCGCAAAACGCTGTGTACAGTATGCAGTTATGGTATCCGCCTTACGGCGGATAAGATTTAGATTGTTTTTAGTCAATAGGCACACGAGCATAACTTTTACGGTAACACTCCAAAACGTTTCAGCCCGACAACAATCTAAAATTATCCGCGAAGCGGATACCATAACTGAATACTGTACATTGTACACTGTATACTGACCGCGGACCCCTAATGTCTATTCTAGTTTTAATCGTCATATAACCCTTAGTATTCAATACCTCTTCGGGCGACAACTCCGCGGTCGAAAGGGTGTTTTATGCATTTTATCTCGCTTATGTAATCGGCGGCGGCTACGAAAATTTCCGCAGGGTCTCTGCCCGTTATGACGACCTCGGCGGGAAGCTCGCCAAGCAGAAAGCTCTCCGCGAGCGCCGTGTCCATAAGCCCGTAATTATATGCCGCGCAGAATTCGTCTATTATCAGCATATCGGTCTTTTTTTCTTTCACAAGCCCGAAGCCCTTTTCAAGAAGCCTGTTGTGGCAGGCGGTTATTTCCTGCCTTTCAGCTTCGGTCATTTTGTCGGTAAAGCCATAAGCCCTGTCGCAGCGCTCGACCGTTATGTTTTCGATCTTTTTCAGAGAATTAAGCTCGGAAGTTTCTCCGCCTTTCATAAGCTGGATAATAAAAACGCGCTTTCCCGCGCCCGCCGCCCTTATCGCAAGACCGAGGGCTGCTGTCGTTTTGCCTTTTCCGTCGCCGCAATAGATGTGCAGATATCCCATTTTAAAACTCCTTTTAGGTTATTTTTCGCCGTGACTTTTTATTTTCGAGTTTACCGCCGCTTGACAAATTATTACCAAAGCATTATAATATTTTGTAGAAATAATTTTACGAAAGGAGAGGTCAAATGAAAAAGGCATTGGCGGGGCTTGGCGTTGTGCTTCTCTCGCTTTCACTGTGCGGGTGCAATGTTATTGACAGAGCTGTTCTTGATTTATTTGAACAAAGCCGTCCGTCTTCATACAGCGGGAAATATTCCTCGTCTTACAGCTATCCGCATTACGGGCATTTTTCTTCCGATGAATACAATTATTCATATCCCGATCACCCCGATTATCCGCCATATTCTTCAAGCCCGTCATTTCCCTCAGCTCCCGTAGATCCGACAATATACGGCGGGGAAGTAAACCCCAACGGAAAAACGGTTGATGAATTTTTTAATGACGTTGTATTTAAAACTCCGAGCGAGGATATGTTCTATACGCAGGAAACCAAAGGCGGCATAGCTATAACAGGATACAGGGGCAACGAAAGCTGTATTGAAATTCCCGAGACATTAAACGGGAAAACGGTTAAGTCCGTAACGCTTGAAGAAATGTACTTTTTGAGAATAGTAAAACTGCCGAATACGGTAACAATTTTTTCATTTACGAACAGTTCTGTTATAGCCGTAAACATTCCCGAAAGCATGACGACCATATCGCGAGATAATACGAATTTCGGAAATGAGCTTAAAGCTGTCTTTCTTCATGACAAACTGGAAGAAATCGGTGAAGGCGCATTCGAAAGCTGCGGCAGGCTCGAAAGCGTCGTTATTCCCGACAGCGTAAAAGAGATCGACGATGATGCTTTTACACTCTGCGATAGCCTGAAGAGCATTGTTATTCCCGACAGTGTAAAAGAACTGGGACAGTTTGCTTTTTCATACTGTGAAAATTTACAAACGGCGATACTTCCCAAAGGACTTTCGGAAATCAGCGATGGTTTGTTTATGGGTTCGGGTATTACGAGCATAAAGATCCCGTGCGTTGAAAAAATATCGCCAAACGCTTTTTACGGCTGCAAAAACCTTTTGCACGTTGAACTTTCAAACGATATCAAATATATCGAATACGGCGCATTTGAATATTGTTCGAATCTGAAGAGCATAACGCTCCCCGACAAGCTGAAAAGCCTTGACATTATGGTGTTTACGGGGTGTACGGCTTTAAAGAGCGTAGATATTTCGGAAAATGCCGAAAATTTTTCGTCAATAGACGGGGTTTTGTTTTCAAAGGACGGGAAGGAGCTTGTGTACTATCCTGACGGGAAAACGGAAAAATCGTATACCGTTCCCGAAACGACGGTCAGAATAGGCGGTAATTCTTTTTACACAAACTGCAATATACAAAGTATTGTTCTTCCGAAAAAGCTGACGACTATCGGTCGATCGGCGTTTTCCGGTTGTGAAGATCTTTCACAGATAAATATTCCCGAAAGCGTTTCGCTTATCTACGGTGACGCGTTCCGGAATTGTACAAAGCTGAAAAAGGTGGATCTGCCGAATGGTGCGATACTTTTGGCGAAAAACGTTTTTGATGGCTGTACGGACATTGTCGTTACATACAAGGGCAAGGAATACGGTTATGAAGACCTCGAAGTGCTTGTGAAACTGATGAACTAAAGATGAAACAGGGGTAGAAGTTGTTTGCCGATTATAACACATTCTAGCATCTAGCCTCTTTCTCTGAAATCCAAATAACTTTCTCTCCCAAAAGCGCCTTTAATTTCTTACCTCTTACAGCGTTATCCGCCGTAAGGCGGATAATGCGCTTACACTCTAACGTCTAAAAGGGAAACCCGTGGGGGTTTCCCTTTAGCTTTTTTACTAACTTGTCAAATACTGTCTGACAACGCTGATGTTTGCGTTTATTTCAAGAAGCTCGCCGTGTCGATACGGTTAAGCGCTCTCTGGAGTTTGGCTTCTGCAAGCGCAAGCTCCTTGTCGTTGACAGCGGCTTTTCTGCGCTCCTCTGCGGCGTCTCTAGCCTTGTTCGCGCGGGAAACGTCGATGTCCTCCGCCCACTCGCACGTCTGAACAAGTATCGTCGTCTGCTCTCTCGAAACCTTTATTATGCCGCCCGAAGTCGCCGCTCTGCGGAACTCGCCGTTTATCATAACGCGCATTTGTCCAACGCCGAGCGCAGCGCAATACGGCTCGTGTCCTCTGAGTATACCGACGTCGCCGACAGTTGTACGGGCAATGACCTGCTCTACCTCGCCGTCATAAAAGGTTTTTTCGGGCGTTATTATCTGCAGCTTAAATGGCGTCATCAAAGCACCGTCCTTTCATCAGGCTTCTTTCTTTGCTTTTTCGACAGCCTCGTCTATCGTTCCGACAAACAAGAACGCGCTCTCGGGCAGGTCGTCGTGCTTGCCCTCGATTATCTCCTTAAAGCCGCGTATCGTTTCTTTAAGCGGAACATACTTGCCCTCGTAGCCCGTAAACTGCTCTGCTACTGAGAACGGCTGTGAAAGGAAACGCTGGATCTTTCTTGCTCTTGAAACCGTCAGCTTATCCTCGTCGTTTAATTCGTCCATACCGAGAATGGCGATGATATCCTGAAGCTCGTTATAGCGCTGGAGTATAGCCTGTACGTCGCGCGCTACCTGATAATGCTCCTGTCCGACTACGTCGGGAGCAAGTATTCTTGAAGAGCTTTCAAGCGGGTCAACGGCGGGGTAGATACCCATTGACGCTATATCACGCGACAAAACCGTCGTCGCATCCAAATGTGCGAATGTCGTCGCAGGCGCGGGGTCGGTGAGGTCGTCCGCAGGAACATATACCGCCTGTACGGACGTTATAGAGCCCTTCTTTGTCGATGTAATTCTTTCCTGGAGCGCGCCCATTTCCGTCGCAAGCGTCGGCTGGTATCCAACGGCGCTCGGCATACGTCCGAGCAGCGCCGAAACCTCCGAGCCTGCCTGGGTGAAACGGAAGATATTGTCTATAAACAGAAGAACGTCCTGTCCCATTCTGTCGCGGAAATATTCCGCCATAGTAAGTCCCGAAAGCGCAACTCTCATTCTCGCTCCCGGCGGCTCGTTCATCTGACCGTAAACCAGCGCGGTCTTGTTTATAACGCCGCTCTCCGTCATCTCGCGGTAGAGGTCGTTTCCCTCACGGGTACGCTCGCCTACTCCCGTAAATACCGAGATACCGCCGTGTTGTTTTGCGACGTTATTTATAAGCTCCTGGATAAGGACTGTTTTTCCGACGCCTGCGCCGCCGAAAAGTCCTATCTTTCCGCCTCTGAGGTACGGCGCGATAAGGTCTATTACCTTTATGCCCGTTTCAAGTACCTCTTTTGAGGCGCCCTGTTCTTCAAATGTAGGAGCAGGTCTGTGTATCTCCCAGCGCTCTTCTGTCTGAGGGTCGGGCTTGTTGTCAACTGCTTCGCCCAAAAGGTTGAATATGCGTCCGAGCGTTTGCTCGCCCACGGGAACCTTTATCGAAGAGCCCGTATCGACCGCTTCCATTCCTCTGACAAGACCGTCTGTGCTTCCCATTGCTATACAGCGCACAACATCGTCGCCGATATGCTGTGCGACCTCGACAACCAGCCTCTTGCCGTGATTGTCGATCTCTATCGCGTTCAGCAGATCGGGCAGGGAATCGGGCGCAAACCTTATGTCCAAAACTGCGCCTATGACCTGAGCGATAGTGCCTATGTTCTGTTTTGTCATCTTTTAAATTTTCCTCCTGTAAAATGTTAGAGGGTTGCTGTTATTTTTACGGATAAGAACGCTCTTATCCCTGCGCCGAAGCGCCCGAAACAATGTCGATGATCTCCGTCGTAATGCTAGCCTGTCTTGCGCGGTTATACAGAAGCGACAGGTTTTCGGTCATTGCGTCGGCGTTGTCGGTGGCGTTTTCCATAGCCGTGCGCCTTGCGCCCTGCTCTGAAGCGTAGCTCTCGACAACCGCGCACTGTATGAGCGACGCGGTAAATCTCGGCACTATCCTGTTAAAGACTGCCTCGGGAGAGGGATCGTAGGTCATCTCCGTTGTATCCTCAAGCTCAACAGTCGTCATCGGAAGCACCGTCATGCTCTGCGGCTGCTGTGACATAGACGAAATGAACATCGTATAGAACACGACTACCTCGTCTACTTCTCCGCTGTTAAACATATTTATGGCGATATCCGCTATATCCTGAGCCGTGTTGGGCTTGATATTCTCCGCAATATTCGCATAAGCCGCGACCATGCTGTAGCCGCGCTTTGAAAAGAACTCTGCGGCTTTTCTGCCGATTGCGATTATCTTTGGCTTTACGGCGTCGTCCTTATGCGCGGCGACCGCCATTTTCATAACGTTTGAGTTATAGCCGCCCGCAAGACCTCTGTCGCCCGCGACCACGATAAAAAGCCTGTTCTTTATTTCGCGCTTTTGGGTAAAGTGCGTTTCGAGATTTTTGCCCGAAGCTATCTCGCACATCGTTTTATAAAGCTCGTTGAAATAAGGGCGGGCTTGTTCGGCTCTTGCTTTGGCTTTTCTGAGCTTGCTCGAAGCCACAAGCTGCATTGCTTTTGTAATCTGCTTTGTAGAACCTACAGACTTTATGCGGCGCTTTATGGCTTTCATATTTCCGCTTGCTATAGTATCACCCCCAAAGAATCATACACTCATACTGTATATAAAGCACCATCTGCATCGTCAGCGTCACAGCGTTTTGCGCAGCGTTTTCCGCCAAAGGCGGATAATGCGTGCATAATGCGAACAGCCACAAAGGCTAGTTGCAGCAACGCTTCAGTGTTGTGCGCCGCAGGCGCTCAATACGAGCATACTGAGGCTTTCTCTACAGTCTGAGATTTGATTGTTATAAAGTCGTTAAATATCGTCACCTGTGGTGATATATTTCACTCTTTTTTCAAGGTACAGCCAAGCGACCGCAAGCCCTGCAACAACGGAAAATACCGTTGCGATTATACTGAGTACAAAAGAAGCTTGTTTCATAAAATGCACTCCTTTAACTTAACTATAATTATTCATAACTTTCCGCGAAGCTCGAAAGCACTTCTTTCAGCGCTTCTTCGTTTTCGGGAGAAATGACCTTTGTGTCACGGATATCCGAAAGTATTTCGGGTTTTGTTGACTTTATATGCTCCAAAAGGTCTTTCTGATACTGCTTTATTTTCGGAAGGGGAATAGAAGCAAGGAAGTTGTTTACGACTGCGTAGATTATAACGACCTGTTCTTCTACCTCGAGCGGAGAGTTCTGGTCTTGTTTAAGGACTTCAACTATACGCTCGCCCTTTGCAAGACGGTTTTTCGTATCCTGGTCGAGATCAGAGCCGAACTGTGAGAACGACTGAAGCTCACGATACTGAGAATAGTCGAGCTTTAATGTACCCGCGACTTTCTTCATTGCCTTTATCTGAGCGTTACCGCCGACACGCGACACCGAGATACCCGGGTTTACCGCGGGACGAACGCCCGAGTTGAACAACTCCGTTTCGAGGAATATCTGACCGTCGGTAATTGAAATTACGTTTGTCGGAATATAAGCCGAAACGTCGCCCGCCTGTGTTTCGATTATCGGAAGGGCAGTAAGCGAGCCGCCGCCGTATTCACTGTTTAGGCGCGCCGCTCTTTCGAGAAGTCTTGAATGAAGGTAGAAAACGTCGCCCGGATATGCCTCGCGTCCCGGCGGGCGCTTTAACAGAAGCGACAGCGCACGATAAGCGACAGCGTGCTTTGAAAGGTCGTCGTATACTATAAGAACGTCCTTTCCTTTTTCCATAAAGTATTCGCCCATTGCGCAGCCCGCATAAGGAGCGATATACTGGAGCGGCGCAAGCTCCGAAGCCGTAGAAGAAACTACTATGGTATAGTCCATTGCGCCGTTGGTTTTAAGCGTATCAACTACATTCGCAACGGTCGAGTTTTTCTGACCTATTGCGACATAAATGCAGATAACGTCCTTGCCTTTTTGGTTTATGATAGTATCAATGGCGATAGCGGTCTTTCCCGTTTGTCTGTCGCCGATTATCAGCTCACGCTGACCTCTGCCTATAGGTATCATACTGTCTATAGCCTTTATTCCCGTCTGTAGAGGAACATTTACAGGCTCTCTGGTGATGATGCCCGAAGCTATCTTTTCTATCGGTCTGACTTCTTTGGAGAGAATATTTCCCTTTCCGTCGATAGGCTGACCGAGAGAGTTTACGACACGTCCCAAAAGCTCCTCGCCGACGGGAACTGAAACTATCCCGCCCGTGCGCTTTACGGTGTCGCCCTCTTTGATACCCGAATCCGAGCCTAACATAACCGCTCCGACAAACTCCTGTTCGAGGTTCAATGCCATACACTGAACGCCGTTTTCAAACTCCAGAAGCTCGTTTAACATACACTGTTCAAGCCCGTGGATACGAACGATACCGTCGCCGACGGTAACGACCGTTCCGACATCGCCGAGCCGGATCTTCGAGGTGTAGTTCTTTATGCGGTCTTTGATAAGACCCGTTATTTCATCGGGGCGCAGATCCATTATATACATCCCTTTCCTTTAGATTTTAAGGGGAGAAGCCGTCAGATGACCGAGCTTAATTCTCCCTTGAGCGCGTCAAGCCTAGATTTGACGCTTCCGTCATAGCGGCGGCTCTCATAGTCTATGACAACTCCGCCTATAAGCTTTTCGTCGACCTTTTCTATAACGGTCACTTTCTTTCCTAAAACCTCCGACATCTTATCGACGATCTTCTGTCTGAGTTTTTCGGAGAGCGGAGCGCTCGTTGTGACGGTTATCTCCGCTAATTTGAATTTATCGTTGCAAAGACTGCGAAACGTTTTTTCTATTCCCGAAAAGCAGCCCATTCTGTTCTTTTCACAAAGCAGGCACAGCAGATTTCCCGTGAGCTTTGAAACGTTTCCCGCCTTTATTATGTCGCCGCACAGCGCGAGCTTTTCTTCAACAGAAACTGTCGGAGTGCCCATAAGCTTTATGAACTCGGGGTTTTCGGAAAATATCTTTGAAAGCTCCGAAAGCTCCGAAAGCGTGTCCATAAGTCCGTTTGGGTTTTCCTCCGAGCAAAGGCTGAAGAACGCTTCGCCGTAGACCTTTTCAGCTTTATCGTTCATGAGTGCACCTCGTTTACTTTGCCGCGCCGACTTCTTCGAGGAACTTTGAAATTATCTCCTCGTTGTCCTCGACGGAAATTTCCTTTTCAACGACCTTTTGTGCAGCCATAACGACTATTTCCGAAATTTCGTCCTTTACTTCGTTCAGCGCACGCTGTTTGTCGCGCTCTATGCTTTCCTCCGCCTTTTGGCGAATGTCGGCAGCCTTTTGCGTAGCTTCGGCAAGAATCTCCTCCTCGCGCTTCTGGGCGCGGGCATTTGCGGATCTTATAATCTCCGCCGCCTCGCTCTTTGCGTTTTCAAGCCGCGCGGTATATTCCTGCTGAGCCTTTTCGGCGTCTTCCTTTGCCTTTTTCGCTTCGGCTATTTCCGCCGCAGCAAGCTGTTTTCTCTTTTCGAGGATCTTGCAAACGGGCTTATAAAGAAATATCCTGAAGATGAGGAAGATAATGAGCGTGTTTATCAGCGTAAACACTATCGTTCCCGCGTCTATGGAAACGAGCGACAATGTATCCTGTGACGCTGTGCTGAGTATGTTCAGCATTTAGCTTTCCTCCTCCCTATAGCTTTTCCTTCTGCTTTACTTGATAAGGTTGCCGAGCAGGGGGTTAGCATACATAAGGAGAAGCGCAATAACAAGCGCATAAAGACCCGTTGTTTCAGCGAGCGCGTCGCCGATGATCATTGTTCTTGTGATAGCGCCCGATGCTTCGGGCTGTCTGCCGATAGCCGCAACTGCCTGACCGCCGCAGTATCCTTCGCCGATACCGGGTCCGAGACCCGCTATCATAGCGGTTCCTGCGCCGAGAGCCGAAGCTCCGAGAACGATCGCGTTAGCCAAAATCTTCATAGTTTCGGGTGACATAGGTTCCATTTAATAATTCCTCCGTGAATAATATGAATTTTGTCAGGCTGTCTGTAAAGCCTGAGATTTCCTTTTTAAAGGCATTTTATCCTTTAACAATTAAGGATAATGTCAATTTCCCCTGCGGGAAGTATGTTTAATCATTAGGCAGCTAGCCGCTAGTCCTCGCACTCTGCCGAAGATATATACGACATAGACAGCATAATGAAGATATAAGCCTGCATTACCGCCGAGAAAATGTCGAAATACAGCGACGCTACCGCAGGAACAAGTACCGCAAAGTTTCCGAGCGCAAAATAGATGAGCGCGCTTATTACCATACCCGCGACCATATTTCCGAACAGACGGAGCGTAAGTGCCAGAGGATTTGCAAATTCGCCGATTATGTTAAACGGAAGCATAAACGGCAGGGGCTCTACAAAGCTTTTCATATAGCCTTTGAATTTTCCCGTTTTCGCGCGGTTTACCTGCACCATAAAGAACGTGATAATAGCGAAAGACCCCGTGACGGAAACATCGGCCGTAGGATTTCTAAGTCCCAAAAGCCCCATAAGGTTGTTCACCATTATAAAACAGAACAGCGCCATAAAATACGGGCGGTACTTGTTATACTTATTGCCCATAGTAGAATCTACCGTTGAGGTAAAGAACTCTACTATCCATTCCGCCGCCGCCTGTCTTTTTGTTTCGGGAACGACCTTCATATTGTGCGTAAGGATAAGTACGACAGCAAGCAGTATAAGTATGACGAACCACTGGACTATAATGCTTTCCGTCAAATTGAATGTTATGCCAAATAAATTGAAGCTCGCTACTACGAGAGGTCCGTTTACGGTAATACCGCCCTCCGAAGCAAGAGCCAATACTGTCGGCATATTATCACTCCTCCTTTGTTTTTATTGCTCTTATCATAATGGCTATCCGCGGGAAAAACAGCGGTATCGCCGCGGTGATAAGGCTTATAAACGGCGCAAGCGCACCGACTGTCAACATTGCAAAAAGCCCCAAATACCTCGCGCAGTACATAGCGCTCATATAGGTCTGAGCGGACTTCTCGCTTTTTTTAACGGCATTTTGACAAGCCTTTCCCAAAAGCAGAAAGCTTGCCGCCGACAAAATACAGCCGTATACAGCCCCTATCGGCAGGGAATAATCATTTTCATTTGCAAAACAGAAAACTATCGTTATAAGAAGATAGATCCCCGAAATTATCAGAAAATACGGCATAAGCGAACGCATTTCCTGATATATCGGCTCGTTTTTCTTCATGGCAGTTCTTTCCATTCGTCACCTGTTTTTGTGGTCGTCATAGTAATCGTTATCTTTCGGAGAACTTGTAAATGCTTTCGGGGCGCGCTTTTCGCTCTTTTCATAGGTCTTTATGAGCTGTGAGAGATATGAGACCGCGCCGCCTATCATAAACAAAATTCCCAGCGCCACACATATTCCCATGACCCACTGCGGAAGCTCAAAATACTTTACAACGTAATATCCGCCCACAATGAAAAACAAAAGCGGACCCAATATTACAAAGGCTATCTGGCTTACTTTTGCGTAAACCGCAAACGGGTTTTCCTTCTTTTTCATATCCGCTGCGACCACCAATTCTTATTTCATACCGTTCAGCATACAAATTCCGAAAGCCGCCAGCCGTTTTCGGTCTTTACCATTCCGACCCTTACAATAACGTCCTCGCTTATCGTGGACAAGTCGGTGCTGTCCGTAACGCCGCCGCCAAGGTATACCGTAAGATCGCAGGTCGTTTCGCTTTTAGGATCGATCCGAACGCTGCTGCTGGCCCAGAGCGATTTTCTTGATTTGTCGGGCTTGAAGTCTGCGCTTATGCCGAGAACTTCTTCTTCGACATACATCGGTCTGCTCTCGCCGCTTTCGGGCTCGCTGTCGTCATATTCCGCTTCTGCAAGGACTTTGCGCTTTTGATAGACCGAAAGCCCGTTTCCGTCGATGTTGTGCAGGACTTTTTCCGCCGCCTCGTCGGTATAGACGCTCTTTACAAGCTCTTCTATTTCTTCAAGCTTTGTATATTTACTGGTAGCGTCAACCGTCACCGTATAAAGACCGTCCTCGGGTTCGTTTCCGTACGGTTCGGTCTCATGCGAAAGCCCGTCGAAAACAAACAGCCTCATAACCTCATAGCTCTGCGCAATAAGGTCGTGCGCGGCATAGGTACATTCGAGATTAAGCTCCTGCGTAGGCTGAAAACTGCCGTTTGACGAAATGTCGGAAGAGTTGTCTCCCTCCGTCGGCTTTTTCAGAACGAAGAACAAAATCACCAGAGCCGCCACCGCCAGAACCGCTATAACAATTGTTATAATAAGCGGAGCTTTACTTTTCTTTTCGGAATCACTCATTTTGTTTTAGTTGTCCTTTACTTTATTTCTGTTCTTTGCGATTTCAATCTTTGCTGTCAATAGAAATGGTATCGGGGAAGACGTTTCTGCTGTCCTCTTTTGAGAGGAAGGTCGTGTTTACATAACCCTGTATAATAGCGCCGTCCGTAACGGCAATTGTAGAAGCGTTTATATCCCCGAAAACTATAGCGTCGCGTTTAAGCTCCGCTTTTCCTGCGATATCGAGCTTTCCGCGTATTCTTCCGTTTATGTCAGCATACTGCGAGGAAAGGTCGCCGATAAGGATTGTGTCCCTGTCCATTTGTATCCTGCCTTTAAGCGAAACGTTTCCCTGCATAGCCGCGGAATACATTCCGACGTCGTTGCAGGTGATATCGCCGACTATCTTTCCGCTAAGTTCGATGTTCTTTGTCGTCTGGACGTTTCCTTTGACGTTTCCGTCAATGCGCATATTTGCGAGCGAACGGATATTTCCGTCTATTCCCGTGTTTTTGGAAATTACGGTTATCTCCTCGCCGTCGTTCCCGCGCTCGGGCATACGCTCCGAAACGGGGGGAACATTTCCCTCACCGCCGTCATTTGAAGAAGAACCGCCGTTTTTTAAAGGCTTTTGCGTGTTCGTATCATTCTGCCCAAAATCGCTCGTATTATTCTGCGGACGGGAAGCACTTTTCACGCTCTCGCTCTCTGCGCTCTCAGCGCTCTTGCCCGAAAGGCTTTCGTTTTCATCGTTATGTATATCCGAGACCGTTTCCTCTTTTACGGGAGAAGCCTGTGCGCTTTTTATACTTTCACTTTCCGAAGGCTCTTTTTCCTCGCGGGGAAGGTCGTTTTGTTTTTCGCTTTCTTTTTTCCACAGCTCTTTTACCGCCTGTGAAAAATTATCCTTTATTCCCATTGCAATTCCTTTCAAGCAACTATATATTTACATCGACAGCCCTAATTCGGACTGTTTCTATTCTTAATATTCTCACTTAAATTGTTCCAACCGAAAATATTTTTATCCTTTGGGGAATTACCCGAAGCAACTATCCCCCTATTATTAAATAATACTATAAAAAACAAGATTTGTCAATAGCAACAATCAATAAAACCCGAAAACAATTTTAGCTTCGCCAAAATTTCGGCGTAATATTTGTGGAAAATACACAAAATCCGTAAAAATGACGGCTGTTGGCAGTTGACAGGAGACAGGGTACAGTATTCAGTAATAGCCGAGAAGCAGTCCGCTGAATATAACGCATAAAAAAGAGGTAAGATTTTAAACTCTTACCTCATTATTTTGTCGACATTATTCTTCAACGTAAACTTTCTTCATTTTTATATCGTTTAAAGGTCTGTCGTTATAGTCGGTTCTTGCTTCGGCTATTTCGTCTACCGCGTCCATTCCCTCAACGACTTTTCCGAAAGCCGCATACTGCCCGTCAAGGTGGGGCGCGTCTTTATGCATAATGAAAAACTGGCTCGAAGCGGAGTTCGGGTTCATAGCCCTCGCCATTGAGATAACGCCGCGCGTATGCTTTAAGTCGTTGGGAACGCCGTTTGCGGAAAACTCGCCCTTTATCTTCTCCTTCGCGCCGCCCATTCCCGTTCCGAGGGGGTCGCCGCCCTGTATCATAAAGCCCTTTATAACGCGGTGGAATATAAGTCCGTCATAAAAGCCCTCGTTTACGAGCTTTAAAAAGTTCTCGACGGTTATCGGAGCTTTGTCGGGATAAAGCTCAAGTTTTATTTTCTTTCCGTTTTCAAGTTCAATTACTACCATTATTTCTTCTCCTCTCCAAGTTCATAAGCTCTCTTTGTACAAGCCTCGCACGCTTTTATAACACACTCCGACATCTTTCCGCTGTACAGTTCTTCAAGTCCCGCGAGAGTAGTTCCTCCGGGGCTTGATACCTGGGTAATAAGCTCGTCTATGGTCATTTTCCCGCTCGTCATCATCTTTGCCGAGCCTATAAGCGACTGAGCGAAAAGCCTTAAAGCAACGTCTTTGTCTATCCCTGCTTTTTCGGCGTATGTCACAATGCTCTTAGCAAAAAGGTAGATAAACGCGGGAGAGCTTCCGTTTACGGCGATTATCTCTTTCATCTTATCCATAGGGATAACTTCAGTTATACCGCAGGAGCCTATTATCTTCTTTGCAAACGCAAATTCTTCTTCCGAAACGCCCTCGCCCCGGCTTATTGCAGACGCGCCCTCTCCGAGCATCATCGGCGTGTTGGGCATTACCAAAACGACCTTTGCGTTTTTGAAAGTCCTCTCGCGGATATACTCTGCGGAAATGCCCGCACATATTGAAATAAGTGTGAGCTTTTCGTTTCCTACAGCTTTAATTTCCGCTAAAACTCCGTCGAGCTGCTGGGGCTTTACCGCAAGAAGAATGAAATCGCATTTCTCCGCAAGCTCGCTTATGCTGTTTGCGGCGGTCGCGCCGCAGATAGTAAGATCTTTGAGCTTTTCGGGATTTTGGTCATAGGCGAAAACCGCGGTATTTCCGAGGTTTCCGTTTATACCTCTGATAATTGCGCCGCCCATATTTCCGACGCCGATAAATCCGAGCTTTGTCATAATGTTTCCTTTCCGCCGTTTATAAATTTATACCAAAAGATACGCCTGTTTTGCGACTGTTATTTCTCTTAAACACAAGGTTATACGCCGTTGAAACTATCGGCAGGAATGCGATAAGCAAAATGCAGTCCACGGGGAACTGTATCGCGTTTTTGAGAAGCCTTGCGGGATAGCCCGCAAGAGTTGAACCGTAGACAAATTGTCCTGCCGCCATTGAATTTGTTATGATAAGCGCAAGCGGCGTATAGAACAGATTTATGCACACTGCGACCGACAGCTTTGCCAAGACGATCCTCAATATCTGCCCTGCGCTTTGCTTTTGTATGGTCTTGTCGTGAAGTTCGTTTCTTGTAAGCTTTAACTTGTACAAGAACAGACCGTAGAACATTGCCGCAAAGCCCTCTTGCAAGGTAAACAGCGGGGAAAACGCTCCCGTCGGTTTTATCATAAAGCCTATAGTGTCCGACACAATGCCCTCTATAAACGCCACTGTCGGACCAAACAACATTCCCGTTGCCGCTTTTGTGATAAACGCCACGGACACTTTCAGGTCGTCCGTTATATGGAGCGTCAAGCCCTTTATCGCAAGTTCAAGCGCAATAAGCATTGCCGTCACCACAAGGCAGCGAATGTCTTTAAGCTCCAACGCCGACTCTTTAAAACTGCCGAAAAAATGTCTTTTCGGCTTTTTAGCGATTTTTACCGCGTCTTTTTTCGAGCGTTTTGGTGTGCTTTTTGTTGTACTTATCTTATTTATGTCTTTTAATAAATTAGCCTTGTTTCTTTTTTTAGCTCTTTTGGCTTTATTCTTTTTATATACATTCTTGTTATTATTTGAAAGAGCCATTGTACTTATCCTCCTTTTCGTCATACATACACATATACACAAAGGAATAAATAAGCCCAATGGCTTCTATTCGGTTATGTACAGCGAGATGCGAACATTCCACCGCAAGCGTCGGGGCTTATGCCCTCGCGCTTTTCGTCCTTGGGACAACTCTCCGTTCCCACGGCACTTAACGCGGAAAATTCTACTCTGCATCTAGAAGCTGGATAGCTAGAGGCTGGAGGCTAGAAATGTAGTGTCATAAAGTTATTTTATCATTATGGGGTGTTCTGGTTTCTAATTCTTACCTCTAGGTTAGCTTTCTGCTTCTAAGTTTTTGTTTCTAAAATTTAAATCAGAAATTGATTTCGTTGCAAATGGTGTAAAGGCGGTCGTTGAAGGGCTTCTTCATGGAAAGCGCTTCTTGGATATCAACATCGTAGACCTTTCCGTCCTTCATTCCGACAACGCGGTTTCCTATGCCTTTTTCGAGCAGTTCGACCGCATAATATCCCATTTCGCTTGCAACAACTCTGTCGCGGACAGTAGGACTGCCGCCGCGCTGAACGTGTCCTAAAATAGTCGCTCTCGACTCTATTCCCGTAGCGTCTTCTATCTGCTTTGCGATATCAATGGTATTTCCAACGCCCTCTGCGACAACGATAATAAACTGCTTTTTGCCGCTTCCTCTTACTTCAAGTATCTTGTCGATAACTTCTTTTATATCCCATTTTACTTCGGGAACAAGCACCGCCGTCGCTCCACAGGCAATGCCCGTATTGAGCGCGATATGTCCCGCGTGTCTGCCCATAACTTCTACTACCGCGCAGCGGTCGTGTGAATGGCAGGTGTCGCGGAGCTTATCTATAAGCTCAACGACCGTGTTCATAGCGGTATCATATCCGATAGTATACTCCGAACACTGAATGTCATTGTCGATAGTTCCGGGAAGTCCGACGCAGGGAATACCCGCCTTTGACAGATCCGCAGCGCCTCTGAACGAACCGTCGCCGCCTATTACAACAACGCCCGCCATATTTTCTTCTTTGCATATCTGCGCCGCTTTTTCAACGTTCGCCCATTCCTTGAATTCGGGACAGCGAGCCGTGAAAATAGCCGTACCGCCGCGCTGGATAATGTCGGAAACGTCTCTTACCTTCAGTTCGACCATATCGCGGTTTAAAAGCCCGTTATATCCTCTGCGGATACCGATGACCTTAAATCCCTTGTAAATAGCCGTTCTGGTTACTGCTCTCACAGCCGCGTTCATTCCCGGAGAATCGCCGCCGCTGGTGAGAACGCCGATCTTCTTTTCCATAATACTCTCTCCTTTGCAAAAGAATTGCATTTGTTCTATTGTTATTGTACTACAAAAGTTACACGCTCGTCAAGTGCATTTTTGCCTAAAAACTATAACGTTTTGCGGGAAAAAATATGCAAACTGACTTATAGGAACAACTCTCCGTCATAACCCGAAATCATTCGGCTTGAATTATTTTCAGAATGTCATCGGGCGTTTTGGCGATATAGTCCGCGCCCGCTTTTTTAAGCTCGTCTTCCGTGCCGAAGCCGTAAAGAACGCCTATTGAGCTTATTTCCGAAGACTTTGCTCCGAGAATGTCATAGCTCCTGTCGCCGACCATAATTGTTTCTTCCCGCTTTGCTCCGCTTATTTCAAGGGCGTAGCGGATAATGTCCTCTTTTTTGTTGCGCGCGCCGTTCATCTCAGCGGCTGCGATAAAGTCAAAATATCCCGTAATGCCGAAATAGCGCAGTATTTCCTCGGAAAACTCCTGCGGTTTAGATGTCGCAAGGACAAGGGTCTTTCCCGAGGCTTTAAGCTTTTTGAGAAGGTCGGTTATCCCGTCGTAGAGCCTGTTTTCATAAATGCCCTTTTTCGGAAAATACTCGCGGTAATATCCCACACCCTCTTTGCATTTTTCCTCGGACAGTCCGAAAATATCCCCGAAAGAATCCATAAGCGGCGGACCTATGAAAGCATAAAGCTCCGAGCGCCTGTAATCGCTTATTCCGAGCTTTTTCAGCGCATATTCCACAGAGTTCAGTATCCCCTCTGCCGAATTTGTCAGCGTTCCGTCTAGGTCGAAAAAGATATTGTTAAACATTTATTCTCCTTTTCAGCCCGTTTTAAGGACGTTGTTGTGTTTATAATAATCGGGATATAAATTGAGCAGAAAGCGGTAAAACCTGTCGGAATGGTCGTGGTACCGGAAATGCGCATATTCGTGCCAGAAAACCGACAACACCGTTTCTCTCGGGTAATCCGCGAGCCGAAGATTTATCGAAATATTCCCGCTTGCATAAGAACAGCTTCCCCAGCGCGACTTCATTTCTTTTATCTTTATGACCACAGGGGGCGGCTCCGACCCTCTTGCTTTAAGCTCGGCTCTGACTTGTTCGTTAAGCTCGGCGCACAAGGCTTTAAACCGCTCGATTTTTGCGGCTCGGATAAGATTTTGTACGTTTTCCGTGCCAATGTCTCTTGTGAATACTCTGCACTCGTTTTCGTCAAAAACCGCCGTTTCGCGGGAATTTTCAATAATTTTTATCGGCAACTCTTTTCCGAGCCATTTTACGCCTTCGGTGCTTTTTGTTTGCGCAGCTTTACGGGCTCTGATCTTTTCAAACGCGCCGAAGAAGAAGTTCGCGCGTTTTGCGAGACATTGTTCGATAAACTTTACCGAAACCCCCGAAGGCGCCGAGACCATGACAACGTCCTCGTCCTTTACATAGAAGTTTATGTTCTTTACGCGCTTTCTTGTAAGCTCATAGCAAAGCTCCCTGCCGTCGGGCAGAATTATTTGTTTCATTTTAAATTTTACCTGTTCAATTTAAAAACACTGCCGCCGTTTCGTACAACGCTTCGGCTTGAATAATACAAACTACCTAAGGCTGTTGAGAAAGCCGCAGCTACTAGGAAGCGCGGCTGCGGCTAGGCTTTTTGCCTGCCGCAGTTGCGCTGACGACGTAGATGTGGCTTTATCGACAGCCTGGTCGTGTCAATGCCAGCCGCAGTCGTCATAATCCTTCCACTTTTCGTTATAGCGCATTTCGTCCGCAAGCTTCAGGCAGATATAAGCGACCGCCGCCGCTACAACTATAACTGCTCCAATTATCGGAACTACCAGCTTTGCTACAGCTCCGAGCTGTCCGTTTTCGTTTTTCATAGATATTCTCCTTTCAAGAAATCATTTTTCTCTTCATTGCCAATGATTGCACTATAAATTTCGCGTTTAGACACTCCGCTTATCTCCGCCGCCTTTTTGCAGGCGGGGTTCGGCTTTTCTCCGTTTTCTATAAGCTCCCGCGCTATCATTACCGCCTCTGAAAGCGAAAGCGTTTTAGGCTTTTCGGCTTTTCCTTCGACTACAATGACAAATTCGCCGCGAGGCTCGTTCTCGCTGAAATGCTCCGAAAGCTCTTTGAGCGTTCCGCGAAGGGTCTCCTCGTGCAGCTTCGTAAGCTCTCGGCACACAGCCGCTTTTCTGTCCTCTCCGAAAAACTCCGTCAAATCGGAAAGCGTCTGTATGAGCTTATGCGGGGCTTCGTAAAAAACGACCGCATGAGAAAGCCCTTTTATTTCGGAGAGCCGCTCGGAGCGCTCCTTTTTCCCTACGGGCAAAAAGCCCTCGAAAATAAACCTCTGCGCTTCTATTCCGCTCACCGCCACCGCCGATACCGCCGCATTGCACCCCGGCACGACCTCAACTTCTATTCCCATTTCCGCGCATTTTTTTACGAGGATATAGCCGGGGTCGGATATACAGGGCATACCCGCGTCGGAAATGAGCGCTATGTTTTTCCCCTCGCACAAAAGCTCGGCTATTTTTACGCTCTTTTCAAGCTCCTTCGGCTTGTAGTATGACAAGAGCGGTTTTTTTATTCCGAATTTTCCTAAAAGCTTTGTGCTTACTCTTGTGTCCTCGCAGGCGATATAATCCGCTTTTTCAAGCGTTTCGATGCCGCGAGGACTTATATCCGAAAAATTTCCTATCGGCGTTCCTACTATTGAAAGTTTCCCAAATTCACTCATAAAGTCCGAGATAGTCCTCCGTATAAGAGCCGTCAGCATTTCGCAGTATAACGGGCTTTTCGACGTTCATTCCCGCGTTTGCTCCCTTTTTTCCGCTTATCAGAAAAAGCCACGGTCTTTCATTCGGTATGTTCTGAACGAACGTTATGCTTTTCGGCTCGATATTTGCCGCGCGCATAGCGCAGATAACGTCCGCAAGTCTTTCGGGTCTGTGGCACATTTTTAAAAGCCCGCCGTATTTCAAAAGGGAAGAGGCGGCCTTGCATACGTCGTCTATCGAACATAAAAGCTCGTGCCTTGCAAAAGCCTGCGCCCTCGAGAGTTTTTCATATCCCGAACCGCTCGTCATATACGGCGGGTTTGCCGTTACGATATCGACGCTTTCGCGGGGTATCTTATCGGCGGGCAATTCCCGAAGATCGCATAATACGGGCTCGATAATTCCCTCGAGAGCGTTTTCTTTTATTGAGGCATTTAAAAGCCCGACGGCTTCTTCTTGTATCTCGACGGCGTATATTTTTTTCGGCGGGTCTTTCTTGCAGAATATAAGCGGTATTATCCCGCAGCCCGTGCAAAGGTCGCAGACCGTATTTCCCCTGTGCGGGTCGGCGTATTTTCCGAGAAGGAACGCGTCCGTGCCGAAACGGTGGTCGTCCGACACATACATATTTATCTTTCCCAAACTGAACTGTTCCATAAAATCAACCTATCAAAATCTGTCCTTCGGGAACAACGAGATTTTTCCTCGGCTGTGCGTTCATAACAAGCGACATTACAAGCGACACAGGTCCTACTCTTCCCGCGAACATTGTAAGTATTATAAGGCTTTGCCCCGCATATCCCGCCTGTTGTACAGCGCCCGCGCCAAGTCCCGTGGTCGAAAACGCCGATATTGTATCAAACAAACATTTCACTGCGTCAGCTCCGTCGGGCATTGAAAAATACAACACCACAAAACAAGTTCCTACCGCAAACATTGACAAAACGGAAATAACAAGCGTTCTGTATATCGTGAGCTTGTCGAGCTTATGACGGAAAAGCTCAACGTCGTTTTTGTTGCGGATATAGCTGACGACCGTCATAATAAGCACCAAAAGCGTAGTTACCTTTATTCCGCCGCCCGTAGAGCCCGGGGCCGCTCCTATAAACATAAGCGCCATTGTTCCGAACATCGAAAATCCCGTCATTCCGTCTATGGAGATACTGTTAAAGCCCGCCGTTCTCGCCGTTACGGACGAGAAGAATGCGTTCATTATCTTTTCGCCGACATTCATTTCTCCGAGCGTTTTGGGATTATCCCACTCCGCAATAAGGTAAAATGCTGTTCCCGTTATTATCAATACGCTCGTCATGACAAGCACCGCCGTCGTATGTAAACTAAGCTTTTTCCTCTGACGGATATTCAGAAAATTCTCCCACACTATAAATCCCAGACCGCCGACTATTATCAAAACTGCTAGAGTTATAAGCACAATGGGGCTGTCGGAAAATGCCGTTAGGCTCGAAAATTCGCCTTCCATTCCCGTAAGGTCAAAGCCTGCGTTGCAGAAAGCCGTTATGCTCATAAACAAGCCCATCCACACGCCATAGCCTCCGTATTTCGGAACGAATGCGAAGGACAATATCGCCGCTCCCAAAAGCTCAAATATCATCGAATACTTTATAATGCTTATAAATATCTTTCTGCCGCCCTCAAAGCTGCTTTCGGAAAAATCTCCCGCCGCATTTTTAAGCGTTCTGTAGCCGAGCTTTTTTCCCGCGGCAATGTTGAAGAAGGTGATTATCGTTACAAATCCCAGACCGCCTATCTGTATAAGCAAGGCAATGATCATCTGTCCAAAAATCGACCAATGGGAAAAAGTGTCGTATATTATAAGCCCCGTAACGCAGGACGCAGATGTAGCGGTGAAAAGGCAATCGAAGATAGGCGTAAACTCTCCCGATTTCGACGAAAACGGCAGGCACAAAAGGAGCGTACCTGCGGCGATCATTGCCGCAAATCCTATAACAAGCACTCTTGCGGGCGAAAATCTTTTCGCCGCTTTTTTTAGTATGGGCATTTTTACTACCTCTTAATGTTTACTGAGCAGACGAGCTGCTGTAGCGTATAAAGTCTCTCGCGCTTTCGCCATAGGCATATACGACATATTCGCCCGTTCTGCCTACAACGTCATAAGAGCCGCCGTCAAACGGCGCGACAACGTCGCTTCCTGCAACGAGCAGACACGACTCGGGAACTTTGTCGCCCTGCTTCATAACCGATACGGTCGTGTTGAAATTCAAAAACTGGATAATTCCCGCAAGCTCGCGCGAGGCTTCGCTGTCATAGGCGACTATTATCGGCGGCGACTGAGCGTCGTTGTATAAAAGTTCCGACGCCGCTTTATACGGGGCGGTCTTTTCCGCGGAGAGCCTTGCGGTCTCGGGAAGATACCAAATGCCGACATAGGCGGTATTGTATATCAAAACTGAATACATCGTGAAAGTAATAAACTTCATAAAACGCTTTCTCGAACAGGAAGTAAAGACAATAAGCAGCGCGAACACTGAAAACACGCACGACGACATTATAATAAAGCTCATTCCCGTAAGGTTTTCGGAGAGCGCCTCGCCAATTCTGAAGGGAAGAACGGGAACGATCTTTCCGCTTTGCCCGAAAGTTCCTCCCGCATAATACGTCAGCGAAAATCCCGCGCAAATAAGGCTGTATATCCCGACCGAAGCAAACAGCTTTTTAAGATCCGACCCGTACATAACTATATACAAAAGCGCAAAGAACACCGAGAGCGGTATGATATGCTCAAGCGACATACATATTTCCGAAAGGTCTGCGGTATCTCCTCCGAAAGTGAACACCGAAAAGAACACTATCGAAAGAACAGCCGCCAAAAGCTGGAACAGTCCGAATACAACAGGTCTGAGAGAATATTTGTGTTTTGGCTTTTCATAGACCTTTGTGCCGTCTTCGAGTATTTTCGGCTTGTTATTCACGCACTCTCTGATATAAACCGCGAGCATTGCCGCAAAAGCTGCCGCCGCAAATGCGCCCATTCCGAAACTTTCCGTAATGAACATATAGCTCAGCCCGAAAAATCTGCCCAAAAAGCCTCCGCCCGCGCCGCCGTGAAAGAAGCCAATGCTGTCGACAGTGCCGCCCGACGCGCCGCCCGCAACAAGCAGCCGCACAAAATGCTCGCCAATAAACGAAACAATAAGCGACCCGAAAAACACGGGCATATTGAAAATGCGCTCCTTAAATGCACACCTTGCAATGACCGCAGTCAAGACCAGAGCTGCCGCCGTGACTATCATTCTCTTGTCCGCGGCAAAGCCCACGGCGCACAAAAAGCCCGCCACAAGCGAAGTTACAAACCTTGTATAGCGGTTTTTCTTGTCCCATGCCGCAAAGATACACCAAACCAGCACCCATGTGAGAAGCTCCGCCGCGACGTCGTTTCTTATAAGCTTGGAGTTTGCGATATACGTTGCATACATTCCGCCGCAAAGCGCACACAAAAGCTTTTTCTTTACCCTTACAACGCCCGCCTTTCCCGCAATATGATAGGCGATAAGCGGGATAAAACTTACTATCATGGCGTTTTCTACAAGCATGGCTTTATAGATCGCATAAGGCGTTCTGAACATTCTGAACAGCGGCGCATATATAAACTGCTGTATATATCCGCTCATTCCTAAATCGCAGAGCAGCGCGCTCCAGTCTTTTCCCGAATAAAACGCAGCAACTCCCGCCGAGCTTATTTCATCGACAATTGCCGAAGGAAGCTCGGCGCTTATGGTAAAGAGCGAGTTTATTACAAGCGTGAGCGCGTAAATGCAGAACAAAACGCCCTTGTCGCCAAATGCCGAGTAAAATTTTTCAAGTCGTTTTATCATAATAAAACCTTTATTGAGCTCCGGGAATAATAAGGATAAGGCTCGAACACAAAACGAAAACGAGCGTTCCTATAATAGCCCTCGGAAGCGACGGTCTTCCCGCAAGTTCAAGAGCAGCATAATATTCGTCGGAGTTTATGTTGTCCTTATATTTTTCGCGTATGCTCCGTATTTTTCTTACCGCATGGCGGTAGTAAAGATAATCTCCGAAAAGGCAGAGCAGTATTTGCTCGGCAATGCTGAGAAAATTGAACAGATAATAAAGCGACTGGTTAGCAATAAAATAGCTTTCATTCAGCGCTATAAGCAGCGACGGAAGAAGCGTTACAACTATCATTATTATTCCCAAAAGATCCATTTTTCTGTAGAACTGGTGCATAGGCGCGAGAAATCCCGAGCAGATATTGAAAAAGGTTTTGCGCTTTTTCCCGCCGCCGAAACCGCGAATGACGCTGAATGCCTGGACATAATGGAAAAGCGACCTCGAGGCAAACGCCGTCAGCTCTTTCATACTAACGCCGTCATCTCCGAGCGAGGGGTCTTCGAAGCTTTTCTTAAATTCGGCATAGGGAACGGTATTGATATTCTGCTGTGTGGTGTTCGTATTATCCGTGCCCTCTGTGTCAAAGTCGATCTCCACTTTGTCAGCAGTTATTTCGGGGTCGGCTTCTTCGTCGGGGAGATATCCTTTCCAGACAAAGCCCGACGCATGATATTCTTCTACGCCGCATTTGTTGTCTTTTGCATAGCATTCTCTATGGTGCGGAGTTCCGCAGACAGGACAAACGACAACGTTGTCGCCCTCTCTGAAGCTGTTTCTGCACACAGGGCAGTGCTTTCCGTAAAATTCTGTACGCATAGTTATTCCTTTCTGACTGTGGTATGTATGCCGACAATATTTTGGCATATATACTCATTATTTATTATAACACATTTCCTCGGATATTTCAACATATATAAACAGCTATAACAAAATTTTTTGGAATTGTGTGTGACTTTATTTTTTATTATAACTATTGACAATTTCACCTTATTGTGGTACTATGAAATTAGTAAGAGCGGTGTGTTTATATTTATTAAACGTTTAAAAGTTTTTAATTAGCTTTAAAAAGGGGAATTTGACTTGAAGAAAAAATTATTGCAATTGTTGTTGCCGCCGCTGCTACTGTAGCTTTGGGGATAAGCGTTTCAGCAGCAACTATCTTAGCCTCGGCTCATGATGAAAAATCTATCGAAGAACTAAAACAGGAACTTCCAGAATTTGACAAACAGCACGTCGCAGAAATGGAAGCACAAGGTTATACCGTCGTAGGCATTGATTTGTCTACAAGTCCTGAAGGTCTTTTCTTCGTTGATGTGACTTTTGAAAAGGACAACACTCCAACGCACCCTTATGCTTAAAGGACAGGGGTAAGTAATTAGCAATATGAATACGCTGCCCTGACAGATAAAACAAATGCCCACTGATAACGCTCCCCGCTCCCAAAAAGAGCGGGGGATTTCTTTATAAAGTAAAGAGCGTAAGCAACCGAATTGCTTACGCTCTTAAATTTTAAAACTTCCGAATTGTCTGTGTCAGAACTTATACAAGTTCTATGATCGCCATTTCCGCCGCGTCGCCTCTGCGGGGACCGATCTTGTAAATTCTCGTGTAACCGCTTGCTCTGTCTGCGTACTTAGGAGCTATCTCGTCAAATACCTTCTTCGCAACGTCTTCTTTCGTGATGTAAGAATAGACCTGGCGCTTTGTGTGAAGGGTATTTGCTTTGCCGAGAGTTATCATTTTCTCAGCCTCAGCTCTTACTTCCTTCGCTCTTGTAACGGTAGTTTCGATCTTGCCGTTTTCGAGAAGGAAAGTAACCATTCCTCTAAGCATAGCTTTTCTGTGGTCGCTTGTTCTTCCTAACTTCCTTGAACCTGGCATTTTATTTTCTCCTTTCGGTGAAACTCATTTCTCGAACGCTTACTTGTTTTCGTCCGAATTCATAAGATCGCAGCCGAGCGACTGGAGCTTGGCTTTGACCTCGTCGAAGGACTTCTTGCCGAGGTTTCTGACCTTCATCATATCCTCGGGAGACTTGTTTACAAGATCCTCGACGGTGTTTATTCCCGCTCTCTTTAAGCAGTTGAACGAACGCACCGAAAGCTCCAGCTCTTCGATAGTCATTTCGAGAACTTTGTCCTTACGGCTTTCTTCCTTTGTTTCCATAAGCTCCTGGGGATTTGTATCGTCAGAAAGCTCTGCAAACATACTAAGCCTTTCGATAAGGATCTTTGCCGCATAAGAAACAGCTTCTTTTGCGGAAATAGTTCCGTCTGTCCATATCTCGATTATGAGCTTTTCATAGTCGGTCTTCTGACCGACGCGCGTATTTTCAACCGTATAGTTGCACTTGAGAACAGGTGTGTAGATGCTGTCTATCGGAATAACGCCTATAACGGACTGGAGCTGCTGTTTGTTCTGCTCCGCCGAAACATAGCCTCTTCCTCTGTCGAGCGTGATATCCATATAGAGCTTTGCGCCTGCACCGAGAGAAGCGATGTGCATTCCGGGGTCGAGTATCTCGACCTCGCTGTCGGTCTTTATGTCGCCCGCAGTTACCTCACATTCGCCTTCTGCTTCAATGTAGATCGTCTTGGGAGCTTCGCCGTACATCTTAGCTCTAAGCCCTTTAATATTGAGAATTATCTCCGTTACGTCCTCTTTGACGCCGGGGACAGTGGAAAATTCGTGCTGTATGCCGTCTATCTTTACAGACGTAGCCGCAACTCCCGGAAGCGACGAGAGCAATACTCTCCTAAGGCTGTTTCCGAGCGTGTTTCCATAACCCGTCTGAAGCGGTTCGAGAACGAACATTCCGTAGGTGCCGTCTGACCTCAGCTTTGAGGTCTCGATGTTGAGCTTTTCGATTTTTTCAAGCATTGGTAACCCTCCCGCTTGTCATCTTTGCAAAGCGAAAAACGCTCTGCCGCTTGTCAATTATCCTTTTCGCGCACATAGAAGGGACTTCTTTCTTTAAAGCCTTGGCTTTATTTGAATAATAAATTCTGTGAAAGAATCCCTCTGTCTGTATTCCTGTTAATTTTAAATCATACCATATCGGTAAACCCTTTGATTTGCCGTACCGTCATAACGGCAGTATTGACAGATATTCTGTCCACTAAACGCATTGCGCCTGATATGAATTAAAAATAACTGCACTAAATATCTGTATGCTGCTGAGCAATTATTTAGAATACAGCTCGATAATCAGGTGTTCAGCTATCTCATAGTCGAGGTCGCTGTCACGCTGGAACAAGCGCGTTACCTTGGCGGTCTGCTTCTCCTTATCTACGTCGAGCCATGTGGGAGTAAGTCTTCCGCCTGCCACTTCCGCGATCTGCTCAAACTTCTTGCTTTTCTTGCTCTTTTCTCTGAGGGAAATAACGTCTCCTACCTTAACTCTGTAAGAGGGAATATCTACTCTCTTTCCGTTCACACAGAAATGACCGTGAGATACGAGCTGACGAGCCTCGCGGCGTGTGATTGCCATACCCATTCTGAAAACTATATTATCCAGACGGCTTTCGAGAAGTCTTATAAGGTTTTCGCCTGCGATACCTTCTTCTTTGGTAGCAAGCTCATAATAGTGATAGAACTGTTTTTCAAGAACGCCGTAGATAAATTTAAGCTTCTGCTTTTCCTTCAGCTGCTGACCGTACTCGGAAACCTTTTTACGGCGAGCGCCGTCCTTCTGAAATCTCGTGGACTTCTTCTTTTCCGAATAGCCGAGAACAGCGGGGCTGATATCAAGGCTTCTGCACTTTTTCAAAATCGGGTCGCGATTTACTGCCATAATAAATTATCCTCCGTTATTTAATTCGATTATCGGCATTTTGCCGACGCCGAGCAAACGTAGCACTCGGTACTTTAGTTTGTCTGTTCCTGCTTTGCTGTAGGTCAGACTCTTCTTCTCTTGGGGGGTCTGCATCCGTTGTGAGGAATGGGGGTAACGTCTTTTATGAGCTTTACCTCAAGTCCTGCTGTCTGAAGCGCTCTGATTGCTGCCTCACGTCCCTGACCCGGACCCTTTACGAAAACTTCAACGGTTTTAAGACCATGCTCCATAGCTGCCTTTGCCGCAACATCTGCCGCCGACTGAGCCGCAAACGGTGTGGACTTTCTCGAGCCCTTAAAACCGAGCTCACCTGCGGACGCCCATGAAATAGCGTTTCCCTGAAGGTCGGTGATAGTAACTATGGTATTGTTGAAAGACGACTGGATATGCGCCTGACCATTTTCGATGTTCTTGCGCTCACGGCGTCTGCGAACGACCTGTTTTTTCTGCTGTGCCATTTTTTAATTACGCCTCCTTACTTTTTCTTGTTGGCAATGGTCTTCTTCGGACCTTTGCGAGTTCTGGCGTTTGTCTTTGTACGCTGACCGCGAACGGGGAGACCCTTGCGGTGGCGTGTGCCGCGATAGCAGTTTATCTCTACGAGGCGCTTTATGTTGAGCGCAACCATTCTTCTGAGGTCGCCCTCTACGACATAGCCGTCCTTGTCGATAACTTCGCGGATCTTTGTTTCCTCGTCGTCGGTGAGATCCTTAACGCGAGTATCGGGATCTACTCCCGCCTTTGCCAGAATATCATTTGCGGATTTTCTGCCGATGCCGTATACATAGGTAAGACCTATCTCTACGCGCTTTTCCTTTGGCAGATCCACTCCTGCAATTCTTGCCATAACTTATCCTCCTTAACCCTGTCTTTGTTTGTGTTTGGGTTCAACACAAATAACCATAACCTTGCCCTTGCGCTTTATGACCTTGCATTTATCGCACATGGGCTTGACCGAAGGTCTGACTTTCATCGTAATGCCCTCCTAAATATAACTTTTCCCTGCTGACGCGGTTTATTTTGCGCGCCAGGTGATTCTGCCCTTTGTAAGATCGTAGGGCGACATCTCAACGGTTACCTTGTCTCCGGGCAATATGCGGATATAATTCATTCTTAGCTTTCCGCTTATGTGTGCCAAAATCCGGTGTCCGTTTACAAGCTCAACCTTGAACTGTGCGTTCGGCAAAGCCTCGAGTATCGTTCCCTCAACCTCAATTACGTCTTCTTTAGACAAGCTATTCACTCCTCCGTGCGCATAAACATTTCTGCCAATGCCCGCCTCAGCTTTTTGTCCGTCAGCTCCGAAAGCTCTATGAGCTTATGAGTGGGACGAACGTGCTTTTTGTTCTTCTTTTTCGGCATATTGAGCTTTCGCTCTTTGCCGTCGGCAACATATACAAACTCTTGTTCGAGCTTTGTAACGACCATCGCCCTGCCTTTATCGTGACCCGCAAGGCTGAATACAACGCTTCCTGCCTTTATATCCATACTCAGTGATGCTCCAGTGTCAATATAACAGGCTCGCCGCTTGTAATTGCTACAGTATGCTCAAAGTGGCACGAAAGGCTGTTGTCGGTCGTAACGACCGTCCACTTGTCGCCGAGTATCTTTACCTCGCGGAAATGTGAATTTACCATAGGCTCTATCGCGATAGTCATTCCCGGCATAAGGCGCGGTCCGTGACCTGCCTTTCCTTCGTTGGGAACTTCGGGATCTTCGTGCATTTCGCGTCCTATCCCGTGTCCTATAAACTTTTCCGCTATGGCGTAACCTCCGCTCTTGACGTGAGTTTCAATCGCGTTTGAGATGTCGCCTATGCGGTTTCCCGCGACTGCCTTTTCGATGCCCTTGTAGAGAGCCTCTTCGGTAAATTTCATCAGCCGTTTCGCCTCTTCGGAAATTTCTCCGACCGCGAATGTCTTTGTATTGTCGCCCATAAATCCGTCAAGCTCGGCTACTATGTCGCATGACAAGATGTCGCCGTCTTTCAGGATCTTTTTCTTGTTCGGGATTCCGTGTATCAGCTCCTCATTTACCGAGAAGCAGTTGTGACCCGGAAATCCTCCGTATCCCTTGCAGGGGCAATGACCGCCGTGCGACACGATATAGTCGTTTACGATCCTGTCGAGCTCCCAGGTGGAAATACCCGCGACAGCGTTCTTTCCCGCAAGAGCCAGAGCCTGCGCCGCAAGCTCTCCCGCTTTCATCATTCCTTTAAGTTCGGTCTGATTTTTTATAGAGATCATTTTATTCGCCTTTTATTGCCGCAAGCGTCAGGCGAGAGGTTTCAGCGATTTCGTTCTGTCCCTTTACGGTAACGAGCTTTCCTCTCTTTTCATAATAATCCTTTAGCGGAGCGGTCTTTTCGTGATAAGTTTTAAGACGTGCCAAGACCGTTTCGGGCTTGTCGTCTATTCTCTGTACGACCTTTGCGCCGCAAGCGTCGCATATTCCCTCGACCTTTGTGGGCTTATACTGTATATGATAGGAATTTCCGCAGCCCTCGCAAACTCTTCTTCCGCTCATGCGGGCGATTATCGCGTCATCGGGAACATCGATCTCGATGACCTTGTCGATTTCAACTCCCATGCTTTCGAGCGCTTCAGCCTGCTGTACCGTTCTCGGAAAACCGTCGAGGATAAAGCCGTTCTGTGCGTCGGGCTGTGCTATCCTGTCCTTTAAGATGCCGATAACGACTTCGTCGGGAACAAGCTCTCCCGCGTCCATATAACTTTTAGCCTTAAGTCCGGCTTCGGTCGAATTTTTTACTGCCTCGCGGAGCATATTTCCCGTAGATATGGCGGGGATATTCAGCTCCTTGCATACGACCTCTGCCTGTGTGCCTTTGCCGGCGCCCGGTGCGCCAAGGAATATCATATTCATAAGTTACTCTCCTGACTTACAGCTTAAATTCCTGCGGCATACTTAAAGCCGAAGCTTTAAGCAGACCGCATTTTACACTTAATCCAAAAATCCCGGGTGATGACGCATCGTGATCTGGCTCTCAAGGGTACGAACAGTTTCGAGAGCAACGCCGACAACGATAAGAAGCGTTGTACCGCCCAGTGAAAGTCCCGAGAAGTTCGGGTTTATCCACGAGAGGATTATCGGCAGAATCGCGATTATACCGAGGAAAAATGCGCCAATAAGAGTTATTTTGTTCAGCGAATTATAGATGAAGTCCGACGTGGGCTTTCCGGGGCGATAGCCGGGGATCGCGCCGTTGTTTTTCTTCAGGTTGTTCGCTATTTCGATAGGATTGTAAGAAATCGCAACGTAGAAATAGTTGAACGCGATTATCAGTACAAAGTAGATTATTGCATAGCCCACGGAGCTCTGGCTGAAAAACTGCACAAAGCCCTCCCAAAACGGGTGTCCGCTCTTGCCGTCTCCTCTAATACCGAAGAAGAACAAGATCGTCTGCGGAAGCGACATAATTGACATTGCGAAGATGATCGGCATAACGCCGCTCATTGCCACTTTGATCGGGATATGAGTTGACTGTCCGCCGTACATCTTGCGCCCAACGACGCGCTTTGCATACTGAACGGGTATTCTGCGCTCTGCGTTTGTCATAAATATGACGAACCAAATCATTGCAGCATACATTATAATAACGACGCCTACGAAGATGAGGTTTTTCATATCCTGCTGGCAAAGTCTGACGAAGGTCTGTATCTGGTCGGGGAAACGAGCGACGATACCTGCAAAGAGGATCATTGAAATTCCGTTTCCTATGCCGTTTTCGTTTATTCTGTCGCCGAGCCAGATAATAACGCACGCTCCTGCGACAAAGCAAGCGATTATTGTCGCCGCGGAAAGTATCTGCGCGAACATATCCGCCTTTTCGCCATACTTTAAGATCTCAACATTATAGCCGTTTACGGTCGTTCCGTTTCTCAGGGAGAAATAGAACGCAGTCGCCTGTAAAAGCGCAATTCCGAGCGCGACATATTTTGTGATCTTGTTTATCTTTTTACGTCCCGGCTCGCCCTCTTTTGAGAGCTTTTCAAGCGGCGGTATCGCAACTGTCAGAAGCTGGATAATGATCGACGCGTTGATGTAGGGAGTAATTGACATTGCTAGGAGCGTTCCGTTTCCGAGAGCGCCGCCCGTCATGGTATCGAGATAACTGAGAAGGGAAGCCCCGTCTATCATATTCGATATGGCGGTGTTGTCAAGGAAAGGAACGAAAATGCACGAACCCAAGCGGAATATGACGAGGATAAACAGTGTGTACAAGATCTTTTTGCGAAGCTGGGTATCTACCCATGCGTTACGAAAGACCTGAAGCATTCCGTTCAATTACATCACCTCAGCCTTTCCGCCCGCCTTTTCTATTTTTTCCTTAGCTGTTTGAGTAAACTTTGCAGCCTTTACGGTGAGCTTCTTTGTAAGTTCGCCGTTGCCCAAAATCTTTATGCCGTCTTTGGCATTCTTTATTGCGCCCGCTTCGATAAGAGCCTGCGCGTCTACCTCCGCGCCGTCCTCAAAGCGCTTTTCAAGCTCGGATACGTTCACTGCCGCAAATTCCTTTGCGAAGATGTTGTTAAATCCGCGCTTGGGCATTCTTCTCTGAAGCGGCATCTGACCGCCTTCAAAGCCTGGTCTTATAGATCCGCCCGAACGAGCTTTCTGACCCTTGTGTCCCTTACCGGCGGTCTTTCCGTTTCCTGAGCCGTGACCTCTGCCGATACGCTTTACTTCCTTTGTGGAGCCTGCTGCGGGAGCTAATTCGTGTAGCTTCATAGTTATTGCACCCCATTTCTTTGGTCGGCAGGCGCTGAAATAATTCTCACCGTCCGCCGTCTGTATTTGTTTATTATGCTTCTTCGACCTTTACAAGGTGTGCGATCTTTCTGATCTTTCCCTTTGTAGCCTCGTTGTCAGGCTGGATAGTCACGGAATTCGTCTTGTTAAGTCCGAGAGAATTTGCCGTGGCGATCTGGTCTTTCTTGCAGCTGTTTAAAGAGCGTACAAGAGTAATTTTTAAATTTGCCATTCTAATTTCCTCCTATGCTCTTTTAATCAGATTTCCTTTACGGTCTTGCCTCTGAGAGCCGCAACTTCTTCTGCTGTTCTAAGTGCCGTAAGACCTGCCATTGTAGCTCTTACAACGTTGCAGGGATTGTTTGAACGCAGGGACTTTGTACGAATGTTCTTTATTCCTGCCATTTCAATTACCGCACGAACGGGGCCGCCCGCGATAACGCCCGTACCTTCGGGAGCGGGACGCATAAGAACTGCGCCTGCGCCGAATTTACCTGTTATCTCATGGGGAATTGTCGTACCTTTAAGCGCTATCTTGTGGAGATTTTTCTTTGCGTCCTCAATGCCCTTGCGGATAGCGTCGGGAACTTCGTTGGACTTTCCCATTCCGAATCCCACCGTGCCTTTTCCGTCGCCGACTACGACAAGCGCCGAGAATTTCATAATTCTTCCGCCCTTAACGGTCTTTGATACGCGGTTTATTGCGACAACCTTTTCAGCAAGTTCTTCTGTCTGCTGTTCATGTTCGATTTTAGCCAAAGTCTTGTTCCCTCCTTATCAGAAATTGAGTCCGCCCTCTCTTGCGCCGTCCGCAAGAGCCGCTACTCTGCCGTGATATACATAACCGCCTCTGTCAAAAACGACGTCGGTTATTCCTGCTTTTTTAGCCTTTTCGGCTACCATCTGTCCGACTTTCTTTGCCGCCTCGCAGTTTCCGCCGTACATACCGAAATCCTTTTCGGTCGAGCTTGCCGCTGCAAGGGTCTTTCCGTTTACATCGTCAATTATCTGCGCGTAAATGTGCATTGAAGAACGGAAAACACAAAGTCTGGGGCACTCGGGTGTGCCGCTGATCTTTCCGCGAACGCGCTTATGGCGGCGCATTCTGCTTTTGTTTTTATCAATTATCTTAACCATTATTGATACTGTCCTTTCAATTACTTCTTGCCCTTGCCGGCTTTGCCTTCCTTGCGGCGAATATGCTCTTCCGCATACTTTATGCCCTTGCCCTTATAAGGCTCGGGAGGACGCTTCGAGCGTATCTCAGCCGCGCACTGTCCGACCTTCTGCTTGTCAATTCCCGTAACGATTATCTTGTTGGGGGAGGGAACTTCGAGCTTGCAGTCTTCGGTATCGGAAACGATGACCTTGTGAGAATAGCCGAGGTTCATTACGACGTTTGCGCCCTGCTTTTCACAGCGGAAACCTACGCCGTTTATTTCAAGCTCTTTCTTAAAGCCTTCCGTAACGCCTATTACCATGTTGTGGATAAGCGTTCTTGTAAGACCGTGAAGAGATTTTGAAAGGTTCTCATCGTCGGGACGCTCAACGATTATCTCGGCTCCCTCGTGAGTTATCTTCATAATATGATTGAATTCTTTTGTAATTGTGCCCTTGGGTCCCTTTACGGTAACAACGGGTCCTTCGATCTTTACATCGACTCCCGCGGGAACAGCAACAGGCATTCTTCCTATTCTTGACATATCACTATTCCTCCCCTTACCATACAAATGCGAGGACTTCGCCGCCGACATTGAGCTCTCTTGCTTTCTTGTCGGTCATAATGCCCTTTGAAGTAGAGATGATGGCAATACCGAGACCTCTCATGACCTTGGGCATATCCTTGCAGTTTGAATAAATTCTGAGACCGGGCTTTGATACGCGGCGAAGACCGGTTATAACGCCGGACTTGCTGTCCGTGTACTTGAGTGTTATTTTTATAACGCCCTGCTTGTTGTCATCAATTACCTTAAATCCTTTTATATAGCCTTCGTCAAGCAAAATCTGAGCGATCTGCTTTTTGAGGTTGGAAGCGGGAACGTCAACAGTAGGGTGCTTTGCGGAATTTGCATTGCGTATTCTGGTGAGCATATCCGCGATAGTATCTGTAATCTGCATTCATTTACCTCCGTAAACGAGAGCCGTTACGAAGTCAACCCGAAACCTTTCGTTTCGCACTTCGTCGTACTCACATATTTTCCAATAAACAGCCGAACTTTCCGAAAACCCATTCGGCGAGGGATCTTGCAGAAGCTGTCTTATTTAAATTACCAGCTTGCTTTCTTTACGCCGGGGATCTGTCCTTTGTAAGCAAGCTCTCTGAAGCAAATTCTGCAAATGCCGAACTTACGCATATAAGCGTGAGGTCTGCCGCAGATCTTGCAGCGGTTATAAGCTCTTGTGCTGAACTTCGGAGCTCTCTTCTGCTTTTCTTTTAAAGAAGTTTTAGCCATAGATCCGTTTTCCTCCGTCTTTACTTCTCAAAGGGAGCGCCCATAAGCTTAAGCAGCTCTCTTGCTTCTTCATCTGTTTTCGCGGTAGTGACAAAGTTTATGTCCATTCCGCGTACAGCGTCGATCTTATCGTATTCGATCTCAGGGAAAATAAGCTGCTCTTTAAGACCAAAGGAGTAATTTCCGCGGCCGTCGAACGAGTTTGCGTTAATTCCTCTAAAGTCGCGTACACGCGGGAGAGCGACGTTAAAAAGTCTGTCGAGAAACTCGTACATTATGTCGCCTCTGAGCGTAACCTTAACGCCGATTATCTGTCCTTCGCGAAGTTTAAAGTTTGCGACGGACTTTCTCGAACGGCACGCAACGGGCTTCTGACCTGTGATTGCGCTGAGCTCAGCCATAACGTTGTCGATGATCTTTGCGTTTTCCTTTGCTTCGCCGCATGCAACGTTTACGACGATCTTGTCGAGCTTCGGCGTCTGCATAACAGACTTATAGCCGAACTTCTTGAACAATGCGGGAGCAACGGTTTCCCTGTAATAATCCTTCATTCTTGCCATTATATTTTCTCCTATCTGACAGCCGGGTTTTAGCGCGGTATATAAAAATATGCGCTCCTTATACCCGACCAATCATTGGAGGACACTTATGTCCTCAACCTTACGGCGATCAATACTTCAGCTCTGCTCCGCAGTGCTTGCAAACTCTGATCTTCTTGCCGTCCTCTATCTTGTGACCTACTCTTGTGGTCTTGTTGCACTTCGGGCAAACGAGCATTACCTTGCATGCGTAGATCGGGCTTTCAGCCTGAACTCTTCCGCCGAGCTGGCCCTGCTGTCTGGGCTTTACGTGCTTTGTGACCATATTTATGCCCTCGACGATGACTTTACCTTCCTTGGGGGAGACGGTGAGGACCTTTCCGGTCTTTCCTCTGTCGCCGCCCTTGGAGGGCTTGTCGCCCGTCATGAGCTTTACGTTGTCGCCAACCTTTATATTCATCTGCGACACCTCCATTACAGAACTTCGGGAGCAAGCGACAGGATCTTCATATAATCCTTATCTCTGAGCTCTCTCGCTACCGGACCGAAAATACGGGTTCCCCTCGGATTTTTGTCCTCCTTAATGATAACCGCAGCGTTTTCGTCGAAGCGGATATATGTGCCGTCATCGCGGCGAAGTCCCTTTGCAGAACGCACTACAACGGCTTTAACTACGTCGCCTTTTTTTACAACGCCGCCGGGTGTAGCTTTTTTAACGGACGCTACGATAACGTCGCCGATATTTGCGTATCTTCTTCTTGTTCCGCCAAGAACTCTGATACACATAAGCTCTTTGGCGCCGGTATTGTCAGCGACCTTGAGCAATGTCTGCATCTGTATCATTCTTCTGCTACTCCTTTCGTAGATTTAAAACCGATTACTTAGCGCGCTCTATCACGTTTACAAGACGCCATCTCTTGTCCTTTGACAGGGGGCGTGTTTCCATGATCTCAACTCTGTCGCCCACTTTGCAGGTGTTCTGCTCGTCGTGTGCTTTGAGCTTTATTGTACGCTTTACGATCTTCTTGTAAAGAGGATGCCGAACATTATCCTCGATTGCAACCACTATGGTCTTATCCATTTTGTCGCTTACTACTTTGCCGACTCTGGTCTTTCTCAGATTTCTTTCCATACTTTAGTTCTTGTCCTCCTTCCTCAATTTTCAGCAGAAAGCTGTCTTTCGCGCTGAACTGTCTTTATGCGCGCGATGTCTTTCTTTACAGCCTTTATTCTTGTAGGATTGTCGAGCTGGTTTACAGCAAGCTGAAAACGAAGATTGAACAGCTCTGCTTTAAGCTCGGAGAGCTTTGTTTCCAGCTCTTTTTCCGTGAGATATTTGATTTCGGATGCCTTCATTAAAGCTCACCTCCGTCTTCCTTCTTGACAAATTTGCACTTTATCGGGAGCTTATGTGCCGCAAGGCGCATAGCTTCTCTAGCAACGTCCTCTGAAACGCCCGCGATTTCAAACATAACTCTTCCGGGCTTTACTACGGACACCCAATATTCGGGAGAACCTTTTCCCGAACCCATACGGGTTCCGAGAGGCTTTGTAGATACGGGCTTGTCGGGGAATATCTTTATCCAAACCTGACCGCCACGCTTTATATAACGCGTCATCGCAATACGAGCAGCCTCTATCTGGTTTGACTTTATCCAAGCGGCTTCGAGCGCCTGAAGTCCATACTCGCCGTTTGAAACGGTGTTGCCTCTTGTAGCGATACCTTTGCGGCGACCTCTCTGTACTCTTCTGTACTTAACTCTCTTAGGAAGCAGCATTATTCGTTACCTCCTTCTTTTTTAGCATCTGTTCTGGGCCTGCGCGGACGACGATCGCCGTTTCTGCCGTTTCTGTCATTTCTGTCGTTTCTGCGGCGGTCGGTGCGCTCTGTACGCTCTGTTCTCTTTGCGGGGATCTCGCCCTTGAGGACTTCGCCGTTGTAGATCCATACCTTAACGCCTATAACGCCGTAGGTCGTGTTTGCTCTTGCAACGCCGTAGTCGATGTCCGCTCTCAATGTCTGAAGGGGAATAGTGCCCTCTTTATACATCTCCGAGCGAGCGATCTCCGCGCCGCCGAGACGGCCGCTTACCATTGTCTTTATGCCCTTTGCGCCGCTCTTCATCGTTCTGCCGATTGCCTGCTTCATAGCTCTGCGGAAGGAAACACGTCCTTCAAGCTGCTGTGCAATACTCTCGGCAACGAGCTGTGCATTGGTGTCGGGAGACTTGATTTCGATTACGTCGATATCAACCGACTTTCCTCCGAGAAGCTTTGAGATCTCCGCGCGAAGCTTTTCGATCTCTGCTCCCTTAGGACCTATCAACATTCCGACCTTGTCGGTATTGATATAAATTTTAACTTTATCTGCGCTCTTGCGCTCGATCTCAATATTGGAGATACCAACCGCTCTCGAAAGGAGCTGTGTGGTCTTTTCTCCCGTCGCCTTATTGAACATTCTCTTGTTCATAAGATAATCGCGGATCTTATAGTCCTCGACAAGCGTGTCGCCGAATGAGGACTTTCCTGCGAACCAACGAGAATCCCAATCCTTGATTACTCCCACGCGAAGTCCGTGGGGATTAACCTTCTGTCCCATTGTAATTCTCCTCCTTATTCAGCTTCCGTAACGACAAGCGTTATGTTGGACGTTCTCTTTAAAATCCTGTGCGCTCTGCCGTGATCCTTGGGGCGGATACGCTTCAGTGTAACGCCCGGACCTACATACGCCTTGGATACTACAAGTCTTGATGTATCCATATTGTGATTGTTCTCCGCGTTTGCAACCGCGCTCTTCAAGAGCTTTGCAAGAGGCTCGCAGGCGGACTTCGGCGTATTATTGAGAATAGCCATTGCTACTTCTACGGGTTTGTTCCTTATAAGATCAAGAACAATTCCGACCTTGCGCGGGGAAATGCGGACCTGCCTGAGTTCTGCTTTAGCTTCCATAATTCCCCTCCTTACTTAGCCTTCGCCGAGGTTTTGCTTCCCGAGTGACCCTTAAAGGTCCTTGTCGGTGCAAATTCGCCGAGCTTGTGTCCTACCATATCTTCGGTAACATATACCGGAACATGCTTTCTGCCGTCATGAACGGCAAATGTGTGCCCTACAAAATCGGGGAATATTGTAGAAGAACGGCTCCATGTCTTGAGAACCTTCTTTTCTCCCCTCTCGTTCATTGCAATAACTCTCTTCATGAGAGCTTCCTGCACATAAGGGCCTTTTTTAATGCTTCTTCCCATTGTATGATTTTTCCTTTCAAGTTAAGCTGCAAGTTAATGAACGGCGAAAATTGTTTTTACAAGGCATTTGCCAAAACACCGTTCTTATTAACAGCAACTTTAGGGTTTTTAATTTTTTATTTGCCGTTTCTTCTGCGGACAATAAACTTATTCGAAGCCTTCTTCGCGCTTCTGGTCTTATAGCCGAGCGCGGGCTTGCCCCAAGGCGTAACAGGTCCGGGACGTCCGACAGGGGACTTGCCCTCGCCGCCGCCGTGCGGGTGGTCGTTCGGGTTCATGACAGAACCGCGGACCGTGGGTCTGATACCGAGGTGACGAGTTTTACCCGCCTTGCCGAGGTTTACGTTTTCGTGGTCAAGGTTTGAAACCGTGCCGACTGACGCATAGCAGGAAGCTTCAACATTTCTGAGCTCTCCCGAAGGAAGTCTCAAAAGCGCATAGCCGTTTTCCTTTGCCATAAGCTGCGCCATATTTCCCGCCGAGCGAACGAGCTGACCGCCCTTTCCGGGGTGAAGCTCGACATTGTGTACAACAGTACCAACGGGGATATTTTCAAGAGGCAGAGCGTTTCCGGGCTTTATATCCGAATCCGCGCCGGCTCTTACTTTATCGCCGACTTTAAGTCCGTCGGGAGCGATTATATAGCGCTTTTCTCCGTCCTCGTACTTAACGAGCGAGATGAAAGCCGAACGGTTGGGATCGTATTCAAGCGTCATGACCGTTGCGTCCATTCCGCGCTTATCTCTCTTAAAGTCGATAACGCGGTATTTTTTACGGTTTCCGCCGCCGATATGGCGAACGGTTATTCTTCCGTAGCTGTTTCTGCCGGCTGTCTTTTTAACAGGCTCCAGAAGGCTTTTTTCGGGAGCGACCTTTGAAAGCCCGCTGTAATCGGTAACAGTCATACCTCTGCGGCTGTTATTGACAGGCTTATATGCTTTGATAGCCATTTCGTTTCACTCCTTACTTAAATCATTCCGTCGAAGAACTCGATGGTCTTGGAGCCTTCTGCAAGAGTAACAATAGCCTTCTTCCAAGAGGAAGTATATCCCTCGCTTCTGCCCATTCTCTTTTTTCTTCCGCGAACGCTTATAGTGTTCACTTTCTTTACCTTTACGCCTTTGAAGAGTTTTTCAACGGCGTTTGCGATTTCGATCTTGTTCGCGTCCTTTGCTACTTTAAAGGTGTACTTGCCCTCTCTGAGGCATTCCATGCTGTGCTCTGTGATAATGGGCTTTAGAATGATATCCTGTGCTGTCTTTTCCATTATGCGTACACCTCCTCGAGCTTTTCAACCGCGCCCTTTGCAATTACAAATCTGTCGCAGTTGAGAATGTCGTAAACATTGAGGGTATTCACCTGCGCGGTCTTAACCTTTTCGATGTTCGCGGCAGACTTTATGACCTTTTTGTCAACGCTGTCGAGAACGATGAGCGTCTTGCCCTCTGCGCCGATAGCGCCGAGCATTTTTACCATTGTCTTGGTCTTAAACTCATCTGTCTTTATCTCGTCGACAACGATCATTTCGTTTTCTGCGGTCTTGCTCGAAAGAGCCGAAAGCATAGCGAGCTTTCTGAGCTTTTTGTTGAGCGTGTATCTGTAAGAACGGGGCTTCGGGCCGAGTGCAATTCCGCCGTGTCTCCACTGGGGAGCTCTCGTCGAACCCTGTCTTGCGTGACCTGTTCCTTTTTGTCTGTAGGGCTTCTTTCCGCCGCCGCTTACTTCTGTTCTTGTGAGCGTGGACTGTGTGCCCTGGCGCTGATTTGCAAGATAATTGACAACAACAGCGTGCATTGCGGACTTATTCGGCTTTATGCCGAAAACCGCGTCGTTAAGCTCAAGCTCGGAAACGACATTACCCGCCATATCAACTACATTTATCTTTGACATAGTATCGTCCTCCTTTTCCTTAAGCCTTAACAGCGTCGCATATTGCGACAACTCCGCCCTTGGGACCGGGAACCGCGCCCTTTACGGCGATAAGGTTGTTTTCAGCGTCGACCTTAACTACCACAAGGTTCTGAACGGTAACTCTCTCCGCTCCCATATGACCTGCCATACCTTTGCCCTTGAAGATTCTCGAAGGCGAAGAGCAAGCTCCCATAGAGCCCGCCTGTCTTGCGACAGGGCCCGAACCGTGGGTCTCTTTGAGCCTGTGCTGGTTGTGGCGCTTTATAGCGCCCGTAAAGCCCTTGCCCTTTGAAGTTCCCACAACGTCGATAACGTCGCCCTCTGCGAAAACGTCCGCCTTGATGATGTCGCCCGTATTGAGAGCGGACGTGTCGTCAAAGCGAAACTCTTTGAGAGTCTTCTTGAACGAAATGTCGTTTTTCTTGAAATGACCCTGCTCGGGCTTGTTCACATGCTTTGCGGAAACGTCGCCGAATCCAAGCTGAACAGCCTCATAGCCGTCATTTTCAGTCGTCTTTTTCTGTACTACAACGCAGGGACCCGCTTCTATAACGGTAACGGGAACGACCTTTCCTGCCTCGTCGAAGATCTGCGTCATGCCGATCTTCTTGCCGATGATAGCTTTTTTCATCAGCCATATCCTCCTTTTCGGTTATTGGTTGAACTTTTGTTCAACTTGACCTCGCGCCCCGGTCATTACTATTAAGTAATACAGCGCTCGGTTAGCGGTTGAAGAACGTTGGGTCATTATTCTTCAACATAACTTAAAATCAAAGCTCGGAAGTCCTTTTAAAACTTCTCGCTCCGATCTTAAATGTCCATTGATATCTCTACGCCCGCGGGAAGCTCTAAGCTCTGGAGCGCTTCGATGGTTTTCTGAGAGGGACGGATAACGTCTATAAGGCGCTTGTGAGTTCTCTGCTCGAACTGCTCGCGCGAATCCTTATACTTGTGTACAGCTCTCAGAATGGTTATGACCTGCTTGTCCGTGGGGAGCGGGATAGGGCCCGCAACTCTCGCGCCGCTTCTCTTTGCCGCGTCTACGATCTTTGCAGCGGCAGCGTCAACAACGCCGTGTTCATAACCCTTTACCTTGATTCTTACTTTTTCAGATGCCATGATTTTTCAACCTTTCTCTATAAATGTCGGCGAAAGCGTATTTTGAAAAATCCACTCTTCCGTGTGTTTCTTTCTGCAACCCACAGTTGCAGTCCAAAGACCTCTTTCGGGGGAGGGGTTAGTTATCCGTATTAACAGACACTTTAACGTTCCCCGCCGTCTTTGACACGGCTAGCAGCTTTTCGCCCGAATCGCGTTCGGACTTCTCCGCCGCAGTTCCCACGCAAGGCGTGCAATCTGCGGTTTCATCGCCTTTTTGTCAGCGCCCGATACAGCGCCGCAAATAATATTCTAACACATTTATCCTTTATTTTCAAGAGATAAGTTAAATTTTTCTAGAGAATTTTTTGCCGTTTTTGGCTATTTTTTTATGCACTTTGCACAATTTTGCCCTTGTTAAGCACTAAATTGCCCTGCCCGAAGCGAAAATCCCTACTGCTTGTCAATTCAGTCCAAGGCAATTCACAGCGCTTGCAATTACTTCTGCCCACCGACTTATAACGATATCTATATCCGCGCAGGTCACCAGAAAGCTCTTTCTGCGGCTTTTAACGATACGGTCATACGCGGTCATTGTCGGAACGCCGACGGCGACAACGGGTATCTTTAGGTATCTCTCGGATATTTCCCCGCAGTTTTTGCCCGTGCCCGAGCCGAGAATAAAGCCCGTGTCGCTTAGCTGAACTGTCTTTCCTATCCTCAGCGGGTCGCTGCACGCCAGCGCGTCTATTGCAATAACGCAGTCGGGGCGTATCTCGCATACCGCGCCGCGCACGAGCCTTGCCGATGAAATTCCCGTCCTAGCTTCAACATCTGTTTCTATAACGCCGAGCGTTTTGCTTTGGGGAATTATTTTCCGCGCGGCAAAAGCTCCAAGGCTGTCGTGGGTAATATCGGGATTTCCGAGTCCTATCGCAAGGAACTTTTTCCCGCAGACAAGCTCTTTAAGGGCTTTCTCGGTGAACAGCGACATCTGAGGGAGCGCAGGGTCTCCCTCGAGCGTTATATATCTCCCCGCGGGCTTTCCAATTTTTTTCGCGGCAACTTCACCGAGCAAAACGTCCGTTATTTTTATCCCCGCCGCTTTTTTTCGTATTACCTTTGCGCCGTCCGCTTTTGTCAAGAGTTTTGTAGCTTCTACAGCAAGTCCGAGATCGTTCATTTTTATCCTCCCTATTATAATAGGTATAAAATTTCAGCCTATATTACTAAAATTCTCTTTTCTCCGAAAACAAAAAAACTTTTTCTCCCAAACCACCTTTAATTTTCTTACATCTTACTTCTAACCTCTTACCTCAAAAGGGATTGAGGTGCGCGCCTGTTGGCGGTTGACAGGCGGGGTTGCGGGGCGCGCAGCGCCCCGCACTCTCCTTCTAGAGGTTAGAGGTAAGAGGTTAGAGTTGTAACTGAAAGGCAGTTCGTTTCTCGTTAGCATTCTAGCCTCCAGCCTCTTTCTCCGAAAACCAAACAACTTTTTATCTCAGAAGTTCCCCGAAATTCTTACCTCTTACTTCTTAACTCTAACCTCTAAAAGGATAGGGTGCGAGAGTGTTATTTAAAGAAACAACGTTTGAAAAGAACATCAAATAGGTTTTTCACATTAGGTTTTTATATAAGCTGGATTTATTTTTTCAATTATTTTCAAAAAAATGCTTGCAATTTTGAAATAAATATGTTATAATGATTATTACTGTTAGAAGAAATATGCAAAAACGGGAAAACCGTTTTTTCTGTCATATTATTGAGGGGGTGAATAAAATGCCGAATATAAAATCCGCAAAGAAAAGAGTCCTTGTTTCTAAAGAAAGGACCGAAGCGAACAAGGCTGCCAAGTCCGCGCTTCGCACTGCCGTTAAAAAGGCACGCGCAGAGGGTGCAGACGCTGAAACCGTAAAGGCGGCGAGCGTTGCAGCAGACAAGGCCGCGGGAAAAGGTCTTATCCACAAGAACAAGGCTGCTCGTCTTAAATCGCAGCTTGCTAAAAAGGCTAACGCTTGAATATTTTATTCGCCCGCGGCAATTTAAAGCTAGCGGGCGAATGTTTTAGAGGTAAGAGGTAAGAATTGAAAGCCAAATCGTGTTTAATATATCGGGAACTTTCTATGCAGTCTGAACAAGGATCTTTTTCTAAATGAAGTTAAATGTATGAGGCAAGGATTTGAGAGGAAAAGTTTTTATACATAAAACAAATTCCGACTTCTTTCCTTTTATTTCAAATAACTTTTTTTAAATGATCTTTGACTTCTTATCTTTTACCTCTAACCTCTCAAATGGCGGGGGCGCGGGGCGCGCCCGGCGCCCCGCACTCTCCCCCTTCCCCTTCGGGGAAGGGGGCAGGGGGATAGGGCGAGATAACGTTATTTAGAAAAACAATGTTTGTAAAGAACCACAAATAATTTTTTACAAACTGTTTTACGCTATATAGTGTATAATCAGGTTGTAAAAAAAGTTTTTACAGGAGTACAGTTTTATGCGCATTGATAATCGTGAACTGCTTAAACAACTAAAAGAATGGTCGGACAACGACGAAACCGAAAAAATCGTTTCCGCCGCACGTCTGCTGCCTTTGAGCGAACTTGGCGACGAAGCGCTTACTATTATCGCGGACGCATACATTGAAGAAAAGGAATATAAAAAAGCCGTAAACGTCCTCGAAAGCCGGCGCGAAAGGCTCGACGGGGATTATCACTGGCATTTCCGCATGGGAATGGCTCTCTATTTCGTTGCTCTTGACGTAAAGCCCGACAACGAAAAGAGGGAGGATATTCTCGAAAGAGCGCAGATCTCATTTGCAAGGTGTATGAACTTAAACCCTCCCGAAAATGTCCTAAACGAAGCGGGAAATTTTCTCGACCTTATAGAAAGCGAAAGAGAAGAAAACGAAGACTACGAGGAGAATGAGGAAGATCAAAGCGAATGTGAGCTGTATGACGAAGAAGAAATTTATGCTTTAGAGGATCATATCGAAGAATATTTCGGAGAGTTTCCGACAATTTTCCACGAGATACATTCTCCCGATATACATTGCGATATTTACATCGTTCCTCCGACGGAAAAGCGCGACTATTATACGCTTATAACCGTAGGAATGGGCGCTCATATAATGGACGTTCCCGAAGGACTTAGCGAAGAAGAAAACGGGCGCGCAGAGCTTTTGATTTGCCTTCCGAAAAGCTGGAAGATCGGCGAAAATTCGGACGAATGGTTCTGGCCGATATCGCTTTTGAAAAACCTTTCGCGGCTTCCGATAAACTCTAAGACCTGGCTCGGCTGGGGTCACTCGGTAGACAACAAAACACCGTTTGCCAACAATACAAAGCTATGCGGAACTTTGCTCGTATATCCCGAAGACGTTGACGACGGAGCGAGCACATGCAAGCTCCCGAGCGGCGATAAAGTAAACTTTTTTGAGGTCATTCCGCTTTACCGAGAGGAAGTTGATTTCAAGGTAGACAACGACGCCCACGCTCTGCTGGAAAAAATGAACGTTTCTCATATCGTCGACATAAACCGCGAAAACGTCTGCAAAGGCTATATGAAAGAAGGCGTTATAGATTCGACATATATACACTCGAAAAAGATCTTTGACAAAAAGCTTCCGCTCGATGAAATAAACGGCTGTAATCATATCGCAATGTTCCTTCACTGGTGTATAGAACACCGCCTGCACAACAGAAACTTTTTCTATGATAATCCCGAGCTTATAAGCGATATTGTCTTGGGGAGATTTTTCGACCTGAGAAACCTTGTTATAGAGCGGACGGGAGGAGATCTTACAACACAATATCTGAGCTTTTTGGGATATATGTTCACCCGCAGATATTATGACTGGAACAACCGCTTTGACGACTGTTTCTATCCCGGAGACGTGGATAATTGCGCGGAAGATTATTTCGGAACGGAAAAATATAACTCCGAAGAATTTCAGGACGAGGCATATATGTTCGCTCCGTTTGATGAGAGATATTATCATAAGCTGTCAAGATACATAGATAAAGCATTTGATATTTTCTTTAATGAATACAGCGACTATAACTATAAAGACTCGCTCCCGCTCATAAAAAAGGCGGAAAAGATCTTCGGCTGTAAATTGGAATTTCAAAAGGATCAGAATGAAGCGTATTATGAGTCGCGCGAAAACGTAAGGAACTGTAAAATAACGCGAAAATATCCGCTTACGTTTATTATCACTGAGATTAAGCAAGACGAAGAAACTCCGCTCGAAAGGCTTACGCACATACTGAGCGCCTGTGACGAGCCGTTTTTGTTCGCGATCGCTACCGCAAGAACCACCGAAAATATCTTGGAAAAATTTTATGAGAAAGACTCGGTCGTCTTGAAATCTGCGGCTCTAAAAGAATGCTGTATAGATCTGAAAAGGTTTTTCGGGATAAAGCCCGTTGTTCTTGAGTTCTCGGAAAAAGACGTAAATATCATGCTTCCGTCTATAAACGGAGAATATCTCTTATTGAAAGGAAACCAAAATGACTGACAAAGAAGAATTTATATCCATATTCAAGGAAAAAATAACCCGCGAGGGCGCTGATAAACTCCTTGATTTTCTCGAAAACAAAAGCGATTTCTTTACCGCGCCCGCTTCTACAAAATACCACTGCGCTTTTGAGGGAGGGCTGCTCCGCCATTCTCTCAATGTTTACAAATGTCTTGTGGATTATCTCGAAAGACCGAGGGTAAAAGAAGTATATGACATTCACGTAAACGAAGAAACAGCCGCGGTCGTTGCGCTGCTTCATGATATTTGCAAGGTAAACATCTACTCGATATCATACAGAAACGTCAAAAACGACAAAACAGGACAATGGGAAAAAACTCCTTTCTATTCCGTAACCGACAATCTTCCCTACGGTCACGGCGAAAAGAGCGTTTATATGGTAAGCGGCTTTATGCGGCTTTCGCGTGAGGAAGCAATGGCTATACGCTGGCATATGGCGTTTTCGGGAATTGAGGACAAGAACACCATAGGAAGGGCTTTAGAAATGTTCCCGCTCGCATTCGCCCTTGCAACGGCGGATATGGAGGCTAGTTATTTCTTGGAGAAAAATCCCGACCAAAAGTAATATCTGATTATTTCGGACATATATGAGAGGTAAAAAAGTATGAAAAAATTTGACGGATTTAACAAGGGCGTAAATTTCGGCGGTTGGCTGTCGCAGTGCGACTATTCAAAGGACAGGCTCGAAAATTTTATAACCGAGGCGGATTTCGAGCGTGTTTCACACTGGGGAATAGACCATGTGAGAGTGCCCGTGGACTATAATGTTATACAGACCGAGGACGGAGAGTATATCGACAGCGGATTTAAGTATGTCGAAAATGCAATTTTGTGGTGCAGAAGGTACGGGCTGAATATGGTTCTCGACCTGCACAAGATCTGCGGGTTTGTGTTTGATGATCCGAATTATGTCGGATTTTTTGAGGACGAAAAGCTCAGAGAGCGGTTTGTTGAATTGTGGAAAGAGATTTCACGCAGGTTCGGGAAATACTCCGACACGGTGGCGTTTGAGCTTTTAAACGAAGTAACCGATCCGAAGTTCAATAAAATCTGGAACGAAACGGCAACGAAAGCGATTTCCGCTATACGCGAGATATGCCCCGACGTTAAAATTTTGCTCGGAGGTTATCACAACTGCGCGATTGAAGCAATTTTTGACCTTGATATTCCGAAGGACAAAAACGTTGTGTTCAACTTTCACTGTTACGAGCCGATTATTTTTACTCATCAGGGCGCGTACTGGGTCGACAGAATGAAGCCCGATTTCAGGATAACATATCCGAAGCCCGCACCTGTTTATGCCGAGGAAACCAAAAAGATAAACGCACATCTTACGCCCGAACTTGAAAAATTCGGCGAAAAAGAGCTTGACTATACGTTTTTTGTAAACAGCTTCAAGCCCGTTGTCGATTACTGTGAAAAGCGCGACATTGCGCTTTACTGCGGGGAATACGGGTTTATCGACCTTGCCGACAAGGAAAGCGGACTGCGCTGGCTCAAAGACATAAACAAGGCGTTTGAAGAACTGAATATCGGCAGAGCAATCTGGAGTTACAAGCAGATGGACTTCGGACTTATCGACAACGGAAACAGCGGGATACTTGACGAGATGATAAAATACTTATAATAAGGAGAATAAATGTTTTTCAAAGATCTTTTCAGCAAACCTGACAGCAATTCTTCTAAGAAACAAGAAGAAAAAATCACATTCAGCAATAAAGCCGACCAACAAGGCGGCTTTGAAAAAGTCGTCCTTACCACCGACAATAATCTGTCTCGGCTCTATAACGGAGCCCTGTCTTTAGCAAAGATGTTCGAGAGCCTGCACGAAGATCCCGATATGCGTTTGCTTATCGCATCGGGAACAACGGGATTTGTCTGCCATGAAACGGTAAAGGCAAAAGGCGAAAAGTTTGATGTGAGGGAAACAAAGGACGGGAGACATTTTTATTTCGGAGCCGCGATAAACCGCTATTTCTTTGAAAACAGCAATTCGGTCTTTACTTATCTGGGCGGTTATTATCAGCACAAATTCCACGGAAAGGATGTTCCCGACATAAATGCCGCCATAAGGCAGGGCGTTGCCGATATAGGGAATGTGAATTATCTGATATGGGGAAAGTATAGGCCCGATGATGTTTTTAAATTTGCACTGACGGGCTGGATGGGGCTGTACCGCCAAAAGGCGGAGGAAATCTGCAAAAGCGCGGACGAATGGCCGACGCTGTTTGGAATAACACTTCAGGAAATTCTTATGCATATGAACGGCGATCCCGACGAATTATACCGCAAGGCATTGGAATGTGCTATGTACCTTTCCGGAATGGATATAGATTCACAAAAGAAGCCGATATAATAACGTTTACAACCTTTAGAGGTAAGAGGTCAAGGAGATATTATGCTTTTCAAAAATCCTTTCAAGAAAGCAAAAACCGACAGTTCTTTTACAGAACAAGAAGAAAAATTCATTGCGTCATTTCATGATACGAAAAACAGTGCGGAACCCTCTAAACAAAGCAATCCCGACGCAAACGCCGCCGTTACGTTTGATGACGTATATCGGCTATCAAATGAAGCAGGACGGTTCATAAAGATGTTTGAGGTCGTGCATAAAGACCCCGAGCCGCGTTTGCTTGTTGCGGCGGGGGTTACGGGATATGTCTGTCATGAAACGGTAAAGGAGAAAGGCGAAAAGTTTATCGAGCTTGGAACAAAGGACGGCAGAAAGTTTTATTTCGGAGACGCTGTGAACTCGTATCTCCTTGAAAATAATTTTTCGGTCTTAAGTTTTCTGAACGGTTATTACAAAAATAAGTTTCCCGAAAGAGAAGTTCCCGACATACACGCTTTTGCAAGGCGGGGCGTTGACAACGCGGGAAACGAAAACTATCTGATATGGGGAAAATTCCCGCCCGACGAAGTTTACAAGCTTGTGCGTAAAAGCTGGTTCGGGATATATCGGGAAACGACAGCAGAAGTCTGCAAAAGCGCGGACGAATGGTCGGTGCTGTTTGGTATCGTACTTCAGGGTGTTCTGTTGCATATTGACGGAAATCCCGACGAATTGTACGGCAAAGCACTGGAATGTGCTATGTATCTTTCAAAGATGGATATTGATTCGCAAAAGAACCCGGTATAATCAGAGGTAAGAGGTAAGGTTTAAACCTCTTACCTCTTTTTATTTGTCATATTCAGCAAACAACCTTTCGGCTATTACTGACTACAGCGTTCAATGCGTAAACTGTACTCTGTCAACTGCCAACAGGCGGGTGCAGGGCGCGCAGCGCCCTGCATCATTTCCCCCTTCCCCTTCGGGGAAGGGGGAAGGGGGATAGGGCGAGAGAACGTTATATTATGCGAACATTTTTCGGCTTGATTTCTTACCTCTTACATCTTACTTCTTTTTTTATTGAACTCTTGACTTCTGGAATAAGTTGTTGTATAATTGAATTAAAGATATCGGCGAAAAAATAAAAAGGAGAATAATTCCATGTCAGATTTTTCACGCAGACTTCCCGTTTATTTGCTGCTGGACTGCTCGGGATCAATGATGGGCGAGCCCATAGAAGCAGTAAAACAAGGCATAAAGGCACTCCTTTCGGAACTTAGAGGCGACCCCCAGGCGCTCGAAACAGCGTATCTCTCTGTTATCACCTTCGACAGCTCCGCGCGGCAGGTGACCCCGCTCACCGAGCTTATGCAATTTAAAGAGCCCGAAATATCCGCGGGCGGCGCAACGGCGCTGGGAGAAGCGCTGAATGTCCTTATGGACTGCGTAGAAACGGAAGTCAGAAAGTCTACGGAAACTCAAAAGGGCGACTGGCGGCCGCTTGTGTTTATCTTGACTGACGGCTCGCCGACTGATACCGAAACTTTCAGAGAAGCCGTTGTAAAAGTGCGGAATATGAAAGCCGCAAACATTATAGCCTGCGCGGCAGGTTCAAACGCAAATACTACGTATCTTAAACAAATAACCGAAAGCGTTTTGATGATGAATTCACTTTCGGCGGGAGATATGGCACAATTCTTTGCGTGGGTTTCGGGCTCTGTCAAAACGTCCTCTAAGAGCCTTGACGCTAAGCCCGGCGGCAACATCGAGCTTCCGCCGCCTCCGCAGGGATTTGTGATAGTTCCCTGAAAGCGCTCTGTAATAAGGAGAACGCCTTATGAATGAAATAATTGAGAGCAAGACAAACGAAGCCCTCGGAAAAGACGAACTTTTAACTCCCAAAACGGAAAATCTCAAAATCGACGGAACAATGCCGAATTATTCGGATAATACCGACTGTGAGGATAACAATATAGAAGCGCCGAAAGTGTCGCTTGAAAAAAAAGGAATTGAAAAAGCTGCGGCTGAAAACGTTGAGCATGAAAATGCCGAGATCGAAAGCAACGAACTTAAAAATAACGAGCGTTTAATTGCCGAAAACGAAAAGCTCCCCGAAAACAAAAGCTCTGACGAAAGCGAAAATGAACGCATAAATTCGGAAGATGTAAACTTAAACGAAAGCACAACAATCGAAACCGTTCCGACCGAAACCGAACAGAAAAACACCCCCGAAAAGGTAAAGCCGCTTTCAAATGAACAAGTGACCGAGCACACCTCGGCGCTCTGGAAATATAATCCCATTCCCGAAAACGAGCCCGAGCCTTTTCCCGAATATCTGACGTCATTTAAACAATATCCGAAAAGCACCGTTGTCGGCGCGCGCGTCAGAGGAAAAAAGCATAAGCACGAGGGAACAAACTGCGACGACTGGTTTGAAACGGCAAATTTTGAGGATATAACGTTTGTCGCGGTGTCCGACGGCGCAGGCTCAAAGAAGTTTTCGCGGGTAGGCGCGCGGGCTTCTTGCAAAGCGGCGGTCGGGTTTCTTGTAAATGCATTTGAAGAACTTTATACGGAAAACAGCGGTATCAGAGAGGATTTAAAGCTCGGTCTGTCGGACGGGAAATGTATGGAAGCCTGCCGCGTTCTTGCTGAAAAAGTGAGGACTTCCGTTATAAAGGCATATGAGGCGGTAGAAACCGCGTTCTATATGAGAAAGACCGACAGCGCATATGAAAAGGTCTTGGGCAGGAGCTTAAAAATAAGCGACCTTTCGGGAACGCTTTTAATAGCCGTTATAATACCGACGGGCGAAGCGAAAGAAAACCTCGTTATATCCTGTCAGATAGGCGACGGAGCGATAGCTATACTCGACACAAGGGGCGGATATGAAAATTCGCTTAAGCTTATGGGCATACCCGACGGCGGCGATTTTTCGGGGGAAACGGATTTTCTGACTTCCCCGAAAACAAGAACAGAAGAAGCTCTTAAAAGCAGAACGAAGATCGCGGTAACTTCTGCGGATATGCTGTTTGTCATGACAGACGGCGTTGCGGACGATTATTTTCCGAATGAAACGGAAATGCACAGGCTTTATCTTGACCTTTTAATAAACGGCATAATCGGCGAAAACAAGCTTCCGACGGAGTTTACGCAGGAGCAGATGAAGATGTTTAAGCGCATACCCGATCCGCTCGTCTATCCTTGGGTAAACGACAAGAACGTTAAAGTTCCCGTTCAGTATACGAAAAGGATAGCGGAGGCTCTGGGGCTTTCGCTCGAAGATATTTTCACGGACAAAACGACGGCATATCTTGCGAGCCTTGAGATAAAGTACGGCGAGAACGTTTCGCAGGAAGAAAAACTGAAAATATGGCTGGACAATTATGTCGAAAGAGGCTCGTTTGACGACAGAACGCTGGTCGTTGTGTCAATCTAAAGCTTAACGCTTACAGCAACGGAGCTGTAAAAATAAACGGACTGTATAATGCATAATGTTTACGATATGATTGACAGTATACAGTGTACAATGTAAAGTGTACAGTAAAATGTGTCCGCTAAAGCGGACAATATTCAGATTGTTTTTGGACAACAGGCACACGAGAAAACCTTTTACGGTTACGCTCAAAAACGTTTCAGTCCGATAACAATCTAAATTATATCCGCGAAGCGGATACTATAGCTGTACACTGTACACTGTCCACTGTATACTGCTCCCCCGTATCGTAAGCGTTATGCGGACAATGCAGTCTTAAATCAAAACAACTTTTAGGAGGAAAAGCACTATGGCAGTATGTTTGACAAAAGGACAAAAAGTAGATCTTACAAAGGGAAACCCAGGGCTCAGCAAGATCATGGTCGGCTTGGGCTGGGATACGAACAAATATGACGGGGGATCGGACTTCGACCTCGACGCGGCGGCGTTTTTGCTCGGCGCAGACGGAAAAGTCACAAACGACGGGGACTTTGTTTTCTACGGAAATTTAAAGCACAATTCCGGCGGCGTTGAGCATATGGGCGACAACCTCACCGGCGAGGGCGAGGGCGACGACGAGCAGATAATGGTAAACTTAAGTGCCATTCCCGCGAACATCGAGAGAATTGATTTCACCGTAACGATCTACGACGCGGACGTTCGCAGACAGAATTTCGGTCAGGTCAGCAACGCCTTTATTCGTATAGTTGACGGCGAGACAAACACGGAGCTTATACGCTATGACCTCGGCGAAGACTTTTCGATAGAAACGGCCGTAGTAGTAGGCGAGATCTACCGCCACAACGGCGAATGGAAATTCAACGCCATAGGCAGCGGTTTCCAGGGCGGACTTTTCGCGATCTGCAAGAATTTCGGAGTAAATGTTTAAGGTATAACGGTTTTCCATTTAAAAGTATTCAGCTTGTATAAAAAGTTCGACTTCAGACTGTATAGAAAGCCCCAGATGCTAGGAAGCGTTACTGCAACTAGCCTTTGTGGCTGTTGCATGTGACCGCAGTATCCGCCTTCGGCGGAAACGCTGACAACGCAGATGGGGCTTTATATACAGTCTGAGTAACACCAAAAAAACAGGAGGTAATATCCCAATGAGCGTTAATCTTACAAAAGGACAAAGAGTAAGCCTTGACAAAAATATGACCATGGCACTTATAGGTCTTGGCTGGGATACAAACAAATATGACGGAGGAGCGGATTTCGACCTCGACGCAAGCGCTTTTATGCTCGGCGCAAACGGAAAAGTCCGCAAAGACGAAGATTTTATCTTCTATGGAAATCTTCAGAGCCAAGACGGCTCCGTTCGTCATACGGGCGATAACCTGACGGGAGAGGGCGAAGGCGACGACGAAGTTCTTATAATCGACTTTACAAAGATCCCTTCGGACATTCAGAAAATTGCCATAACCGTAACTATCTATGACGCGATACCAAGACATCAGAATTTCGGACAAGTGTCTAACGCATATGTGCGCGTTGCGCGTATGGCTGATGAAAACGACATGGTAGGAACCGAAGTTCTGAAATTCGACCTCGCGGAAGAGTTTTCGATAGAAACGGGACTTGTGGTCTGTGAAATTTACAGAAACGGCGCTGACTGGAAATTCAATGCGGTCGGAGCAGGCTATCAGGGCGGTCTTGAAGCCCTTTGCAAGAGCTTCGGCGTAGACGTTTGAGCGTGTGAACGTATAAGCGCAGGCTTAGAGGCATAGCAGCTTAGCGACTGAATATCGGCGCGGGAGCTTTTGGGCTTCCGCGCAGTATTCTATTAAACAAACAGGAGAGGGATATGCGGACATGCGGACGGTTCGGGAATTATTCGGCGAGAATGCGGGCGGGGAGATAATCGTTTCTCCCGGCGAATATGCAGGTCCGCTCGTCGTTGACAGGGCGTGCACTATAAAAGGGAATATGTCCGTTATATGGGCGGACAGCGGACCGGTACTTGTTATAAAAGCGGCAGGAGTAAAGATAGAGGGTCTTAGAGTTGAAGTTACGGGAAACGGTGAATTTACGGCGATAAGCTCCGAGTATCCCGACACAAAGCTCGTAAATGTCGAGGTTCGCGGAAACGTAAAGGGAATACTTGGCGAAGCGGAAAAATGGGAGCTTCCAAACGTAATTTCTCTGGGAGATTTTGCCGCGGAAGAAGAGAACAGGTTTTGCGTTAAAATAAACGCGGCGGGAAAAGCAACTGTTGAAAGCAGAGCAAAAGCTCTTACAATAACTCCGAGTTCGCTTGAAAAAGGGGAGAACTCTGTTCTTCTGACGGCGGACGCACTGAAAGACAACACCATTCTTTACGGCGAAATTATGGTTCATTCCGCCGTGTCGCGGAGAATTTACGTTATGGGAAAAGCCCGCGCGGGCGCGCCTTTGAAAAACGATATCCTCGAAGCTCCGACAATTGAACATAATACGATAAAACCCGCCGAGAGCATATCTCCTCAAACAAGCGTTTTCCCTATCGAGCAAATTGCCGAGCTTAACATAAACGAGAACACAAGCGAGAACATAAAACAGGCGAAAAAGGGTCAGCGTATTCCTATAAGCGAGCTGGGGTCTTCTCTTATAAAGGTAGCCTTTGAACATAAAAGCACCGACAAGAGCATAGAAATAGACGGATATGCTTTTTTACTTAGGGAAAACGGAAAAGTCGCGAAAGACGAAGACCTTGTGTTTTTCGGAAATACGGAAAGCCCCGACATGTCCGTCAGAGCGGGAAGCGAGGAAACTTTTATAGAAGCCGACCTCGAAAAGACGGAGCCTTCTGTAGCTAAAATTGCCGTTTGTTTTTCGGTATACGGCGATACACAGAAAAACATTTCCTCGGTAAAAGAGCCTGCCGTGCGCATTTTTGGCGGCGGAAAAGAGATGTACAGGTTTGAGCTCAGCGGTCTTTCCGACGAAAAAACGTTTGTGGCTGTCGAACTTTACAGATATAAAGGCGAATGGAAGCTTAACTTTGTCGGCGCGGGATATAAAAGCGGACTTAAAAAGCTGTGCGAGAGCTATGGCGTGGAAGTAGAAGAATAAGACTATATATAAAATAGTGTAATAATATAGGAGCGGTATTAAAATAATGGCATCAGTTATTTCTCGCGCCCGACTTCAGTATATGGTGGGCGGTCTTTTGTATACGCCTGCGGTTACAGAGGGCGTGGCTGAAAAAATAGGAAACGGAGCGTTTAGGTGTCTTACTTCAATTGCGTTCTGCCTTGAAGATTCGATAAGGGACGAGGCGCTTGAAAAAGCAGAACAGGAGCTTTTAAAAACGCTCGGGGAAATGAAACGGTTATTAAATCCCCCGCTTGTTTTTATTCGGATAAGAACGCCCGAACATCTTTTGCACATTCACGAGCTTTTCAAAGAATATTACGACATAATAACGGGATATGTTCTGCCGAAATTCGATTTGTCGAACTGCCGCAGTTACAGTGAGATAATAACAAAAATAAACCTAAACCGCCCTAAGCCCGTTTACATAATGCCCATACTCGAAAGCAGAATGATCGCAGACACTGTGAGCAGAGCGGAAACTCTCGGTAAAATAAAAGACTGTCTTGACGGCATAAAGGACTATGTCCTTAATGTAAGGGTCGGCGGGAACGATTTAAGCAACCTTTTCGGACTAAGGCGCAGCGCGGACTATACGGTCTACGATATGGGAGCGGTAAGGGATATCCTCATTGACATAATAAACGTTTTTGTACCCGACTATGTGGTGTCCGGCGCAGTCTGGGAATATTTCGGAGAGAACGAAAGCGAGCCTTGGGCGGTAGGGCTGAAAAAAGAATTAGCCCTCGACAGGCTGAACGGTTTTATAGGAAAGACCGCTATCCACCCCTCACAGCTTCCGCTTATATACGAAAGTATGAAGGTGAAAAAAACGGACTATGAAGACGCGCTGAAGATACTCGGCTGGAGCTCGGACACTCTCGGCGTTGAAAAAAGCGCGGACGGCACAAGAATGAACGAGGAAAAATGCCACGGAAAATGGGCGCTGAAAACAGCGGCGCTCGGGGAAATATACGGCATAAAAGAATAAGGGTGATAATATGAAAAAATTAGCGGCGGCGCTTGTTTTGTCTTTGAGCGTTCTGCTTTCTGGCTGTAAAAGCGAGCCGACAATTGCCGATAATTATTCGTCAATTTCTTCTTTTGCACAGAGCAGCTCGGAAATAACAAGTCGGAGCAGTTCGAGCGCTTTTAGCTCTTCGACTGTCGTAAGCTCGTCAAGGGAAAGCATTACTGAAAGTTCGAGCTCGTCTGTTCAGAGCAGTTCTTCATATTTTAGTTCAATGTCAAGTTCTGCAAGTTCATCTTCATTTTCATCATCAAGTTTATTTTCAAGTTCATCTTCACGCTCATCTTCAAGTTCATCATCAACAACAAAAAGCACTCAGACTTCAAGCCAAACTCCAAAACCGCAAGATCCCGAAACGTATGACGAAAAAGCAGAACGCCTGCTTTCGGAAATGTCGCTTAGAGAAAAGGTCGGACAGCTTTTCATTGTGCGCCCCGAAGCGCTCGTTTCTCCCACAAAGGACCTTTCGGCGGGCTATAAAAGCGTTTCGGCATTGTCCGAGACAATGAAAAGCAATTTCAAAAAATATCCCGTGGGCGGTGTGGCGCTGTTTGCGGCGAATATTGTTTCTCCAAATCAGATAACTTCGTTTAATAAAGCCCTTTTGAATATGTGCGAGATACCGCTCTTTATCGCCGTTGACGAAGAAGGCGGCAGGGTCGCAAGGCTCGCAAATAACAAAAGCTTCGGGCTGAAAAAATACGAGAGCGCGCAGGCGGTCGGGAATAGCGGCGACAGCGCGGACGCTCTCGAAATGGGAAATACCATAGGCGGCTATCTGAAAAAATACGGTTTTAACATGGACTTTGCGCCCGACGCGGATATTTTCACAAATCCCGACAACACCGTAATAGGCGACAGGGCGTTTTCTACCGATGCTGAAATTGCCGCGAAAATGGCGAAGGCTATGGCAGAAGGTCTGAAAAACAACGGCATTATCCCCGTCTACAAGCACTTCCCGGGTCACGGCGACACAAGCGAGGACAGTCACACGGGCGCGGCTTTTGCAAACAAAACAAAAGAGGAAATGGAAAAGTGCGAGTGGCTTCCGTTTATGGGCGCGGGGGAGCTTGACGGCGTTATGGTCGGGCATATTTCCGCGCCGAAGGTCACGGGCGACAACACTCCCGCGACGCTTTCGGAGAAGATGATAACCGAAATTCTGCGCGGGGAACTTGGGTTTAAAGGTCTTGTCATAACGGACGCGCTCGGCATGGGAGCGATAAAAGGCGAAAAGGACTATGCCGTAAGGGCAATACTCGCGGGGTGCGATATACTGCTTATGCCCGATAATTTATCCGAGGCATTTGAAAGCGTAGTAAACGCCGTAAACAGCGGCGTAATTTCCGAGGAGCGCCTAAATGAAAGCGTGTTGAGGATATTGAAATTCAAGGTAAGGTTATTAGAGGTAAGAGATTAGAAGTAAGAGGTAAGAAGTCAAAGGTAGTTTTGGAGATAAAGTTATTTATTTTTCAGAGAAAGAAGCTAGAGGCTAGAGTTTAAACCCTAGCCTCTAGCTTCTTTTTTATGCGTTATATTCAGCGGACTGCCTTTCGGCTCTTACTGCATACTGTACCCTGTCTACTGTCAACTGACAGCAGGGGTGCAGGGCGCGCAGCGCCACAAACACTTG